>CANRGX010000014.1 GCA_947630215.1 uncultured Eisenbergiella sp. | reverse complement strand
AACTGGTTGCCCAGTCCCTCGCCCTTGGAGGCGCCCTTCACCAAGCCCGCGATGTCCACAAACTCGATGGTCGCCGGTGTGACCTTCTTCGTATGGTACAGTTCCCCCAAAAGGGAAATCCGTTCGTCCGGCACGGCTACGATACCGATGTTGGGATCGATGGTGCAGAACGGATAGTTGGCGGACTGTGCGCCCGCTTTTGTCAGTGAATTGAACAAGGTGCTTTTGCCCACGTTGGGCAGGCCGACGATTCCCAGTTTCATTTGATCCGATCTCCTTTAACTTCCATTTGTATAGATTCCATCTTTATGCCATTTACGTTCTTTCCCATAAACCGAAGACAGTATAGCACAACAGGACGCAAAAGTAAATTGGGGGATTCCTTTATTTCGCCTGCGGATAAATTCCGACGATAAAAAGGACAGCCCAGACCTTCCTGTCAGCCTGCAGCTGTCCCTGCACCGGATTTCTTTATGTTTCAGGTGCAATCACTTTCTTTTCCTCCCTTTTCCGACACCGCTTTCTCCGCAAACGCCACTATTTTTTCGGCAGCCAGCGGGTCTATCATTTCCTGCTGCGCTTTTGTCATGGAAAGAACGACCCGGCTGTCCGTCAGCTGATGGATCGCCCGGAGCAGTCCCTTTTTCAGATCCGAAACCCCGATGCTCATCCCATGCTCCGAAAAAAACGCTGCGTTTTTTGTTTCACATCCGGGGATCGGGGAAATATGGATCAGCGGGACATGGGCAGCCGCCGCCTCGGTGGAGGAAATCCCGCCCGGTTTGGAGATGTAGCAATCGCAAATCTTCAGATATTCCGCCATATCTTCCGTTCTTTCCAGCAAAAGGATCCGCGGTTCTTTTCCATATTTCTTCCGGATTCTTTCATACAGTCTCCGGTTCGTGCCGCAGACGACAATCAGGACACACTCCCCATGTTCCTCCAGGTACTGCCGCAAAATTCCAATCGCTTCAAACAATTTTCCCGCCCCTATGCTTCCGCCCGCCATCAGGATATAGCGGTTTTGGGGATGTAGGCCCAAATGCGCCAGCGCCTTTGTGCGGCCGTCCCTTTCCATAAATTCCCGCCTGACGGGGATCCCGGCAGGGAATACCTTTTCCGGCGGAATGCCCCACTGGCAAAAGTCCTGTTTTAAAAGCGGGGAAGGAATGACAAAATAGTCGCATTCCAGTTCTTCTGTAAACGGAATGCAGGTATAATCCGTGGCAATATAGAAAATCTTCGGCAGACGGACGCCTTCTCTTTGCAGATGGGTCAGGATTTCGCCCGAAAACAGATGCGTTATGAAAATCACGTCATAGGAGTGCTGTTTCAAATATGTCCGCATCTTCTCCGACGTTTTTTTATTCGCCCAGAAGACCGGCGACTTTCCGGGCAGACGCCGGTATCCGTCTCCGATTTTGTAGATCAGGCCGAACAGTGCAGGCATCCTCTGGACGCATTTTACATAACAGCTGCCCACCCGGACGTCCATACCGGTTCCGGCGAGCGTATACGGATCCAGAAAATCCGCCCGGTGCCCTCTGCGTACCAGTTCTTCCTGCAGCGCCAGCGCCGCCGCATGGTGCCCGCCTCCTGTGGCACACGATAAAATCAGTGCTTCCATAATATCCTCACCTGGCATTTTTCCTCTTTTTCGTCAAGGGAGCGCATATGGTAGGAGCGCATATGGTAATTCACCAGGAGCGCAATGAGGAGAAACGCCACCGCAACATACCCGTTCTGCACGAGCAGGATCATCCCGACCGCCGCGCATCTGTACGTCCACAGCGTCCTTTCGGAATGCGGTGTAATCCGGACAACCAGGGAAAAAAAGAGGAAGAAAAACGCCAGAATATAAGCCGGGTACAGATTGGGAAAAAGGCCCAGCAGACATCCGAAGGTGACCGCAATGCCCTTTCCTCCCTTAAATCCGTGAAAGATCGAAAAAAGATGTCCCATCACCGGCGCGATAAGGACAAAAATCAGCCAGACGCCCGCGGCGGACGCGCCCGCCGTTTCCTTCAGATACAGATGAACCGGCAGAAACCCCTTGAGCAGATCCCCGCACAGGGTAAGGACCCCGCACCAGAACCCGCCGTAGAGAAACGCATTTGCCGTTCCCGGATTTTTATCCGGGCTGGACGACGTAATATCCCCTTTTTGCAGCAGGGCCGCAAAGACCCTGGCAAACAAAACACTGCCGCACAAATAGCCAAAACCGGCATATACACTGCATTTTAGCATCTTTTTCTCTCCTGCTCCTGCCCTCTACGCCCGGAGCGCCTCCCGTATATTCCGCTTTCTTTTCTCGTTGAGCCTTTCATAAACGGCGATTTCCTCCTGCGTAAAATCTTCGTACTGAACCTGATCCAGGTCGCAGAGGACAAACAATAGCTCGGACATGACGTTTTCGGCCTCCTGCGTGACCACGTATTCTTTCCCTTTTCCGTTTGCCTTCTGCCGATCCTCCTGCCGCTTTTCCTTCGCTGCGCCCTTTCCCTTTTCCTTCTCCAGAACCGCGATCATTTCCTTGGAAAGAAGTCTCTGGATCGATGCGGACAACCCCCGTTTGGGAATATTCAAAACGTCCGCCATTTCCCTGGCGGTGCAGTTTTTATGGGGCTGGTTCAGATAATACAAAAGCTTCACGTCGTCCGTCGTCAGATCGTTGCGCAGCGCCACAATGTCAAACAGCTTTTCCTGCAGCTTTCTTTCCCGGTAAATATCGAAGAAGATCCCCTCTCCTTCCAGCGCGCCTTCGCTCACCCTGGTTCTTTCGCTGCCCAGCCGGTACGTTCCCTGGATATTCAGGGGAAATACGGTTCCGTCGCTGGCCGCGTCGAACAAAAAGCGGTAGACCTGTCCCTTTCTTTTTTCATAGTCCGTATTGTCGAAGACGTCCTTGTAGAAGTCGTTATAGCACGCGAAAACGGTTCGTTTCATCTGGATCGTCTTTTTCATGCTCAGGCCCTGGGAGACCAGGGAGCCCTTGGTTTTGACGTAATAATACAACGGCATCTTTAAGGCGTAAATGGTACGGGTGTGCCGGATATATTCCAGATTGAACAGGAAATCCTCGCACCAGCTGACGGAATGATCCATCCGAATCCGATACGTTTCGATGAGGGAGCGCTTATAGAATTTATTCCACAGGACGCCGTAATAAAAGTCCGCCGGCTTCTGCATCATGTTCACGGCATAGTCCGCCCGATCCAGAAGTCCCTCTTCTTCGATGCTTCCCTTCTGCGAAACGCGCTCCCCGACCACCCTGTAAAAGTCGGCGATCACCATGTCGCACCGGTTCTCTGTCGCCGCCCGCACAAAAAACCGGGTGGCCTCCGGCGCGATCCAGTCGTCGCTGTCCACAAATTGCAGATACTCTCCCACGGCCATGGCGATCCCCCGGTTGCGGGTATCGGAAACGCCCGAATTTTCCTTGTGCAGCACCCGGACGCGCGCGTCCTGCTGGGCGTATGCGTCGCAGATAGCTCCGGAGTCGTCCGTGCTTCCGTCGTCCAACAGCAGCAACTCAAAATCCCGGTATTCCTGGTTGAGGATACTGCTGATACACCTGTCGATTGTTTTCTGCGCATTATAGACCGGAACAAGAATGCTTACCAATGGCATCTGAATGACCTCTCCTTTTCTGGCGTTCTTTCCTCTGCCGCGCCTTGCAGCAAAAAAGGGCGGGATGTCCCTGCCGGCCTGCCCTTTTTATTTTGGCGATTTATCTCTGGCCCGATGCGTTTGCGTATCTTCTGCGGCCTTTGATTTCTTCATAAAACAGCCTGTAGCTTTCATATCTTTCCCTGCCGATCTCCCCGTCTGCCAGCGCCTGCAGCACCCGGCAGTCCGGCTCGCTCAGATGGGAACATCCCGAAAAACGGCAGCCGTCCCTGCGGCTCCGGATCTCCGGGAAAAGATCGCCCAGTTCCTCTTTTGGCACATCCGGCAGCTCCACGGAAGAAAAACCCGGCGTGTCCAGGATATAGGTGCTTTCCTCCACCCACAACAGCTCCGTGTGCCGCGTGGTATGCTTTCCCCGTTCGATCTTACTGCTGATTTCGCCGGTATCCATATACCGCTGCGTCTGAAGCAGATTGATCAGGGAGGACTTCCCCACGCCGGACGGTCCCGCCACGGTAGTGGTCTTTTCCAAAAGGATCTTCCGGATCCGCTCTATTCCTTCCGTCGTCCGGGCGCTGACAAACAAAAGCGGATAGCCGCTCTGTCCGTAGCGCTCTGCAATTTCCTGTCTCTGTCCCTCCTGCGCCAAATCCGTCTTGTTAAATACGAGCACGCTGCCGATCCCCTGGCGTTCCATGGAGACAAGGAACCGATCCAACAGGTTGAAATTGGGCCGCGGCGACACCACCGAAAAGATCACCAGCGCCTGATCGATATTGGCTACCGCCGGGCGGATAAGGGCGTTTTTGCGGGGTACAATCTCCTCGATACTGCCTTCCTTTGCTGCCTCGTCCAGCACCTGTATGCGGACCAGATCCCCGGGCAGAGGCCTGATATTCTCCCTGCGCAGGATCCCTCTGGCCCTGCAGGCGTAGACGCCGTTTTCCGTATGCACATAGAAAAAACCGCCGATCCCCCGGATTATTTTTCCCTGCATCCGTTTATCCTTCCGGTGTGAAGAACACCGTGCGCTGCTTCACGCGGGGCACCCTGCCGCCCGGCACGGTCACCGTCTCTCCGTTTTCGTTCGTCTCGGTGTGGGCCGGCTCCTCCACGTAGTACTCATAGGTGATCAGCGCCGCCGGATCCGTCAGACCGCGCAGATTGACCGTGGTGATGGGGAAAGAGCGCACCGTGGTTTTGAAATATTCCTTCTCGGACTGCCCGGTGACCGTCACCGTGCACTCCGTCCCTTCTTTATAGTCGGGATCCAGATCGGCGGGACTTAAAATCGCGTCCTGGTACATATAAGTCGCTTCCTTGGGGCCGATGCTGATGCCGATATCAATGACCGTACCCGGCTCCACCGCCGCGCCCACCGTGTAACTGGCATAGCACACCTTCCCGATCAGCTCCGGATTCTCGTCGTTCATGTCCGTCTGCTCCCCTACCAGCAGGCCGGATTCCGTCAGAATGCTGATGGCATCCATGGGATCCAGGCCGATGACGGCCGGCATAAGGACTTTATTGTCGGTGTTGGGGCCCTGGCTGATTACGATGGAGATCTCGGCGCCGCGATCCGCTGTGGAGCTTCCCGCCGGATTCTGACTGATGACCTTGCCCTTGTCCACCGTTTCCGAATACCCTTCGGATTTGACGACCGTAAATCCGCTCTTTTGCAGCGTGGCCGTGGCGTCCGCCTCCAGCAGCCCCTCCACGGAGGGAACCGGAAGCTGCCCGTTCGTATCCTTCCTGCTGACGGTCAACACCACGCGGCTGCCCCGGGACAGCACCGTTTCTTCCTGCACGTTGGCGGAAATGATCTGCCCCTCCGCCACGGTGTCGGACGGTTCATAGAGCACATCCACCCGCAGTCCCAGCTGTTGCAGCGCGTTGACCGCTTCCTGTTCGTTCATGCCCTCTACGCTGATCATGGTAACGGAACCGGATGCGGGCTGCAGATCGAAAATGCCCAGCGTGCGCCCGACCAAAAAGATCACCGCGCATCCAATGAGAATCGCACCGATAATGGCCAGCGCCGTCGTGATGCGCTCCATTCGGATATCCGCGTCGTCTTCTTCCTCCTCCTGGGGCTCCTGGACAGCGGCCTTTTTCTTCTTGGAGGCGCTGCCGGATCCGCTGTTCTTTTTCAGGCGCATTTCCTCCCTCTCGGGCTCTTTTTTCTTCGTCTGCCTGCGGATTTCCGTCTGTTCCTTGGCGGCCACCTTCCGGGTCGCCATGGTTTCGTCGGTATTTTCTATCTGTACGAAATCCTCGTCCGGGGAGATCAGCGCCTTTTTGAGATCCGCGATCAGCGCGGCCATGGAGGGATAGCGTCTGTCCGGGCTTTTCTGGGTGCATTTGAGCACAATCTGCTCCACGCACACGGGAATCTCGGGAACAAAGTCCCGGGGAGAGGGCATTTCCTCCTGAATGTGCTTGATGGCGATGGCCACGGTGGTTTCCCCGTTGAACGGCACCCGGCCGGTCAGCATCTCAAACAGCGTGATGCCCATGGAATAAATGTCGCTTTTTTCGTCGCTGTAGCCGCCCCGGGCCTGTTCCGGGGAGGTATAGTGAACGGATCCCATCACGTTGGAGGTGATGGTGTTGCTGGTGGCCGCCTTGGCAATGCCAAAGTCCGTCACCTTTACCTTGCCGTCCTTGGAAATGATAATATTCTGCGGCTTGATGTCCCGGTGGATAATGTGGTTCTTGTGGGCCGCTTCGATGCCCATGCAGGCCTGTATGGCAATGCTGACGGCTTCCTTAAAGGACAGCCGCGCCTTCTTTTCAATGTATTTTTTCAGCGTGATGCCCTCTACCAGCTCCATCACGATATAAAAAACGCCGTTGTCCTCTCCCACATCGTAAACGTTCACGATGTTGGAGTGCATCAGGCTGGCGGCTGCCTGGGCCTCCGCCCGGAATTTGGAAACAAAATTCGTATTCTCGGAAAATTCCTGTTTTAACACCTTGACTGCCACATGGCGGTTCAGTTTATGATCTTTTGCTTTATATACGTCGGACATCCCGCCCGTGCCGATCCGTTCCAGGATCTCATAGCGGTCGCCGATCATCATACCAATTCTGATCATGGATTCACCTCATCTGCATACGGCTCCATAACAATCACCGCGATATTGTCCCGGCCTCCGTGCTCGTTGGCGGTGCGCACCAGTTCGTGCGCCCGTTCCTCCACGCTGCCCGGCAGCTGCAGAATCTGCCGGATCTCCTCGTCCTCCAGCATATTCGTCAGGCCGTCGGAACACAAAAGGACTTTATCCCCTTCTTTTAAGGGCACGAAAAAACAGTCCACCTTCAGATCCTCCTCCACGCCCACGGCGCGGGTGATGATATTGCGGTCGGGATGGTTCCTGGCCTGTTCTTTACTCAAACTGCCGGCCCTCACCATCTCCTCCACCAGGGAATGATCCTGGGTGATCTGTCTGATTTCTTTCTCATTCGATACATAGAGCCGGCTGTCTCCCACGTTGGCCACCACCAGCACGCCGCCGCAAAAAGTGGCCGCCACCACAGTGGTGCCCATTCCGGCCAGCCGGTCGTCCTCCAGCGACGTGCGCCATATGTTCCCGTTCGCCCGCTGAATCGCGTCCGTCAGGATCTGCTCCGGGCAGTCCGGATCCGACTTTTGTCCCTCGTCCAGAAAGGAGAGCATGGACTCCACCGCCAGATGGGAAGCATAGCCGCCCCCCTTGTGGCCGCCCATTCCATCCGCCACCACAAAAAGGTTTTCCAGTCCCCCGGCCCCTGTTGTGGACAGATAGGCGTAATCCTGATTCATCTTGCGTTTTCTTCCAATATCGGTAATCGCATATGCCTTCATCTGTTGCGTTCACCCCTTTGCGCCCTGCTGCGTGTGCCGGCGGCGAAGCTGCCCGCAGG
This sequence comes from uncultured Eisenbergiella sp., assembly GCA_947630215.1. GTDB lineage: Bacteria > Bacillota > Clostridia > Lachnospirales > Lachnospiraceae > Gallintestinimicrobium. The sequence continues at coordinate 42,582 of CANRGX010000014.1, read as the reverse complement.
CACCGTCAATATCCCGGCCCATTTCCCTTCTAATAGTAACATTTATTCCGTTTTTTTCAAGTTTATTTTTAAATGCCTCCGCTATACGCCTGTCCGGCTGCGTAAATGCGCGCTCCCTGACGGGATTGATCCGGATTAAGTTCACATGGCAGGAAAGCGGCCCGGCCAGCTCTGCCAGCCCCCGGGCGTCCTCTTCGGTATCGTTGAAGCCGCCGATCAGACTGTATTCCAGGGTGATGCGCCTACCCGTCTCCTTTTGATAGACCCGGCAGGCCTCCAGAACTTCTGCCAGGGAATAGCGGTTTGCCACCGGCATGATTTTTCTTCTCTTTTCGTCCGTCACCGCGTGCAGGGAAAGGGCCAGCGTGATTTGCAGCTTTTCCCCGGCCAGCGCGTAAATGCCCGGGACGATGCCGCAGGTGGAAACCGTCACGCTGCGCTGACTGAGATGCAGCCCGCCTTCTCCCGTCAGCAGTTTGAGAAAGACCAGCAGATTATCGTAGTTGTCCAGCGGTTCCCCCGTTCCCATCACCACCACGCTGTTCACCCGTTCCTGGGTGAGCGCGCAGATGCGGTAAACCTGATCCAGCATTTCCGACGGCAGAAGGTTACGCTGAAAACCTCCGATGGCGGAGGCACAGAACAGACAGCCCATCCGACAGCCCACCTGGGAGGAAATACAGACGGACGCGCCGTGCTGGTAAGGCATCCGGACGCTCTCCACCAGTTCCCCGTCGGGCAGCTCAAACAGATACTTCTTCGTGCCGTCCAGCCGGGAGGTCTGCTCCCGCACCAGAGAGAGGGTCGCAAGCGGCCAGTCCTTCTCCAGCTTCTCCCGGAGGGACAGGGACAGATCCGTCATGCAGGCATAGTCCGCCGCCTGCCGCTGATGGATCCAGGCATAGATCTGCTGCGCCCGAAACGGTTTTTCCCCCATCTGGGTCATCAGGCATTTGAGCCGGGAAAGATCCAGGGATTTGATATCCGTCATCCGTACCCTCCATTCTGCGCAGCCGCGCCATAAAAAATCCGTCCGTATGGTACTGCCCCGGGAACAGCTGCAGCATCCCTGCCGCCGTTTCCCTGCTTTTCATGGAATCCGGCAGACAGAAATCCAGGCTTTCCAGCAAAAAAGGGGCCTGTTTGGTAAGAAACCGCACGGTTTCCTCGTTCTCGCCCCGGTTCACCGTACAGGTGGAATACAGCAGGATCCCACCCTTTTTCACATAGCGCCAGGAAGCGGAAAGGATCTCGCGCTGCAGCTTGGCCAGATCCGCCAGATCGGACGGCCGGATCCGATACCGGATATCCTTCTTGCGTCCAATGACGCCCAGACCGGAACAGGGCAGATCGGCCAGCAAAACGTCCGCCCACTCCTCTTGATCCGGCTGGAATACCCGGGCGTCCCACTGCCGTATTTCCACATTGGAAAGGCCCATCCGGGCCGTATTTTCCGCTGTCTTAAGCAGTCGTTTTTCCGAAAGATCCCCGGCCCGCACAACACCGGTTTCTCCGGCATATTCCGCCGCCAGGACGGTCTTCCCGCCGGGCGCGCTGCACAGATCCAGCACGCGCATACCGGGCCGGATGCCGGCCGCCGCCACCGCCATCATACTGGCGGCGTCCTGGATGTAAAAAAGACCCTCTCCATAGCCCGGCAGAGAGGCAGCGCCGGAAAAAGCGCCCAGCTCCCAGGCCCGTGGCCAGAACGGATGCAGTTCCACCGAGACGCCGCTCTTGCGGATCGTCTCCGCCGCCGCCGCTTCCTCTTTGGGCGTCATACGGCAGAAACGGATGGTCACCGGTCTTCTTTCTTCCAGCGCCTCCAGCATGGTTTTCGTCCGTTCCTGACCGTACTGTCCCTCCCACAGCGCAATCAGCCAGCGGGGCATACTGTAGCGCACGGACAAATATCCCTGTGGATCGTTCTGAGCATCCGGCAGGGCGATTTCCCCCTTTTTTCGGATCAGGGTGCGCAGCACCCCGTTGACAAAGCCGGAAAGCGGGGAAAAGCCGCGCTTTTTGGCCAGCTTCACCGCCTCGTCGCAGACCGCCCGATCCGGCACGTTCTCCAGAAACAGGATCTGACAGGCGGAAAGGCGCAGCAGCGCCCGGACCAACGGCTTCATCCGCTCCACCGGCACCTTGGAGCAGGCGTTTAAGGCCCAGTCCACCGCGATGCCGTGTTCCAGCGTGCTTTCCGTCAGCCGCTTGAAAAAAGCCTTTTCCCGGGGATCTTCATAATCGTATTTTTCCAGTGTTTCCCGGATCAGGTTCCCGGCATATGCGCCGGTCCTCTCTACTTCCAGGAGCAGATCCAGCGCCAGTTCTCTTGCCTGCATACGCCTACACCCTTTTTAGTCCCGGTCCCGCCGTCTGGACAGCAGAACCAGCCGAAGCAGGTTCAGAACGGAGGCTGCCGCCGCCGCCACATAGGTCATGGCAGCCGCCCGCAGCACCTTACGGCTTCCTGCCACTTCCTGTTCTCCCAGAATCCCGTATCCTGTCAGCATCTTCAGCGCACGCCGGCTGGCGTCAAACTCCACGGGCAGGGTGACCACCTGAAAGAGCACCGAAAGCAGGAAAACCCAAATGCCAATCTGCATCAGGAACTCGTTTGCCCCAAAGAGCAGTCCGAACAGAAAAATGGGCAGTCCGAAACGGGATCCGAAATTCGCCGCCGGCACCAGGGCGGATCGGATCCGCAGCGGCAGATAGCTTTCCGAATCCTGTACCGCGTGGCCGCACTCGTGGGCCGCCACGCCTACGGCCGCCACGCTGCCCGCGCTGTAGGTGGAATCGGAAAGGCGCAGTACCTTGCTCTTGGGATCGTAGTGATCCGTCAGACTGCCGCTGATGTGCTCCACCTTCACATGATACAGCCCGTTTTGATCCAGAATCCGCCGCGCCGCCTGCGCGCCGGTCATCCCGCTCATGCTGCGCACCGCGCTGTAGCGGGAAAAAGCGCTGTTCACGCTGGCGCTGGCGATCATGGACAGAACCGCGCCCAGCAGCACCAGAAAATACGTCGCGTCATAATAATAGGCACCGGGATACATCATTCCAACCTTTCCCCCTTTTTCATCGGACAGCCATGCAAAAAGTCCCTGACCGCCATTTTCTTTCTGCCCTCCAGCTGCACCTCCAGAATCTGCAGCGCGCCCTGTCCGGCCGCTGCCCAGACGCTGTCCGGAGTCACCGACAGGATGGTGCCGGGCACTTTGGGCAAACTACTGTCTACATCTTCCGCCGCCCGGGCCGCCAGGATTTTCAGTTGTTTTCCCCCGTAGCCACAATAGGCGCCGGGCCAGGAATGCAGGCCCCGCACCTGCCGTTCGATCCCGGCAGCGCTCCGGGTCCAGTCGATCCGGCCCATTTCCTTGGTCAGCATCTTCGCGTAACTGCTGTCCGCATCGTTTTGCTTCTCCGGTTTCAGCTGTCCGCTCTCCAGCGCCGGCAGCGTCTCCACAATCAACCGGCTGCCGGTCTCCATCAGTTTCCTGCTCAGGCTTTCGTCGGTCTCTCCTTCCCCGATAGGCACCACTGCCTTTGCCAGCATATCCCCCGTATCGATCCCGGCGTCCATGCGGATGACGGTAATTCCGCTCTGGGTTTCCCCGTTTAAAATCGCCCACTGGATCGGAGCCGCCCCCCGATACGCGGGCAGCAGGGAAGCATGGATACACAGACAGCCAAACCGCGGCAGATCCAAAATTTCCTGAGACAGAATCTGACCGAACGCCGCCGCAACAAACACGTCCGCCTGCAGCCTGCGCAACTCTTCCACCGCCTCCGGCGCCTTGATCCGCTTTGGCTGCAGCACCGGTATGCCGTGGGCAAGGGCGCAGATCTTCACAGGAGACGGCTGCAGCTTCGCGCTGCGTCCCTTCGGCCGGTCCGGCTGTGTCACCACCGCCAGGATCTCATGCCCCGCGCCAAGCAGCGCTTCCAGCGGTCCCACCGCAAATTCGGGCGTTCCCATATAGACTATTTTCATCTTATTCTCCGTCCTTTGCGTCTTCGTCCGCTTCCGCTTCGGCGTAGTACGCATCCGTATCCATCAGCGTTCCCTTTTCCGCCAGTTCCACATACAGCCGGCCGTCCAGATGATCCGTCTCGTGGCAGATCGCCCTGGCCAGCAGATCCGAAGCTTCGATTTCGACGAGGTTCATATCCATGTCCTGCGCCACCGCCGTAATGTGGGCGGGCCGCGTCACCGTGGCCGTTTTCCCCGGCACGGAAAGACAGCCCTCTCCGCCGGTCTGCCGTCCGGCCGCCGTCAGAACGCGCGGATTGATCAGCACCATCGGATCCTCTCCCGTGGTGTCAATGACCACAATCCGTTTTAAGACCCCCACCTGGGGCGCGGCCAGCCCCACGCCGTTGGCCTCATACATGGTATCGAACATATCGGCCACCAGCTCCCGGAGCCGGGGCGTCATCTCCTTTACTTCCTTGCACGTCTTGTTCAGGATGGGATCTCCCAACGTCCTGATCTTGCGGATCGCCATTCTCTTTCTCCTTTCAATGCCCGGCCCCAAATTCTGTCCGGGCCCTTTTAGTATGCGTTCATGGGGTCAAAGTCAAACTGACAGCTTCCCAGGGGGCTCTCCTGGCCGGCCCTCATCCGTTCCACCGCGTTCTTGATTTCCACCAGTCTGCCATACTCCCGGTCCTTGATATAGACACCGAAGCGGTATACGTCGTTTATCCTGCCGATGAGGGCCGGCGCCGGGCCGATGACAACCGTCTGCAAAGCACCGTCCGCCGCCATCTGCCTGGCGATCTGCGCCGCCTCCTGTGCCGCCTCCTGCGCCTCCTGCTCCTTCTCCGAGAAGGTTTGAACCGCCAGGATATGCGCGGCCGGCGGATACGAAAGCAGCCGCCGGTAGGTCATTTCTTCCTCAAAAAACGCTTCGTAATCCTGATTTGCCGCGTGCCGGATGCTGTAATGATCCGGCTGATAGGTCTGGATGACCACCTCTCCGGGCCGTTTTCCCCGCCCGGCCCGGCCGGCCGCCTGGGTCAGAAGCTGGAACGTGCGCTCCGCGGCACGGTAATCGCCCACGGAAAGGGAAAGGTCGGCGGCCAGAATCCCCACCAGCGTCACATCCGGGAAATCATGGCCTTTGACGATCATCTGGGTGCCCACCAGCACATCGGCCTTCCGGTTGGCAAAGGCGGATAAAATATTCTCATAGCTGTCCTTCGTGCGCGTGGTATCCGCGTCCATACGCAGGATCCGTGCCTTGGGAAACAGCTGGGAAAGCTGTTGTTCTATCTGCTGCGTCCCCGCCTTAAACCCCAGAATATAACGGGAATGGCAGACGGGACAGACCGTCGGGGCGCTCTGTTCATAGCCGCAGTAATGGCAGATCAGACGATTCGCCACAGCCGTCCGGCCGCCGTATCTCATTTTCTCCCGGTGCTCCGAAAGGGAAACGCTGCAGTGCGGACACTTGCACACATACCCGCAAAAACGGCAGGACACGAAGCCCGCGTACCCTCTGCGGTTGAGAAAGAGCATGGCCTGCTCCCCCCGCTCCAGACAGTCTGCCAGTTTTTCCTTCAGAATATCCGAAAAGATCGTCCGGTTCCCCGCCTGCAGTTCCCGGCGCAGATCCGCCACATGGACGGCCGGAAGCTGCCCGCCCGTCAGGCGCTCTGTGAGCCGGTAAAAGGAAAATTCTCCCCTTTTGGCCCTGTCATAGCTTTCCAGGGAAGGGGTGGCGGATCCCATCACCACCACCGCGTCCGACAGAGACGCCAGCTGCAGGGCGGTTTCCCTGGCATGGTATTTGGGCATGGTCTCACTTTTATAGCTGTTCTCATGCTCCTCGTCTATGACGATCATCCCCAGCTCCGGGAAGGGGACAAACAGGGCGGATCGGGGGCCGATGATCACATCGATCTGCCCCGTCCGGGCACGTTCGCACTGATCCTGTTTTTCCCCGGCGCTGAGCGAGGAATTCATCACGGAAACCCGATCCCCGAACCGGCGGTAAAACCGCATGACGGTCTGATAGGTCAGCGCGATCTCGGGAATGAGGACAATGGCCTGCTTCCCCCGTTTTATCATGCCCTCGATCAGAGCAAGATAAACCTCGGTCTTTCCGCTGCCCGTAATGCCGTGAAGCAGGACGGGCCTGCGCTGTCCCTGATCGTAAGCCGAAAGCACACTGTCTGCAACAGCCTGCTGGGCGGGGCTCAAATTTTTTTGCTCTCCTGTCTGCAGGGCAGCCTTCACGGGGTTGCGGTAACAGGGACGGCTGTCCTGTAACAGGACGCCCTGCTGCTCCATCCACCGGATGGTGGCCGCCGGAATGTGCAGCTTTTGGAGCACCAGCTCCCGGGGCAGAACCTCCTCCCGGACAAGCTCCCGCAGCAGCCTCTCCCTGGCCGTCCAGTGCTTTTGTCCGTATTGGGCTAAAAGCGCGCCGGCCCGGTCGCCGGAAACGGCCAGCCGGATCTGTACGGTCTCCTTCTGCTTCACCCTCTGGCGCGCCGGCAGTACCGTCTTTAACGCGGCGATCATGGTGGAGCCGTACTGCTCTTTCATCCAGGCCGCCAGCGCGATCAGCCGCTGCTGGGGCACGTCGGCGTCCTCCAAAACGGCTTCGATCTCCTTGAGCCGTTCCATTGGATAGTCCGATTCGTCCGTCAGCTCGATCACATATCCGGTGCGCGGCCGGTTCCCCTGACCGAAGGGGATCCGCACCCGCATACCGGGTTTTAAAATTTCCCGCATCTGCGGCGGCACCTTATAACAAAAGGGACGATCCACCTTTTCGTGGGAAATGTCCACAATCACACTTGCAAATTCGTTCATGAAAAGGAAATTCCTCTTTCCCTGGCCGCTTCCTCTATCAGTTCCCTGTCGTCCATATGATATTTGACGCCCTCTATCTCCTGGTAATCCTCGTGTCCCTTCCCCGCCAGCACGATGATATCGCCGGGGCGGGCGTGATCCAGGGCATAGCCCACGGCCTCTCTCCTGTCGATCACCACCGTATAGGCCCCGTCCGTCTTTTTTATCCCGGTCAGAATGTCCTCCACAATCGCCTCCGGTTTTTCAAACCGGGGATTGTCGGAAGTGATGATGGTAAAATCCGAAAGCCGTCCGGACACTTCCCCCATCTCGAACCGTCTTTCCCGGGAACGGTTGCCGCCGCAGCCGAAAATGCAGACCAGACGGCCGTGCTCGTATTCCCGAAGCGTGGTCAGCAGACTTTCCAGCGCCATGGCGTTGTGCGCGTAGTCCAAAATCACCGTATAGGCCGGGGATACCTTCACCATTTCAATGCGTCCCCGCACCCTGGCGTTGAGAAGCGCGCTGCGCACATCCTTTTCGGAAATCTGAAAATGACGGCAGATGGCGATGGCAGTCAGAGCGTTATAGACGGAAAACCGGCCCGGCATGGAAATGCAGACCTCCGTCTCCTTTTTCTCCGCCGCTGCATATACCGCAAACCGCACGCCCAGACGCCCCTGATCGTTGGTAAATTCCAGCCGCCGCGCCTCCAGATCGGCGCCCGGTGTCAGCCCGTAAGTCTCCAGCCGGCAGGTGTGCCCCTTTGTTACCTGCTGCCAATGGGCGTCGTCCCGGTTGACGATCCCCACCCGGCACTGCCGAAAAAGCAGTCCCTTGCAGCGCAGATAGTCCTCAAAGCTGTCATGCTCGTGGGGGCCGATGTGATCCGGCTCCAGATTGGTAAAGATCCCGAAATCAAAGAGAAAGCCCTGGGTGCGGTGCAGCATCAGAGCCTGAGAGGAAACCTCCATCACCACGGTATCGCATCCGGCCTGCACCATCCGGGAAAAATACTCCTGCAGCACATAGGATTCCGGCGTGGTATTTTGGGCATGAATGTGTTCTTCCCCGATGATCACCTCGATGGTGCCCACCAGTCCCACCTTTCGTCCCGCGTTTTCCAGAATGGATTTTACCAGATAGGTGGTGGTGGTCTTGCCCTTGGTGCCCGTAATGCCGATGGTGGTCAGTCTGTCCGCCGGATGGTCAAACCAGGCCGCCGAAAGAAAGGCCATAGCGTAGCGGGTATCCGCCACGCGGATCACCGTCACGTCGGCCTGGGCAGGAAGGGAAACCTCCTTTTGCACCACCAGTACCTCTGCGCCATGGCACACCGCTTCTGCGGCGGCCGTATGTCCGTCGAAATTGGCCCCTTCAATACAGACAAAGAGACAGCCCGGCGTGACCCTGCGGGAATCATACACCACGGCGGACACCTGCCGCTGCTGGCTTCCCCTTTCACAGACATATTCCAGTTGTTCCAGCAATGCGCATAAAGGCTTCATGTATAAACGCTCCTTTACTTCCGATTCCGTCGCTGTAAGCGCTGCATTTTCCAGTATCATACCACACAACGGCACGCTTTTCAATGGATACAGACCGCAAAAGCCGCCCGCCGTTTATCCCAGGTTTTTTACCTTAAATTCCTTTTCCACCTCCCGGCGCTGGTCGCGTTTGGCGATGTCCTGCCGCTTGTCATACAGCTTTTTGCCGCGGCACAGGCCGATCTCCAGCTTCGCCCTGCCGTCCTTAAAATAGACCTGAATCGGCATGATCGTATATCCCTTCTGCCTGCACTGGCCGGCCAGCTTACTGATCTGCGCCTTATGCAGCAAAAGCTTCCGGGTCCTGAGCGGATCCCGGTTGAACAGATTCCCCTTTTCGTAGGGGCTGATGTGCATACCGACCACAAAGATCTCGCCCCTGTCGATCTGCACGAAGGCTTCCTTGATGCTGCATTTTCCCATGCGCAGGCTCTTGACCTCCGTGCCGTGCAGTACCAGGCCCGCCTCATACTTTTCCTCCACGAAATAGTCGTGAAATACCTTTTTATTGTTCGCAATCAGCTTCTGTCTTTCCTTTTCCATCCCAACCTCCCGGACAGGACGGCTTTTGTGCCGCCTGCCTGTCGCTTTCCGTGGCCGGTTCCAAATCCAGGGTTTGCAGGAAGGCGTCCGCGCCGGATACCTTCACCCACATTTTCTGGCCCAGCTTATAGCTGACGCCGGTTCTTTCCCCCGTCAGTTCATAGCTTTCCTCATGATAAAGATAGTAATCCCCCGGCAGACTGCCGATGTGCACCAGTCCCTCTGCCGTATTGGGCAGCTCCACATACAGCCCCCAGCCGGTGACGCCACAGATGACGCCCTCGTATACCTGACCGATATGCCGCTGCATAAACTGCACCTTCTTGCGCTTCTCCACCTCCCGTTCGGCCTCGTCGCCACGCCGCTCCATGGCCGAGGAATGCTGCGCGATCCCGGGCAGGATCTCCCGGTAGTGGGCAATTTTTTCCTCCGTCAGACGTCCCCGCAGAAAATCCTTGATGATCCGATGGATCTGCAGATCGGGGTACCGCCGGATGGGAGATGTGAAATGACAGTAATACCGGGCCGCCAGTCCATAGTGGCCCGTGCAGTCCGTGGTATAGGCGGCGCGCTTCATGCTCCGCAGCACCAGCCGCCCGATCAGCCCCTCCTCCGGCGTGCCCTTCGCCCGATCCAGCAGCTTCTGCAGTTCCTTGGCATAGGTCCCGTTACTTCGGATCCGATACCCGAACTGAGAGAGGAAAAAGGAGAGCTTCTCCAGCTTTTCCGGATCCGGTTTTTCGTGGGTACGGTAGACAAAGGGCAGATCCAGCCAGAAGAAGTGCTCCGCCACCGTCTCGTTGGCGGCCAGCATGAAATCTTCAATCAGCTTCATGGAAACGCTGCGCTGCCGGGGCCGGATGTCCACGGGAAAGCCCTGTTCATCCAGTTCTATCTGACACTCCGGGAAATCGAAGTCCACCGCGCCCCGCTCCTGCCGTTTCCGGCGCAAAATGGCGGACAGACGGGCCATCCGTTCCAACATCGGCGCCAGTTCCCTGTCTGCCTCCGTCAGTTCCTCCTGTCCTTCCAGAATCCGCTCCACCTGATCATAATTCATCCGCCGATCCACCCGGATCACGGACTCTGTGATCTCGTGCCCTGTCACATTCCCCTGGGCGTCTATCTCCATCAGACAGGAAAGCGCCAGCCGATCCTCCCCCTCCTGCAGGGAACAGATCCCGTTGGAAAGCGCGCCGGGCAGCATGGGGATCACCCGATCCGCCAGATAGACGCTGGTGCCCCGCGTCTTTGCCTCCCAGTCCAGCGCGGAATTTTCCTGCACATAATTGGCCACGTCCGCGATATGCACGCCCAGCAGATACCGTCCGTCCTGCTCGGTGAGACTGACCGCGTCGTCCAAATCCCTGGCGTCCGCCCCGTCGATGGTGACCATCTGCACCCCGCGCAGATCCCGTCTGCCGGTACAGTCCTGGCCGCTCACCGGCGACGCTGCCCGCTGCGCCTGCCCCAGCACCTTCTGGGAAAATGTCTCCGGCAGCCCGTAAGCGCGCACCACGGAAAGAATATCCACGCCCGGATCGGTCTCCTGCCCCAGGATCTCCACAATCTCGCCCTCCGGATTGTGCCTCCGATCCCCATAATCTGTGATCTGCGCCACCACCTTTGTCCTGTCCGCCGCGTGACGGCTCTTTTCTCCGGGGATGAAAATATCCGTCGTCAGCTTCGGGTTATCCGGCACCACAAAGCCGAAGCTTTTCTGCTTCTGGTAGGTGCCCACCACCTGCGTAAAAGCCCGTTGTATCACCTCCAGGATCTGCGCCTCCTGCAGGGGGCCCCGCTTTTGGGGAAGCAGACGTATTTTCACCGTATCCTGATGCATCGCGCCTCCCACGAACCCTTCCGGGATATAAAACTCCTCCGCCGTCTCCTGCACGGTGACGAAGCCGAAGCCCTTCCCGCTGCTGCGAAAGACGCCGGAAAACGTCTGCTCCTGCGCCAGAACATACCGGCCGCGCTTTGTGCGCAGAATCTTTTTCTCCTCCAGCAGTTCTTCCAGCACCCGGGTCAGTTCTTCCCGCTCCTGCGGGCCCACCTGACAAAAGATCGCCAGTTCCTTCTCCTTCATGGGCACGTAGCGCGGATCCGCCAGCAGATCGCATATTTTCTTTTTCCGTTCCGAAAATAATTCTCCCATCGTTCCCCGTTTTCATCCGGCCGCGCTGCGCAGGCGGCTTTTCCTTAACAAAAAAACACCCCGGTAACGGAGTGCTTTTGTGATCACAGTTTCTTCATCCCCAGATTCTGGAAATATTCAGCAGAATCGCAAGCAGGATAAAGGCGACGGCCAGATACTTTGTGATCCTGACCAGCCGGCCCTCCATGGAACGGCCTTTATTCTTGCCCCAATAGGTCTCGGCCGCGCCGCTGATGGCGCCCAGTCCGGCCTGTTTGCCCTCCTGCATCAGAACCAATACCGTCAGCGCAAGGCTCACCAATATAAAGACGACCGTCAAAATGATCCGCAACACTTCCATTTCAAACACCTCCCAGCATTACGCAAAATTGATTCTATCATACTTTTTGTAAGATTTCAAGGAAAATAACAGGGAAAAATGCGGCCGCCAAAAAGGAGACGTCCGGCCGGAGCAGGAACGTCTCCCTTCTTTCTTATTTACAGCAGGCCCCAAAGACCCAGCGCCATGGCGCACAGCACCAGGAGAATGAGGATGGCGGGCAGCACCAGCACGAGATAGGCGGACACGATCATGGCGAACTTATCCTTCCAGCCCACCTTTTCGCCGGAAAGCTCCCGCAGCTTTTCTTCCTCCTCCTGTGGCGTCATTTTCTTCAGACGTTTGCGAAAAAACATAAAACCGCTCCTATCCTGCCTATGCTTCCTGCTCCGTATTCCGCTGCGCCTTCATGGTCTTGGGCATCTCAAAGAGGTATCCGCCGTTTTCATCCAGCTTTTTCTGCGGGAAATGGCAGGCCAGGAAGTGTCCCGGCTCCACTTCGCAAAGTTCCGGCGGCACGTTCTTGCACTTGTCGCACGCCATGTAGCAGCGGGTGTGGAACTTGCACCCCGTAGGGGGCTTGATGGGACTGGGGATATTGCCCTCCAGCAGAATGCGATCCTTTTTCAGGCTCTCCGGATCCGTCGTAGGGATGGAGGACAAAAGCGCTACCGTATAAGGATGACGGGGGTCGGTGAAGATCGTCTCGCTGTCGCCCAGCTCCACCACATTGCCCAGATACATCACACAGATGCGGTCCGAAATATAACGCACCACGGACAGATCGTGGGAAATGAACATATAGGTCAGATTCTGCTTTTCCTTCAGCTCCTGGAGCAGATTGATGATCTGCGACTGAATGGAAACGTCCAGGGCGGACACACACTCGTCGCAGACGATGAACTTGGGCTGTACCGCCAGCGCCCTGGCGATGGCCACACGCTGCCGCTGGCCGCCGGAAAACTGGTGCGGGTACCGGTGCAGCATATATTCCTGCAGACCGCACTCCTCCATCGTCTTGACGATGTGCGCGTGCATTTTCTCCGTCCCGTGCCGGTAAAAGTTGTGGGTCAGCAGCCCTTCCTCAATGATTTGGCCAATGGTCATACGGGGATTTAAGCTGGAATAGGGATCCTGGAAAATGATCTGCAGATCCTTCCGAAATACCCGCATTTCGTTGTACTTTAAGCGGGACAGATCGATGCCCTCGTCCCGCATGGCCTCATATTTGTCAAACTCTGCTTCTCCCGCGTGGACGGCGCGCAGATCGGAAAGCCGTGCTGTGATCTTGTCGCAGACGGACTGACAGGCGTCCAGCTCCTGTTTGGCCGCGTCCATTTTCCCTTTGAGCCCTTCGCTGTTTTTGCCCTTCGCGTCCGGTTCCAGACTCTGTTCATAATCCTGGCTGGCGGCGATATACTTCTCCCTCGCCTTCCGGCGCTTCTCATTGGCGTCGTATTCCTCAAGCAAAAGCGCGGTTCCCTTTTCTTCGTCCGCCGCAAAAAATCCGCCCAGGATCTTGACGATATTGGTCAGACAGGTCTGGGCCTCGCAGCGGGCCAGGTTCTGCTCCTGCAGCAGATAGAAGTCCGCGTTGTCCTTGCCGCCGGCCTGTTCCACCTTCTGATCCAGCTGGGCAACCTTTTCCTGCGCCTTCTGCAGGGCAGCCTTATACTTGCCCAGATTTTTCAGCGTATGCTTCACATAGGCGGGCGCCGTGTCCGCCAGGGTGGAACCGTAATACATGGTGGTGCCGGCGGTCTGGGGATAGAGCTGCAAGAGCACGCGTCCCAGGGTGGATTTGCCGCAGCCGGATTCTCCCACCACGCCCAGCGTCTCTCCCTCGTAAATATCCAGCGTAATATCCTCGTTGGCTCTGACGTAAAGCTGTTCTTTCTGGAACAGGGAGGACTTTGCGACGGGGAAGTATTTTTTCAGATTAGTTATTGACAGTAATTTTTTTGTGTGCTTCACTGCATCTGACCTCCTTCTCCGGATAGAAACATCTGATCAACTGACCGCCGCCTGCGTCAACCAGCCCCGGTTCCTCCTCCATGCACTTTTGCGTGCAGTATTTACAGCGGGGCGCAAACTTGCAGCCCTTGGGCAGGGCCAGCGGGTGGGGCACCACGCCCGGGATAGGCTCGATTTTCTGATGGATCGCGTCCAGCCTGGGAATGGAGAACATCAGCCCTTCCGTGTAGGGATGGCTCATGTTACAGTCCGAAAAGATCAGGCTGGCCGGCGCTTTTTCCACCACCTGCCCGCAGTACATGACCGCCACATCGTCCGCCATCTCGTTGATGACGCCCAGATCGTGGGTGATGAAGATAATGGAAGTCCCCTTCTCCCGCTGCAGCTCGTTCATCAGCCGCAGGATCTGCGCCTGAATCGTCACATCCAGCGCCGTGGTAGGTTCGTCGGCGATCAGAATCTTGGGCCGGCAGGCCAGCGCCATGGCGATCATGACACGCTGGCGCATACCGCCGGAAAGCTGGTGCGGATACTGCCGGATGACAGCTTCCGGATTGGGAATCTGTACGTCGTAGAGCATCTTCAGCGCCTGCTCGTGGGCTTCCCGTTTCCCCATGCCCTGATGGATGAGGAAGGGCTCGGAAAGCTGCCGGTCAACGGTGAACACCGGGTTTAAGCTGGTCATCGGCTCCTGGAAAATAACCGAAATCGCGTTGCCGCGGATATGGTACATCTCGTTCATGGAGAGCTTGGTCAGATCCTTGCCCTCAAAGATCACCTCGCCGGATTCGATATAGCCGTTTTCATCCAGAAGGCGCAGGATACTCATGGCGGATACGGATTTTCCGGAACCGGACTCCCCGACGATGCCGATGGTCTTTCCGGGCTCCAGCGAATAGGACACGTCATTGACCGCCTTTACAATTCCCTTTTTCGTTTTGAAAAAGGTATGCAGATTTTTTACTTCCAATAATGGCATCCTTTTCTGTCCCTCCTTACTTTTCTACGCTGGCCTTCGGATCCAGCACGTCGCGCAGGGCGTCGCCCACAATATTGATGCAGATGGTGGTCACGGCCAGGAAAATGGACGTGAACACCCACTGCCACCAGTAAGCGTTGATGATGGTTTCATTGTTGGCGCCGTTTAACATATTGCCCCAGGTCGGTCTGGGATAGGCCACGCCGAAGCCCAGATAGCTCAGGGAGGATTCCGTAAGCATACAGGTTCCAAAATCCAGCATCAGAGTCACCAGGATGACGGACATGACGTTGGGCAGGATGTGCTTGAAGGCAATCACGCTCTCCTTGACGCCCATGGACTTGGCCGCCGTCACGTACTCGCTCTCACGGGCCAGAAGCACCTGTCCGCGCACCAGTCTGGCAAGCCCGGGCCAGGTCAGCACGCCCAGAATACACATAATAATGAATATCCGCATCGTTTCGGAAAGCACCATATGGCTCATGACCGCCGAAAGGATCATGGCAAAAGGCAGAAACGGAATGGCGGAGAAAATCTCGGCCACACGCATGAGGAACACGTCCACTCTGCCGCCGAAATACCCGGAAACACAGCCCACCAGGATGCCGATCAGGGAGGAAATGATGACGGCCACCGCGCCCACGGTCATGGTCATTTTTCCGCCGTTGATGATACGCTGGAAGATGTCCGCGCCCCGGTTGTCCGTACCGAACAGATAGCCCTTTAATCCCCATTTATCCAGCAGCACGTCGTTTTCGTCCACCGCATAGGTCTGGAACGCGCCCGTATACAGCTTCTGGGCACCGGTCACATCGTCCGGCACCTCCGTCTGATCCAGCGCGTTGCTGCCCCAGGAGTAAACGTTGCCTTTGTTGGTCAGGCCGGAATAATGGTAGGAACCGCCCACGATCTGCACGTAATCTTCATCCGCGGAAAGTTCCGGCGCCTTGGTGGCGTCCAGAGGGAAATCACCGGAAAAGCAGAGGGATCCGTCGTCCAGCAGCAGGCAGACGCTGGTGTTGGTCGCCGTAATGGCGTCGATCTTTCTGCCGTTTAAGTACTCGGAAATCTTCTTGCCCGGACTGCCCACATTGGTCCGCACGGTGTTATACAGATCCCGGGAGCCGGTATAGATGGAGGTCCGCTTGTTATTCAGACCCACGATATAATTTAAGGTAAAGTCGATATCATAAACCTTGCCCGCCGCCAGGAACAGATCCATGTTGGCGTAGGTCAGCTTGTTGCCCCACAAATACAGGGTGCCGTCGTTCATCAGAATGGCGGACGCCTGATAGCCGCAGGTCAGCTTCTTGACATTCGCTACGTCCACGCCGTTATCCGCCAGTTCCTGCGGGAAGTAGGCAATATTGGGATTGGCAGCCTTGCCCGCCGCTTCCGCTTCGGCCAGCGTGCCGTACTGTCCCAGGCTGTTGGAGCCCCAGCAGTACACCTTTCCGTCCTCGCCGATGGCCACGATATGATCGATACCGGCCGCCACCATGGCGATCCGGGTATTCTGCACTTCCTCCGGGATCACGCCGATGTCCACGCCGGTGGTGCCGATCTGGGTGGAGCCCCAGACATAGACCTTGCCTGCGTTGGACAGGCCCACGGAAAAGGAGCCGTAGCCGTCGATCATTTTGATGTCGCCCCGCAGTTCTTTGGGCACCGACATGAGCCTCATGTTGGGCGCCATGCTCTGCTGGGTGACCTCCGTGTAAGAATCCTTATATTTGGGCATGAACAGCGGCCCGATGAACATGATCAGGAACATCACGATCAGGAGCACCAGGGCGCCCACTGCCAGTTTGCGTTCCAGGAAATTGTTGATCACCTGCCGCATGGGGCTGACGATGACCTCCACCTCCGCGGACGCATCCTTTCCCAGCATATCGTCCGCCAGCTGATTGCCGCCGCCGTTGAAAAACCGCGAAAGCCAGCCGCTCTTTTTGGAGGAAGCCTGCTTGTTCTTACTCATTCCGTCTGTCCTCCTTCCTTATTTGTTCACGCGGACACGGGGATCCACGAGACCGTAAACGATGTCAATGACCAGCGTGCCCAGAAGGGACATGCCCACATAGAACATCTGCATCAGCAGTACCACGTCATAATCCGCCGTTCTGAGCGCCGAGAGCATGAGACGGCCCATACCGTTCCAGGCGAAGATGTTCTCAATCACCAGGGAACCGGAGAAAATGCTCAGAAACCACCCCACTACCAGCGTCACAATGGGAATCAAGGCGTTGCGCCAGGCATGGGAATAAATGACCACCTTTTCCCGCAGGCCCTTGGCCCTGGCGGTGCGGATGCAGTCCATGGACAGCGCTTCGATCATGGAAGCGCGCACGTAACGGGTCATGCCGCCCAGCGAACAAAACGTCATGGTGATCAGCGGCAGCGCCATGTAGTACATATCGTCCTTAAACTTCCGCCATCCGGTGAAGTTGGAGCCCGGCGTCTTCATGCCGCTGGGCGGGAAAATATGCAGTTTGGAACAGAAAATCCAGATAAACAGGATAGAGATCAAAAAGGTCGGCAGGCTGTAGCCGATGATGGTCAGCACCTGGATTCCCTGATCGAACCGGCTGCCCCGTTTGACGGCACAGTGGATCCCCAGCGGAATCGTGATGCCCAGCGCCAGGATGGTGGCAAAAATATTGATCTTGATGGTGTTCTTCATCGGCTGTGCCACCACGTCCACCACAGGCTTTTTATAGTCGTAGGAATACCCCAGGTTCCCCTGCAGCAGGCCGTCGTATTTTCCGTCGTAGAGCGGATAAAGGCCGACCCAGCGCAGATAGCGGATCACCTTGTTGTTGGTATCCGTGCCGTACATTCTCTGGTATTTCAGATAGATCTCATTGAAATACTCGTCCGCTTTCCCCTTGGGAATGGAATTTTTCAGGCTGGTGTACTCCGCTTTGGCGTCGGTATAGGCCCGGTTGGCAGGCACCAGACTGTAGATCATGAACATGATGAAGGAAAGGATCACCAACACCACGAACATATATCCAAATCTCTTTAACACATATTTTCCCATAGTCTTTCCTCGCTTTAACCCAACATAAGGATGGCTCTCTGTATGCCATTGGGAGCCGGCGCATTCGGCTCCGGTCCGTTCCGCCGGTTCACAATGGCATACCGGTTTCGGCTCTTTGCCGGCAGCGGCCTGCAAAGACAAGTGTCTTTGCGTGGCGTACAGGCAGAATATACAACAGCTGACGCGTCCCGCAGGCCAGCCCTGTTTAAACGGCTGTCGCGCGCGGCGGTCAGCCCTGCAAAACCCACAAAAGGACAGGGGGAGTCCCCTGTCCTTTGGGGTCGTACCGCTTTATTCAGTTTCCGTCAGCCGGTTTTGCCGTCTTATTTCAGCCAGTAAACGTCTGCCGCATCCTTGATATAGTAGGAGCTGTTATCGTCATACCTGGAAGGATCGATGGTCATGTTCCAGCTGTAGTCATAGGCGGCGGAAGTAAATCCGGTCGCGAAGTTGAAGCAGTTGTAGGTCGGGGTGCCGCTGTAGCTCACACCGTAACCGCCCTGGGTCAGCTCATCCAGCATCGGATTGAAGTCGCCCACGGTCTGCTGTACCACAAAGCCTGCCGCCGTGATGTTGTCGTTGTTCATAAAGCCGGTCACAAGCAAATCGGTGAACTCGTTGTCAGAGGTACCGTACCAGTTGAGCACCAGAGGCATATAGTAGTTGTCGCCTACCTGGGTCACCTTGTAAGCGCCGTCCACGGAAGCGTAGGTCTTGTCGCTGTCGTACATCTGATCCGCCGGGATCTGCTTATAACGCACGCCGCTCTCATAAGGGTTGCCTTCCGCGTCGTATACCCAGCCGTCGGCCTCCAGCACTTCGATGGCCTTATCCACGGAGGTATCATAAGCGTTTAAGAGCATGCCGTCCGCAACCGCCGCCTGGTACATCCAGGAACCGGTGTAGTAAGGGCCGTCCGTCACGCCGCCGTAGCCGCCGGTGAAGTCCTTGGCAAAGGTCGCGCGGTCCATGCAGTACGCAATGGCCTGACGCACAGAAGCAAACTGCGCAGGACCCAGATCCGCACGGAAACCCAGCTTGCCGTAGCCGGCGCGGCTGTAATGGGTCGCCACATATTTGTCGGGCTGATCCTCTACCAGCGCAATCACTTCGTCGGTCTCATCGCCGCCGGTGATGCCGCTCAGCACGTCCACGCCGCCGGAGGTGAAGTCCGCCAGCTGCGTCTCGGAAATGATTCTCTTATAAACAACCTTTTCAATCTGAGGCTTGGTGCCTTCATAGTTGCCCTTGAAGTTCTCGTTCACGGTCAGAACAACGGAGTGATCCGCTTCGTCCCAGGACTCGATCATGTAAGGGCCGGAATAAGGATAATCCTGCGTATGATCCCATACCGCGTTCGTGATCTGCTCCGCTGCCACGTAGCTGTCGCCGTCCTTGGCATAGAAGTCATCGGTGAAGTACACGCCCTGGCCGTCGTCCAGGATGTCCGCGTCGCCCACCCACAGAGCCAGAGGCTGCGGGGAGAAGCCCGCATAGGTGATGGCGTAGAAGTAGTTCGCGTAATCTTCGCCTACCGTCACGGAGAAGGTGTAATCGTCAAGCAGCCGGATCCCGGAGAATACCTTGCTGGCGGTGACGCCGTCCACATCCGCGCCGTCGTTGGTGCCGTCATAGGCATGGAACGCATCGTAGCCCACATAGGTCAGACCGGAATTGCCGGTGCCGCCCGCCTGCATGCCCACAGGGCCTGCGTTGAGCAGCGTATAGACCAGATAGTTCTTCGCGGTCACAGGGCTGCCGTCGGAGAAGACCAGATCGTCCTTGAGGGTAACGGTAAAGGTACGGGTGCCGTCGTCGTTGATCACATCCTCATGGCTGGCCACTACGGTATCGTTGTACTCATAGCCGCCTTCCTTGGTGGTGGATACAGTCTCCAGACCGGTGATCAGGTTTTCCACATCCAGATCGCCCGCGCCGGGAGAGGATACGCCGAAGCTGGAGGCACGAAGACGTCCGGACAGCTCGGTGGTATTGCCCAGGATAATGCTGTTGTCCTCCTTTTCGCTGGACCAGTCGATCAGCGCATTGGCAGGGCCCCAGTAAGGGTTGGTCGGGTGATCCTCCACACCCTTGATCTGTGCGTTGTAAACGTCATAGTACTCGTTGGAGTACAGCGGGATCTCGGGAAGCAGGATGTTCCAGCGCTGGATGTAGAGCTTCCACCAGGTCGCATACACATCGTCCTCGGTCTCCCAGTAGCCGCCGTCGGGAACGGCGGTGTTATACACCATGGCCATGGTCAGGAAATCCAGACCCAGCTCATAGCGCACGCCGTCGCGGTCGATGTAGGCAAGACCGGTCTCCTCGTCCTCGATGACGTCGGCAATGCTCACATCCTTGCCGAACTGGTCATACAGGGAAGTATAGTCCGTGCCGTACTCGGCGCCGACAAGAGGCTTCTGCTCTGCGTACACCACATCACTGGCTTCCGGCGCAGCTTCGGTGCTCTCTGCCGCTGTCTCCTCTGCGGGAGCCTCTGTGGCGGGCGCTTCGCTCTCTATATCCGGCGCTTCCGTCGGAGCAGGAGCCGAAGTCTGGCCGCCGCAGGCTGCCAGGGTTGCCACCATTGCCACCGTGAGCAATGCTGACAAAACTTTTTTCAGTTTCATTTTTATCTCCTTCCTTTCTTTTTCCGCGCCGGTCCGCCGGCGCGTATCTCTCCAGGGAATTCCTATGTAAGTAAATCTGCCCCTGGATTGTAGACAATCTTATCACTTTTTTTTACTAAAGTAAATATAAAATTGCTTCCAGGGGTATTTTTTTTCTGAAAAAGGACTTAAACTTCGCCAGATTCCCGTTTTTTTCTCCTGTGTAACCGCATGCACGTCCGTATGCGAAACCGCATACGGTTACGCATACGGTTGCTGTCCCCGGGCACAAAAAAACCGCCGTAAGACACGCTTACAGCGGTTTTTTTCTCAAATCCGTGCGTCATTTCAGCTTCTTTTCCAGCTTTCCGACGATTTCCTCAAAATAACCGTCCTCAAAAGGCACCTTTAACCCCACTGCCTTGAGCATATTCCCGTAAAAATCCCCGGCGGAAAGTCTGCAGAGCGTCAGATAACTCTCCCACGCCTCCCGGTAATTTTCATCCATCCGGATCTTATACTGGAACGCGCAGGTCTGGGCCAGCACATAGTCGATATAATAAAACGGACTGTTGTAAATGTGCTGCTGGCGCTGCCAGTAACCGCCGTTTCCAAAGAACGGATCGTCCTCGTAGTCCAGATGCGGCATATATACCTTTTCCAGATCGCGCCACGCCTGTCTGCGCGCCGCCGGCGTCAGATCCGGATTTCCATAGACAATGTGCTGGAACTCGTCCACCATGGTACCGTAGGGCACAAACCGGATGGCGTCCTCCAGCTGCATCAGCAAAAAGTCCTCCGCCCTGTCCCCGAAGAACTCCTTCATCCAGGGATCGGTGAAAAATTCCATGGACATGGAATGGATCTCCGCCGTCTCCATGGTGAGGTCGCCATGCTCCAGAATCGGATCCTTTCCGGAAAGGAAGCCCTGGAAGGCGTGCCCGCACTCGTGGGTGATCACGTCCACATCCCCCGCGGTGCCGTTAAAATTGGCGAAAATGAAGGGAGACGCGTAGGTATGGATATAGGTCATGTAGCCGCCCTGCTTTTTGGTCTTTCTGCCAAACACATCCAGCAGTTCGTTTTCCATCATGAAATCGAAAAATTCCCGGGTCTCCGGCGACAACTCACCATACATCTTCTGCCCGGTTTTTAAAATCTCCTCCGGCGTCCCGGACGGCCTGGGATTCCCGTTTTTAAAATATACTTCATTGTCGATATAGGACAGCTTTTCCAGACCCAGACGCTGCCGCCGTCTCTCGTGCACCCGTTCCGCAAAGGGCACGAACACTTCCTTCACCTGCCGGCGGAAGTTCTCCACCTCCTGCCTGCCGTAACTGTTGCGGTTCATGCGGCAGTAGCCCAGCGGGATGAAATTCTCGTATCCCATGGCTCTGGCCTGGGCGGTACGGCACTTCACCAGCCGGTCGAAAATATCGTCCAACTGATCCTGCACGGTGAGGAAATACTCGCTGAACGCCTTCCAGGCCGCCCTTCTGACGCTCCGATCCGGCGCCGTCAGATACGGGCGCATCAGGGACAGATTGAGCACCTGTCCGTCAAAAGGGATCTGCGCCGTGGCAATCAGCTTATTATAGGAGGTGCGCAGGGTGTTTTCCTCCTGCATCAGCCCGATAATGCCCTCGTCCATGCTCTTTAGCTCATTCTCCATGGAAACAAAGGCCACCTTGCCGATCTTTTCTTCCAGAAAGGCGCGGTAGGGAGAAGAAAGCAGCGCCTTTTTATACCGGTTTTCCAGATTGGCAATCCTGGGCCGTACCTGATCGTAATACGCCTGTTCCTCCCCGTAAAAGCTGTCCGTGGTGTCCGCGTCATAGCGGATGTGGGCGATGGTCATGGGATCCGCCGTCTCCTGATAGACCCGGTAATACTCCTGATGGATCTGCCAGGCCTCCTCCCCGGACGACGCGTTTTTCATGCGCGCTTCCAGATCCTCCATCCGCTCTTTCGTCTTTTCATAATCCACCCGTTCATAGGGCATATCCTTAAACTTCATTGTCCTGCTTCCCTTTCCTGCATATGTCGAGAAAAGCCTCCCGGTTCATGGGTTTGCCGAAATAGAATCCCTGGTAAAATTCCAGGTGCTTGTCCCTGAGTTCTTCTTCCTGCTCCCGGCTTTCCACGCCCTCCTGGCACACCGTAATGCCCATGGCGTGACAGAGCTTGACGATGAACTCCACGAAGGTCACATCAAAAATGCTCTCCTGCATATTCACAATGAAAGAACGGTCGATTTTGACAATATTGACCGGCACGCTCTTTAAAAGTCCCAGAGAAGAATAGCCGGTCCCGAAATCGTCCATGGCCACCTTCAGCCCGATCTCGTGCAGCGTATGTAAAACGTCCCGTATTCTGCTGTAATTGGAGGAGATGCTGCTTTCCGTCAGCTCCACCACGATGTTGCAGCCGTCCCAGAAGCCCTCCCGCTTCTTTTGAATCAGCCAGGAGAGGAAGTCATGGCGTTCAAACTGCAGCCAGGAGACGTTGATGTGCATGGTAAAGCCGGGAAGGATGTCGTTCATCTCCCGGGCCGCCGCCACGGAGGTCTCAAAAATCCATTCGCCCGCCCGGCCGATGAGACCGCTCTCCTCCAGCAGAGGAATAAATTCCACCGGAGGAACCTGTCCGAACCTCTCAGAGGAAAAACGCATCAGCGCCTCCGCGCCCACGATTTTTTCCTCCTGGGCGCCAAACAGGGGCTGATAATACATCTCAAAGCCTTCAAAATTTCCTTCGACGCGCAGCCGAAGCTCCTCCGTCAGATCCAGCCTGCGCTCCTTGAGCTCCATCACCTTATTGGAGAATAAGACGATCTGATTTTTCCCTTCCGCCTTCGCAAATTCCAGACAGTAAACCGCCCGCTTGATCAGCTCCTGGAATCCCAGACCGTCCCTGGGATATTGGGCGTAACCGCCCGAAATGGTCACCTCATAGCGGTTGCCCTCGATCTCCTGGGGAACGGAGTAACGCTCCTGCAGAGCATGATAAAAGGTATAGATCTGGGCGGTGGAACAGTCCCGGAACACCGCCAGAAACTCGTCTCCGTCGAACCGGTACAAACCGGTTCCCTCCGGCAGAAGCTGCTGGATCTGCTGGCTGGCGCGGCACAGTACCCGATCCCCGAAGGCCCGGTTGTAAAAGTCGTTCACCCGCCGGAAATTGTCCAGTCCCAAAACCAAAAGGCCCAGCGGCTCCTTGCTGCCGTTTCCGATGAGCTTCTCCACCCGGTGCTCCGCTTCAAAGCGGTTGGGAAGGCCGGTGACATGATCCGAACGGTCGAAGTGGGACATATTGGTAATCGTGCCCACGTAGACGTTTGGTTCGCCGTTTTCGTCCTCTATCATGCTGCCGCGGCACCGCAGCCAGATCCATTCCCCGTGCACATTGCGTGCACGGTACTGGATATCCCTGCTGGAGGTTTTGCCGGATCGCATATCCTCCATGGATTTTATGAACAGATCCCTGTCCTTCTCGTGAATCTTTTCACACCAGAGATCCATGGCGTTTTCCACAATCTCGCCCGGCAATCCAAATTCTTCCACCATCTGGGGCGGATACCGGAACGTGCCCAGGCGCAAATCGCTGATAAAGACGTATTCCTCCGTAGTCTGGGAAATCGCATCATAGATTTTGTCAATCGCCCGTTTGGCAACACTGTCGCTCATTTTCTGTCAGTCCTTTTTAGTCAAAAATACGGAACTCCTTCCTAAGACAGTATACACAATTTTCCCCCGGACTACAATCCATTTCTGAACAATTTTTCTTGTTTTTACAACTTTAACCATTTATTTTACCGTTCATTTCCACAATTCTCCATACAGTTCCTCCTCGATTCGCAAAAGCCTGTTATATTTTGCCACACGCTCCATCCGACAGGGCGCTCCCGTCTTGATCTGGCCCGCGTTGACGGCCACCGCGATGTCCGCGATGAAATCGTCATCCGTCTCTCCGCTGCGGTGGGAAATGACCGTGTGAAAGCCGTTTTCCTGCGCCAGCCGGATAGCGGCAAACGCTTCCGTCAGCGTCCCGATCTGATTGACCTTCACCAGGATCGCGTTGGCAGCCCCCAGACGGATCCCGGCGGAGAGCCGCTTGACGTTGGTGACAAACAGATCGTCGCCTACCAGCTGCAGGCGATCCCCCAGCCGCCGGGTCAGCTCCTGCCAGCCGTCCCAGTCGTTTTCGTCCAGGCCGTCCTCCAGGGAAAACAGGGGGAAACGGTTTGCCAGGCTCTCATAATATCCGATCAGCTCCTGGGTCGTGCGCGCCACACGCTGGCCCTTCATCCGGCTTTCTCCCGGGAACACATAGGCGC
The DNA here is from genome assembly GCA_947630215.1 of uncultured Eisenbergiella sp. Lineage (GTDB taxonomy): Bacteria > Bacillota > Clostridia > Lachnospirales > Lachnospiraceae > Gallintestinimicrobium. Next base: position 18,269 of record CANRGX010000014.1, on the reverse strand, counting down.
CCGTCTCGTGATCGAACAGTTCGCTGGCCGCTGCGTCGATGGCGATTTTCACGTCGCCCCCCGGTTCATGCCCGCTCTTTTCTATGGCCTCCACCAGAAGGGAAAGCGCGCTTTCGGTGTCCGGCAGATCCGGTGAAAAGCCGCCCTCGTCCCCCACGCCGGTGGAGAGTCCCTTCTCTTTGCAGATCCCTTTTAAATTGTGGTAGACCTCCGCGCAGACGCGCAGTCCCTCGGCAAAGCTCTCCGCCTCCGCAGGCGCGATCATAAATTCCTGGAAATCCAGGGTGTTGTCCGCGTGCTTTCCGCCGTTTAAAATGTTCATCATGGGTATGGGCAGCTTTACCGTGTAAATACCGCCCAGATACTGATACAAAGGCAGATGCAGAGCGCCCGCCGCCGCCCGCGCTGCCGCCATGGAAACGCCCAGGCAGGCGTTGGCGCCCAGATTTTCCTTGTTCTGGGTGCCGTCACAGCCCAGAATCTGCTCGTCGATCCGGTGCTGGCAGGAGGCGTCCTGTCCCAGCAGCGCGTCCTTTAGCTTCGTATTTACGTTGTTCACGGCCCGGCGCACGCCCAGTCCAAAATAGCGCACCTCTCCGTCCCGCAGCTCCACCGCTTCAAACTGCCCCGTGGAAGCGCCGGAAGGGACGCCCGCTCTCTTTTTCACCCATTCTCCCGTCACCGGATTTTCTACCGTCACCTCTGCTTCCAGCGTGGGATTTCCCCGGGAATCCAGGATTTCCCTGGCGTGCACCTCCCGGATCGGCAGCCTTACCTTCATCCTCATACCTCCTTTTTAAAAAACGGACGCCGTGCCTTTTTAACGTCCTTTCTTACGGAAAACGAGGGTACTTTCGTACCCTCGTCCTTTCTGTTTCAGTATGTGTCCCTGTCCGCCGTTTCATTCATGGGCCGAACTGTTTTCCAGTTCCTTTTGCAGGCTTTCCCGCAGCGCATCCAACACGAAATCCGGTATCCGGCCTTCCCGGAACGTGACGCCGCTGGTGGCGTAACGTTTTTCTTTTCCGCTTTCGCTAAACTTTACCTCATCCACTTGCACGCTGCGTTCAAACCTCCATCCGCACAGGCCGTCCTCCAGCATCGTATTCAGCCGATCCGGATAGACGCTTTGCAGAATCTGCGCGATCTGATCCGGACGGTCAAAGCTGGCAATCAGCCACGTCGGCTCGATATTCCGGTTCGCAATCTGCGTTTGGGGAACCGCCAGCAGATCCTCCTCTGCCTCGGGATCATAGCGGTAACGCACCCGGATTTCGGATACGTCCTCCGTGGGAAGCAGCCCGTCCTCCAGACCGTTTGCAATACCGTCCGCCGAAAGCAGCGCCCGCGTCCTCGTAAAGCACTCATATACGGGAAAGCTCAAGACGCACTCTCTCTGTCCGTCCTCCTCCGGGCCGAAGTAAAAATCCAGGACGCCGCAGGGCAGATTGTTTTGTATAAGTTCCAGATCATATGCCGCAAAATCCTCCAGATAGGCCCGGTAAAATTCTTCCTTATCTCCGGTATACAGCGTATACAGCATACCGTCATGATAGCGGATCCGCATGGAAGGCAGGCAGTTGGCAAACTGCTCGTCATAGATCTGATAGCGCGCCCTGCGCCAGGTATCGTCCCTTGTCACGGCCAGCACCGCCTCCGGCGTTACCGTGGGATTCACCAAAAACCGGCGGTAGACGGTGCGGCCCCCGGACAGCTCATAGCGCGCGATCCACCAGGCCGTCAGGGAATTGTCCCCGTCTTTTTCTCCGGGCAGCTGCAGCGGCCAGGCGGTGCTCCAGACGGTGCTGTCCTCCGGCCTGCCGGCGCGCTGCCAGGCATTCGCCATTTCCAGTACCGCCGCAATGGTATCGGGATCCTCCGACGACATATGTTCCAGGATATATTCATCCAGATCCATCGACAGGAGGGCGTCCATATCGAACCTCCTGAAAGGGGTGTAATCGCGCTCCATGGCAACGGAAACGCGCTCCACCTTCTCCGGTTTGGGCACATAGCTGTCATATCCGATCCAGTCGAACCGGAACAGGGCGATGAGCAGGCAGGAGACGGCCAGGGAAAACAGAAGCGCTGTCTTTTGTTTTTTTACGGCCCGCAGATCCCGTTCATAAATCAGCTGGATGATACCGTGCCCCAGCAGGACGGCCAGGAGGGCGCAGACAAACAGCATGACGCTGCTGTCCCCGGAAAGCTCCAGTCCCAAAAGCCCCACCAGCATGGCAAAGGGAATTAAAAGCAGCACCTCCAGAACCGGCTTGATCGCCGGAAACGCAATGGCCCATCCGTGCGCCTCCGTCCGGCGGATCCGGAACAGCCAGTAGACAAGCGCCCCTACGACAAGGGAAAATCCCAAAAGAAAGAGCGCTTCCTCTCCCAGCATCGTCAGAATCGCTGCCAGGCTCCCCTGTTTGCCGACCGTATCCCACAGCATACGGTTGCTTTCCCTCACCTTCAGCCAGGAAACAAACGGCGTCACCCAAAACCCTTCCAGGATCCTTCCGCAATAGGAAACGAACCAGTTCATATACCGCTCCAGCAGATACCGGATCAGCCACTCATAGATAAACAGCACGCCGGTGCCCAGCAGCGCACACCCCGTGTTGCCGCACAGCATGACCGCCAGCAGCACAAGCTGATAATTTGCGATAAACAATAGAAGCTGCAGGCCGAAGTTCAGAAAAAACTGCACCAGCATATAGGGCTCCAGCAGGCCAAAGAAAGCGCCCACGCCATAGCAGAGAAGCTGTCCGATCAGATAACAGACGGCATACGCAAAGACCCCGTTCAGCCAGATCAGGATAAACCGCTTGGTTTTGGACACCGGCACGCTCATATAGAGATCCATCTTTTGCTGCTTATACAGCCAGGAAAACCCCTGCAGCCCGAACACGACGGCAAAGAACACGGCCAGGATCGCATCCGTCCCGGAAAAGCCCACGAACGATTCAAACGATGTCTTCATGAGCTCAAACCTTTTCAGATACTCCTGCGTCCCCACGGCAAATTCCAGCAGATCCTTTTGCCTGTTTAACATCGTCATCAGGCAGATAAGGGGCACCAGAATGTCCAGCGCCACCGCGCACAGCAAAAAGGTCCATCCCCTCCGTCTGACATTTTCCTTCCATTTAGCCAAATACGAGCTTTTTAATGTCATAGCCGCGCACCTCCGTTTCGCTGATGAAAATTTCTTCCAATGACAGCGGCAGCACCTCATAGAACAATGTGTCGGCCGCCGCAAAAACCGCCGTCAGTTCTTCTCTGCCGCCTCTGACCGTCAGAGTCAGAAGCGATCCCCGCCGCTCCGTCTTCACCAGGTTTAACTGTCCTAGGGTCTTTTCCTCCTCCTGCTTCGATCCGAACACGCACTGTACCTTCTGAAGGTTGAGCTTGAGATCCTCCAGATCCCGAGAAAGCAGGACGCCGCCCTCATGCAGCAGGCCCACATGATCGCAGATATCCTCCAGCTCCCTCAGATTGTGGGAGGCGATGACGGGCGTAAAGTTCCGCTCCTCCATCTCCCTGGCAAAAATGCTTTTGACCGCCTGGCGCATCACCGGATCCAGTCCGTCGAACGTCTCGTCGCACAGCAGATATTTGGTGTGGGCGCAGAGCCCCGCCAGAATCGCCAGCTGCTTTTTCATCCCCTTGGAAAAGGTGGAGATTTTACGCCGGGCGTCCAGCCCGAACTGATCCAGATATAAGTAGAAGCGCTCCCGGTCGAACTCCCGGTAGACGCTGGAATAATACCGCTGCATATCCCTGGGCGTGGCATTGGAGAAAAAATAAGGATCGTCGGCGATAAAGAACAGTCTGGCCTTGGCGTGCATGTTGTCGTATACCGGCATATTGTCCACCAGCGCCAGTCCGCTCTCCGGCTTCAGGACGCCGGCGATCATGCGCAGCGTGGTGCTCTTGCCCGCGCCGTTGGTGCCCACCAGCCCGAATACATTGTTTTCCCTGATGGTGACGCTGACCTGTCTGACTGCCGCCGTCCCGTCAAAGGATTTCGTCAAATCCCTGCATTCAATCATCCTTTTCCTCCTTCCCGGCCCTGTAGCATGCCGTCAGCCGGTCTTCCATTTCCGCCAGGCCCAGTCCAAACTCCCTGGCCTCGGCCGCCAGCGCGTCCAGCTTTTTTAAGATCTCCTGCCTGCGCACCTCCCGCAGGCTGTCATCGTAGGCCACAAAATTTCCCCTTCCCTTCACCGTATAAAGGAAGCCCATCCGTTCCAGCTCACTGTAGGCTCTCTGGATGGTGTTGGGATTGATGGAAAGCTCCACCGCCAGGCTCCTGACGGAGGGCATCCGGCTGTTGGGTTCCAGCACGCCCTTTAAAATCAGGGTCTGGAATTTATCCGCGATCTGCTCATACAACGGTCTTGCGTCCCGGTAATCCAGTGCGATCATCGCGCTTTCCTCCTTTCTCCCTGTCCCTCTTGCATTTGCGTACACATTGTATTATGTGTATTGATTGTTTTAATACACTTGTACCATAAAAAAAGACCCCTGTCAAGCATGATATGTCAAGCAAGACAGGGAATCTTTTCTTCCTACCGGGAAAAATCCGCTGCACGGATCCTCATCTGACCAGAAGGGATTTGCCGGTCATTTCCACAGGCTGTTCTTTCCCCATGATCTCGATCAGCGTGGGCACAATGTCCGCCAGGCAACCGCCCTCTCTCAGAGAAACGCCCGGCTCGTAGTTGACCAGAAGGAACGGCACTGGATTGGTGGTGTGGGCCGTAAAGGGCGCGCCCGTCTCATAGTCCACCAGCTGCTCGGCGTTCCCGTGGTCGGCGCAGATAAACAGCACGCCGTCCACCTCCCGGATGGCCGCCACCGCTTTCCCGACACACTCGTCCACCGCTTCCACCGCCTTGACGGCCGCGGCCTCCACGCCGGTGTGTCCCACCATATCGGGATTGGCGAAATTGATCACGATCACATCGTACTTTTCGGATTTTATGGCCTCCACCAGCTTATCGCAGACCTCGTAGGCGCTCATCTGGGGTTTTAAATCGTAGGTGGGCACATCCTTGGGAGAAGGCACCAGAATGCGGGTTTCCCCTTCGTTGGGTTTCTCCACGCCGCCGTTAAAGAAGAAGGTCACATGGGCGTACTTCTCCGTCTCCGCAATGCGGGCCTGCTTCATGCCGTTTGCCGCCAGCCATTCGCCGAAGGTATTGGTGACGGAAATCTTGTGGAAGGCCACTTCTTTGTTGGGAATGGTGGGATCGTAATCGGAAAAGCAGACGTATACCAGATCCAGCTTCTTCTCCCGCTCAAATCCGTGGAACTCATCGTCGCAGAAAGCATGGGTAATTTCCCGGGCGCGATCCGGACGGAAATTGAAGAAGATCACGGAATCGCCGTCCTTTATGGTCGCCACCGGCGCGCCGTCCTGCACCACCACCGTGGGCCGGACAAACTCGTCCGTCTCCTGCCTTTCATAGGAGGCCGCAATGCCGGCGGGGCCGCTTTCGGCGGTGAGCCCTTCGCCCTTTGTCAGGGCCTTATAGGCGTACTCCACCCTGTCGTAGTTGTTGTCCCGATCCATGGCGTAATAGCGCCCCATGACGGAAGCCACCTTTCCGACGCCGATCTCCTTCATCTTTTCTTCCAGTTCTTCCACATAGCCCTTGCCGCTGGCAGGCGGGGTGTCGCGGCCGTCCAGAAAACAGTGCACGAACACCTTGGAAAGGCCGTTTCTCTTAGCCAGCTCCAAAAGCCCGTAAATGTGGGTGTTGTGGCTGTGCACGCCGCCGTCGGATACCAGCCCGTACAGATGCAGGCTGGAGTCGTTCTTCTTACAGTTGCGCACCGCGTCCAACAGGGCCGGATTTTCAAAAAAGGTACCGTCCTGAATCTCTTTGGTAATGCGGGTCAGCTCCTGATAGACAATGCGCCCAGCGCCCATGTTCAGATGCCCCACCTCGGAGTTGCCCATCTGTCCCTCGGGCAGGCCCACGGCCATGCCGCTGGCGTTCCCCTTCACAAAGGGACAGGTGCGCATCAGTTCGTCCATCACCGGCGTGTGCGCTTCTGCCACCGCATTGTGATCCTTTCTCTCATTCAGGCCGTAACCGTCCAGTATCATCAACACTACAGGTTTTTTGCTCATGCTCTCTCTCCTTCTGTCGTCGCTTTCTTTCTATTTGAAATTTCTTCCGGTTTACCATGGTTGATTATACACAATTTCCCCCTGCGGCGCAAGAATTTTAGTTGCTTTTTTGGCAAAACATGATACGATCAATGGGGGTGTTTTTATGATGACTTTTCTAGCAGGACTTTTCATACCCAATCGCCGGGATACGCAGGACCCTGCCGTGCGTCAGGCCTACGGGCTGCTCTGCGCTCTGGCCGGGATCGGATGGAATCTGCTTTTGTTTACCGTCAAGACGGCGGCCGGGCTGCTGAGCGGATCCATTTCCGTCCTTGCCGACGCGTTCAACAATCTGTCGGACGCCGGATCCTCTGTCATTACGCTCATCGGCTTTCGTCTCAGCGCCCAGGAGCCCGACCGGGATCATCCCTTCGGGCACGGCAGGGCAGAATATCTGGCGGGGCTGGCGGTGTCCGGCGTCATTCTCGTGATGGCGGTCGAACTGATCCGCACTTCTTTTTTGCGCATTCTACACCCGGAACCGCTCAACTTCGGGTGGCTTTTCGTCGGGATTCTCGCAATCTCCATCCTGGTGAAGCTGTATATGTATGCCTATAACCGGAAATTCTCCCGTCTCATCCACAGCGCGGCCATGGGTGCGGCCGCCACCGACAGTCTGGGAGACGTTCTGGCAACTTCCACCGTTCTGGCCGCCACGCTCATAGAGCACTTCACCGGGGCCCACATCGACGGCTGGTGCGGGATTTTAGTGGGCGGCTTTATCGGCTACGCGGGGCTCTGCGCGGCCCGGGACACCATCAATCCCCTGCTGGGCCAGCCGCCCGATCCACAGTTTGTGGAACGGATTGAGCAGATCGTACTCTCCGAACCTCTCATTTTGGGGCTCCACGATCTGATTGTCCACAACTACGGGCCGGGCCGGATCATGATCTCTGTGCACGCCGAGGTGGATGCGCAAAACAACCTTCTGGACGTACATAACGCGGTGGACGCCGTCGAACGGAACCTGGAAAAACAGCTGCGCTGCAGCGCGGTCATCCATATGGATCCGGTGGTCACAGGCGACGCCGAAACGCTGCGTCTCAAACAGGCCATGGCGGAGCAGGCCCTCCGGATCGATCCTGCCCTGCGGCTGCACGATTTCCGCCTTCTTAAAACCGGTTCCATCGTAAAAATCCTTTTTGACGTGCAGGTTCCCTACCATTTCCGGCTGGACGACGGGCAGCTTATACAACTGCTGGACGAACAGGCCAGGCGGCTGGTGCCGGACTGCAAAACGGAAATTCATGTGGATAAAGGAGAAGGGCTGTGACCGGTCGGAAGGGTTCCCTTTTCTCATGAAGCCGGCCCGGCAGGCCCTTTTTCTGCAATCAGCCGCTTCTGGCTCCACCGGCCGCTGCAGTAGCGGCAGAAGGAAATGAGATAGTTGGCGATCCATCCCATCGGCACCGCCCGCCAGACCGCCGCCACGCCCCAGAAGGGGGCGCACAGATTCGCCACGGCCACACGGATCGACAGATTCACCAGATTCGCTGCGGTAAAGACCGCCACATCCGTGCTGCCGCGCAGGACGCCGTCGGTAATGGCCTTGAGCCCGATGAATACAAAGAAAAACGCCAGGAACGACACATAGGAAACGCCGGTGTCATACGCGGGCGATCCGGCTCCTTCCTCCAGAAACACGCCGATGATCTGCCTGCGAAAGCAAAGCAGGATCGCGCACAGGAGCACGGCGAACCCAAACACAATGCCATAGGCCGCCCGGTATCCTTGTTTTACCCGGTCGGGCCGCCCCGCCCCCATATTCTGGGCCGTAAAGGTGGACACTGCATTGCCCGTGGCGATCATGGGTACGATACAGATGGACTCTATCCGCCCTCCCGCCGTATAACCGGCCAGGACAGAGGACCCGAACCCGTTGACCACGGACTGCACCAGCAGCATACCGATGGAGACAATGGACTGCTGGAGCATGGTGGGAATCGCCACCCGTATCATTTTTTTCAGCATTGTCCCGTCAAAGAGCCGTCTGTCCCCTTCCCTCGGATAGCCGGCCAGTTTTTTGTAAAGCAGGCCGAACGAAACCACCGCGGAAATTCCCTGGGCCAGCACCGTGGCGGCCGCCACACCGGCCACGCCCGCGCCCAGACGGGTCACGAAAATCAAATCCAGAAGCACATTCAGCACAGAGGAAAAAATCAGCAGATACAACGGCGTGCGGGAATCCCCCAGGGCGTTGAACATGGCCGCCAGCACGTTATACAAAAACAAAAAGGGAAGTCCCAGAAAATAGATGCGCAGATAGACGCCCGCCTGCTGCCGGATATCCTCCGGCGTCTTTAATATCCGCAGCACAGAACCGGAACCCAAAAGTCCGATCAGCGCCAGCAGGAGGCTGAAGAAAAGGAACGCCCCCAGCGCCGTGGAAACGGAAGTTTTCAGTTCCCGGTACTGTTTCGCCCCCAGATATTGGGAGGTGACCACCGCGCATCCGGTGCCGCCCCCGATTGCCAGCATAACAAAAACGGTCGCAAGCGCATAGGATGCGCCCACGGCCGCCAGCGCCCTCTCTCCCACAAAGCGTCCCACAATGACAGAATCCGCCATATTGTAAAACTGCTGGAAAAGATTGCCCAGTATCATTGGCAGCGCGAAGAAAAACAACGTCTTCCCCGGCGCTCCCGTCGTCATGCTCCCGTCATTCCGTCTGTCTCTTTTCATTCGGCCCGCCCCAGTCATAGATCATTCTCGCTTCCATGCCCTCTGCGGTATATATTTTCTCCGCAAAACGGTAGTTCATGCGGGATACCACATTGGTATTGTCCGTCGCTATCCCGCTTACCATGGTATTCCAATAAACGATCTCATATTCCGTATGGGGATAATAACTGCCCGGTTCGTACTGGGGCACATATTCGATGCAGTTGCGCTGTACGCCCAGATCCAGCATGGTCTGTCCCAGGATCCGGATGGTTCCGGTGGGCCGCGCCAGCCCGTCGTTTTCCACATAGGAAAACATCCAGCCGCCGTCCGTCTGCAAAAATACAATGGCCTCCTTGGTCACCGGGATATAGGAATGGCCGTACCAGTATTTCATCGTCCCGCTGATAAACTGATCCCGTATGGCGGCATAGTCCTGCGTCACGATAAAATCCTTGGCCGCCTCAAAATTGCCCGCTTCAAACTGCTCGAACATGGGGGCGAAATACGCGCTCATGTCGGCCTGCACATCCAGACAGGCCAGCAGCTGATCGGCCTGGGAGGCGCCCAGCGCCTGCGCCCGCTCCAAAATGGCGCGGTAGTCCTGCGCATGGGACAGGCTCAGATAGACCGACGGGGCCTGGATCACACAGCAGGCCTCTACCGCCGGCAGATAGTCCGCCGGCGACGCTTCCGCCAGAGAAAGCAGCCGCTGCACAAACGTCTGGTACTGCGAGAACGTCTCGCTGCCATCCAGACCGTCCAGCAGGATATCGGACTGTTCGCCGTCTGTCAGCACCCGTTTTGCCCCTTCCGAAAGCAGGTTGAGCGCATCCTGATCCTGCGGCACGATTTCCAGCACATCCAGGCACTGGCCCAGCACCTGGAGATCCGCCGTCCCGTCGTTTATGCGCTCCACCACGTCGTTGAGCACCGTGGCCGTATAGTTCTGCAAAAGCACCTGGGAACCGGTGGCCTCATAGCCCTGCAGGAGGGCTTCCCTGGCCTGCTGCGTCATGCCCTGTGCCATATAGTCATCCGCCAGCCCGCGGTACGCCAGCTCGCTGGAATCATCTATCTGAAGCGCTTCCTCATATGCCTCCCGGGCCTGCACATAGTCCGTGGCGTTCATATAGGAAGCGGCGCTGTCCAGAGCCCTGCCCAGTCTGGTCTGGGGCAGATTCCAGTAAATCAGCGTGCTGCCGATGGCAACGAGGATCACCGCCGCGGCCGCTCCCAGTATCATGCGTCTTCTTCTTGCCCTTCTTCTACGCATTCTGCACTGCTCCTTCTCATGCAAACGCTGCCCTCGCCGATACCGTCTCACAGGGCAACGAAAATATTGTAACAATTCCTTTCGTACTTTGTAAAGCTTTTTTCAGAAAAAACACAGAATTTCCATAAAAAAGGCCTGCCCCCTTATATGACGTTTTACAGGGAGAAGGCCAAATGACAAAACAGAATTTTTAGAAATCAGGCGATTGACATCAGAATCGCTGCCGCATAGAACCCCATTTCCATACGGCAGTATCTTATTTCCCGAACAGAGCACTGTGCGTCCCGGTGCGGGTCAGTGTCAGCACCAGCACATCTTCCTCCAGGCTGATTTTTAAGCCACGTCTCATTGCCAGCTTATAATCTTTTTTAAATTGCGTGGTAGACTTAACGGTGTACTTTGTTTTTCTCATTTTTTCAGATCGGTAAACAATTCATCGAGATCGGTGTAGCCTTTCACGGACGGATCCTTTGCAATCCTTTCCGCCTCTAACATGGCGGCAATCGTCTCTTTGTTGGGCGTGTTCAAGGAGACATCAAACGGAATCCGGCCCTCACGAAGCGACTGACGGACAAAAATGTTAAAAGCAGTGGACAGGTTCATACCCAGCTCGGCAAAAAGGGCATCTGCCTGTGCTTTCAGATCGGTATCCATACGAATGCTGATATTCGTTGTCGTACCAGCCATACAATCATCTCCTTTCCTGCCTGTGGATATAGTATATTCCATTTGCACGAAAAAAGCAATACATTGCACGAATCATTACCAGCCATATTGTCCTTCTCACCCGGTCGTTCCGGGCTGCCGAACCGCTCAGAACGGATTATCACTCGTCCCGTAACCGAAATTGACCACGGTACTCCCGCGATATTCCTTCAGAATGTTTTCCTCTTCATACAGCGAGATCGTCCACTGCCTTTCCTTTCCGTCAAACCGATAAATGTTCAGGCCATGGCCTGACGCAGCGTAAACGCAGTTGTCTCCATAGCATATCGGGTAGGCCGTGCCCGCGCTCCCGACATCCATGGAATAGATCTCTCCGTCAAAAGCATAGTACAGGGTGCAGTACGCCGCCGCATTATGTCCGTTCCCATCGTCATAGGTCAGATCCGTCGTAAAGAGGACGGCATTCTGTTCCCCGATGTCGCATAGGGAAAATTGTTCCTCATCTCCCAGCCCTGCAATCAGCCTGCCGTACAGTTCTTCATTATCTGCGCCATCCGTTTCCTTATGTTTCCCGCATCCGGCCAGCAATACGCACGCTGTCAGCAGCAGGAACACCCGGTGATATTTTTTCATATTTTTCCTTTTCCTTTGCTCCCTAATCCCTGTTCTTTCTTAAAAACACACCGCACAGGCATAAAGGCGCGCCGACCGCGCAGGACAGGAGCGCCGGAAGCAGCAGCCGTTCATAATTCAGAGGCGGCGTCTGAAACTCGCCCACCGCGATATACCGGTATAAAATATAGGTCAGATTCCCGGTGGTCTCCTCCAACATCTTCTCAAACGCCGTGATAAGGATGCCGACCATCAGAAACACCAGTCCGCTGCCAAACAGCAGATTCGTCCGCCTGCTGTGCGCGTTGACGCGCAACATATCCTCCAATGTAATCTGTGTCTTTTCTTCTTCCCTATGCCCTTCCTCCCCCAGCAATAATTCATCCAGCGAGATACGGAACAGGGAAGAAAGTCTGACAACGCTCTCCACGTCCGGCACACTGGTTCCATTTTCCCACTTCGACAGGGTCTGCCTGGCAATATTCAGTTTCCCGGCCAGCTGTTCCTGTGTCATGCCCGACAGCTTGCGCAGATGGCAAATCTTCTCTCCCAATTCCATATTGATCCTCCCGGTTTCCCGCCTGGTTTTCAGGGTGATCGGTACTGTACCCTTATTTTGTTACATCGAAAGAAAAAAGTAAAGCAACACCGGCTTCCATTTCTGCCATGTAGCTTTACAATCCCTGCTCTTTTGGAAGCACAACGGCGATTTGCGGCCGGCTGCGGCAAAAAACAGACCCGGAACGGCGAACCGTCCCGGGCTTCTTTTTCAGCGGCCGGAAACCTCTGTGCGAAAGTGGACTAGACGGGAGTCGAACCCGTGTCAAAGACCTAAAATGCTTGATTTTACAATATTTTTTCACCGTTTTATATTGTCTGACCCCAATTTGACCCCACAAAAATCAGCAAATATTGATCATTTCCATTGCTTTAATTTGCTGTTCCTGAATCACATGGATATACTTTTGATAAGTGATATTGATATTGGCATGACCCATCAATTTGCTTATTACCTCAATTGGAACGCCTCTTCTAAGCATTGTCGATCCATTGATGTTACAACAACGTCAAAAATGGAAAAACCAATTCGAAATTTGGTCAAGGTTCAAAATGAATTTGGTGTCAGTATACTTAACGCAAATGGTAATTACTGCTCTGCATATAAAATCCTATTGGATATCGCAAAAATCTGGGAGCCGATTGCCGAAGAGGACAAGACCACAGGATATAATAGACAAAATGCTCTTTGGGAAATGATGGCGAGGAAAAATCGCGCCAATATTTTGGCTTCTATCCTTCAAGTTCCAAAGGTTCTTGAAAAAGCCTATGTTGCAATACTTGATTCAACAGGATCGGCGCAAAAGAACACGAAAAACATCTGGATTCTGTAACATAAAAAAACATAAAATTCCAAAACCAACTTCAAGAATTGTCCCATGTAACTTTAATTCAGATTTCTTTAAAGTGATAATTGATGGGGCTACCGGAGCTTTATCGGCAGTTACAGATCCTATAGACGCTTTCGGAATATTTCCTACATTAATCACTGCCGTAGCAGATGCTGCATCACTCAAAAACGTCGGTAAGCCTAAAATGTTTGGCTTCAAAAAAGTAAATATGCCGAATGCTATAAGTGTTCTTCAGGATACTGAAGTTTTCTTATAACCATCTGTGAGATACACAGATGTAAACGAAGGGACAATATGCGGGGAAACTCCTACACTGATTGCCACTCTCCTATGTATATATATAATGGAAGTAACAGAGCAATCACTGGAATAGTCCGCAGGGATAACTATATTCTGCTGAAGAATATAGAAGCCCTCACTGTAGCGACAACTCCTGGTCATAGTTATATGAAACGATGCTATGATAATATGCGCTCGGTACTGACTGAGTGTGACAGTAATGCATGATTTATATGCCGTGGAAAGTTATCTTCCATGTTCACACATGGCATCCCTACTTTGTCTAGGGTGATAATTGACAAAAAAACAATTATATAAGAAAGTTAAGTGGTAACTATGTTGGCAACGAAACGAAAACCGATAGATATTACGCATGATATTTCTTATTATGCAAAAGACAGCAGGCTGACAGGTGAACCGGACGGTAAACGGTATAAATTGAAAGAAATGATTGAAAGCTTCAAACTATTAGGCAGACCGCTCACCGATGCGGAAGCGGAAGAATTTTTGATATAAAAAGGCGTCGAAATCGACGCCTTTTATTTATACCTAAAAAAGTATGATACAAAATTATACCGATCTTTTATTTTTTTCATTGCGCGATATAATTGTTTTATTTCGGACAATGATAAGTCGTTGTAACGCTCTCGTGGCAGAGACATATAATTCACTGTTAGACAGATCAGCTACATATAGTAGTACGCTTTCAAATTCAATACCCTTGACTTCATCAGGATACAATATGGAAAAAATGCCATTGCCGATCTGATTTACGGAGATCTTATCATCAATTTTTGTACTTGGGAAACTTTTTAAAAAATTTCCTTTTTTTATTTTTTTGGATATGATTATCGCCCATCTTTCACCTTCTTTAATAGAAATAGCATTAAGAAAGTTGGCAATATCTTTAGATTCGATAATTTTAACATTTTCTCCATTCAAACCTATAGGAACCATATCTGCGCCATAGTGTCTATTACAAAATTCGATTATTTGATTTGTGTTCCTATAATTCTCATTAAGAACATATGTATCAGCAGAAAATAATTCTTGAATTTTACTCCAATCATTTATCCCCGTAGTTTCTCTCATATTTTGTTTTACATCACCAAAAATATTAAATTCCCCATCATTCAATTCTTTTAACAATCTATATTCATTGAACGATAAATCTTGTCCCTCATCAATACAGATAAACTTGTATTTAGTTCGTAAAGATAATCCACTTATTTTTAAAAAAATAATCATTGCATAGAGAGTAAATTTGAATATTCGATTGTTCAAATGCATTTCTTTGACTCTTCCAATAGAATTAAAGGCATCTATGAATAATGAATAATAAGTTACATTACTAAGTTCTTGTAATTTATCTATCTGCTTCTTTAATGTAGTTTCAGTTAATTTTGACTTATAATTCTTAATTTGATCTTGCTTTTCTCTTATTTTACTATTGATATCTTCTATTTGCTCCATCCTATTATCGAAATTAGTTATCTGTTCTGCCAAAGCAAAATAATTCTTTAGTCTGTATAACCATAAGATAAGTGATTCATTTGATTGTTTTTGCAAATCAGATGAAAGATAGGTTTTCATATAAGGTATATTAAAATCGTCTGGATTTTGATAATTCGACATTGCTGTTTTTATTTTTATGTGTTCGTTGATAAGGTCTCTCTTTAATAAGTCAATTTTTCTCTGTTTGTCCTTAGATATCGATTTTATATCTCTGTCTAACCTCTCTATATTATCTATAATTTGCAATTTGCGTTGGCTTAATCTTTCCGAAAAAAATTCGCCATCTCTCTCTGCATTAGATATCAATTCATAATCTGTTCTTTTTAAATACTCTTCTCGATTGAGATTCATATCTTCTGCGATTTTTATTACTATCTGTCTAATTGCATTTACTTTGGGTATACATTTATTATTATATTGCCGTTGCAAATCTTCAATAAACTGATTTGAATATACATACATTAAAAAACGGGGCGACACATTACTTTCTTTCTGTATTTTATGGCTACGCACTTGGGGGATAAATTCCCCTAAAATATTTTGATAATATGTTTCTATAGTTTCCTGCTGAACTTCTTGCAAAGATAAATTGACAGAAATTTGTTTCATGTAGGATTTATAATATTCATTAGGCGTAATGAGTAGAACGTTATCATATGCAAAAACATTAAGATAGTTAAGGATTCGTGCAATTCTATGAAACAAAATCATGGTCTTTCCAGATCCTGCACAGCCTTGTACTATCATACTATTGTCAGTAATTTCATTCACTATATCTCTTTGTTTCTGTTGGATTGTTACAAGAATATCAGTAATAGAATGCAACGCCCTTCTTGATTCTAGTAGCTGAATCAAATAGGGATCAGATAGCAAATTATTATCATTTATGTTCCGTTCTTTATTGATTAATTGATTTGTATAGGAAAGCAAAATGGATTGTTTGATTTCGAAACTTCTGCGAAGTTCAACATTTTTCTGCGAATAATGTAATAAACTTTCTCCCTGGGGACTATAAGCAGAAAGAACATTATAGCGTAGAAACTCGGATAGCACAGCATTATTTGCCGTGCTGATATAATATGTTTGTATGTCACCATCTTTTATAATATCTACCCTGTATTGGTAGGGGATATTTGAGAGTTGCTCCAGTATTCTTGCTTTTTCTCGTAAAGGCTTGTCATGTGATTTTGTCCATTTTAGTTGAGAAAAATCTGTAGCATCTCCGGCTTTAATTGTTTCATATGCACCCTTTCCTATTATCGAATATTCAGTGAATCTTATTTCGTTTCGTATTCTACCAACTATTAATTCTAAATGCTTTTCTTCCTTATGGAAGGAATTTCCTGAAGAGATTTTTTCATTAATGGGTTCTTTTTCATATTCTCTCAATATATTTTTGGAAATATACGGAAGCGGAGTAAGTATTTCAATATTTGATTCATCCGTATTTTGATTGTCTAAAAGTTTATTCTGTTCTTTCATTTTGTCATTCATCCTTATTATTTACCACATATACCCGCAGTTTTCACATTTGAAAGTTTTTTGTATCTTCTTACTAAATAGCCCCCAGGTCAGTATTGATGCTGCTCTTTCACCAGAACCAATCTTTTTTATTTTCGTTGATTGACATGTAGGGCATTTTGGTATTGATTTCTGCTCTAAGGTATTGTTTGGTTGACGAGGTTCTGTCTCTTTGAAATCTGTTGTGTAGAAATCACTAGGCACAAATTTCCATCTTTTGATTGCTTTAAGGAGCTGATGTGCATGATCCTTACTTACTTTAGCTTTCTTGCTTATGTTTTTTATGATTTCTTGCCAATCATCCTCGCTACCATTGTAAATAGTATTTATCTCTTCATCATTAAATAGATATTCATGATTCCAATCATCGTCAAAATGAGCGGCACGATTTATTGTTAAATCAGCTTTCATTGTATAGCAATCTTTATCTTTTTTTACCAGATTATAAAGATTTATAATATCTCTTGGCGTATTGGAGTTAAATGGTATTACTACGTTAGAATCTGGTTCTCTATAGCCCGGCTTTCCATCGGGAGTTAAAGCAAAGTAGAATTTAGTCAAAATTCTGCTTGTATCTGTACTTTCCACAAAAATATTTTCATCGTCTGACTTCTCACTCTGTGATCTATATTCCTCTAAAGGATAACCGCAGTGAATGCATTGTTTCGCTTTATCGGATATTTCTTTCCCACATTCAGGGCATTTGATTAACATATTGATAGCTCCTTTTTCTCAACTTTGATTATTATATTATCACCTCTATATATAAAAGTCCATATGACAGAGCATTGATGTACGATAGATATTTACTATAGGTGATAATATAGCACTAAATTTAACATTATTTAAAGTCATATTCGAAAAGCAGACTCTTACTCCCGAATTGAAAGCACAATTTGATCAAATGGATGAGTTTCATCATCAAGGATTAAGTGCTGAACGTTGTGCTGAAGAAATTGGAGAAGTTGATGAGACTTTAGTTGCAGTAGCGAAGACCTGTAAAAAAGGTGAGTTCACATTAGACAAGTACAAACAAGCATTGGAAGGTGTATCTGTTGTTGGCTAACGAGTAGTTAGTAGTTTAACAACTATGGCTGCAAATATAGCGGCCATGGCAGCTATTAGTCTTACAATAAATTGGCGACAAATGCCCTTGATAGATTCTTCAATAGTTCGGAGAAAACGCAAGAGAGAATGGAGAAATCTGCCAGCAAGTTATCTGAACTAGAATCTTCCCTAGATTCTAGCAATTGCAAATTTTAAAATAGGACGAAGCAAAATTACAAAATAATTTTTAATTGATTTCAACAAAAATCAAAGACTTTTGATTACTGCTCAAATCAATTAAAAATATACTCAGACTGCTTTGGTATGAAACAACGTTGATTTGACCCCAATCCTGACCCCAATTTTGACCCCAATTGAAACGGTTTTAAACGGTCTGAAATGGTTTAAATTGACGTTTTTACGCTAAAACAAGAAAAAAGAATGCCGAAAACACCGTATTTTCAAGCATTCTTTCTTATGGACTAGACGGGAGTCGAACCCGTGTCCAAAAGCCTATCCCCTGTCCTTCTACTATCATAGTCTGTTCGTTACGGCCGGTCTTGCTCCGGCCTGTTCCCTCTGCCGTCGGGAAGCAGACACCCCGATGGTTTTGGTAGCTTCATGATACGCCTGCAGGGGCAAAGCTTAGCCTGCATCGTTTCTCACATCGTCGATGCCTGTTCCCAGAGTGTGAGTGCCCTGGGACAGACAGCCGCAATTAAGCGGCGAGTGCTAAATTATCTTCAGCGTTTATTTTTAGGTTTGCGGTTTGACGCACCGCCTGCGGATAGCTTCTCCAGCTTCAAAGCCCCTGTCGAAACCATGACTAGCCCGGATAGACGGCCCTTTTGGAGCCGCATAAACAATTATACCATAAAACCGTATCCTGTCAATTCCCCAGCCGCTCATACTTTAGAAAATATGTAGGTTTACAATACATGATTGACAAACATACATTTTCAGAAAAATACAGAAAAAGGAAACGATAAAGCAGCGACTCAGTCTGTAAGCAGCCATTCCATCAGGTTCTCAGACTTGATCCCTTCGTATGAGCTATCCAGTCCCGGTTCCAGCGACAACACGATCTTTTCATAGTTGTCGC
>CANRGX010000013.1 GCA_947630215.1 uncultured Eisenbergiella sp. | reverse complement strand
ATGCCGAGGAATACCCTTTTTGTAATTTATAATGTGGAACTACAAAACCCGATTCCCGATTTCTTTCCCGGACATTTTTCTATCGAATCATCAGCAGCGTGCCCGCGCCGATGAGAATACATCCGATAATAGAGGAAACGGTCGCTTTTTCATGGAGAAAAACAAAAGCAAGAATCAGCGTAAGAACCACGCTCAGCTTGTCCACTGGAACCACTTTCGACGCTTCTCCAATTTGCAGGGCCCGATAATAACACAGCCAGGAAGCGCCCGTCGCGAGTCCCGACAGAATCAGAAACAGCCAGCTTTTCCGGCTGATTTGCGCAATCCCGTTTTGCGCATCCGTGAGAAATACCATCCCCCAGGCCATAATCACTACCACAATCGTACGGATAGCCGTAGCCAAATTGGAGTTGACGCCTTCGATACCGATTTTAGCCAGTATGGACGTGAGCGCCGCGAACACAGCGGATAACAGAGCGAACAACAGCCACATAACCAATCCCTCCCAGTCGTTGTAGATTTCCTTCATCTTAGCACCGTATCCGGCAAAAGACAATCCATACGAAAAGAATTCCTTTTCTTCCCTTTTTCACAAAAATTTTCTCTGATTTCCCTTGTCAGTGCATTTCTAAAATGCTACAATCAGCTTAGGCATATATTTCCGAAGAAATCTATCCGAATCATCATCTCATGGGACGGAGCGCGTTTTGTTGATCAGACGCTCGCCGTCATCTTTTCCGACACGATGGCAGAAAGATGCGTCATCTGTCGTCTTCATGGAACTCTATGCTGTTATCCAATTATCAAAAGCACAGCGTTGACAAAGCAGGAGTTCTTAAAAAGGCACTCCTGTAGATTTCATGCGGACTGCAGGACACAAATCCTGTTGTCCGGGAGAGGAGCCGCCTTTGACAGAACCGCCAGAAGTCGTAAGAAACCATAAGGATTCCCTGTTCCGCTTGTTATTCAGGGAGAAAAAGGAACTGCTGGAACTCTACAATGCGCTGAATAACACAGCTTATACGGACGAAAAGAATCTGGAAATTTGCACATTGGAAAACGCCATCTACATGAACATGAAAAACGACGTTTCCTTCCTTTTGGATTCCCAGCTGAGCCTGTATGAACATCAGGGTTCCTTCTGCCCAAATATGCCGCTGCGGGATCTGGGGTATGTCGCTCGGCAGTTGGAACGCTACACGGCGAATCAATCCCTGTATTCAAGCAGACTGGTGAAAATCCCCACGCCGCATTTTGTCGTGTTTTATAACGGGCTGGACAAACAGCCGGAGCAAAGAATCCTGAAGCTGTCGGATGCCTATGAGAGGGAGACAGCGGAGCCGGAACTGGAACTAAAAGTACTGATGTTAAATATTAACTATGGCTGCAACAAGGAACTGTTGGAACGCTGTAAAACCTTGCAGGGATACAGCATTCTGGTACATCGGATCCGAACCTATGCGAAAGAACAGCCCCAGGAGGAGGCTGTGGACAGAGCGGTACAGGAATGTATCCAGGAAGGGATACTGGCAGACATTTTGAAAAAACAACGAACGGAGGTTATGGCCATGTCATTGTTTGAATACAACGAGGAGGAAGAACTGCGCAAGCGCGACCAAATGACGTTGGAGCAGGGACGAGAGATTGGATTACGCCAGGGAGAAGAACAAGGGTTCCGAAGGGGAGAGGAACAAGGGTTTCGCCGGGGAGAGGAACAAGGGTTCCGTAAAGGGGCAAAACAGGAAATGCAGCGTGGTATCCGCGTCGCAGCAGATATTTATAAAACCATGGGTACAAGCTTCAAGGAAGCTGTGGCTCATATCGCGGAAGCCTTTTCCTTCTCCTTGCCGGAAGCGGAGCAGGAAGTGAAAAAGTATTGGTGATAATTCTTGCGGATACTCTCATTCAATGTTACAATAAATTTAAGCATAATTCTTCCGAAGAAATTTATCCGAACTATTCTTTATAAGCATCCAAAGTTCTGAGGTGCAGACCTTTTGATGTTGTCTTTCCCGGCGTGACATAAAAACGATGTCAGCCATTTCCAAGGAACTCTATGCTGTTATCCAGTTATCAAAAGTCACAGTGTTAACAAAGCAGGAGTTCCCCCAAAGGCACTCCTGTAAATTTCATGCGGACTACAGGACACAAATCCTGTTGTCCGGGAGAGGAGCCGTCTTTGACAGAACCGCCAGAAGTCGTAAGAAACCATAAGGATTCCCTGTTCCGCTTGTTATTCAGGGAGAAAAAGGAACTGCTGGAACTCTACAATGCGCTGAATAACACAGCTTATACGGACGAAAAGAATCTGGAAATTTGCACATTGGAAAACGCCATCTACATGAACATGAAAAACGACGTTTCCTTCCTTTTGGATTCCCAGCTGAGCCTGTATGAACATCAGGGTTCCTTCTGCCCAAATATGCCGCTGCGGGATCTGGGGTATGTCGCTCGGCAGTTGGAACGCTACACGGCGAATCAATCCCTGTATTCAAGCAGACTGGTGAAAATCCCCACGCCGCATTTTGTCGTGTTTTATAACGGGCTGGACAAACAGCCGGAGCAAAGAATCCTGAAGCTGTCGGATGCCTATGAGAGGGAGACAGCGGAGCCGGAACTGGAACTAAAAGTACTGATGTTAAATATTAACTATGGCTGCAACAAGGAACTGTTGGAACGCTGTAAAACCTTGCAGGGATACAGCATTCTGGTACATCGGATCCGAACCTATGCGAAAGAACAGCCCCAGGAGGAGGCTGTGGACAGGGCGGTACAGGAATGTATCCGGGAAGGGATACTGGCAGACATTTTGAAAAAGCAAAGAACGGAGGTTATGGCCATGTCACTGTTTGAATACAACGAGGAGGAAGAACTGCGCAAGCGCGACCAGATGACGTTTGAGGATGGCCGAAAGCAGGGAGAAGAACAAGGGTTCCGTCGGGGAGAAGAACAAGGGTTCCGTAAAGGGGCAAAACAGGGTATTCGTGTCGCGGCAGATATTTATAAAACCATGGGAACCAGTTTCAAGGAAGCTGTGGCCCGTATCGCGGAAGCCTTTTCCTTTTCCCTGCCGGAAGCGGAGCAGGAAGTGAAAAAATATTGGTAAAGAAGGGACAAAGACTACCATGGACGCGAAGATGGAACTGGATTATTTCTGCATAGGAACCGCTTATGGCGGCAGCCAGGCCTGGTTTACCGACCGGTTTATGAAAATCGGCGGCTGTGCCGCGGCCGCCGCCTGTGACAGCTGCATTTTCCTGGAACGCTCTCATGGAATCGACGGCCTGTATCCCTATGCGGCAGACAACCTGACGAGGGAAGATTACGTGAAGTTCTCCCTGTGCATGAAGCCGTACCTGCATCCCAGGCTGTTTGGCATCAACCGTCTCGACACCTATATCCGGGGATTTGAAAAGTATCTGAAAGAGCGGGACTGTAACCGGATCCGGATGGAAGCCTTCGCGGGAAACAGGGAGAGCAGAGAAGCCAGAGAAGTGATAGAAAAGCAGATCCGTAGCAGTCTGCCGGTGCCGTATCTGTTGCTTTTCCATAAAAATCCGGAATTTAAGAATTATGTCTGGCACTGGTTCATGATCACCGGCTTTTTGCGGCAGAAGGATCGGTTCTACGTGAAAGCTGCCACTTACGGAGGGTGGAAGTGGCTGGATCTGGATGCGCTCTGGGATACGGGTCACAGGCGCAGGGGTGGCATGATTTTGTATACGACGCCGGGAAAAACAACCTGAAAAACAATATGGAAAACAAATATTTTGGCCGTCAGACACAGGAAATGACCGGGAAATCCGATCTTTTCCTGTGCCTGACGGCCTTTTCTACGTCGGTATGATAACGGAATTTGGCAGATTAGAAAGGCTGTTCAAAACGGACGGGCGGCAGTTTATCAGCGCGCCAGCCAGCCGCCGTCTACGGCAAGCGTAAAGCCGTTTACATAGTCGGAAGCAGCGGACGCCAGATAGACGCCTGCGCCCATAATATCCTCCGGTGTGCCCCAGCGTCCCGCAGGGATCCGCTCCAGAATAGCTTCGCTCCGCTGGGCGTCGCTGCGCAGGTTCGTGGTGTTATTGGTGGCCATGTAGCCGGGCGCGATGGCGTTTACATTGACGCCAAAAGCGGCCCATTCGTTTGCCAGCGCTTTGGTAATGGCCATAACGGCGCTCTTGCTGGCCGCGTAAGCGGGTACGCGGATGCCGCCCTGAAAGCTGAGCATAGAAGCGATGTTGATGATTTTTCCGCTTTGATTGGGCAGAAAATAGCGGTTTGCCATGGCCTGGGAAAGGAAAAAGACGAGCTTCTGGTTCAACTGAATCACCTTGTCCCAATTTTCCACAGAGACGTCCTTCGCGTCCTCGCGGAGGATGATGCCCGCATTGTTGACGAGAATATCCACGCGGCCGCACAGTTTTTCACAGTTGTCCAGAATGACGTCGATAGCGTCGGGAGCGGAAAGATCCACCAGGATTTCGTGGAAGGTTCCACCGGTGCTTTCTATCTTTTCCCGCGTTTCCTGCATACTGCGGCGCGCCACGCCAATGACGGTGGCGCCCGCCTGGGCAAAGGCCACACAGAAGCCCTGTCCCAGCCCTGTATTGGCTCCGGTCACGACAGCTACCTTATGATCCAGCCGAAACAAATCCAGTATCATGATAACATACCTCCCCATTTTTGAAACGGTCCTTACCGGCAGGGCCGTCCTTACTTACTTTAAATATATTGCTTTTTGAAGGAAATTTCAACCATAAAAGGCTCGGAAAGGGGCATAATCTTTCCTCTCACAACACGACGTGTGGGCAAAATTTACAGTATGAAAAATCTTACAAAAATTATTGACATCTAATGATAGTAAGTATATACTAACTAATGTAGCAGGCAGCTACCGGATGAAAGACCGGAATGTGGCTGTTTGCGGAAGGGAGGACAGCGAAGATGCCGTTGTCAATGGTGAAGGAAGGGGAACCCAATGTGATCAGAAGAATTGGCGGGAAAGAGGAGATCCGCAGATTCCTGGAGAATCTCGGTTTTGTGGCCGGCGGACTGGTTACCGTGGTATCCGCCGCCGACGGGAATCTCATTGTGGATGTGAAGAATACCCGCGTGGCCATTGGACGGGATATGGCAAATAAGATTCTGGTATGAAGCCGGCAGCTTTTGTGTGCCGGTTTCTGTCCTGCGCAAAAAAAACAGTTTTGCGCAAAAAGAAAATCAGAGGAAGGGAGAAGTTATGAAGACATTGAGAGAAGTTGCCTGCGGCCAGACCGTGCAGGTGAAAAAGCTGTCCGGAGACGGCCCTGTCAAACGCCGTATCATGGACATGGGAATCACAAAGGGCGTTACGGTTTTTGTGCGCAAGGTGGCCCCGTTGGGCGATCCCGTGGAGGTCACGGTAAGGGGCTATGAGCTTTCCATTCGGAAGGCGGACGCGGAAATGATCGAAGTGGAGTAATTTTTTTTGCCCACCAGTTAGATTTAACTAATTAAAATCAGTTGAGAAGGAGTGAAAAGATGGCGATTAAAATTGCGTTGGCAGGAAATCCGAACTGCGGCAAGACCACGTTGTTTAACGCCCTGACCGGTTCCAATCAGTTTGTGGGGAACTGGCCCGGCGTCACGGTGGAAAAAAAGGAAGGGCGCTTAAAGGGGCACAAGGATGTGACCGTTATGGATCTGCCCGGCATTTATTCTTTGTCCCCCTATACGTTGGAGGAAGTGGTTGCGAGAAATTATCTGATCGGCGAGCGTCCCGATGTGATCTTAAACATCGTGGACGGCACCAATATCGAAAGGAATCTGTATTTGTCCACCCAGCTGATGGAACTGGGCATTCCCGTGCTCATGGCCGTCAATATGATCGACATCGTGAAAAAATCCGGCGATCAGATACATATAGAAAAACTGGCACAGAAACTGGGATGCGAGGTGGTAGAAATTTCCGCTCTGAAGGGAACGGGTATCCGGGAGGCGGCCGAGAAAGCGGTGGCCCTGGCAAAAGCAAAGAAGGTCTTTTGTCCGGCACATGAATTTTCCCCGGAAGTGGAAAAAGTCATCGGCGAGGCCCAAAACCGGCTGGAGGACGTGCCAGAGGAGCAGAAGCGCTTCTTTGCCATTAAACTCTTGGAGAAGGATGACAAAATTACCGGGCAGATGAAAAACGTGCCGGATGTATCGGATCTGATTCACGAGCTGGAAAGCAGCTTTGAAGATGATACCGAAAGTATTCTCACCAATGAGCGTTATGTGTATCTTTCCTCCATCATCGGGGAGTGCTGCACGAAGAACAGGCAGAAGGCTCTCACTTTGTCGGACAGAATCGACCGGGTGGTGACAAACCGGTTTCTGGCGCTGCCGATTTTTGCAGTCGTCATGTTTATCGTTTACTATGTGTCGGTGACCACGGTGGGCACATGGGCTACGGACTGGGCCAACGACGGCGTGTTCGGAGACGGCTGGAGCCTGTTCGGGCTTGCCATTCCGGGCGTCCCGGTACTGATAGAAAATCTGCTTCAGGCGGTAGGGTGTGCCGGATGGCTGCAGAGCTTGATTTTGGACGGCATTGTGGCCGGTGTGGGCGCGGTGCTCGGCTTTGTCCCCCAGATGATGGTGCTGTTTTTGTTTTTGGCCTTCCTGGAGTCCTGCGGTTATATGGCCCGTGTGGCTTTCATCATGGATCGGATTTTCCGCAAGTTCGGTCTGTCCGGCAAATCCTTTATTCCGATGCTCATCGGCTCCGGATGCGGCGTGCCCGGCGTTATGGCCTCCCGTACCATTGAAAATGACAGGGATCGCAAGATGACCATCATGACCACGACCTTTATTCCCTGCGGCGCGAAGCTGCCCATCATCGCGCTGATTGCGGGAGCGCTTTTCCACGGCGCGGCATGGGTGGCGCCCAGCGCCTATTTTGTCGGGATTGCGGCGGTCATCTGTTCCGGCATCCTGTTAAAAAAGACCAAAATGTTCGCGGGAGAACCGGCTCCGTTTGTCATGGAGCTGCCGGCCTATCATATGCCCACCGTGGGCAATGTGCTGCGCAGTATGTGGGAGCGGGCCTGGTCGTTTATCAAGAAGGCCGGCACCATCATTCTGCTTTCTACGATTGTGCTCTGGTTTCTGCAGGGCTTCGGCTGGGTGGACGGCAGTTTTTGTATGCTGGAAGCAGAGCAGCTTGACAGCAGTATCCTGGCGCGCATCGGCGGCATCATCGCTCCGATTTTCACCCCTCTTGGCTGGGGGAACTGGAAGATGGCAGTGGCGGCCGTCACGGGGCTGATTGCGAAGGAAAACGTGGTGGGCACCTTTGGGATTCTCTTTGGCTTTGCCGAAGTCGCCGAGGACGGCGCGGAAATCTGGGGCGAGTTGGCAGGCAGTATGACCGCAGTGGCGGCGTATTCCTTCCTGGTTTTCAATCTGCTGTGCGCTCCCTGCTTTGCGGCCATGGGCGCTATCAAGCGGGAGATGAACAACATCAAATGGTTCTGGTTCGCCATCGGTTATCAGTGCGGTCTGGCCTATGTGGTTTCCCTTTGCATCTATCAGATTGGCCGTCTGTTTGAGGGCGGCAGCTTTTCCGTCGGCACTGTCGCAGCAATTCTGCTCGTGGCCGGTATGCTCTGGCTGCTTTTCAGGCCCTATCACGAAAGCTCCAGTCTGAAGGTGGATGTAAAAAAACTGGCGGGCGTGCAATAAAAGTGTTAAGATTGAAAAAGAAAGAAGAAGGGTTGGAGGCGTCCTATGGGAACAGTTGTGGTGCTTCTTCTCCTGGCGGCAGCCATCGGGCTGGCCGTCAGGAGCATGATTCGCGATAAAAAGAGCGGGAAATCCTTACAGTGCGGCGGCGACTGCCGACACTGCAGCGGACATTGCCGGTAAAGCAGGAAACGGCTGTCTGTGCTGTACCGGAAGGGAGAATATACAATGGCAAATTTCATTCTCGTCTGCGCCCTGCTTCTCCTTGTGTTTTTTGCGCTGCGTTCCGCCCGGAAACACTTCCGGGGAGAGGGCGGCTGCTGCGGGGGAGGTAGCGATGTGCCAAAGGTGCATAAGAAGCTCGACGCGCCCGAAATCGGACGACGGACGCTCCATATCGAGGGGATGCACTGTAAAAACTGCAAGAACCGGGTGGAGCAGGCCATCAATCAGATGGACGGCGTCGTCTGCAAGGTGAATTTACAAAAACGGGAAGCCCGGATTTCCTATAGCGTCCCCGTTTCGGAAAAGGCCCTGTGTCAGGCGGTGGAAGCGCTGGGATATCAGGTGACAGAAATCCAGTGAAAAACACAGAAGAAGATGGGAAACAACGATTCAAAAACGCTGCGGTCAGGAAACCGACCGCAGCGTTCTTGTCGCATTTAAAACCGCAAGCACCATGACACCCACGTCCGCAAAAATCGCGGCCTGCATACCGGTGACGCCCAGCGCCCCCAAAAGCAGGCAGGCGGCCTTTACGCCCAGGGCAAACGCGATGTTCTGCTTGACAATGCGCAGGCATTTGCGGGATATCCGCATGGCCAGGGAAATCTTGGCCGGATCGTCGTCCATGAGAACGATATCCGCCGCTTCGATGGCGGCGTCGCTGCCCATGGCGCCCATGGCGATGCCGATGTCGGCGCGGGAGAGCACCGGCGCGTCGTTGATGCCGTCCCCGACAAAGGCCAGGGTGGAACGGGGCGGCTTCTGGGTAAGAAGCTGTTCGACGCGGGCGACTTTATCGGCCGGCAAAAGCTGTGCGTGTACTTCGTCGATGCCCAGATTCTTTGCAACGGCGTCCGCCGTCTGTTGGGAATCCCCGGTGAGCATGACAGTGCGCACGCGCTGGGCCTGCAAGTCTGAAATCGCCTGTTTTGCGGTGGGTTTTTCCTGATCGCAAATCACGATGGATCCCAGGAAGCGGCCGTCACAGGAAACATATACCACCGTGCCGGGCGCCTGGCAGGGCAGAAAACCGGATACCGCAAGCCGTCGCATCAGTTTTTCGTTGCCTGCGCCCACGGGGTGTCCGTCCACCTTTGCCGTAACGCCGTTTCCGGCAATTTCTTCCACATCCGTAACCCGGTCCTGGCTGAGAAGCTCTTTGTTTTCAAAGGCATCCCGCAGACTTTTGCTGATGGGATGGCTGGAATAGCTTTCCGCCAGCGCCGCGGTTTCCAGAAGCTGCGTTTGGGATACGCCTTCTGCAGGCAGGCAGGAGGAGACGGAAAAGACCCCCTTTGTCAACGTACCGGTCTTATCAAATACGATGGTTTTCGTATTCGCCAGCGCTTCCAGATAGTTGCCGCCTTTCACCAGGATACCGGATCGGCTGGCTCCGCCGATGCCGCCGAAAAAGGAGAGCGGGATACTGATAACCAGCGCGCAGGGACAGCTGATGACCAGGAAGGTGAGCGCCCGTCCCAGCCAGTCCATCCATCCTCCCATAAACAGCGGGGGAAGCACCGCCAAAAGTACCGCGCCGGCACAGACGGCAGGCGTATAATAATGGGCGAACTTGGTGATGAAGTTTTCCGCCTTCGCCTTTTTTAAGCTGGAATTTTCCACCAGATCCAGAATCTTGGATACCGTGGACTGGGCGTAAGGCTTGGTAACCTCTACTTTTAACAGGCCGGAGGTATTCACGCAGCCGCTGATAATATCGTCGCCTGCCCCCACCTGACGGGGAACGCTTTCTCCCGTGAGAGCGCTGGTATTGAGGGAAGAACTGCCTTCCAGGACAACGCCATCCAGCGGCACCCGTTCCCCGGGCCGGATGACGATCACCTCTCCGACGGATACCTCGTCCGGATCCGTCTGTACGAGACTGCCGTCTTTTTCCACATTGGCATAGTCGGGCCGGATATCCATCAGTTCGGTGATGCTGCGGCGGCTTTTTCCCACCGCGCAGCTCTGGAAAAGCTCCCCGATCTGATAAAACAGCATGACCTCCACGCTTTCCACGCAGCTTCCTTCTCCCAGCAGACCCAGCGCCATCGCGCCCACCGTGGCCACCGCCATCAGGAAATTTTCATCGAAGACCTCGCCGTGCAGGATCCCCAGGAATGCCTTACGCAGCACATCGTATCCGATGATCAGATAGGGCACGAGATAGAGAAAAAACAGGGCAATGCCGCTGACGGGAAGGAAATGGATCAGAACGGTCAGCGCAGCGGCAGCCAGAATGCGGTACAGTACCTTCTTTTGCTTTTTTGTCATGTTGTATCAGCTCCTATAAGCAGATTTCAAAATCCGGTTCCACCCTTTTGCAGGTGCGCACCACGTCCTTTAAGACCGCGTCAAACGTATCGTCCGGCGCTTCCAGCACCATTTTCTGCGTCAGGAAGCTGATGGAAACATTCTGTACCCGATCCACCTTTTTGGCCGCTTCCTCCATTTTTGCCGCGCAGTTTGCGCAGTCCACTTCGATTTTAAATTTCTTCTGCATGATTGTTTTCCTTTCTGTTTTGTTTTATTCGGAAATATGTTCCAGCCCAAGGGCGATGATCGTGCGCACGTGGTCGTCGTCCAGGGAGTAATAGATGGTCTTTCCGTCCCGTCTGAACTTGACCAGCTTACTGGTCTTTAAGATGCGGAGCTGATGACTTGCCGCGGAGGGCGTCATATTCAGGCACTGGGCGATATCGTTGACGCACAGTTCGCTTTCAAACAGCGCGTACAGAATCTTTACGCGCGTGCTGTCGCCGAACACCTTGAACAGCTCTGCCAGGTCATAGAGAATTTCATCGTCCGGCAGCGCGTCGCGCACCTGTTTGAGTAAAACGTCGGACTGCGGCCCGCCTGCCGAATCGGTTTCCTGTGGGGCGAAGGTTTCTTCTGGTTTCATAGGCATCTCCTTTTTATATTTGAATAACTGTTCAAATGATAGTATATTCACTTTGTCATGGGTTGTCAATCCCATCCTCAAAAAAACTTGCAAAACTTTCCCCAGGTAGGTATAATGAAGAAAAGCTGCGCATCATATGTGCATTTTACGCAGGAGAGGGTGAGGGTATGGCAGTCAAAAACGATACGGAGGTTGTGATCGCCGGCAACGCGATGACGCTCAGCGGTTACGAGAGCGAAGAATATCTGCAGAAGGTCGCTTTTTACATCAATAATAAGATTGCGGAATACGGTAAGGTGGAGAGTTTCCGCAGGCAGCCGGTGGACAAGCAGCACATTCTGCTGGAGCTCAACATCGCGGACGATTATTTCAAGGCCAAGGAGCAGGCGGATCTTTTTGAAGAAGAAGTACAGGCGAAGGAAAAGGAAGTCTACGATCTCAAGCATGAGCTGATCGCGGCGCAGATCAAACTGGAGAATATGGAGAAGTCGCTTCACAGCGCCCAGAACGATCTGCAGGAGAGTTCCAAACAGATTGTCCGTCTGGAAACACAGCTTCGCAATTACAAAACACAGGAATGAGAAAAGAGGGCTGTCGAAAGACGGCCCTTTTCCAAAATGCTTATTTTTGTACGGAGTGTCTGAGGGAGGGCCAGGATTGAAGAAAAAAGCGCGTCTGTTGGCGCCGGCAGGGGATATGGAGTGTCTTTTGGCCGCCGTTTCTGCGGGGGCGGACGAGGTCTATCTGGGAGGAAAGCGGTATGGCGCGCGCGCCTTTGCCGCAAACTTTACCGACGACGAAATAAAGGAAGCGATCCGCCTGACCCGGTTTTCTGGCGTCAAGCTCTTTCTGACGGTGAACACCCTGACAAAGGAAAAAGAAATGGACGATCTGATCCGCTGGCTCGTTCCCTTTTACGAGACCGGGCTGGACGGTGTGATTGTGCAGGATCTGGGCGTTTTGTCCAGGTGCCGGCAGGCGTTTCCGGAGCTGCTTTTACACGCCAGCACCCAGATGACCGTGACAGAGGCTTCGGCCGCCCTTTTCTTAAAAAAACTGGGCGTAAGCCGGGTCGTTCCTGCAAGGGAGTTAAGCCTTGTGGAACTGAACCGCCTAAAGCGGGAGAGCGGACTGGAACTGGAAACCTTTATCCATGGCGCGCTGTGTTACTGCTACTCCGGACAATGCCTGTTTTCCAGTATGCTGGGCGGCCGCAGCGCCAACCGTGGGCGGTGCGCACAGCCCTGTCGTCTTCCCTATGAGATTGAGGGCGGATCATCGGACGTAGGAACCAAAAAGAAAGCTTCTGCGTTTCCCTATCCGCTGAGTCTGAAGGATTTGTGTGTCCTGCCGTTTCTGCCAAAGCTGATGGAGGCCGGCATCGATGCCTTTAAAATCGAGGGTCGGATGAAAAACGCCGCCTATGTGGCGGGTGTGACGGCCCTTTACCGCAAGTATATGGATCTTTATGAGACGGATCCGAAGAACTGGCGGGTGGATCCAAAGGATTGGAAGCTGCTGGAGCAGCTGTACGTGCGCACGGATCCGGGCAGCGGATATTATGAAAGACACAACGGACAGGAAATGATCACGCCGGGAACGCCCGGCTACTACGGCATTTCCAGGGAGGTATCCCGTCAGGCGTTCCAGGTGGGAAATGGACGCAGGACACAGAGAGGGGCGGATTTTTCGGTATTTTTGTATGCCGGATCTCCGGCGCGTTTTTTGGCGCGCTGCGGCGAAGAAAGCGTGTGCGTGGAGGGCCCGGAAGTTCAGAAGGCCGTGAACCGGGCGCTGACAGAGGAGGATGTAAAAAGGCAGTTTTCCAAAACCGGGACGTCCCATTTTTATCCCGAAAATCTGTCGGTAGAACTGGGAGATTCGGTTTTCCTTCCCGTCTCTGCCCTAAACGATCTGCGCCGGAAGGGGTTGGATGCGCTCTATGAAAAACTGGCCGAAGCAGGGACGAAAAGGGCAGCTTCTGTCAGGTTGGCGGAGGCTGCGCCGGCTCTTTCCGATTCGTCCCAAAGGGAGGAACCGATTTTTTCTGCCTTTGCCCAGGAAATCGAACAGGCCGTGGAAATTCTGCGCTGTCCGGCCATCCGCCGGCTGACGTTGTCTTCAGACACCGCGCTTGCCCAGGATCCTGCAGCGTCCTTCTGGCAGGCGGTCCGGACGAAAAAGGAGACAGACAGGGCGTTTTCGTTGTTTTTGTCTCTGCCGGTGATCCTGCGGGCGTATTCAAAACCCTATCTGGAACGGCTGGCCCGATTTCTGGATACGCAAAACGGCGCGCTCGTGGACGGATTTCTGGTTTCCTCCCTGTCGGGTCTGATCTGGGCCTTTGAGACGGGAAAGAAGGTGAGCGTCAACCATACGCTTCCGGTCTGCAACCGGGAAACGCTGGCCCTTCTTTTGCGTCATTTTCAGATAGACAGCTATACGCCGTCTTTGGAATTGACCCGTCGGGAACTGGATTTGCTTCCCGTTTCCCGGCAGGAGAGGTTGGTTTACGGACGGATTCCGATGATGGTCAGCGCAAACTGCGTCAGAAAGACGGCGGGGGAATGCAAGGCCGTGTTCTCACAGGAGAATGGGCAACAGACGAATCGGCTGCCCAAGCGGTATTTTTATCTGACGGATCGCTATCGGACGCGGTTTCCCGTACAGATTGACTGCGGGCACTGTATGAATACCATATACAATTCGGTTCCCCTGTCCCTGCACCTGTATCTGGACGAGCTGAAAAAAAGCGGTGCAGCGGCCCTGCGGCTGGATTTTACCGATGAGGACCAGACGTCCGTGAGACAAATCCTGGCTCTGTTTACCCAGAACGCTGCGCCGCATGCTTTTTCCTATACCACAGGGCACTATAAAAAAGGAGTTTCCTAGGGTGAGTTATGGTATTGTTATCTATTCCAAATATTTCCTTGCAGGGTTTCTGCTGCTGTTTTTGGCGTGCGGCCTGTATGCCCTGCGCTATCCCGATGTGCGCAGCCAGAGGCGGATGGCGGGAGTGCAGACCGTTTTGCTGTTCCTGACGCAGCTGTGCGCCTATCTGACCATTGTGATCCGGACACAGCGGAGCCGGTATCTGCTCCTGTACGCTTTTCTGCTGCTTTTGACCTTTGCCGTTTTCTTCCTTTGCCTTTTTCTGTATCCGGGGGCAAACCGCATTCTGCTCAATCACATGGGGATGCTGTTTACTGCGGGCATGATCGTGCTGACCCGGATCGAATTTGACAAAGCCGTCCGTCAGCTTGTCATCGCGGCGTTTGCGTTTCTGATTGGGCTGTCTGTGCCGTGGCTGGTCACCAGGCTGCGGATCCTGCGCCGTCTGGGCTGGCTGTTTGCGCTGGCCGGGATTTTCGCTTTGGCGTTGGTACTGGTACTGGGGCAGTTTACCTACGGTTCCAAACTGTCCTGGACGGTAGCGGGGCTTACCTTCCAGCCTTCGGAATTTGTGAAAATACTGTACGTGCTTTTCCTGGCCTCGGTTCTGGGCAAAAATCCCGGGTTTTTCAAGGTGGTGCTGGCCGGCGCCGGCGCGGCGGCCCATGTGCTGATTCTGGTACTTTCCAAAGATCTGGGCAGCGCGCTGATTTTCTTTGTGGTCTATGTGCTGGTAATCACCGTCGCTTCGCACCATCTGGCGTATGCCGCAGCGGGCGCCGTTTTTGCCGTCTGCGCTTCCGCCGCCGCGTACCGGCTGTTTTCCCATGTGCAGGTCCGGGTGCAGGCCTGGCGGGATCCCTGGAGCGTCATCGACGGACAGGGCTATCAGGTCACCCAGTCTTTGTTTGCCATGAGCCGCGGCGGCGCCTTCGGGCTGGGCATCGGCAAGGGCACGCCGTCAGATATCCCCTTTGTGGAAACGGACTTTATTTTTCCCGCCCTGGTGGAGGAAATGGGGCTTGTGTTCGGCATCGGCATCGTGATGACCGGACTGGTCATTTTTTTGCTTTTGATGCGGCTTGCCGGCGGTCTCAAGGACGGGTTTTATAAAAATCTGGCCGTAGGATACGGCGTGATGTTCGCGTTTCAGATTTTTCTGACCGTAGGCGGCGGCACGAAATTTATCCCGCTCACCGGCGTGACGCTGCCGCTGGTCAGCTATGGCGGAAGCAGCGTGACGGCTACGGTACTGACATTGTTTTTGGCGCAGGGGATCTGGCAGATGCGCTATGATGAGGAACTCAAACTTGAAAAGCAGAGAAAAAAGAGAGCAAAGGAAAGCAGACAAGAGCAGGCAGAGGGCGATACGCAGGGGCAATAGGGAGATCCGTCTCATTTCGGTTCTGTTTTTATGTCTCTTTGCCGGCCTTTTCTATTATCTGTGCGAGTACGTGTCGTCTCACCATGAGGAACTGTTTAACAACAGTTATAATTCCCGGCAGCGGGTGTTGATGCAGGAGAACACGCGGGGGAGTATTTACGCTGCCACCGGCGAAGTACTGGCCTGCACCGTCACGGACGAAAATGGGGAGGAGAGACGGACCTATCCCTACGGGGAGAAGTTTGCCCATGTGGTCGGATACAGCACCCGGGGAAAGACCGGGATCGAGGCGTTGGAAAACTATTCTCTCAGCAATTCGGATATTCCGGAGCGGACGAAACTGGAAAACGAAAAAGAGGGAAGAAAGAATCCCGGCAACAACGTATATACCACGCTGGACCCCAAGCTGCAGGAGGCCGCAAATCAGGCGCTGGGCGCGTTTCGGGGCGCCGTCGTCGTGACCGAAGTAAAGACGGGCCGCATCCTGGCCATGGTCAGCAAGCCGGATTTTGACCCCAATCAGATCGTGCAAAACTGGGACAGGCTGAATGCAGATACAGCGGAGGCGGCGCTGCTAAACCGCGCGGCCCAGGGGCTCTATCCGCCCGGTTCCACGTTTAAAATTGTGACCGCTCTGGCCTATCTGCGCCAGCATCCGGACGAATGGCAGAATTATACGTTTTCGTGCAATGGGTCTTATCAAAACGGGGAAAGCAGGATCACCTGTTTTCATGGTACGGTCCACGGCCGGGTAGATTTTTATGATTCTTTTGCCAAATCCTGCAACAGCTCTTTTGCCAACATCGGTATGCTGCTGGATCGGGCCGGTTTTGCCCGGACCGTTTCCGATCTCATGTTCCATGACGATCTGCCCTTTGATCTGCCTTACAGCCGGTCCGATGTGGCCTTAAACGCCCAAAGCAGCGACGGGGAGGTCATCCAGACCGCCATCGGACAGGGCCGGACACAGGTCACGCCGCTCCAGCTCAATCTGCTTACCGCTGCCATTGCCAATGAGGGCACCCTGATGACGCCCATCCTGGTGGATCGGGTGGAGAGCGCGGATGGAGAGGTGTTAAAGGAGAACGAACAGACGCCGTACCGGCAGCTCCTTTCCGAGCAGGAAGCGCGGACGCTGTCCGATATGATGCAGGCTGTGGTGAAGGAGGGCACGGGACGCAAGCTAAACGGCCTGTCCTATAGCGCCGCAGGAAAGACGGGAAGCGCGGAGTTCAATCAGGTAAAGGAGGATTCCCATGCGTGGTTTACCGGATTTGCGCCCGCAGAGGATCCGCAGATTGCGGTGACGGTGCTGGTGGAAGAAGTGGGCTCCGGCAGCGACTACGCGGTTCCGCTGGCAAAGCGCGTGTTCGATGCGTGGTTTTCCTGATTTTTCCTGACGGGGCCCAACTATTTTCGCTTTTTTCGGGAAGGGACTTGCCCTGTATTCTTTTTTGGGATATACTTGTTTTCAGAACGTCGTATCACCGGACAGGAGGCATTGCAGTGATTGAGGCAACGAGCTGTGGCGGTGTGGTAATTTTCCGGGGGAAGATCCTGCTTCTTTATAAGAACTACAGGAACAAGTACGAAGGATGGGTCTTGCCTAAGGGGACCGTGGAAGCGGGCGAGGACTACAAGCAGACCGCGCTTCGCGAGGTGCTTGAAGAAAGCGGCTCCAGGGCTTCTATCATCAAATATATCGGAAAGAGCGAATATACGTTCAACGTACCCGAGGATACGGTGGAGAAGGACGTCCACTGGTATTTGATGATGGCGGACAGTTATTACAGCAAACCGCAGAGAGAAGAATATTTTGTAGATTCCGGATTCTATAAGTATCATGAGGCTTATCATCTGCTGAAATTCGCCAATGAGAAGCAGATCCTTGAAAAGGCGTACCACGAGTACCTTGAACTGAAAAAAAACAATCTCTGGGGAAGCCGCAGGTATGAGTGACCGTATCCGGACCGCCCCAGGCAGGGGGCCGGCTGCGGCCGCCGGTTGGGGCAGCGCGCTGATATGGAATTTTATCGCAGGTTATATGTGGGAGAATCCGTCAAAAAAGTGAATACGGTCAAAAGAAAGCTGAGAACCGGCGCAGGACAGTTTTCCGTCTATTTGATCTGTCTGGCGAACAACCGCGATCAGCTGGAGATCTTTCACAGTGGGCTGCTGAAACAGAAAGCCTTTCCCAGAAAGGATTTGTGTGTGGTGGGCATTGCCGGCAGCAAGGAGGAGGCCTACCGGCTCGTGGGAAAGATACTGGCGGAGACGCTGCAGGCCGGCATGGCAGGAGAAATGAAACAGTATCTGCTGCAGAGTGGGGAGGACGTCGGATGAGCGTGCTGTTGGCGATCCTCAAAGGCATAGGGCTCGTGATACTGGCCCTTGTGCTCCTTGTCCTTTTTATTTTGTCTCTGGTACTGTTTGTTCCCTTCCGGTACCGACTGGAAGGTTCGTTTGAAAAGAAGCTGACCGTCCGGGGGAAGGTGAGCTGGCTGTTTCGTCTGGCGGCGGTAGAGGCCGGCTATGACGGCGCTCTGACCTATCGGTTGAAAATTGCAGGGATCCCTTTTGAACCGGGGAAAATCAAACAGTCCCGTCTGCGCAGGGCAATCCGCAGACTGACGAATGGAATCGGATCCTTTCTAAAAAAAGTGGGGCGGCTGTTTGTCAAAAGCACAGCGCCGCCGGAGGAGGAAGAAAAGGAACCGGAGGGGGCTGCGCCACAGCCCGAACCGGCCCAGCCGGTCGAATCGGTTCAACCTTCCGAACCGGTTCAGCCGTCTGAACCTTCCCAACCTTCCCAACCTTCCCAACCGTCCGAACCTCCCGAACAGGACGGGGAAACTTCCGCGGATCAGAAAGAACCTTTTTCCTTTGAGCGGCTGGGAGAGAAGCTGGAGACCGCACAGGAAAAGCTGGAGGATATCCGGGAGAATCTTCGTTACTATCTGGATCTTTTCGAGCAGACGGATACTCGGATCGCCGTCTGTAATATCCTGCGCCAGACCGGGCGGATGCTGCGGCACATTCTGCCAAAGAAGCTGGAAGCGCATCTGATTGTGGGAACCGGGGATCCGGCTTCCATGGGACAGCTCATGGCGGCATGGGGTATCCTGTATCCGCTGTTGTACGGCAGCATATGGCTGGAGCCGGATTTTGAACAAAAGAGGACGGAGGCAGCCTTGACGGCCCAGGGCCGGATCCGGGTTGTTTCGCTGCTTTTCCTTGCGTTTCGTATGCTGCTGAAAAAAGAGATGATTCGTCTGCTCAAACGTCTGCGCAGAAAGAAGGAGGAATAAAATGGCTGCAAATAAGGACAATAATATCAGCACGGTAATGGAAGCTCTCCTGAAAAACGTGGAGACGGTGTTCACCACGAAGACGGTGGTGGGAGAAGCGACGAAAATTGATGATACCTATATCATTCCGATAGTGGATGTGTCCATTGGGATGGGAGCGGGATCCGTCAGCGGGGACGGGAAGGATAAGAACAAGAGCAACGGGGCAGGCGGCATGAGCGGCAAAATGTCCGCCAGCGCGGTACTGTTGATCCGCGACGGCCAGACAAAGCTGGTAAACATCAAAAACCAGGACGGCGTCACAAAGATTCTGGACATGATTCCGGATCTGGTGGACCGTTTTACCTCCCCGAAGAATAAGGCAGAGATGCCCAGCGACGAGGAGGCGGTTGAGGCCGCTTTTCCGGAAGAAGACGCGTAAAATCGTGGCATGGGACAGCCCGCATGTGCATAGCATAAAGTAAAGAAGCAAAGGGAGCGGGAGCATGTGCCGGATCATCGCGTTTGCCATTTTCTGTATGGCGGTGGGAATGCTGCTCATGCTTCTTTTCCGTTACCGGGTGTTTGGCGCGATCTGCGCATTGGTTCTGCTGGCCGTCAGCTATTGCATCCTGTGCGCAGGAGACCGGTGAAGACCGGATGTATCTGATATTTGAAAACAAAAAAAGTATGGCCGATTCTCCAAAGAGAAGATGGGCCATACTTTTTGTTTTTGCTTTCCTTAGGCTCTTTCCACCCTGCCGGATTTCAGGCAGCTCGTGCAAACGTGCATTCTCTTTGCACCGCCGTTGACCTTGCACTTTACGCTTCTTACGTTGGAATTCCAAATCCGGTTGGATCTTCTATGGGAATGGCTTACGTTGTTACCGAAATGAGCGCCTTTGCCACAAATATCGCATTTTGCCATGTTCGCACCTCCTCAGACCTTATTTGCCGCTTGACTGACAACAGTAGTATGATAGCAGAATTTCGCGTTTTTGGCAAGCAGAATTTCAGTAATTTTTTAAAATGTTATTTTCCGTATTCCATTTTCCGAGAAAAACGGTTATAATAGGCTTACATTTTTATGGTGAAGGAGGTCTTGCTGTATGAAGGGATCCTCGATGACAACCCATATGGGGAATATCACAATTGACAGCGACGTGATCGGCCAGTACGCGGGTACGGTCGCCATGGAGTGCTTCGGGATTGTGGGAATGGGCGTTTCCGTCAAGGGAGGCCTGGTCAAGCTGCTCAAAAAAGGAAGCATTACAAAAGGAATCGGCGTCCGCTTAAACAACAACAGGCTGACGCTGGATTTTCATGTCATAGTGGCCTACGGCGTGAGTATCCTGGCGGTGGCGGACAATCTGATCAGCAGCGTGAAGTACAAAATGGAAGAATTTACCGGCATAGAAATAGAAAAAATCAACATCTATGTAGAAGGTGTACGAGTGATTGATTAAGGAGGATCGAAACGTGGCAGGAAATACGATAGATGCTAAGATGCTCGCGAAAATGTTCTTAGCCGGTGCCCAAAATCTCGAAAGCAAAAAAGAATGGATCAATGAGCTCAATGTTTTCCCGGTACCCGACGGGGATACCGGAACCAATATGACGCTGACCATCATGTCGGCGGCGCGGGACGTGGCCGCCATGGATGCCAACAACGATTTGGACATGCCGTCGCTGGCAAAAGCGATTTCTTCCGGTTCCCTGCGCGGTGCGCGGGGCAATTCCGGTGTCATTTTGTCCCAGCTTTTCCGTGGCTTTACCAAGGTGATCCGGGACTGTGAAACCATTGACATTCCAACGCTGGCACTGGCCGGCGAGCGGGCCGTGGAGACCGCCTATAAGGCCGTCATGAAGCCCAAAGAGGGGACGATTCTG
Source organism: uncultured Eisenbergiella sp. (assembly GCA_947630215.1). Lineage (GTDB taxonomy): Bacteria > Bacillota > Clostridia > Lachnospirales > Lachnospiraceae > Gallintestinimicrobium. Next base: position 30,054 of record CANRGX010000013.1, on the reverse strand, counting down.
ACCGTGGCCAAGGGAGCGTCCCTCAAGGCCAGAGAGCTGGCCGACGCGGGCGAGAGCGACATGGGCAGTTTTTTAAGCGCCGTTATTGAACAGGCCGCTTACGTGCTCAGCCAGACGCCGGAAATGCTTCCGGTTCTCAAGCAGGCCGGTGTGGTGGATTCCGGCGGCCAGGGCCTTCTTCAGGTGCTCAAAGGCGCCTACGAGGCCTTCCTGGGCAAAGAGGTGGCGTTTTCCCCGGAGGGCCCTACGGCGGCGGCAGGCGCTCCTTTTGCGTCTTCCAGCGCCCAGGCGCAGGCGGAAGCAGAAATCCGCTTCGGATACTGTACGGAATTTATCATTATGCTCTCCAAGCCCTTTAATATCAAGCAGGAAAAGGATTTCAAGGCGTATCTGGAATCCATCGGCGATTCCATCGTGCTGGTGGCGGACGAGGATGTGGTGAAGGTTCACGTACATACCAACGATCCGGGGCTGGCCATTCAGAAAGCCTTAAAGTACGGCGCGCTTTCCAACATGAAGATCGACAATATGCGCCTGGAGCACCATGAGAAGGTGATCCGCATGAGCCAGCAGGCGGAAAAAGAAGCGGCCATCAGCGCCCAGAGCGCGCCGGAGCCGGAGCAGGAACGGCAGGCTGCCGGGTTTATCGCGGTCTCCGTTGGAGAAGGCATCAACGCCATTTTCCGGGAGCTGGGCGTCAATCATATCATAGAGGGCGGCCAGACCATGAATCCCAGCACCCAGGATATGCTCAACGCCATCGATCAGGTCAATGCGGATACCGTGTTCATCCTGCCCAACAACAAGAATATCATTCTGGCGGCCAATCAGGCCAAATATATGAATGAGGACAAGCGCATCATCGTGATTCCCACCCGCACCATCGCGCAGGGCATTACGGCCGTCATCAACTATGTGCCGGACGCGGGCCCGGAGGAGAACGAGACGGTCATGTCCGACGCCATCGGCGCGGTAAAGACCGGGGAAGTTACCTACGCCGTGCGGGATACCGTGATAGACGGCTATGAGATCCACGAGGGCGATTATATGGGCATCGGCGACAACGGGATCCTGGCCGTCGGACAGTCCGTGGAAGCGGTCACCGAAACCATGATCGATCATATGATGGAAGACGAGAAAGAGCTGATCAGCATTTACTACGGGGAAGACGTAAACGAGGAGGACGCCGTAGAGCTGCATGACCGGGTGGCTCTGAAATATCCTTCCTGTGATGTAGAGCTGCAGTATGGCGGACAGCCCATCTATTACTATATCGTTTCCGTAGAATAAAGCAGACGATTTTCCTGCCGTTTCCTTTTTCGGAGGGACGGCAGGTTTTTCGGTTGGGGAGAGCGCACAAGATGCAGGAATCCATCCGTCAACTCAAAGGCGTAGGGGCAAAGACCGCTGCGCTTTTTTCAAAATTGCAGATTGAAACGGTCGATCAGCTGATCCGCTATTATCCCAGAGACTATGATCACTACGAGGCGCCCGTCCCTGTTCAGGATCTGGAACCGGGCAAAATCCAGTCCGTCCGGGCCTGCGTCATCGGCGCGCCCTCCACAGTACGGGCCAGGGGAATGGTCATCACGCACGCAAACGCGGGGGACGTCACGGGGAATCTGCGTCTGACCTGGTTTCGGATGCCCTATCTTCGCAGCGTTTTACAACCCGGCGTTTTCCGTATTTTCCGCGGTATGGTCAAACGTAGTGCAAAAGGACAGCCCGTGATGGAGCATCCCCGGATGTTTTCCGAAGAAGAATACGGACAGCTGTCCGGCACCTGGCAGCCCAAATACGCCCTCACGGCCGGGCTTTCCAATCACCTGATCCAAAAATGCGTCCGGCAGGCCCTTTTGGTTTCCTCGTTCCCGGATCCCTATCCGCCCGATCTGCGAAAGCACTATCAGCTGATTGGACTTACGCAGGCCCTGGAGAAAATCCATTTTCCGGCGGGGGCAGAGGATGTAAAACAGGCCAGACGGCGGCTTTCCTTCGATGAATTTCTGGCCTTTCTGGTGCAGATCAAACGGCAGAAGGTAAAAAACGATCAGGTGATCGTGGACAGGCCCATGGTTCCCGTATCGGATACCCGCCGCCTTATCGAATCGCTTCCCTATGAACTGACCGGCGCGCAGCAAAGGGTCTGGGGAGAGATCGAATCGGATCTGCAGCGTCATGTGGCCATGAACCGTCTGATCCAGGGAGACGTGGGCAGCGGCAAAACCATCCTGGCCTTTCTGGCTCTGCTGATGTGCAGCGCAAACGGCCGGCAGGGCTGTCTGATGGCGCCCACCGAGGTACTGGCACAGCAGCACTACGAGTCCCTGCGCCGCCTGGCGCAGACCTACGATCTGCCCATTCGTCCCGTTCTGCTGACCGGGTCCATGACCGTCCGGCAGAAGCGGGAAATCCGGGAACAAATCGCCGGCGGGCAGGCGGACGTCGTCCTGGGCACCCACGCGCTGATTCAGGAAAAAGTTGAGTACCGGAATCTGGCGCTGGTGGTAACGGACGAACAGCACCGTTTCGGCGTGCGTCAGCGGGAAACGCTGGCCGGGAAAGGGGACGGGGTGCATGTGCTGGTCATGAGCGCCACGCCGATTCCCCGGACGCTGGCCCTGGTGCTTTACGGGGATCTGCAGGTGTCCGTCCTGGACGAAATGCCGAAGAACCGGCTGCCCATCAAAAACTGTGTGGTGGATCCCTCCTTCCGCAAAAAAGCCTATGCTTTCCTGCAGGCACAGATCGAAGCGGGCCGTCAGGCCTATGTGATCTGTCCCATGGTGGAGGAGGGCGAGATGGAGGGCGTGGAAAACGTCCTGGATTATACGCAAAAACTCCGGTCCGTCTTCCCGGACTCCATTCGGATCTGTGCGCTGCACGGAAAAATGCGCGCGGCAGAAAAGCAGCAGATCATGGAGGATTTTGCCGCCCGACGGGTGGATATTCTGGTATCCACCACCGTGATCGAGGTGGGAATTGACGTGCCAAACGCCACGGTCATGCTGGTGGAGAACGCCGAACGCTTCGGCCTGGCCCAGCTGCACCAGCTGCGGGGCCGCGTGGGGCGCGGCGGGCAGCAGAGCTTTTGTATCTTCATGACGGGAGATAACAGCGGACAAAACAACCGGCGTCTGGACGTGCTCAACCGCTCCAACGACGGGTTCTTTATTGCCAACGAGGATTTAAAACTCCGGGGGCCGGGGGATCTGTTCGGCATCCGGCAAAGCGGCGCGCTGGAGTTTTCCATCGGAGACATCTATCAGGATTCGGATGTGCTGCTTTTGGCGGGCGAACTGGCCGACCGGGTGCTTTCCGGCCAGGTGGTGCTGCCCGAGGAGGAACTTGGCCTTTTCCAAAGGGAAATCGACTATCGGACGATCTGAAGCAGGGAGGAAAAACGCATGAAGACAACCATTGTTTCGATAGATCCGCCCAGGGACGGCCGTCTCATCGCAATCAGCGATATCCACGGTTATGTCCATTATCTGAAGGGCCTTTTGGAAAAGCTGCAGTTTGGAAAAAAGGACGTGCTGATCCTCGTGGGGGATCTGATCGAAAAAGGCCCCAAAAGCCTGGAAACCGTCCGGTTTATCCTGGATCAGAAGGAGAAGGGCGCAAAAATTTACACCGTCATGGGCAACGTGGAACAGGATCGGATCGGCGCTTTCTTTGAGGAAAAAGAAGATAGCGCGCGCCGTTTTTTGCAGATGCTTTCTTTTCAGTACGCGCGGTGGAAACGCGGTTTTTTCCCGGATATTCTGCAGGAAATGGGCCTTGACGCCGCCGCGCTGTGCGCAGACTGGCAGGCGGGCCGTCTGGACGAAACAGAGGCGGTAGCGCTGAAAGCACAGATCCAAAGGCGCTTTGCCCGGGAACTGTCCTTTCTGCAGACGCTGCCCACCGTTCTTTCCTGCGGCAGCTTTCTGTTCGTCCATGCGGGCGTTCCCACCGATTCCCTTTCGCTTCTGGCGGAGACGGACGCGGCTTTGTGCTTAAAACGGGACGCCTTTTTGCAGGAGGACGTGCGGTTTGACAAATATGTGGTAGTGGGGCATTGGCCGGTCTGTCTGTACGGGGAGCAGGCAGTCAGCGTCAGCCCGATCTACGAGAAAGAAAAGCACATCGTCTGTCTGGACGGGGGCTGCGCCCTCAAAACCGGCGCGCAGCTCAATGCTCTGGTGCTTTCGCCGGGGGCGCGGGACATGAACAGCGCTTCCTTTGTCAGCTATGACGATTATCCCGTCCGGTATGCGAAAAAGGCCCAGGGATACAAGGCCCCCACCATCCACATCCGCTTTGATGACTGCCAGGTGGAAATCCTGGAGGAAAAGGGCGATATGGCCTATCTTTTGCATCCCGGATCCGGACGGGAGTTCTGGGCGCCGCTTTCCTTTCTTTTTCATAAAAACGGAAAGGCAGCCTGCGACGACTACGCGGATACCTTCCTTTCCGTACAGGAAGGGGACGCGCTGTCTGTCATCGAGGAAACCGATTTCGGATGGATGGTGAAAAAGGACGGAGAGATTGGCTGGTATCGGCCCTGAAACACAAAATATAGCGCTCCAAAAGAGAAAAAACGCAATTTCTTGTAGATTTTTCTGAAAATTCCGCCAAAACCCTCTTTTCAAAATCGAACATATGTGTTATACTATTTGAGTGAATTTTCGGCAGAAGGAGAGGGAAACCACATTGGCAGAAAACCAAACCTATGACGCGTCAAGCATCACCGTGCTGGAAGGACTGGAAGCGGTCCGCAAGCGTCCCGGTATGTATATCGGAAGCGTTTCCACAAAAGGGCTGAACCATCTGATCTATGAGATCGTGGACAACGCGGTGGACGAGCATCTGGCCGGCTTTTGCAGCCGGATCACGGTCATTTTGGAGGAGGACGGATCCGCCACCGTGACCGACAACGGGCGGGGCATTCCGGTGGGGATGCACGAAAAGGGCGTCAGCGCGGAGCGTCTGGTGTTCACCACGCTTCATGCGGGCGGCAAATTCGACAACAGCGTCTATAAGACCAGCGGCGGCCTGCACGGTGTGGGTTCCTCTGTGGTAAACGCCCTGTCCGCAAGATTGACCATCCAGGTCAAGGACGGAAAGCAGATCTATCAGGACAGCTACGCCTGCGGCGTTCCCACCACGGAGCTGATCGACGGCCTGCTCCCCGTGATCGGGAAGACGAAGGAGACGGGCACCACCATCAATTTTCTGCCGGACGATACGATCTTTGAACGGACGCGCTTTAAGGAGGACGAGGTCAAGAGCCGTCTCCATGAGACCGCCTATCTGAATCCGGATCTGACCATCCATTTTGAGGATCGGCGCAGAGAGGAACCGGAGATTGTAGAATATCACGAGCCGGAAGGCATTGTGGGATTCATCAAGGACATCAACAAATCCTCCGAAGCGGTGACGGATGTGGTTTCCTTCAAGGGAGAGGGAGACGGCATCTCTGTGGAGTGCGCCTTTCAGTATATCAATGAATTTCATGAAAACGTACTGGGATTTTGCAACAACATCTACAATTCCGAGGGCGGAACCCATCTGACGGGTTTTAAAACCCAGTTCACCACCATCATCAACAGCTATGCCAGGGAACTGAATATCCTGAAGGAAAAGGACGTGAATTTCACCGGCCCCGACGTGCGAAACGGCATGACGGCGGTCATTTCCATCAAGCACCCGGATCCGCGCTTTGAGGGGCAGACCAAGACCAAGCTGGACAACCAGGACGCGGCCAAGGTGGTCAGCAAGGTGACGGGCGAAGAACTGCCGCGCTATTTTGACCGCAATTTGGAGACGCTAAAGAGCGTCATCGGCTGTGCGGAAAAGGCCGCCAAAATCCGGAAAACCGAAGAACGCGCCAAGACCAATCTGCTCTCAAAGCAGAAATTTTCCTTCGATTCCAACGGCAAGCTGGCCAACTGTGAATCCAAGGACGCTTCCAAATGCGAGATCTTCATTGTGGAGGGAGATTCCGCCGGGGGCAGCGCCAAGATGGCCAGAAACCGTATGTATCAGGCGATCCTGCCCATCCGGGGCAAGATTTTAAACGTGGAAAAGGCCAGCATTGACAAGGTGCTGGCAAACGCCGAGATCAAAACCATGATCAACGCCTTCGGCTGCGGCTTTTCGGAAGGCTACGGCAACGATTTCGATATTTCCAAGCTCCGCTATGACAAAATTATCATCATGGCGGACGCGGATGTGGACGGCGCGCACATTTCCAATCTGCTGCTGACCCTGTTTTACCGGTTCATGCCGGAGCTCATTTTCGAAGGACACGTCTATATCGCCATGCCGCCCCTTTATAAGGCCATGCCTGCCAAGGGGAAGGAGAAGTACCTTTACGACGATAAGGCGCTGGAGCGCTACCGGAAGCACCACAAGGGGCCGTTTACGCTGCAGCGGTACAAGGGACTGGGCGAAATGGATCCCCAGCAGCTCTGGGAAACCACGCTGGATCCGGAAAAGCGGCTGCTCAAGCTGGTGGAGATTGAGGACGCCCGGATGGCTTCCGATGTGACGGCGCTGCTCATGGGCACCGAAGTGCCGCCCCGGAGAGATTTTATCTATCAGAACGCCACGGACGCCCAGCTGGACGTATAAACTTGTGTGGGAAGGATAAACCGCGATGGATGACAGGATAATCAAAACAGAGTATTCCGAAGTGATGCAGAAGTCCTTTATCGACTACGCCATGAGCGTCATCATTTCCCGCGCGCTGCCCGATGTGCGCGACGGCTTAAAGCCCGTCCAGCGGCGGGTGCTTTACGATATGCACGAGCTGGGGATCCGCTCCGACAGGCCCTTCCGCAAGAGCGCCCGTATTGTGGGCGATACCATGGGTAAATATCATCCTCACGGCGACAGCTCCATCTATGAGGCGCTGGTGGTGCTGGCACAGGATTTTAAAAAGGGACAGGTGCTGATCGACGGACACGGGAATTTCGGCAACATCGAAGGGGACGGCGCGGCCGCCATGCGGTATACGGAGGCCAGACTGCACCGGATTTCCCAGGAGGCGTTTTTAGCCGATCTGGACAAGGACGTGGTGGACTTTGTCCCCAACTTCGACGAAACCGAAAAGGAGCCCTCCGTACTGCCCTGTAAGTTCCCCAATCTTTTGGTCAACGGTTCCGACGGCATCGCCGTCGGTATGGCCACCAGCATTCCGCCCCACAATCTGGGGGAAGTGATCAACGCGGTCAAGGCCTATATGCTGGATGAGAATATTTCCACCAAAGAACTGATGCGCTATCTCCCGGGGCCGGATTTCCCCACCGGCGGCATTGTCACCAACAAGGACGAGCTGCTTTCCATCTATGAAACCGGAACGGGAAAAATCAAGGTGCGCGGCAAGGTGGAAAAGGAAAAGGGCAAGGGCGGCCGGATCAACGTGGTCATTACGGAAATTCCCTATCCCATGATCGGCGCCAACATCGGAAAATTTCTCTCCGATGTGGCCGCACTGGCCGAGAGCAGGAAAACCAACGATATTGTGGATATTTCCAACCAGTCCTCCAAGGAGGGCATCCGCATCGTCATCGAACTGAAAAAAGACGCGGACGCCGACAACTTTATCAATATGCTCTATAAAAAGACCCGTCTGGAGGACACCTTCGGCGTCAATATGCTTGCCATAGCTGACGGCCGGCCGGAGACCATGGGGCTGAAGCAGATCATCAAGGCCAATGTGGACTTCCAGTTCGAGGTCAACCGGCGCAAGTACGAGACGCTGCTGGAAAGGGAACAGGCGCGGCGGGAGATACAGGAGGGGCTGATCAAGGCCTGCAACGTCATCGATCTGATCATCGAAATTCTGCGGGGCTCCCGCGACCGGACGATGGCGAAGGCGTGCCTGGTGGACGGCGTGACGGACGGCATCAAATTCAAATCCAAGGAGTCCGCCGTGATGGCCGGGTACCTGCGCTTTACGGAAAACCAGGCCAACGCCATCCTGGATATGCGTCTCTACAAGCTGATCGGCCTGGAGATCGAGGCACTGATAAACGAGCACGAGGAAACGCTGGCCAATATTTACCGCTATGAAGATATTCTGGAGCGCAGAAGCTCCATGGCCCAGGTCATTCTAAATGAGCTGGACGCCCTAAAGAAGGAATTTGCCAAGAAGCGCAAAACGGTCATCGACAACTGTGAGGAAGCCGTTTTTGAGGAAAAGAAAGCGGAAGAAACCGATCTGTACTGTCTGATTGACCGGTTCGGTTATTGTAAGACGGTGGACACTGCCACCTTTGAACGCAATCGGGAGACGGCCCTTTTGGAGAACCGTTTTGTCTTCCTTTGCCGCAACACCGGGCGGATCTGCCTGTTTTCCGATGCCGGACAGCTCTATACGGTGAAGGTTTCCGATCTGCCCCTGGGCAAATTCCGGGATAAAGGCATTCCGCTGGACAATGTGAGCAATTTTGATTCCACGAAAGAACAGCTTTTGCTGGCCGTCAGTCAAAGCGATCTGAATCTGTACCGTCTCATCTTTGTAACCGGACAGGCCATGGCGAAGGTGGTGGACGGCGGAGAGTTCGACGTGACCAAAAAGGCCGTGGCGGCCACCAAGCTGACGGAAGGCGACCGGCTTGTCAGCGTGGCCGTTTACCGGGAGCAAAAGAATATCATCCTGCAGTCTAAGGACGGGTATTTTCTCCGCTTTGCCATCAGCGAGATTCCGGAGAAGAAGAAGGCCGCCGTCGGGGTGCGCGCCATGAAGCTGGCGGAGGGTGACGGAATCGAAGCCGTTTACTTTACCAAAAATACGGACGATACCGCGATCCCCTATAAGACGCGAACGCTGGTCCTCAATCAGATCAAACCCGCGAAGCGGGATACGAAAGGCACGAAAATCAGAGGTTGACCGCATCGGGAAACTGCGGTAGTATATCCATAAAAAGGGAAACGAGGCAAACCCTATGAGAGTGATCGCCGGAGAGGCCAGGAGTCTTCCCCTGGAAGCCCCGTCAGGATCCGATACCCGGCCCACCACGGATCGGATCAAGGAAACGTTGTTTAATATGCTCCAGACAAAGCTTCCCTGCAACGTGTTTCTCGATCTGTGCAGCGGAAGCGGCGGTATCGGCATCGAGGCCATCAGCCGGGGCGCCCGCCGGGCCTATTTTGTGGAAAAGGATCGGGAAGCGGCCGCCTGCATTGTCCGCAACCTCCATTTTACGCGGTTTGAGGATCGCGCGGTGCTGCTTAAACAGGATGTGTTGTCCGCCATTCCTTCGATCCGGGAAAAGAGCGTGGATCTCATTTTTATGGATCCGCCCTATCAGGCCATGCTGGAACAGCCGGTGCTGCGCGCCCTTTCCTGCGCGCCTTACGTCAACGAAGACACCCTTATCATTCTGGAGGCCAGGCGGGATCTGGATTTTTCTTTTGCGGCAGAATGCGGGTTTTTGGTGACCCGGGAGAAAATCTACAAGACGAACAAGCATGTGTTTCTGACAAAGAGAGGCTGATATGAAAAGAGCGATTTATCCGGGCAGCTTCGATCCGGTCACCTACGGACATCTGGACATCATTCACCGCGCCGCCACCATTTTTGACGAACTGACCGTAAGCGTGCTGAATAATAAAGAAAAGTGTCCATTGTTTTCTGTGGAAGAACGTGTTAAAATGTTGGAGGAAGCGGTAAAGGATCTGCCGAATGTAAAGGTGGAGTCCTTCAGCGGCCTGTTGATCGATTACGCCCGGGACAAGCAGGTACACGTATCGGTACGTGGACTGCGCGCGATCACGGATTTTGAATATGAACTTCAGATCGCCCAGACTAATAAGCTCTTGTCGGCGGGCAGTCTGGACACCATTTTTCTGACCACCAGTCTGGAGTACGCCTATTTGAGTTCTTCCAGCGTCAAGGAGATCGCCAGCTTTCACGGTGATATTTCCCAATGTGTGCCGCCCTTTGTGGCAAAGCTGGTCTATGAGAAGTTCGGACATATGGAATAAATAGCTTCGTGCGGAAAAGAGGGAAGGATGAGCAGCAGAATCGAACAGTTGATCGATGAGATCGAGGAGTACATTGACAGTTGTAAGCGCCAGCCGCTGACCAACAAAATTTACGTAAACAAGGATGAAATCGATGAGCTTTTGCGTGAGCTGCGGATGAAAACGCCGGAGGAAATCAAACGCTACCAGAAGCTGATCAGCAACCGGGAAGCGATATTGAAGGAGGCCCGTGAAAAGGCCCAGTCCCTGATTGACGAAGCCACGGAGCACACCACGGAGCTCATCAACGAGCATGAAATTATGCAGCAGGCCTATGCCCAGGCCAACGAGGTGGTGCAGCTTGCCACGCGGCAGGCGCAGGATATCGTGGACAACGCGACGATGGAGGCCAATGCCATCCGGGAATCCATGATGCAGTATGCGGACGATATGATGGCAAATATTGAGAACATTCTTTCCCACGGGATAGAGGCTGCCAATCTTCACTACGGCAATCTGGTCAACGATCTGAACAGTCTGAGCGAAGTGGTGGCCGCCAACCGGGCCGAATTTGCGGCGCAGAACGCGGAAGCGCAGCTGGAGGCCGACGCGCAGCAGGACACACAGGATACGGAATGAGGATGCGCTATCTTTCTTATCCTCTCTTTCCGGCCGGATGAGAACAGCGGTTTCACATTTGTCCGCCTTTACGCAGACGCGGACCGATGGGAAACCGTTTTTGTTTTTCAGTCAGGCAAACAACCCATAGCAGGCGGCGGTCAGCATGGTCTGTACTATCTTGTGGAACACATATTCCTGTAGGGACAGATCCGTGTTCCTGATACAGCTGTAGGTCTGCGCGATGCACGACAGTCCGCCGAAGGGGAGCATGAGAAAGGCCCATCTGCTCTGGGATGGGGCCAGCCGGGAGATGCCGCTGGTGATTTCAAACGCCAGACCGGCCAGAACCGCCGGGGCAGAACCGGGGCCCCAGAACATCTGGGGAAAGAGATTGAGGAGGTTACAAAATATCATATACCCTCCCAGAACTGTAATGGCGTCTAAGGCGGACTGAATGGATTGGTTCATCACGCCAAAAAAGGCATTTGCGCCGATGCGCTCCTCTCTGACAGCAGCACTTTTTTTTCGGCCCGCCGGCGGCAGATCCCGAAACAGGGTATGGCGCAGCAATACGCCGTACAGCAGAGGGATCCCGTACATGCCCAAAAGTGCCGGCGCCGGGTGGGAAACCGGAAAGAGAGACAGCACATACCCCACAAAATAAACCGGGCCGATGTTGTTGCAAAAGGCGAGCAAAAGCGTCGCTTCCCGCCGGGAAATCCTGCCCTGCCCATAGCTTTGGGCGCAGACGCGCGCTCCCATGGGAAAACCGCACAGAAAACCGATGACGATGCAGTACAGGCAGGAATCGGACAGAGAAAAGAGCGGCCGCAGAAGCGGGGCGAACAGGGACGCGAAGCTGTCCGATAAGTGCAGTCCCATCAGAATGCCGGAGAGGATCATAAAGGGCAGGAGCGCGGGGATCATTTTTTGAAACCAAAGATTCAGCCCCTCCAGGGAAAGCTGCGCCGCCCGGCCGCTCTTTGTCAAAATCAGGCCGGTCAGAAGAAAGAAAAGGAAAAGGTAAAAATATTTTATGATTTTTTTGCCCATTCTTCCCTACCCATGGCTCTCCAAATATAGTATACTAAACCATATGAGCGGCGAAGGTTTTTCATGACGGGGGAATCGGTATGATAAGGCTGGACAAGTTTGTCTGCGACGCCACAGGCTGCAGCCGCAGCCAGGCGAAACGCCTGATCAAAAGCGGGTGCGTGACGGTCAACCAGACCCCGGTTTTTACCCCGGACAGCAAAATCAAAGAGGGAGAAGACGCGGTAGCCGCAGACGGCAGGACGTTGAACCTGACCGGAAAGGTCTACTATCTGCTGCACAAGCCGGCCGGCGTTGTCAGCGCTTCCCGGGATGCCATCTCTGAAACGGTGCTGGATCTGCTCAAAGGGGCCCCGGGCAGAGATTTGTTTCCCGTAGGCCGGCTGGACAAAGATACGGAGGGGCTTTTGCTCCTGACAAACGACGGCGCGCTCGCCCACCGGCTGCTGGCGCCGGGCCGCCATGTGGAGAAAACCTATCTGGTGCGCACGGACAGGCCCATCACACAAGAGATGCTGGATCGGCTTGCGCAGGGCGTGGATATCGGAGACGAAACACCCACAAGGCCGGCGAAGGCGGCTTTTCTTCCCGACGAACCCAACGGACTGTATCTGACGCTGACAGAGGGCCGCTATCACCAGGTAAAGCGGATGTTACATGCGGTAGGGGCCGAGGTAACCTATCTGAAACGGCTTTCCATGGGGCCGCTGACTTTGGGGGATACGCTTCCAAAGGGCAGCTGGCGAAACCTGACGGAACAGGAAAAACGGGATCTGGGGGTTTCCTGACCCGTTTTTGAGAGATAAAGGATGGAATTTTGAAGTGAAAAACCTGCTGGAACAGACGGACGCGGTTCTCTTTGATCTGGACGGATCGCTGGTGGATTCCATGTGGATCTGGTATGATATTGATGTGGACTATCTGGGCCGGTTCGGCCTTCAGGTGCCAAAAGACCTCCATCGGGAGATTGAGGGCATGGGGTTTATCCAGACGGCGACATACTTTAAGACCCGTTTTGGGATCCCCGATTCCGTGGAGGAAATCGGACGGACCTGGAACGAAATGGCCTGGGACCGGTATCAGCACCAGGTGCCGTTAAAGCCCGGCGCGGCGGAATTTCTGGAAATGTGCCGCCAAAGGGGGATCCGGATGGGAATCGCCACCAGCAATTCCCGCGAACTGGCGGAACACATCGTGGCGGTTCACGGCCTGCAGGCGTATTTTTCCTGTATCCTGACGGCCCATGACGTGGGAAAGGGCAAACCGGCTCCCGATATCTATCTGGAAGCGGCCCGCTGTCTGGGCGTGCCGAGTGCGCGCTGTCTGGTCTTTGAGGACGTGGAAGCGGGCATCCGGGCCGGACTGGCCGCGGGCATGAAGGTCTGCGCCGTGGAGGACGCCTGTTCCATGGATCAGGAGGTCGTGAAACGCCGCCTGGCGGACGGGTATATCCGGGATTATCGGGAACTGATTGGGTGAGAGCATGGGTTCGGATGTTTTTTTGCCGCTGACAAGAGAAGAAATGCAGAATCGGGGCTGGGACGCGCCGGACTTTATCTATGTCACCGGGGACGCCTATGTGGATCATCCGTCCTTTGGCACTGCCATCATCAGCCGGGTGCTGGAGAGCCGCGGATACCGGGTGTGCATCCTTTCCCAGCCCGACTGGAGGGATCCGGAGAGTATCCGCGTATTTGGCCGTCCCAGACTGGGATTTTTAGTTTCCGCCGGCAACATGGATTCCATGGTGAACCATTATTATGTTTCCCGCAAGCGGCGCGGTTTTGATGCCTACACGCCGGGCGGGGCAGCCGGCAGACGTCCGGATCGGGCGTGCGTGGTTTACGCCAATCTGATCCGGCGCAGCTACCGGGACGTGCCGGTCATTCTCGGCGGCATCGAGGCCAGTCTGCGGCGCATGGCGCACTATGATTACTGGAGCGATTCCTTCCGGCGTTCCCTGCTGTTGGACAGCCGGGCGGATCTGATTTCCTACGGTATGGGAGAGCGTTCCATTGTGGAAATTGCCGACGCGCTGTCCTCCGGCATCGCGGTCAAAGATATCACCTTTGTCCCGGGGACGGTGTTTGCCACAAACACGCCGGATCTGGTCTACAACGGCATCCGGCTGCCGTCCTACGAAGAAATGCTCCGCGACCCGGCGCTCTATGCCAGAAGCTTCAAAATCCAGTATGACAATACGGATCCCATCAACGGCAGACCTCTGCTGGAAGCCTACGACAACGGCCGGTTTGTGGTGCAGAATCCGCCGCAGCCGCCGCTGACCATGACGGAGATGGACGATGTATACAGTCTGCCCTATACTTATAAAAGCCATCCCTCCTATGACGCTGCCGGGGGCGTGCCGGCCACCGCTGAGATCCGGTTTTCTCTGGTCAGCAGCCGCGGCTGTTTCGGAGGCTGCAGCTTTTGCGCCCTGACCTTTCATCAGGGCCGCACCGTACAGGTCCGCAGCCATGAAAACATCCTGGCGGAGGCTTTGCGCCTCACCCATGAGCCGGATTTTAAAGGTTATCTTCACGATGTGGGAGGGCCCACGGCAAATTTCCGCCATCCGTCCTGTCAAAAGCAGCTGGAAAAGGGCGTCTGTAAAAACAGGCAGTGCCTGTATCCGTCTCCCTGTCCCGCCCTGGATACGGATCATGCCGACTACACACAGCTTTTGCAAAAGCTGCGCAGCCTGCCGGGGGTAAAGAAGGTATTTGTCCGTTCCGGCATCCGGTTCGATTATCTGCTGGCGGAAAAGGACGACGCCTTCCTGCGGGAGCTGGTGGCCTGGCATATCAGCGGGCAGTTGAAGGTGGCCCCGGAACATATCAGCGACGCGGTGCTGATGCGCATGGGAAAGCCGCCCCGTGCGGTCTATGAACGGTTTGTCACAAAATTTACGCAAATGAACCGCAGGCTGGGCAAGCAGCAGTTTCTGGTTCCCTACCTGATGTCTTCCCACCCCGGTTCCACTTTAAAAGAAGCGGTGGAGCTGGCGGAGTATGTGCGGGATCTGGGATATATGCCCCAGCAGGTGCAGGACTTTTATCCCACGCCTTCCACCATGTCCACGGTCATGTACTATACCGGAATCGACCCCAGGGACGGATCGAAGGTCTACGTCTGTAAGAACCCGCATGAAAAAGCCATGCAGCGGGCGCTGATCCAGTACCGGGATCCGAAAAACTACGATCTGGTGGCGGAAGCGCTGCGCCGGGCGGGCCGGCAGGATCTGATCGGATACGGGAAAAAATGCCTGATCCGGCCCAGGAGGACCGTCCCGGCAGAGCAGGAGCGCAAAAAGGCCCAAAAAGCTGGCGGATCAAAGAAAGGGGGACGGCAGCGTCTATGAATATCGTGGTGATAACGGGCGCATCCGGCGGAATCGGCCGGCAGTTCTCGCTTCAACTGGATCGGGGGCTTGCGTCGGTGGACGAGTTCTGGCTTATTGCACGGCGCAAAGACAGACTACACGCGTTGGCGCGCCGTCTGACACACCGGACGCGCCTGTTTTGCCTGGATCTGGCAAAGGAGGAAGATCTGTGCCGTTTTGACGCGGTGCTGGCCAAAGAGCGGCCCGTGGTGCGGATGCTGATCAACTGCGCCGGATACGGCTTAAACGGCGACTGTGAGCGGATTCCCGCCGCCCGGCAGGCCGGCCAGGTGGATGTAAACTGCAGGGCGCTGCTTTGGCTCACCCTTTCCTGTCTGCCCTATATGAAACCCCACAGCCGTATTCTGCAGCTGGCCAGCAGCGCCGCTTTTCTGCCGCAGCCCGGTTTTGCGGCCTACGCCGCCACCAAAGCCTTTGTGCTTCGTTTTTCACAGGCGCTTTCCATCGAACTGGCCCGAAAGAGGATCTATGTCACCGCCGTCTGCCCCGGCCCGGTGGATACGGATTTTTTAGTGACCGCCCAACAGTACGGGGAAATGCCCGCTTTTAAAAAGCGGTTTCTGGCCAGACCGGAGGCGGTAGTCAAAAAGGCACTGAAAGATAGCGCGCACCGGCGGCAAAACTCTGTCTTCGGCCTGCCCAATCTGGCCCTCTGGGCCGCGTCCCGGGTCCTGCCGCAGGGATTTCTGGCAAAGACAGCTTATCGGATGAGAGGGGATCTGCAATGAAGAAAAAAAAGGGAGAACCGGGCTATCTGACGGCGCAGAAAAAACGGATCGCAGTCCGGACAGTCCTGTTGTTTGCGCTGGCGCTGGCCATTTATCTGACGGGATATTTTTCTACGGGAAGCAATCAGAACCTGCTGACGATTGTGGCGGTGCTGGGGTGTCTGCCCGCCAGCCGCAGCGCGGTCAGCCTCTTTGCGACCCTGCGGTTTCACGGCATCGGGCAAGTGGATCTGGAACAGATTCGCGCGCATACGAAGCATTTGCCAACGCTCTGTGATCTGGCCTTTACCACCTACGAGAAAAATTATGAGATCCATCATATGGCCTGCCTGGGCAAGACGCTTGTGGGGTATACGTCCCATGCCGGATGTGATACGGCGGGCTGTGAGGCGCATCTAAAATCCATGTGCGTACAGAACGGCCTGAAGGGTGTGGAGATCAAAATTTTCCGGGATCTGCCCAAGTATCTGGGACGTCTAGATACGCTGGAACGCCTTGCGCAGGAGAACAATACAGAAAAGCAGGAGAGCGGGCAGGATACGGACCGGGAGATGACGGAGCGTCTCTTTTCCCTGCTGTGCGCCATTTCCCTGTGAGAAAGCGGCTTTAAGGACAGGAGAGCATCCATGCAGACACTGATCATCGGCCCCAACGAAGCGGGACAACGGCTGGATAAATTTCTGGTAAAATATATGAAGCGCGCGCCGGTTTCCTTTTTTTACCGCATGATGCGCAAAAAGAACATTGTGCTCAACGGTAAAAGATGCGAAGGCCAGGAAAAGCTGAAGGAGGGCGATGAAATCCGTCTGTTTTTCTCCCGGGAAACGCTGGAAAAGTTCGGTGCGATCCCCTTTGACGAGGCCGCCCTTTCGGAATATGAGAAGGCCCTCCGGACGCTTCCGCCCATTTGCGTCCTGTACGAGGACGCGGATATTCTGGCGGCCCATAAGCCCTCCGGCGTTCTTTCCCAGAAGGCGTCTTTGCAGGATCTGACGCTGAACGAATGGCTCACAGGCTATCTGATTGCCAAAAAAGAACTGGATCCGGTTTCTCTTTCCACCTTTAAGCCGTCCGTGTGCAACCGGCTGGACCGCAACACCGAAGGCATCGTCCTGTGCGGAAAAAGTCTGGAAGGGCTGCAGTTTCTGACGGAACTGATCCGATCCCGCCTGCTGCATAAGCGCTATCGTTTCCTGGCCTTGGGAGAGCTTACGGATTCCTGTATCCTGACCGGATGGATAGCAAAGGACAGTCAGAAAAACCGCGCCAGCGTCTATGACGCCCCCTGTCCGGGCGCCCTGCCAATCCGGACGGATCTGCGCCCGATAGGTACTTTTTCCCTGCCCGGATGCGGCAGGGTCACGGATGTTGAGGCGGAGCTTGTCACAGGAAAAAGCCACCAGATCCGCGCCCAGCTTTCCCATATCGGCCACCCGCTTCTGGGAGATCCCAAATACGGCGATCCCAAAGCAAACGCGGTCTGCCGGCAGTGGGGGATAAGCTGTCAGGCGCTCTGTGCCCGGCAGGTGATCTTTCCGGAGCAAATCCCGGAAGCGTATAAAAAATTTTCTTATCTGGCGGGACACGCCCTGACCGCGCCGCTGCCAAAATCCTACCGGGCAGTTTTGACCGCCGGGGGCGCGCTGCAAAAGGAGAAATGAATGGCCACCTGGAATTCGAGAGGACTGCGGGGATCCACTCTGGAGGATCTGATCAACCGCACCAATGAAAAATATCTGGAAAACGGACTGGCCCTGATCCAGAAAATCCCCACCCCCATCACGCCCATCCGGATCGATAAGGAACACCGGCACATTACGCTGGCCTATTTCGATCAGAAAAGCACGGTGGACTATATCGGCGTGGTACAGGGGATTCCCGTCTGTTTTGACGCCAAGGAATGCGCCCAGGACACCTTCAGCCTGCAGAATATCCACGACCACCAGGTGGCCTTTATGGGCAATTTTGAACGGCAGAAGGGCATCGCTTTTTTCCTGATCTACTATTCCCACCGGGATCTGTTTTACTATCTGCCCTATGAGCATCTTCGGTTTTTCTGGGACAGGGCGCAGGAGGGAGGGCGCAAGTCCTTCCGGTTCGAGGAACTCAATCCGGCCTATTTTCTGCCGAAAAAAAACGGCGTCCTGGTGCCTTATCTGGACATGATCCAAAAAGATCTGGCGGATCGGCCCGACTGAAACGACAAGACGCCCGGGCGCGAAAGGAAGGAACCTGTTATGGAAAAACCGCTGCGCAGCATAACCACCCTTTGCTACCTGGAACAAAACGACCGTTATCTGATGCTGCACCGGGTCAAAAAGAAAAACGATATCAACCGGGAAAAATGGATCGGAGTGGGCGGCCACGTTGAGGACGAGGAAAGTCCCGAGGACTGCCTTCTGCGGGAGGTGGCCGAGGAAACCGGCCTGACGCTGACACGCTACCGGTTCCGGGGCATTGTCACGTTTGTCCTGAGGGGCGTGGAAACCTCCTATATGTGTCTGTATACGGCGGATCGCTGGCGGGGCACGCTCACGGACAGCTGTCCGGAGGGCGATCTGGAATGGGTGGAAAAGAAACGCATCGACCGGCTTCCCCTCTGGGTTGGCGACAAAGTGTTCTTCCGGCTCCTGGAAGAAGATGCTCCCTTTTTCTCCCTGAAGCTGATTTACGAGGGCGAGGAGCTGACCGGCTGCATACTGGACGGTTGTCCCCTTGACTGGCGGGCCTATCTGGCAAAAAACGGGAAAGACGGTTGACAGCAGGGAATAAATCGGGTATACTGTGAGGAGTTTCGTATGCTACCATGGTAGCACGATAAAGTGACGGAAGGAAGAAACAGACATGAGCAAATCGCTGCTCCACACGCCGGAGGGCGTGCGGGACATATACGGAGCCGAATATGCGCGCAGGCTGCTTGTCGAACAAAGACTGCATGAAACGCTCAGGCTCTGCGGCTATCAGGATATCCAGACGCCGGCTTTTGAGTTTTTCGATGTGTTTTCCAGGGAAATCGGGACAACCCCTTCCAACCAGCTGTATAAATTTTTTGACAAAGAGGGCAATACGCTGTCCCTGCGGCCGGATTTTACCCCTTCCTGCGCCCGCTGCTGCGCCAAATATTTTATGGAGGAAAAGAGACCGCTCCGGCTCACCTATTTTGGCAGTACCTTCGCCAATACTTCCAATCTGCAGGGAAAGCTCAAAGAGGTAACGCAGATGGGGGCCGAGCTGATGATGGACGGATCCGTCCACGCCGACGCGGAAATGATCGGCATGGTCATTGAGGCGCTGAAAAGCTGCGGCCTGCAGGATTTTCAGATCACGGTCGGAGAAGTGGAATACTTTAAGGGTATCTGTTCCCAGGCCGGCATCCGGGACGAGGTGGCGCTTTCTTTGCGGGATTTCATTTCCGCCAAAAACTATTTCGGCGCGCAGGAGCTTTTGGAACAGCATAAAATCCGACGGGATTACGCGGCTGTGCTGCTGCGGCTGGCGGATACGGTGCTGGGGAAAAGCGATCTGGCCGAGGCGAAAGCGGCGGTGGACAACGAACGTTCCCTGGCCGCCATCGAGCGGCTGGAACAGCTTTATGCCGTGCTGAAGGAATATAAGGTAGAAAAGTACGTCTCCTTTGATTTGGGACTGCTGAGCAAATTCAATTATTATACCGGCGTGATTTTCAAGGCCTATACCTACGGCGTGGGAGACGCGATAGTGACAGGAGGGCGCTACGATACTTTGCTGTCCTATTTTGGCAAGCAGGCGCCCGCCATCGGCTTTACCGTCCTGGTGGACGATTTGATGGAAGCGCTGAAACGCCAGGGACTGGAACCGCAGATTGCCCCGGAAGGCGTTTTGGTGATCTATGAGAGCGGCCTGTTTCAGGAGGCCCTGCAAAAGGCCGGTGCGCTTCGCCAAGAGGGCATTCCCGTCACCCTGTCGGAAGGGGTCATGACGGCCGGGCAGGCAGAGGCCTACGCCAGGAGCCGGAACCTGGAAAAAGTAATGCTGTTTCAAAAAGACGGAATTGAGGAGTTTACGCTGACATGGGAGACAACAGATATCTGACCTTTGCGCTGACAAAGGGACGGCTGGCGGGCAAGACGCTTGCGCTTCTGGAACAGATCGGCATCACCTGTACGCAGATGCAGGAGAAGGATTCCCGGAAGCTCATCTTTGTCAATGAGGAACAAAAGCTCCGGTTTTTTCTGGCCAAGGGGCCGGACGTGCCCACCTATGTGGAATACGGCGCGGCGGACATCGGCGTGGTGGGAAAGGACGAGCTTTTGGAGGAAGGACGGCGGGTCTATGAGGTGCTGGATCTGGGCTTTGGCCAGTGCCGGATGTGCGTCTGCGGGCCTTCCAGGGCCCGGGAGCTTCTGCAGCACCACGAAAGGATCCGGGTGGCCAGCAAGTATCCCGCCATTGCCAAGGATTATTTTTACAACAAAAAGCATCAGACCGTGGACATCATCAAACTCAACGGTTCGGTGGAACTGGGGCCCATCGTGGGGCTCTCCGACGTGATCGTGGATATTGTAGAGACCGGTTCTACCTTAAAGGAAAACGGCCTGGAGGTGCTGGAGGAAATCTGCCCCCTGTCCGCCCGTATGATTGTCAACCGCGTCAGTATGCAGATGGAAAACGACAGGATTAAGGATATCATCCTGAAGCTGCGCAGCGTATTGAAGCTGCAATAGAGCAAACAAACGGAGGAAACAAACATGAGGATCATCAGACTGACGGCACAGAGCAGACAGAACCTGCTCAACGATCTGTTAAAAAGAAGTCCGAACCATTACGGGCAATATGAACAGACCGTGGCCGAGATCATAAACGAAGTGCGCGACAGAGGGGATGAAGCGCTGTTTGCCTATACCCGGCAGTTTGATCACTGCGCCATCGACTCGTCCTGCGTGCGGGTGACCAAACAGGAGATCCGGGAAGCATATGCGGCGGTGGACCCCGAATTTGTAGAGACCATGAAAAAAAGCGCGGCCAATATCCGCGCCTTTCATACCAGACAACTGCGCAGCAGCTGGTTCGAGACCCGGCCGGACGGCACCATCCTCGGGATGCGCGTTCTTCCCATCGCCACAGCCGGCGTATACGCGCCGGGCGGGAAGGCGGCCTATCCCTCCAGCGTGCTGATGAACGTGATTCCCGCCAAGGTGGCGGGCGTTTCCCGCGTCATTCTCTGCACCCCTCCGGGAGCGGACGGGAAAATCAATCCCGGTACCCTGACGGCGGCGCATATCGGCGGAGTGGAGGAAATCTATAAAGTCGGCGGGGCCCAGGCCATCGCGGCCATGGCCTTTGGCACCGAAAGCATTCCGAAGGTAGATAAGATCACCGGCCCCGGCAATATTTTTGTGGCCCTGGCCAAAAAAGCCTGCTTTGGCTATGTGGGAATCGATTCCGTCGCCGGGCCCAGTGAGATCCTGGTCATCGCCGACGAGACGGCAAATCCCCGCTATGTGGCGGCGGATCTGCTTTCCCAGGCGGAACACGACGAACTGGCCAGCGCGATTTTGATTACCACCAGCGAGACGCTGGCACAACAGGTTTCGGCCCAGACAGAGGTCTTTTTGTCCCAGCTGTCCCGCCAAGAGATGATACGCGCCTCGCTGGACAATTACGGGTATATTTTGCTGGTGGATTCTCTGGAAGAAGCGGCGGAAACGGCCAACGCCATTGCGTCGGAGCATCTGGAGATTCTGACCAAGGATCCGTTTTCCCTGATGACAAGGATCCAAAACGCCGGCGCCATTTTCCTGGGAGAATATTCCTCGGAACCGCTGGGCGATTACTACGCGGGGCCGAACCATGTGCTGCCGACCAACGGCACGGCAAGGTTTTTCTCGCCGCTGAACGTGGACGATTTTCTGAAAAAAACCAGTCTGATTTCCTATTCCAGACAGGCGCTGGCCTCTGCCCGCACAGATATTGAACGCTTTGCCAATCAGGAGGGACTGACGGCGCACGCCAATTCCATCCGGGTACGGTTTGAAGAAACGGACGGCCCCGTGAGGGACTAAAAAAACGCAGGCAGGGAGGACTGACATGAACAGAGAAGCACAGATCACAAGAAAGACAAAGGAAACGCAGATTGATCTGTACCTGGCGCTGGACGGCAGCGGAAGCGCCCAGGTGCACACCGGCATCGGCTTTTTGGATCATATGCTGGAGGGCTTTGCCCGGCACGGCTTTTTTGATCTGAACGTACAGGTGCAGGGAGATCTTTTTGTGGACGGGCATCATACGGTGGAGGATACCGGCATTGTGCTGGGGCAGGCCATCGCCAGGGCGCTGGGAGAGAAGAAGGGCATCCGGCGCTACGGCCATTTCCTCCTGCCCATGGACGACGCGCTGGTGGCCTGTGCCGTCGACTTGTGCGGCCGACCCTATTTTTGCTGCGATTACACCTTTCCCACGGAAAAAATCGGCGAACTGGACACGGAGCTTGTCCGGGAGTTTTTCTATGCGGTTTCCTATGCGGCGGGCATGAACCTCCATATCCGGGTATTGGACGGCCTGAACAGCCATCATGTGGCGGAAGCGATGTTCAAGGCCTTTTCCAAGGCGCTGGATATGGCCTGCAGCTTTGACGAAAGACTGACGGATGTGCTTTCCACCAAGGGAACGCTGTAAAGCAGTTTAAAAAAAGAACGCGGAGAAGAAAAATGGAAAAGAAATTTATGCCCAGTATCAATTTATATCCCAAAAAAGACGCCCCCGCGGACATGGGCGACCCGGCTGCCTGGGCAGAACGCTGCAGCGCTCTGGGCTGCGACCGTCTCTATGTACGGGATATGTCAGAGACAGACGAGGGACATGCGGAAGTGTTGGATGAAATCCGCAGGCTCTGCTCCCATGTGGCGGTTCCGGTTGTCGGCGGCGGCGCCATTCACCGGATGGAGGATGTCAAAAAGCTGCTGTACGCGGGCTGTCTCCAGGTGGTACTGGATTTTTCCGTGCCGCAGCAGGCTGCCCTTTTGGAAGAAGTGTCCCTAAAATTCGGCCGAGATAAAATCTTTGTCGGCGTGGACAGCCCCGCCGATCTTTCACAGGCCAGAGAAGCTATCCGCACCTACGCGGCAGAGGTCTTTTTGTTTCACGGAGCGGGCGTAAAGGAAGCCGCGCTGCTTTCGCCCCTTCCCGTCACCGCCTTTTTGCCGGAAGTCTCGCTGGACAAGCTCATCGAGGTGCTTTCCTTTTCCAATGTGGGCGGACTGTCCGGCGCGCTGATCAACGACAACATCGAAAATCTCGGCGCAATCAAACAGCTTTGCCGGGAAAACGGGATTCCCGTCAGACAGCAGCAGGCCGCCTACGCCTGGGAGGATTTCAAAAAAGGGCCGGACGGTCTGGTTCCGGTCATCGTACAGGATGTCAAAACGGACGCGGTGCTGATGCTGGCCTATATGAATCAGGAGGCCTACGAGCGGACGGTGGAAAGCGGCCGGATGTATTATTTCTCCCGCAGCCGGCAGTCCCTTTGGCTCAAGGGGGAGAGCAGCGGCCATTTCCAGTACGTGCACCAGCTGAAAGCGGACTGTGATCAGGACACCATTCTGGCGAAGGTGACCCAGGTGGGCAGCGCCTGCCATACGGGGGCCTACAGCTGCTTTTTCAACGAGATCCAGAACCGCAGCGAGAAGCAAAACTCCCACAATCCGCTTCGGGTGTTTGAAGAAGTGTCCTCCGTCATTGAGGACCGCAAACGCCATCCCAAGGAGGGATCCTATACCAATTATCTGTTCGATAAGGGGCTGGACAAGATTTTGAAGAAGCTGGGAGAGGAAGCTACGGAGATCGTCATTGCCGCCAAAAATCCCAATCCCAACGAGGTAAAATATGAGATCGCGGACTTCCTTTACCACATGATGGTGCTGATGGCGCAGCGGGGCATCTCCTGGGAAGAAATTACGGAAGAACTGGCGAAACGCTGAAACATATTTTCCGGGACGAATCATAGGATGAGAAAAAGGACAGACCGGCGGAGAGAACCTATGACGGAAACGGAACGCAAACTGAGACTGACGCGCCACATCAGGGAAGAAAACGCGATGAACCGCGTGAAGATGAAAAGCAGGGAGGAAATCCTTTACGGAAACGGAAAGCCCGTGACGGCGGAGGAACTGCCGCTTGTATATGAGGGCTATTTAAACGACGCAGTGCCGGAACGCACCCCTCTTTCCCGGGGCTATGGGTTTCGTCTCCGGCTGGCGCTGTCCGTCCTCCTTTTTTTGGGAGTCCTATACCTGGATCGCAGCGACATTGCGCTGGCAGGCAAACCGGTGGGAGAGTGGGTCCATACGCAGCTTGGCGTTTCCATGGAGGACAGACTCGCTACCTTCGCCGATCTTTTTGTGGGACAGGAGGACGATGCAAAATAGCGCGCTCTTTGTCTTCCCGGAAATTTTTCAAGACCGGAGGTTTTTATGCAATTACCCGACTTTCAAAATCGGCTGGCACTGCCGGACGAAATCCTTTTGTCCGTAGAAAAGCCCGCCCGCTATATCGGCGGCGAAATCAACGCGGTCAAAAAGGACAAACGCCGCGTGGCAATCCGGTTTGCCATGTGTTTCCCGGATGTTTACGAGATTGGAATGTCCCATCTGGGGATCCAGATCCTCTACGAGATGTTCAACCGCTATGAGGATGTATGGTGCGAGCGGGTCTATTCCCCCTGGCTGGATTTGGATCGGATTCTGCGAAAGGAGAAAATCCCGCTTTTTGCGCTGGAATCCCAGGATCCGGTCAAGGACTTTGATTTTCTTGGCATCACGCTGCAATACGAAATGTGCTACACCAATATCCTGCAGATTCTGGATCTGTCCGGCATTCCCCTGCTTGCCAAAAACCGGGGAGCGGACTGTCCCATTGTCATCGGCGGCGGGCCGTGCGTTTACAATCCGGAGCCCGTGGCGCCCTTTTTTGATCTGTTCTATATCGGAGAGGGAGAGACCGCCTATCGGCAGCTGTTGGATCTCTATCTGGAAAACAAAGCGGCAGGAGGGGATCGAAAACAGTTTTTGCTGCGGGCGGCCCGGGAAGTGCCCGGCATCTATGTTCCTTCCCTATACGACGTAACCTATAAAGAAGACGGTACCATCGCGTCCTTTGGCCCTGTCCGGGAGGACGTGCCTAAAACCATCCGGAAGGAAATCGCCATGGATCTGGATCGCGTTCCCTATCCGGACAAGCCCCTTGTGCCGTATCTCAAACCGGTACAGGACAGAGTGGTGCTGGAAATCCAGCGGGGCTGTATCCGGGGCTGCCGGTTCTGTCAGGCAGGGCAGATTTACCGTCCGGTGCGGGAAAAGAGTCTGGAAACGCTGAAAGAGTATGCCGCCGCCATGCTAAAGCATACGGGGCAGGAGGAAATTTCCTTAAACTCTTTAAGCTCCAGCGACTATTCCCGTCTGGAGGAGCTGGTGGACTATCTGATGGAAACCTGCCGGGAGAAAAAGGTGAACATTTCCCTTCCGTCTCTGCGCATCGACGCGTTTTCTCTGGATGTGATGGGAAAGGTACAGGACGTGAAAAAAAGCAGCCTGACCTTTGCGCCGGAAGCGGGCAGCCAAAGGCTGCGGGATGTGATCAACAAGGGACTGACCGAAGAAGTTATCCTGCAGGGTGCCGCTATGGCCTTTGCAGGGGGCTGGAGCCGGGTCAAGCTCTATTTCATGCTGGGCCTTCCCACCGAGACCGAGGAGGATATCTGGGAAATCGCCCGGCTCTGCAACCGGATCGCGGCCGTGTATTACGACGTGGTTCCCAAGGAAAAACGCAATGGCCCCGTGCAGATTGTGGCGAGCACCTCCTTTTTCATCCCCAAGCCCTTTACCCCTTTCCAATGGGCGTCTATGTGCACAAAGGACGCTTTTTTGCAGAAGGCCGGGCTGACCAAACACGCGATCCACGAGCAGCTCAACCAGAAACGGATCAAGTATAACTGGCACGAAGCGGACGTAAGCGTTCTGGAGGGCGTTTTTGCCAGAGGAGACCGCCGGGTGGCGGACGTGATTTTAAAAGCCTACGAGAAGGGCTGTCTCTATGACGCCTGGGGCGAATCCTTCCATTACGACCGCTGGCTGGAGGCGTTTGCAGAGTGCGGTGTGGATATCGGGTTTTACAATTCCCGGACGCGCAGCCGGGATGAAATTCTGCCCTGGGATTTTCTGGACTGCGGCGTGAGCCGGGACTTTCTCTGGAAGGAGTGGGAGAGAGCGCAGGCGCAGATTCTCACGCCCAACTGCAGGCAGGCCTGCCAGGGATGCGGCGCCAGGCAGTTCGGCGGCGGCGTCTGCTTTGAAAAAAGGGAGGACATGGACTCTTGAAAGTCAGAATCAAGTTTTCCAAATACGGCGCACTGCGCTTTATCGGCCATCTGGATTTGATGCGAACCTTTCAGAAGGCGCTGCGCAGGGCGGATATCGACGTGACCTATACGACAGGCTTCAGCCCGCATCAGGTCATGACTTTTGCCGCGCCGCTGGGCATGGGGCTTTGCAGCATCGGCGAGTATATGGACATTGAGGTGGATTCCCACAGGGGAGCGGCAGACTTAAAGGAGCGGCTGCAGGCGGCCTGTCCGGAGGGAATCGACATTCTTTCCGTGCGCGCCCTGCCAGAACCGGAGCCCAACAAAAAGGTGATCAGCGCCATGGCCAGCGTGTCCGCCGCTGCCTACGCTGCGGTTTTTAAGGATGGCACGCGCAGCTTTTCCGACTGGGCAAGTCAATCGGAAGCCTTTCTTTCCCAAACAGAAATTTTGTCCCAAAAGGAGTCAAAAAAAGGAACTGTCACAGTCAATTTAAGACCCGGCATCCGGGAGCTCCATGTGGAGGACGGCGCGCTGGTCTTTACGGTGGACGCCGGCAGCCGCGGCAATATTCGTCCCGAACAGGTGACGGAATGCTTTTTTGCCTTTCTTGGCGTCCGGGTACCGGCAAATGCGCTGCAGCTGATCCGGCTGGAGCTTTACGCCGACAGGGGAACGCCTGAGAAACCGGATTTTGTGCCGCTGGAGGCGCTGGGGGAGGAATTTTGAGCACGGTCTATGTCATCACCCGTTACCAATCAAAACAAACCGGTTTTCTTCTGGAAAACGACCGGCTGATAGAGGTTTTTCCGGACGCCGGCGGTTTCGATCTGCTGGGCGGCATCTATGTGGGAAAAGTACAGCGGATTCTAAAGAATATCGGCGCGGCCTTTGTGGAAATCGCGGGAGGCCAAATCGGTTTTCTGCCGCTGTCGGAAGCGGGACACGCCATTCTCACCAACCGGAGCGCGGACGGCAGACTGCAGTCCGGAGACGAGCTTTTCGTACAGGTGAAAAAGGACGCAGTAAAGACAAAGGATCCGGTGTTAAGTGCCAGGCTCTCTCTGCCGGGCCGTTATTTCTGCACCAATATCGGCGGTGCGGCCGGCATCCGCTATTCTGCCAGACTCACTTTGGACCAGAAAAACCGGCTGGAAAGCACACTGGCGGATTTGACTCTGCCGGACGGCATTGGTCTGGTCGTCCGCACGGCGGCGGGAGAACTGGAGGATGGTTCTGTTATAAAACGGTACGCTACCGAACAGATCCAACGGGCAGAGCAGCTGATCAGCGTAGGCAGGACGCGCAGTGTCTATTCCCTGCTGTCGGAGCAGATACCGGGATTTCTGAAACCCTTTACGCAGGAAAGACTTCCCTGGCCCAAGAAAGTTGTCACCGACGAACCGGGGATCTATACGGCATTTTCGGAATATCTGGCCCGGGATCCGCTTTTACAGGTAAAGCTGGAGCTGTATGCGGATCCCACCCTGTCCTTGTCCGCCCTGTACGGCCTGGCCCAGAAGCTGGACGACGCCTTTTCCAGAACCGTCTGGCTCAAATCCGGGGGATATCTGGTCATCGAGCCCACAGAGGCCCTCACCGTTATCGATGTGAACACCGGAAAATACACGGATCGGAAACAGGCGGAGGAGACGTTCCGTCTGATCAACGCGGAAGCCGCCTGCGAAATCGCCAGACAGCTCAGGCTCCGCAACCTCTCCGGCATTATTCTGGCGGATTTTATCAACATGAAGGATAAGGAAGCAAATCACCATATTCTTTCGCTGCTGCGGCAGTTTACGGCAGACGATCCGGTTCCGGTCCGGATTGTGGATATGACCGCGCTGGGACTGGTGGAAATCACCCGGCAGAAACGGCGGCCGCCGCTGGCAGAGCAGATGGGAAGGAGCAGGAAGAAGCATGAAATTTCTCGGGATGGAAAAAGTCAGGGACGGGAAATATTTGAAGAACTATGAGCTTTCCTATGAAAATAAGGCGGGAAAACTCAAAAAATATGAAATGGTCAGCCGCAGGGATCTTTCCGGCCCGCAGGATTTGGGACAGAAGGTCAGCGGCGTCTCCATTGTGGCGTTCCGGGACGACAAGCTGTTGCTGCTGCGGGAGTTTCGGATGAGCATTAACAGGGAGATTTTTAACCTCTGCGCCGGCATGATAGAAGGGCAGGAGAGTATACAGGACTGTATCGCCCGGGAGCTCTATGAGGAAACCGGTTTATCCGTAAAGCGTCTGATTGCCTTGCTGCCGCCGTCCTATGCCGCGGTGGGCTTTTCTGACACCCGGACTTACATCGCCTTTGTGGAAGCAGAAGGCACCATTGCGGACAACACCTCGGAAAACGAGCAGATCCAGGCCCGCTTTTACGGTCGGGAGGAGGTGCGCGCCCTTCTGAAAACCGAGGCGTTTTCCTCCCGTTCCCAGATGGCGGCGTTTTATTTTGCCGCCGGTTTCCGGCCGCAAGCCGATTGAACTCCGCTCCAAACAGGCTTGAAATGACGCGGAATTTTGTGTATAATAACCATAAAAGCGGGAGGATTTCCTCTCTTGGAAAGGGGGCTATTACATGAATACCATTCTGACAATTGGACGCCAGTTCGGCTCCGGGGGGAGAGAGATAGGCGAGAAGGTGGCGGAGTATTTCCACATTCCCTTCTATGACAAAGAGCTATTGACCAGAGCGGCCAAGGAGAGCGGATTTTGCGAAGAAATGCTGCGCACCCACGATGAAAGGCCGACCGGTTCTTTTTTGTATAATCTGGTCATGGATACCTATTCCTTCGGCTATAACGCATCCTCCTTTGTGGATATGCCTATCAGCCACAAGGTTTTTCTGGCGCAGTTTGACACCATTAAAAACATTGCTTCCGAAGGTCCCTGCGTCATTGTAGGACGCTGTGCCGATTATGCGCTGCACGATTTTAAAAACTGTGTCCATCTTTTTATCTATGCGGATGAAGCTTCCAAAACGGCGCGCATCATGAAAAAATATGACCTGAGCGAAGATAAAGCGAAGGATATGTGCATCAAAAAAGACAAACAGCGCCAGAGCTACTACAATTATTATTCCTCCAAGAAGTGGGGGCGGGCGGACAGCTACGATTTCTGCATCAACAGCGCTGTGCTGGGCGTTGAAGGAACGGTAAAGCTGATTGTCCAGCTGGTAGAGGATTTTGAAAAGAAAATGCAGTGAAAAAGCACGAGGGTAACATAATATTATTATGTTACCCTCGTGCGATTCTGGAAACAATTCGTTCTGCCTGCGGCTGATAACGCTGCATTTTTTGGACCATTTCGTCAAATGGGCGCAACATAATCGCCTGATAGTTGTAAGGCGCGGCAAAATAGATAGCATATTTTTTCATGTGGGAGAGGAGTGCAGTCTTAAACTCCTGTAGGCTTATCCGGATAAAATCATAGGATTTGCCGTTGTTTCTTTCTTCATAAATCTTCAATCCATCTGCAAAAAAAGAAAGGGTAAGATGGGTTTCCTTCTCCGGATCGGAGAGAAAGACATATTCCGCGGTATCGCCTTCCTGTAAAAGAAGCTGCTCTAAGAAGTCATCTGTAAGCCGTCTGCCTGTCTGGGCAGGGTACAGGGGATATTCCCGTCCTCCTGCATACATGATGACGCCGAAGCGCTCCGGAAGGGAAAAATGCAGTCCGCCCATAAGAGGATCCTTTGCAGATAACGAGGCAGGCTCGTTATAAGATAGATCCGTCTGAATGAGGGAGGTAATATATTCTGTGATACTCATGCCGGTATCTTTCAGTTTTTCCTGTATTGCGAATTTGAGTTCCTCAGAGCAGCGAAAAATAATATTTTCTGTTTTTGCCATTTTATGACTCCTTTCTTTTTATTTATAATACAATGTATATACAAAATCAAGTCTTTGTTTTATAAAAATCAGTATACAAAACAGGCAAACTGCGATACAATAATA
>CANRGX010000012.1 GCA_947630215.1 uncultured Eisenbergiella sp. | reverse complement strand
TGGAGGCAGAAATAATTCTCTGTCTCCGGTAGAAAATTTACAAAAAAATGTGTCTACTTACTTGACTATGGTTCAAATAAGACTGAATCCTTGCTCTGCCATATAGTTCATCCATCAGCCCAAATTCTGGATCATAATATTTTCCGTAATAATACAAAATCCAATGACTATATTTTGGTAATAATACTTTCAGAATACACACTGATGGCAATGGTGTGGAATTATCTGCCTTTGTCATTGTTTTCGCCTGAGTGATACCATAATGCTCCAATGCTTTTGCAATATCTTTTTTTCCAGTTCCTTTATCATTATGCATCACCCGAATAACATCATCTATCGGAACATTCGCAATCATCGCAACACATGCCTGTCCGCACAAATATTCCGTTGGTTGTTTGATATATTTGATTTCTCTCATTCGTCAACATCCCCCAGATAAAACACGCCAGTTCTCTCGCCACAGCGACGATGGCAACATTTCGCTTCGTCCCGCTTTTCAGCGTCATCCGCTAATGCCGGTGGCGCATCCTCTCGTTCCCCCGGAATCGCTCTGCGACAATTCTGCCAAAAGCCGCCGCAGTTGTCCCGCAAATCTTCGTATGGTGTATGGAGGGCTACGGTCCTATTTCTGCGCCCACGAAAGGGCCTCCTCCAGGCTGTCCGCCTTCAGAATATGCAGCATGGAATCCAGATATGCCCCGCCCTTTTCGGTGTCGATATCCCGATAGACGTCCCGGAGATATTTGGCGCGGCCGTCATAGGTATAAATGCCGAAGGCCAGCCCCTGCCGGATTTCCTCCGGTGCATCCGTCTGCCGGTTCATCATAAACGCGTCTATGTACGGATTGTTCTTTACAATATAATAACAATAGGCAAAGGCAACCGCCTGCAGCTTTTCTCCGGATTTGGAGGAAAAGCCCAGCTCCGTAATGGCAATATGGCGCATCTTGCCCGCCGTGTCCAGATAGGCCTGCTGCCCGAGGAAATCCGTCAGCACATTCAGATTCATGATGGAAAGCGTTTCGGCGTCCTGGGTCTTTTCGTATTTCTGGGACCAGAAATTGATACGGGAAAGCGGGTCCGGATACGGATGGATCGCAAGCCCCCAGTCGTAGTTGCCGTGCGCAGCTGCGGCCTCCTGAAATGCCGCTATCAGTTCCCTTGCGTTAAAATACTCGCTGTTATCGCCCCCGTTGCTGTTCCAGTCGTGATCGATGCTGAAGGACACCCGCGCATTGGCATAAGCGCTCTTTGCGGCCAGATAAAAAATACGGAAGCCCTTCTCAAACTCTTTGGCATAATGGGCCAGATCCTGGGTATCCATATAGTTCCATTTCTTCTGATTGATCTCATTGGCGATCACCCAGTTATGAACCATGCCGTGCTCCCCGCTGCTGTAGCGCTGCGTCAGGAAAACGGCCGCCGCCTCCGGATGGATCAGCTCCGGACAGTTGTCGTTCCAATCGTTTAACACAATGGCCGTATTGCACATCCCCAGCTGGGTCAGATAAGCAAACAGTCCGTCATAGGCGGCCACCGTGTACCCGTTTAAGTCATACACCTCCCCTTTATAGGGAAAATGGATGGTGGGGTAAGACTCCTGCGTGGTTTCCCCGAAAAGCTGGGACAGCGGGATGTTATAGATCGAATATTTTACATCCAGATCCGTCAGTTCCTGCGTACCCCGCACAGACTATCACCCGGGCCTGGTTTTGAACGGCATGCTCGATTGCGTCCCGATGGCTCTGCGTATCCCCTTCCTGGGCCAGGTAATAGGAAAAGGAAACGCCGGCCCCCAGGGCATACATCTGAACGCCGTCAAACAGCGCCTCATTAAAGCCCGCGTCCGTGATTGCGCCGTCCGAGACAAAAGCGATCTCCCCGCCTTCCGACTGATAATCCCCGTAGAGATCCTTCCTCAGTTCTTCCTTCTGATCCGGCAGGGTCGCCGTGGCCCCCGTCACGGTTTCCGGTTCTGTCGTCTCCTCCGCCGCATGGCTGATCGCCGCCGTCTCCGTTTCCGCCGGCTGTTTTCCAAAAGCTCCGCAGCCTGCCAGCGTCCCCGCCAGAAAAAGGGCCGCCAGGCCAAATACCCGTTTTCTTTTTTTCCTCATCCCTGTCTCCCTTTTTCCCTTCCGGCACAGACCGGTCGTTCCTGCGCCACTTTGCCTGTCGGGCGCTGTATCATAGAATCTCCCAGGCGCGCCGCAAACGCCCGAGCCCATCGGCAATTTCCTCTTTGGTCAACCCGCCGAAGCCAAGCATCAGGGTTGCCTGTCCGTTCTTCTTATCCTCCCGTGCCATTGGCTCCACCTGCGCTTCCGACAGACCGTACACCCGCACGGAAACGTCGGCCGCCGCGGCTTTCAGCGCCTGCTCGGCGCGGCCCTTCTTGTCCGTCAGCAGAAGATGCAGACCCGCGTTTTCCCCTGAAACGGAAAAATCCCGGTAAAAGGGCGAAAGGCCGTCCAGCAGCAGATCGTGCTTTTCCCGGTATACCTTGCGCATCCGGTTCAAATGCCGTTCAAAAAAACCGTCCCGGATAAACTCGTTGAGGACGGCCTGATCCACGCGGGACACAGTGGAGGAAAAAACGCCGCAGTTTTTTTCGTAGCTCTCCGACAGCGACGGCGGAAGCACCAGATAACTGACCCGGATGGCAGGGGCAATCGCTTTGGAAAAGGTTCCGATATAAATGACCTTGCCGGCGCTGTCCGAAGCCTGCAGAGAGGGGATGGGTTTGCCACGGAAACGAAATTCACTGTCGTAATCGTCCTCCACCACATAGCGATCCGCTCCCCTGGAGGCCCATCTTAACAGTTCCAGCCGTCTGCCGATAGGCATGATCACCCCCGTAGGATACTGGTGAGACGGCATCACATACACCGTATCCGTCCCCTCGGGAAGGTCATCCACACAAATGCCGCTCTCGTCCGAAGGAACGGTAAACACCTCCCTGGCGTAGAGCCGGAAAATCCGATAGGCCCTCGGATAGGTGGGATTTTCAAAGGCCACGTGCCTCTCCCGGCCCAAAAGGAAACGAAGCAGCAACAGCAGATAATCGTTTCCCGCCCCTATCACGATCTGTTCCGGCTGACAGTTGACGCCCCGGGAAGCGTGCAGATAACGGGCGATGGTTTCCCGCAGCTGTCTGTCCCCCCTGGCCTCCCCCGGCAAAAAGATCTCCCGGTTATCCTGGCTGAGAATATTTTTGCTGATCCGTCTCCAGACGCCAAACGGGAAATACCGCATATCGATGGCATTGGGGGAAAAATCCACCGCCCAGCGCCGGGCAGGCGCCCTCTTTTCCCTGTGCTGTCCGGCCGGCATGCCGCCTATCTGATACAGGTCTTCCACCCGGGCCACATAATACCCCTTATACGGAACCGATTCCAGATAGCCTTCCGACAGAAGCTGCCCGTAGGCCAGCTCCACCGTGCTTCTGGATACCTGCAAATATTCCGCCAGAGAACGCGTAGAGGGAAGCTTCTCCCGATAGGGAAGCTTCCCCTTTCTGATTTCCTCGCGGATGTGTTCATAAATCTGCTCATACAGATGCGTGCCGTCATCTTTGAGCCCGATCACAAGATCCTGCATATTCAATCCTTTTTCGGGAGCTTGAAGGAACTTTTCAGAGAAACGATCCGGTTAAACACCGGCTCCCCTTCCCTGGAATCCTTATAGTCCACGCAAAAATACCCCTGTCTGACAAACTGGAAGCTCTCAAAGGGTTTGGCATCCTTCAGCGAGGGCTCCAGATAGGCCTCCCGCACGGTGAGCGAATGGGGATTGAGGTTCAGCGAGCCGTCCTCCTCGTTATAGACGCCCTTTTCCTCGTCGATGATGTTCTCATACAGCCGCACCGGGGCCTTCACCGCCGTATGGCAGGCCACCCAGTGAATCGTGCCCTTGACCTTGCGGCCGTCAAAGCCGCTGCCGGACTTGGTCTGAGGATCATAGGTGCAGTGTACCACGGTGACGTTGCCGTCCGCATCCTTTTCACAGCCGGTACACTTGACAAAATAGGCGTTCATCAGGCGCACCTCGTTGCCGGGGAACAGCCGGAAGTATTTCTTGGGCGGTTCCTCCATGAAGTCCTCCCGTTCTATATACAGTTCCCGGCCAAAGGGGATCTGCCGGCTGCCCAGCGCCTCGTTTTCCAGATTGTTGGGCGCCTCCAGATATTCCGTCTGCCCCTCCGGATAGTTGTCGATCACCAGCCGGACGGGATCGATGACCGCCATGACCCGGGCGCGCTTCTGTTTGAGGTCCTCCCGGATACAATATTCCAGCATCGCGTAATCCGCCGAAGAATTGCTCTTGGATACGCCGCACAGATCCACAAACATCTTGATGGATTCCGGCGTAAAGCCCCTCCTGCGCAGCGCCGCGATGGAAACCAGGCGCGGATCGTCCCAGCCGTCCACAATGCCTTCCTCCACCAGCTTCTTGATATAGCGCTTGCCCGTGACCACATTGGTCAGATACATCTTGGCAAATTCGATCTGCTTGGGCGGATGCGGATATTCCAGCTCCCGCACCACCCAGTCATACAGCGGTCTGTGATCCTCAAATTCCAGGGTACAGATGGAGTGGGTAATGCCCTCAATGGCATCTTCTATGGGGTGGGCAAAATCGTACATGGGATAAATGCACCAGGTATCTCCCGTATTGTGATGGCTCATATGGGCCACCCGGTAGATAACCGGGTCCCGCATATTCATGTTGGGGCTGGCCATGTCGATGCGGGCCCGCAGTACCTTCTCCCCGTCGCCGTATACGCCGTTTTTCATTTCCTCAAACAGCGCCAGATTTTCTTCCACGCTCCGGGTGCTGCTGGGATCCTCCCGGCCGGGTTCCGTCAGCGTGCCGCGGTATTCCCGGATCTGATCGGCCGAAAGGTCGGAAACATAGGCCTTCCCTTTTTTGATCAGCTTCACGGCCGCCTCGTACATCTGTCCGAAATAATTGGAGGCGAAAAACAGCCTGTCCTCCCAGTCCGCGCCCAGCCATTTGATATCCGCCAGAATAGACTCCACAAATTCGCTCTTTTCCTTGGTGGGGTTGGTGTCGTCAAAGCGCATATTGAACTTGCCGCCGTACTCCTGCGCCAGCCCGTAGTTGAGCAGAATACTCTTGGCATGTCCGATATGCAGATATCCGTTGGGCTCCGGCGGGAACCGGGTATGCACCGTATCGTACACGCCCTCCGCCAGATCCTTGTCTATGATCTGCTCGATAAAATTGCGGGATACTGCTGTATGATTTTCTTCCTGTAAGTTTTCTTCCTGTAAGTTTTTTTCCTGTTCCATCGTCATAACCGCGCCCGTTTTTTGCGGGCCTTTCCTCCTTCCGGTTTTCCTTCGTTATCTGATTTTACCATATTAGCAAATCGGTGCGGAAAATACAACAAAAAAAGTAAAAAACAATACCACAATTCTGTGACTTATGTTATAATAACATAGATTTATAAAAAATACAGGAGGGAGAAAATTATGAATCGTGCATTACTAAAGCAGGATGCGAAGGACGCCATGAGGGCGGCAAATCCGCATCCGGTACTGGTCACTCTGGTACTCATGGCTGTGAGCATGGCCGCCAGTCTCATTTCCAGTCTGGTGGGTGCCCTTACAGGGATCACTTTCGCTCTGGCAGAAGATGGCGGCTCCGGCATCGGCTTTTTCTCGTCACTGATCGCTCTGGTGGTGTCCGTCGCTGTCAGCCTGCTGCTGGCCACCGTACAGTTTGGTTACTATGCCTATTCCCTGAAGGTGTTCAAGCGGGAACAGACCGGTATTGGGGAGTTGTTTGCCTACTTCCCGATGCTGCTTAAGGTCTTCGGACTGAGTCTCTGGATGGGGCTGTTCATCTCTCTGTGGAGCCTGCTGTGCGGTATTCCCGGCATCATTGCCGCTATCCGGTATTCCCAGTCGTTCTTTATCCTGGTCGAGAACCCTGACAAGAGCATCCGGGAATGCGTCAACGAAAGCAAGAGACTGATGTCCGGCAAAATCTGGGAATATTTTGTCCTGGAGCTGTCCTTTATTCTCTGGCTCCTTTTAGTCAGCGTGACCTGCGGCATCGCCATCCTCTATGTGGGCCCTTATATGCAGATCACCATGGCCGGCTACTATCTGAGCCTAAAGCCTGCACAGCCTGTCGGCGGCGCTTTTGACGGAACCGCTGCGGAAGGATAACCGATAGCGCAACAGCATTTTTCAGATGAAAAAAGACGGTGCGAAAACTTTGCACCGTCTTTTTTGTCGGTCAAAAAAGGGGAACGCCCGCTGTCAGCGGCCCCTGTCCTGTTCATAAAATTGGAAAATTTCCTCCAGATAAGGCTCCAGCACATCGGCCGTAGAGCGGTAAATCTCGTGTTTCGCATGTTCCACCAGCACCATTCTGCCGTCCGGAATGCGGGAGATAAACTTCTCCTGGGGAGCCGCTTTTACCAGCGTGTCCTCCTGTGCCTGAAACAAAAGGACGGGCGTTTTCACCTTTTGGGCCTGCGTCGTGCCGATGACAAACCGCCCCGCATTGATCGCCTCCTTGCCCCAATAATAGCTGGCGCTGGAGGTCTGATAGGCTTCGTCGTCCCGGCGGAAGCCCTGGTAATAGGCGTGCCGCGCCTGCGAGGTGGCGCAGCTGTCCGCAAAGGTTTCCTCCGGATCGAAGGGAGCCTGTGTGAAAAGCCGCTGTTTGCCTTCTCCCCGCGCCACCTGGATATCGCACAGAATCCGCGCGGCCCAGGGCGGACAGGCGCCCAGATTGAGTCCGAGCATGGGGGCGTTGAGCACCGCCCTTGCAAAATCGCCGGGATACTGTTCCAGATAGAACGCGCCGATACAGCCTCCCATGGAGTGCGCATACAGATAGAGCGGCTTTTTATCCGCCATCGGCTTTGCCACCGTCTGCACAAACCGGTGCAGATCCTTTACATAACGGGAAAACAGATCGATGTGCACGATGGTCACATCCTCCACATCCCGCACGGATTTCCCATGTCCGCGGTGATCCATCACCGCCACCTGGTAGCCCTCCCGATAAAAATACCAGATCAGCTCATGGTATTTCAGGCAGGACTCCGAAAATCCGTAGCTGATCACAATCGTTCCCTTACTGTCCTGGCGGGGATAGAGTTCATAGTACAGCCCTTCCCGGGGCGCCTCCTGCATTTCCTTCGCTTCCTGTAAGGACAGCCGCTCCGTCTTCATCCTGCCGTCGCGGCAGACGCTCTTTAAAAACGGCTCCACTTCTTCCGTCATTCTCTGCCGGTATTCTTCCTCCGTCAGACATTTCATCCGGCAGGGCCGGTCCCTGACAAGCACTTCTTTCTTCATACGTCCCAGTCACGCTCCAGTTTCAGTTTGACAGCCATTTTAATAAGGTTTACGGATCCCTGGATGCCGAACTCGCTGCTGTCAATCAGCAAATCCTTGCCTTCCTTCTGATCCCAGTGGCGATCCGTGAAATATTCATAATAATTCCGTCTGGTCTTATCCATATGGCGGATGACGCGCTCCGCTTCCTCCCGTTTAAACCCGTAGCGCTCCATCACGGTTTCCGTCCGCCGCTCAAAGGGCGCGTAAATATACACCTTGAGCACCTCGTTGCGGTTGCGCAGCACATAATCCGCGCCCCGGCCGACGATCACGCAGGACTCGCCCCGCTTGACAATGGCGCGGATGACCTCCGCCTGCGCGCGATAGATTTTTTCATTGGTATTTTCCTGCAGCAGATCGATATTGGGCGCCAGCTCCAGGAAACGCCCGATCAGCTTTTCGTCCGCATTTCCCACCACGCTGCGATCCAGGCCGCTCTTTTTGGCCGCCATATCGATCAGGTTCCGGTCGTAAAAGCCGATCCCCAAAGACCGGGCCAGCCGCTCCCCGATTTCCCGTCCGCCGCTTCCAAAACTCCTGCCGATGGTAATGATCAACTGTTTTTCCATAGATTCCCCTCCTTCTTTTGCTTCCCTCTCGCTTATAGTATAACGGATTTCGGGGCATTCTACAAGTGCGCGGATGATTTTTGCGCACAATCGTACAGCGGTTTTGCCGTGAACAAAACGGCGCACAGGATTCCCATTCCGATGGGAAAAGGAGGTTCTCATGGAAAAAAACGAAAAGCCGGATGACATGGCCGAGGATACGGTACTCTCCGCAGACGGCGTCAATCCGATAGCCAAAGACGAGGAAAATCCGGAGGCCAAAAACGGCGCGCAGGACGGTATGGGCATTTTCTTCCCCGGAAACATTCCGCCCGCCTATTTTCCCGGTTTCCCCGGCGGCCCCTCCATCGGCTGAGCGTCCGGGCCAAAAATACGGACGAAACGAGCGAAATGATCCGACGCGCGCTTTTGCGCTGCAGGGGCTTTTGCGTCAAGGAGGCCTGGCGCACAGGCCCCTTTTCTTATTCCGGCTTTCCTTTCCTCAAAGAAACTGCATCACATCCCGGACGCTGCGCACGCCCAGCAGCCGGATTCCTTCGACAGAAGGCAGTCCTTCCAGACAGACCTGGGGCAGGACGCAGGAGGAAAATCCCAGTTTTTTTGCTTCCCGCACGCGGGCCTGCGCCATGCTGACCGCCCGGACCTCTCCGGCCAGCCCCACCTCTCCGAACACCAGCATACCGTCGGGTACGGGGCTGTTTTTAAAGCTGGATAAAAGCGCCATTACGATCCCCAGATCGATGGCCGGTTCCACGATCTTGATCCCGCCGGCCAGGTTCACGTAGGCGTCGCAGTTGCCGATCTGTACCCCCAGCCGCTTTTCCAGCACGGCCATGAGCAGATTGACGCGGTTGAAATCCGTCCCCGCCGCCTGTCTGCGCGGAATCCCGAAATTGCTGCTGCATACCAGCGCCTGGATTTCCGTCAGAATCGGCCTCGTTCCCTCCATGGAACAGGAGACCACGGAACCGCTGGCCCCCAGCGGCCGGCCGTTCAGCATATATTCCGACGGGTTCTTCACTTCCACCAGCCCCTCCTGGCGCATTTCAAAAACGCCGATTTCGTTGGTAGAACCGAACCGGTTTTTGACGCTGCGCAAAATGCGGTAGGAGGCGTGTCTGTCCCCTTCAAAATAGAGCACGGTATCCACCATATGCTCCAGTACCCGCGGGCCTGCCACCGTCCCCTCTTTCGTCACGTGACCCACAATAAAGACGGAAATGCCCAGTCCCTTTGCCAGGCGCAGCAGAACGCCGGTGGATTCCCGCACCTGGGAAACGCTGCCGGGCGCCGCGCCCACCTCCTCGTTGAACATGGTCTGGATGGAATCGATAATGACCGTCTCCGGTTTTTCCCGCCGGATGACTGTCTCAATCCCGCTCAGGTTCGTCTCGCAGTACAGCGTCAGCGCGTCCGAAAAACTGCCGATCCGCTGCGCCCGCATCTTGATTTGACGCAGGGATTCCTCGCCCGACACATAGAGAATCTTTCTGTTTTGCGCCGCCAGCTTCTGGCACATCTGCAAAAGAAGTGTGGATTTCCCAATGCCGGGATCGCCGCCCACCAGGGTCAGGGAACCTGCCACAATTCCGCCTCCCAGCACCCGATCCAGCTCCTCGATGCCGGTACGGATCCGCAGATCCTCCTCCATGGAAATGGCGTTCAACGCCGTGGGACGGCCCGTTATGCCCCTCCCGGCGGCAGCTCTGCCCTCTCTGGCCGTGACCACCGTTTCCTCCACAAGGGAGTTCCAGGCGTGGCAGGCCGGGCACTGGCCCATCCACTTGGCCGACTCGTAGCCGCACTCCTGACAGAAAAAAACGGTCTTTGCTTTCTCTTTCGCCATTTGCCCGTTCTCAGCCTTTCGTCTTTTCCTTTACCGTAAACGTGACCTTTCCTTCCCGGCATCCCACGCTCACGCTGTCCCCCGCCTTCACCCTGCCGGAGAGGATTTCCTCCGCCAGCGCGTCCTCCACCAGGGTCTGGACGGCCCGCTTGAGGGGGCGGGCCCCCATCTTCTGATCGCTGTGCTTTTCCACGATATATTCTTTGAGCGCCGCCGTCAGCGTCAGATGAATGTTCATCTGCTCCCGGCACCGTTTGATCAGATTTTCGGAAAGCAGGGAAAGAATCTGCTTCATGTCCTCTGTGGTGAGCGGATGGAACACCATAATTTCATCGATCCGGTTCAGAAACTCCGGACGGAACAGGCGCTTGACCTCCTCCATCACGCTGTTCTTCATCTTCTCGTAGTTCTTCTGCGCGTCCTCCTTGGCCGCAAAGCCCAGATTCTTGGGCTCCACGATCCGCTGGGCGCCCGCGTTGGAGGTCATGATGATGACCGTGTTCTTGAAGTTCACTTTCCGCCCCCTGGAGTCGGTGATATGCCCGTCGTCCAGCACCTGCAGCAGAATATTGAACACATCGGGATGGGCCTTTTCCACCTCGTCGAAAAGCACCACGGAATAGGGATTGCGACGCACCTTTTCCGAGAGCTGGCCGCCGTCGTCAAAGCCCACATAACCGGGCGGCGATCCGATCATTTTGGAAACGGAATGTCCCTCCATATATTCCGACATATCCACCCGGATCAGCGCGTTTTCCGATCCGAACATCGCCTCCGCCAGCGCCTTGGAAAGTTCGGTCTTGCCGACGCCGGTAGGGCCCAGAAACAGGAAGGAACCGATGGGCCTTCTGGGATCCTGCAGGCCCACTCTGCCCCGGCGCATGGCCTTGGCCACCGCGTTCACGGCCTCCTGCTGTCCCACGACCCGCTTGTGGAGAAGGGATTCCAGCTTCATCAGCCGTTCCCCTTCCTTTTCCGTCAGCTTGGACAGCGGAATTTTGGTCCAGACGGAAACGACCTCCGCGATATCGTCTTCTGTCACGCACAGCCCGTTCTTTTCCTGTCTGCGTTCCCGCCGGCGCACCGCCTTTTCATACCGCTCCAGCAGTTCGTCCTGCTGTTTTTTCAGCTCTCCCGCCTGGGCGTATACCTCCATGCGGATGGAGCGCTCTATCTGCGCGTCCAGCTTTTCGATCCGCTCCAGCAGTTCGTTTTCCTCCCGGGGGGACTGCATCCGCTTTAAGCGCACGGCGGCGCTGGCCTCGTCCATCAGATCGATGGCCTTATCCGGTAGCTTTCTGTCGTTGATATACCGATTGGACAGCTTCACCGCAGCCTCCAGGGCCTCGGGCCGGATGGTCACGTTGTGATGTTCCTCGTATTTGCGGGCGATTCCCTTCAGAATTTCCACTGCTTCCGCTTCCGAAGGCTCCTCCACGTTGACGGGCTGGAACCGGCGCTCCAGCGCGGCGTCCCGCTCCACGTATTTGCGGTACTCCTCAATGGTGGTGGCGCCGATCAGCTGGATTTCCCCTCTGGCCAGGGACGGCTTGAGAATGTTGGAGGCGTCGATGGCCCCCTCCGCGCCGCCCGCGCCGATGAGCGTATGGATCTCATCCAGAAACAGCAGAATATTTCCGTCTTCAATGACCTCCCGGATCACCTTTTTGATCCGCTCCTCAAATTCGCCCCGGTATTTGCTCCCCGCAATCATACCGGACAGATCCAGCATGAGGACGCGCTTATTCTTCACGGTGTCGGGCACGTCCCCGGCCACAATGCGCGCGGACAGACCCTCCACAATGGCGGTTTTGCCAACGCCCGGCTCCCCCACCAGACAGGGATTGTTCTTTGTCCGGCGGCTCAGAATCTGAATGACGCGCCGGATTTCCTCCTGCCTGCCGATGACAGGATCCAGTTTGCCCTCCTCCGCCAGCTTCGTCAGATCCCGGCTGTATAATTCCAATGTCGCCGTCCCGCCTTTCCGACGGGGCTTCTTTCCCCCGTCCTCCCGGCGGGCCGCCGGATCCTGCCCGATGGCAAGCAGCGTATCGTTATAGATTTTCTGCACCGGCAAGGACAGGGTGTTCATAATCCGCACCGCCACGTTGTCTCCGTCTCCCAGCAGCGCCAGCAGGATGTGTTCCGTCCCGGTCAGCACACTGCCCGCCCGCCGGGCCTGCCTGTGGCTCTCGTCCAGCACCTCCTGGGCCCTGGGGGAATACCCGTCCCGCTCCGCCACAAAGACGTTCCCTTCCGGCGCGATCAGATCCCGGATCATCTCCCGGATCGTTTCCTCCAAAGCGCCGTTTTCCAGCAGCACCCTGGCCGCCACTCCCGTTCCCTCTTTGATCAGACCGTATAAAATATGCTCCGTTCCCGTATAGCTCTGATGCAGGCTCCGGGCCGCCTTTCCGGCCAGAAGCAAAGCGGTTCGCGCTTTATCCGTAAACTGTGACTGCATAGATCAATTTCCTCCATACCCTTCATAAATCTCATCGATAAGAGCATGCACCTCCTGCCGGGAAATATTCCGGCAGCTCGCCTTTGCCAGGATCACCTGCAGCTCCCGGCGCATTTCCTCCACGTTTTCCAGCCGTGCTGCGTCAATGGCGATCACCGCGCCGCGCCGCCTGTCCACCTTGACAAAGCCCTCCTGTTTTAGGACCGTATACGCTTTGTTCACAGTATGCATGTTGATGCCGATGGTTTCGGCAAGCTGCCGCACGCTGGGAAGGACGTCCCCCTCCTGCAGTTCGTTGGCGGCGATCCCCATGATAATGCGGTTGCGAAGCTGGATATACAGCGCTTCCTCACTGTTAAAATCAATCTCAATCAGCATCTTTTCCTCCCTGCCGCAAGTATATGCAAGCCGGCCTGCTCTTATCTTTTCACTGTTATAGAAAAACTATAACAAAAAACATAGGAAACGTCAAGCGCCGCCATCTTTCTATCAACAAAGGCCGGTATGCGCACGCGCAAGCCGGCCTTTGCCATCGTCCCTTTCCGGGTTTATTTCAGATCGAGAAATTCAAATTCCAGATCGTCGTCGTTGAGGAAATTTTTGGACTGCCAGCTGCCGTCGTCCCCGTCCTCGGAGGATTTTTTCCGGCGCGGCGCTTCTTCCTCGTCGTCTTCCTCATCCTCATAACGGGATTTCCGGGAAGCCTTCGTCTGCTTTTCCCTGGAGGATTTGCGGGCGCGGCGGGCGGCTCTGGAGTCTTCTTCCTCCTCGTCGTCCTCGTCTTCTTCCTCCTCCTCGTCCTCATCCTCGTCGTCCTCGCGGGAGGATCTTCTGGAGAAGAACCGGCGTCTGGGACGTTCGTCTTCGTCGTCCTCGTCTTCCTCCTCCTCCTCGTCTTCGTCGTCCTCATCCTCGTCGTCTTCATAGTCATCGTCGTAAGCGTTTTTGAGCTTAATGAGGAAAACGGTGACCGCCACAATCAGAATGAGAATCACGACCGCCATCACAATGATGACCAGTTTCAGTCTGCCGGTCTGCTCCTCCATCAGGCTCTCATTGTTCTGATTGATCTGTTCGGCATTTAACAGTTCGGTGACGCTGTACCGGGTCCCCATGGTATTGTCATGCAGATACCAGGCGCTACCGCCGTTGCCGTCGTCCTCAAACGCCACATAGTATTCCTCTGCGGGCGCTTCCGGCTCCTGTTCCAACTCGCTTTCCGGCTCG
Source organism: uncultured Eisenbergiella sp. (assembly GCA_947630215.1). Classification (GTDB taxonomy): domain Bacteria; phylum Bacillota; class Clostridia; order Lachnospirales; family Lachnospiraceae; genus Gallintestinimicrobium. The sequence continues at coordinate 38,318 of CANRGX010000012.1, read as the reverse complement.
GTCTCCTGGGGCTGCGTTTCCGCCGGTTCCGGCTCCGGCTCCGCCATATGCGCCTGCACCATGTCGGAACGGATATATCCGGTGACCGTACTGCCGTTGCTCTCATAGCTTACCTGATACCAGGCAATCCCGCTGCTGTCGTCCTTCTGTCCGCTCACAGAAAGCTCCATGCCGCGTCTGACGCTGCCCACCTTGCTGGCGCCGGTTCCCGCGTCGCTGCGCACGTTCACGCTTTCCTCTGTCACGGTCACGCTGGTAACCGTTCCCTGTGCAGCCGTATCCTGCGACTGTTCCTGGCCGCCTTCCTCTCCGTTTGCACCTGCTTCTTCATTGCCGCCGTCCCCGGCTCCTGCCCCGCCAGGCTGGGAGGTTCCGCTGGGATTGCTGCTTAAAGGCACGGCCCGCACCTCCGAGGGAAACGCCCAGAGTATGCACAGCACGGCCAGTGCGCAGCACAGGGGCCTTGTCAGCTTGTAAAAATGTGTTTTCGTGTCCTTTCTCTCTCTTTTCATTTTTCCATCCTCTTTTGATTTTTTTGCCGTCCCGGTGTCCGGCTCACGCTTCCTCTATGGCTTTGCCGATGTCGTGTCTCATATATTTGTTCGCAAAATCGACCCACTCCGTGGCTTCATAGGCTTTTTTCCGCGCCTCCTGCAGCGTCGCGCCCGTGGCGGTGACGCCCAGCACCCTGCCGCCGTTTGTCAGCACGGTCTTTCCGTCCGCGTCCAGCTTCGTCCCGGCGTGGAAACAGAAATAATCCGTTTTTCCCTCGAACCTTTCCAGACCCGTTATGGGAAATCCCTTTTCATATTTCACTGGATATCCCTCCGAGGCCAGCACCACGCAGACCGCCGCGTTGTCTTCAAACTGCAGATCCAGCTGATCCAGTGTGCCGTCGATGCAGGCGTTGCAGACGTCGATGATGTCGTTTTTCATCCGCGGCAGCACCACCTGGGCCTCCGGATCCCCAAACCTCGCGTTGTATTCCAGTACCTTGGGGCCGTCGTCCGTCAGCATCAGGCCGAAAAAGATCACGCCCTTAAAAGGACGCCCCTCCGCCGCCATGGCGTCCACGGTGGCCTGGTAAATGTATTTCCGGCAGAAGTCGTCCACTTCCTTTGTATAAAAGGGAGACGGGGAGAAATTCCCCATGCCGCCCGTGTTCAGCCCCTTGTCGCCGTCCAGGGCGCGTTTGTGATCCTGGGCCGAGGACATGATCCGGATGGTCTTTCCGTCCACAAAGGACAAAACGGAAACCTCCCGGCCGGTCAAAAACTCCTCTATGACGATTTGACTGCCGGCGGAGCCGAACCGCCGTTCCGTCATGATGGCGCACACACCGTCCTCTGCTTCCTGCAGCGTATTGCAGATCAGCACGCCCTTTCCCAGCGCCAGCCCGTCGGCCTTGAGCACCACCGGAAATTTCGCCCTGGTATGCAGATATTCCAGCGCGTCCTCCGCCTGGGAAAAGATCGCATAGTCCGCCGTCGGAATGTGATATTTTTTCATCAGATCCTTGGAAAACGCCTTGCTGCCCTCCAGCAGGGCGGCGTTCTTCCTGGGCCCGAATACGCGGATGTTCTCCGCCTCCATCGCATCCACCAATCCTCCTACCAGAGGATCGTCCATCCCGACTATGACCAGATCCACCGCCTTTTCTTTCGCAAAGGCCGTCAACCGGTCAAACTCCATGGCGCCGATGGGAACGCACTGGGCAATCTGCCCGATGCCCGCATTGCCGGGGGCGCAGTAGATCTGATCCACCTTGCCGCTTTTGGCCACGCTGGCCGCGATGGCGTGTTCCCTGCCGCCGCTTCCCACAATCAGTACCTTCATCGGATCCTAACCCTTCTTTCCTCCAAAGTGATCCTGCCGTTGGCTATCAGATCAATCGCCTGGGGCAGAATCTGCCACTCCGCTTCTTCCATCACTCTGCGCTGCAGAGTCTGGGGGGTATCCTCCTGATGCACCTCCACTGCCTTCTGCAAAAGGATCGGGCCGGTATCCATCCCGGCGTCCACAAAGTGCACGGTGGCACCCGTCACCTTCACGCCGTATGCCAGCACCGCCTCATGCACCCGCAGCCCGTAATAGCCCACGCCGCAGAAGGAAGGAATCAGAGACGGATGGATGTTGATAATCCGGCCCGGAAACGCCTCCACCATAGCCGGCGGGACGGCCACCAGAAAACCGGCCAGTACGATCAGATCCGGGTTGAGTCCCCGTACCTTTTCCACAAATGCCCGGTGAAAGGCTTCCCTGCTTTCAAATGCCTTCGGGGAAAGACACTGGGCGTCGATGCCCCGCTCTCTGGCGCGCTGCAGCGCGTAGGCGCCGGCATTGTTGCTGATCACCCACTCCACCCGGGCGTTGGTGATACGTCCTTCGTCGATGGCGTCCAGAATTGCCTGCAGATTGGTTCCGCCTCCCGACACACATACCAGCAGCTTCAGCATAGAACGACTCCCTTTTCCCCGGCCTCGATCCGGCCGATCACATACGGGGTCTCTCCGGCGGCCCGGACGGCCTCCATGGTTTTATCGGCGTCGGCCGGATCCACTGCGGCCACCATGCCGATCCCCATATTGTAGGTATTATACATGATTTTTTCTTCAATTCCGCCTTTTTGGGCCAGCAGGCGGAAAATGGCGGGAACCTCGTAGCTGTCCTTGCGGATCACGGCCCGGGTGCCCTCCCGAAGCATACGGGGCACGTTTTCATAAAAACCGCCGCCGGTGATATGGCTGCAGGCCTTTATCGTCACACCCGCGTCCTTTACGGCCTTTAAGGCCCTGACGTAAATTTTGGTCGGGGAAAGCAGCGTCTCCCCCAGGGTGCCGCCCAGTTCTTCATAGTAGGTGTCCAGGCTCTCCCGGGTCATTTCAAACACTTTGCGCACCAGGGAAAACCCGTTGGAATGTACGCCGGAACTGGCCAGACCGATGAGCACGTCTCCCTCCCGCAGATTTTCGCCGGTGATCAGATCCTTCTGATCCACGATCCCCACGGCAAACCCCGCCAGATCGTATTCCTCCTCCGGATAAAAACCGGGCATCTCCGCCGTCTCACCGCCGATCAGCGCCGCGCCCGCCTGCACGCAGCCGTCCGCCACGCCCTTGACGATGGCGGCAATCTTCTCCGGATAATTCTTTCCGCAGGCGATATAATCCAGGAAAAACAGCGGTTCTCCTCCGGCGCAGGCAATATCGTTGACGCACATGGCCACACAGTCAATGCCCACGGTATCGTGCCTGTCCATCAGAAACGCCAGCTTCAGCTTGGTGCCCACGCCGTCGGTGCCGGAAACCAGCGTGGGTTTTTCCATGCCCTGAAAGCGCTCCATGGAAAACGCGCCGGAAAAACCGCCGATCCCGCCCAGTACCTCCGGACGCACGGTTTTCTTCACGTACTGCTTCATCAGCTCCACCGACCGGTAGCCGGCCTCAATATCTACGCCTGAACTCTTATAGTCCATATGTACCTCCGTCTTGTTGCGCGTTACTTCTGATACGCTTTCCAGCCGGCGGCCTGCAGCGCCTCGTCCTTTTTCGCAACGCTTTCCTTCATGTTCTGACTGTAGGCCTTTAGCTTCTCCAGAAGAACCGGATCGGATACCGCCAGAATTTTTGCCGCCAGAATCCCCGCGTTGGCGCCGCCGTTGATAGCCACGGTGGCCACCGGAATCCCGGAGGGCATCTGCACGATGGAATAGAGAGAATCCCTGCCGCCCAGAGACGTGGTGTGCATCGGAACTCCGATGACCGGCAGAGGGAAAAGCGCCGCGCACATGCCCGGCAGATGCGCCGCCATGCCCGCGCCCGCGATAATGACCTTCACCCCGCGCTCCGGCGCCGTCCTGGCATACTCAAAAAAAAGATCCGGCATACGGTGCGCGGAAAGGATGCGCATTTCATAGGAGATCCCGAACCCGTCGAGTATCTCCGCCGCCTTCGCCATGACAGGCATATCGGAATCGCTGCCCATCACAATACTGACCTGTGCCATATCTGCCGTCCTCCTGTCTGTTCCTCTTTGGCAACTGTCGCTCCAATCATTATACAGTTTACTAAACTTTATACGTGAATGCAAGGGAAAAATATGCCGGTTACGGCAGGGGCACATGCCCGTTAAACCCGATGAAACGGCAGATTGAGTTCCTCCGTTCCCTCCAGCACAAACCGGCCCTCCCGCAGGATGACGCACTCCGTTTTGTCCGCCGCCACCGCCGTCAGCTCTCCCAGTTCGTCATAGGGGATCGTAATGTCCGTGTGGCAGTTAAAATATGCCTTTTTTTCATCCTCATGGCGCAGGGCGGACACCTCATTGTCCCGCGCCACAATGGCCTTGCCGTCCGGGTTGTAGGTCATCCGGTCTTCCTCGTGGCTGTAACAGGTATCCCCCAGCGCGAAGTGGGGCCCCATTTTCTCCGCAATCAGAATCGGCATTTTATCCTGGATCCCATACTTTTGCGCCGTCACATAGGCCAGCGTGTTGGTTCCGATGGCAAACTCTCCCATCGGCAGGGCCGTATGATGAAACAGCACGTTCTCCTCCAGCAGCTTCCTGCCCTCCTTCGGATCGGCAAAATTGGCGCAGGAATACTTGCTGACCCTTCCGTCCCGGAACACAATTTCCAGATCCCGGTACTCCAGATCGTTGAGGTAAACCCGGGACACGTGCAGTACGCCCTCGGTTCCCGTCAGGCGCGGGGAGGTAAACACCTCTCCCGCCGGAATATTCACGTCCGCCACGCAGTTTTCAAAATTCGTTTCCCGATCCGGATCTTTGCGTTCGTGCAGCATCACCTTCAGATCGGTACGGTTTTCTCCCATTCCCCGGATGCGCACCCAGGCGGCCCCATCCAGCGCGTCGATGATGCGCTGCTGAATCGCTTCATATTTATAGGCGTCCAGCGTGTTGATCTTTACGATCTCATCGAAAATCTCCGGATACGCCTCGCCGATCTGGGGCAGCGGAAAAGCGATAATCGTAAAACTGCGCCCGTTGGGATCGATATATTCGTTGGTCATGGCCCCGGATCGGTTCTGATATTCCACGGACAGCTTCTGCTGCGCCCGGGAAAGCGTCAGCCGCCCTGCGCTGTTTTGGGGCGAAAAAGGCGGCTCCCCGAAACATTCCATGACCGCCGGCCCCGCAAACTGCGCCGCCTTCTCCCGGTACCTCTCCCAGGCGTTCCTGCGGCACTCCAGCTTCCGGTTCATGAATTTCCGATCCAGATACAGCGCCTGATCCTGCTCGTGATCGTAGTCGAACTGCCGGTTCACGGACGCCCCGAAAAAGCCGTTCTTATAGACGCTCCGGCCTGCCAGAAAGCTGGAAGGGGCGCGGGAAATCACCGGCTGAAGCCCCATTTTCCTAAAATTCAGAATGGCCGCCCGTATCACCCGCTCAAACCCCAGCGGATAGCGGATCCCGACAAGGCGCTTCTCCTCCAGCGGCTTTTTCGCCAGTTCAAAGCCCCGGCGGTAGCCCTCTGTAAAAGCATCGGCAATCCGCGAGATCTCCTCCTCTGTCAGACAGTTCAAATGCTCCGCGGTCTTCCACTGATCCTCTGTGATATACTCGCCGTAATAAAACAGATAACGCAGATCCGACAGATCGCTGTCCTCCAGGATCCGTACTGCAAAATCCCGATCCGGATCCACGGTTCCCGCCACGCTGTTTTCCATTACCGTTTCCATATAATCGCTGGCGAACCAGTAGTAGATCTCCTGCAGCTGCCTGCCGTCCGGCGCCCCCTGTTCCTCCTGCCAGGCGCAGGAGAAAGCGCCGTAGATCTCCAGAAACAGTTCCAGACGGATGGTCACCGACTCCAGCTCCTGTTCGTATACAAAGGCAGGCAGGCTGTGCAGTTCGGCGCACAGCGCGCAAAGCAGCGGCCCGTGCTCCTCTCCCAGCCGCTGTGTGGCCCAGGTTGGATTGGCATAGCTGCTCTCATAATTTTTCCCAATCAGATCGATAAAACAGATCTCATTGTGGCGTACCAGTTCCTCCAGGCTCGCCTTTTTCAGCTTTCCCGCCGCGATCCACGCATATTCCTCCGCCATTACTGCAAGAAATCCTGCATTTTCCGCGAAATATGGTCTAAATTTTTCTTCTGTTTCCTGGCAGTCCGCGATCTCGGAAATCCGCCGGACAGCCAGGGAAAACCGTTCTTCCAGAATCGTCATAGCCCGTGCACTCCCGCATACAGAATAAAAACAATCCCGGCCAGCGCCAGCGCATTCAAAAGGATCCCCGTCCAGGCAAAGAAATAGAATTTATCCTCCTCCAGCCTGGCCAAAATCCCCAGCGCCAGTCCCGCAGCCGAAAAAAACAGGCAGAGCACTCCCGCCACACCGTATTTGACAAAAGCCTCTCCCTGATGGATAAAGGTCAGATAGATCGCGGCCGCCAGCCCGGCCAGGGATAACGTCCCCAAAAAGGTGGACAGGATCCCCTTTTTCGACTCCGCCTTATTTGTAAAAATATAACCTCTGCGCGCCATAAACTGCCCCTTCCGCCCCGGATAGCATAAACGCGATACCGCCGGGGCCGCATGATCCTTAGAACAGGATTTTACTTCTGCGCGCCAACAGCTTTGCGCCGCCGATCAAAAGCAGGACGCCGCTGACAATCCCGGTCACCAGCACGGTAACACCTACCGCAATATTCAGCGCGCCGCAGCCGCCCATCATCTTATATACCTTTTCTTCCATAAATCATCCCTCCTGCACTTCTTTTTTGTCCTGCCCTACCGTGCGCCATACTGCGCGTAGTAAGCGTCCAGCGACGCCTTGATGGCGTCGTCAATATAAATCTTCCCCCGATACGGCCTATTATACAAATACTCCGTCACCTCCGCCATGGTAACGATGGCCCTGGCCTCAAAGCCATAGGTTTCACGGATTTCGTCCAGCGCGCTCTTTTCGGTGACAATTCCCCGTTCCATACGGTTCAACGACACCATCAGCCCGCAGATCTTCACATCCGCCTGGGCCTTTATAATCGGGAAGGTTTCTTCGATGGATTTCCCCGAGGTCGTCACGTCCTCAATGATCACCACACGGTCCCCGTCTTTGAGTTTACTTCCCAGCAGAATGCCGGTATCCCCGTGATCCTTTACCTCCTTGCGGTTGGAGCAGTAGCGGATATCCTTGCCGTAGAGTTCGCTGATGGCCATGGCCGTGGCCACGGACAGCGGAATGCCCTTGTAGGCCGGCCCGAACAGCACATCGAACTCCAGACCGAAATTGTCATGAATCGCCTTTGCGTAATACTCTCCCAGCCTGCGCAGCTGGGTTCCGGTCACATAGGCCCCGGCATTCATGAAAAAGGGCGATTTGCGCCCGCTTTTTAAGGTGAACTCCCCGAACTTGAGCACGTCGCTGTCCACCATGAACTCGATAAACTCTTTTTTATAGTTCTCCATGTCCCTTTCCTTTCGCTGCGTTTTCCCTCTCCCGAAGCGCCTGCGCGATATCCTCCTTCATATCCAGAACCGCCTGCCGGGAGGCGTCCGCATAGTTTTTCGCCCCGAAGCGCGCGTATTTTTCCTGCTGATAGGCCGCGATGATCCCCCGGGAGGAATTGACGATGGCCCCCAGCCCGTCTTCCCGGAAAAAGTGTACCAGATCGGCTCCCTTTCCGCCCTGGGCCCCATATCCGGGCACCAGGATGAACGCCTTTGGCATCAGGGCGCGCAGCACCTTGCCCTGTTCGGGATAGGTCGCTCCCACTACGGCCCCCACATAACTGTACTGCTCCCCCATACAGGTCTCACCCCAGCGGGCCACCTGTTCTCCCACAATCTCATACAGCGGCCTGCCGTCCACCAGACGATCCTGAAATTCTCCGCTGCTGGGATTGGAGGTCTTGACCAGGACAAAAATTCCCTTTTTCTCCTCCTGACAGACCTTCAGAAAAGGCTGGATCCCGTCCGAACCCAGATAGGGGTTGACCGTGGCAAAATCCGCGTCAAAGGGCGCGTAGGTTTTTGTCCCCACCGTCACCTTACCCAGATGGGCCGCCGCATAGGCCTCCGAGGTGGAGCCGATATCCCCGCGCTTGACGTCGGCGATCACAATCAGTCCTTTTTGTTTACAGTAGGCAACGGTTTTCTGATAGGCGATCAGCCCCTCCGTCCCGAACTGCTCATACATGGCGATCTGGGGCTTCACCGCCGGAACCAGATCGGAAATGGCGTCCACGATCCCCTTATTATAGGCCAATATCGCTTCCGCCGCTCCCTTCAGCGTCTCTCCGTACTCTGAAAACGCCGCCTGCCGGATGTGCTCCGGCACAAATTTCATCATGGGATCCAGCCCCACCACTATCGGGGCGTTTGTCTTTTGGATTCTTTCTACCAGTCGATTGATCATCGTTCCTCCCTGTCGCTGTCGCACTACTATGGGGCGGCAAACGCATCAGCCCGCCGGACGGGCACATTCGGGCCGCCGGGCCCGGACCTTTGCCACCAGTTTTTTACAGACGGCATCCGCCGGTCTTTCGATCAGCCAACACACTGCCCAGACGCCGGCCGCCGTCAGGCCGGTCAATATCGCTATGACGATCACGGGATGCAGCGCTATACGCGCCTGCAGCAGCGTCAGACATTCCACAATCGCGCCGTGTACCAGATAAATTTCAAACGAAAACCGATCCAGCTTCTGAAACACCTTCGCTATGCCCTTCTCCCGGCGCTTCCAGGCGAAATTCCCCGTCACAAGCAGCAGCACCGCATACCCCCAGGACAGGTTCATAAAGTACTCCCCTTCCTGGCCGGACAGCGCGATCAAAAGGCGGATCCCAAGCGCCACCGCCGCCATCATAGCCGCCGCTTTCAAAGGCGGGAACCGTTCGGCCAGACGCCATGCCAGCATACCCAGCAGGAAATAATGAAGATAAAAAATCAGCATGCCGTATTCGGCCAGTCCGGCCCCGATCCAGAGATAGTGCAAAAGAATGCCGCAGGCGTACAGGCAGAGGGCCGACCAAAGGGTTCTTGCCGCCCGGACAAGCAGCGGCGCCAACAGATAAAACGCGATAAACAGCCCGATGGTCCACGTTCCGCCCCGGTTGCTCCAAAAATAGCCGTCCGCCGGGATAAAGATATTGGTGATAAAGAAAAACCGGAGCCAGTAAAGCCTGCCGGGATCCGGCGGCGCATCGTGCAGAATACCGGAATAGAGCACCATGTAAAAGCAGATAACCGCATAGTACAGCGGAATTATCCGAAACAGCCGTTTCAGATAGTAAATTACCGTGTCAAACCGATCCCTTCCCGGCTGCAGCTCCTTTGTGCGGCAGGCCAGAAACCCGCTGAGCAAAAAGAAGACATAGACACCGGACGCTCCAAAGTTCGCGATGGAATAGGCCCGTCCGGTCAGGCCGATCCGCTGGGCCAGATGGGAAAGGAACACGCCCACGCAGGCCAGCACGCGGAACAGCTGGACATGATCCAGCCTCCCTTCTGCAGACAGGGCCGTCGCCCTGTGCGCCAAAACACCCTTTTGCGTCATACGCTTCCCCTTCCTATGCTCTGCATCAGAAACTGGAAGATCCGCGCATAAGTGTCCGCCGTATAGTGGATACCGTCCGAAATGGTCTCATACCCGGTAAGCCGCAGATAAGAATACAGATTGATCCTTCCGATACTGCCGTCCAGCCCTCCGCTCAGCCGGTCATTGAAATACTCTATGGACCAGTTGGTCTTGCCGTAACGGTTGGGCTCTCCCACCGGCCCGACAAACACCTCATAGACAACGGCGCCCTTTTTTCTCCAGTCCTGGTTGTATTTGTTGATCAGACTGATATATTCCTGGTGATGGGACGGATCGTTGACTCCATAGTTGAGAAGGATGACCGATCCGGGTGTCACATACTGATCCACATCCGCCTTCGCTTTGCTTGTGGAAAGCCAGTCCACGCCGCCTCCATAACAGGAAACAAACGCGGTCTGGGGCCAGGCCTGCGGGCCGCCCACCGCGTTGGCCATCTGTCCCACACGGGAATCGCCCACAAAGATCACATTGCCCAGGGGCTGTGGCTGCGACGGATCGACCGCCGGGGCCGGAGCCTGTTCCTGCGCCTCGGCCTGTACCCCGGCCTGTACCTCAGCCTGTACCGGGGTCTGGATCTGGGTCTGGTTTTGTTCCTGGGCGGCCGCCTGGGCCTGATATGCCTTTACCCATTCCGCCTGGGCCGCCAGTGCCGCCAGCATCGTCTCATCCACCGGTATCTGCACCAGCAGCTTTCCGTTCACATACCCGATTCCGTTTCCGAATACCACCTCATACCAGCCGTCGGCAGTCCGTCCGCAGACATTCACCGCCTGATCGGGCTCCAGCGTCCCTGCCACAGGGAAGTCTACCGACGGGCCCAGCCGCACCCGCACGAAATCCGTGGCGGCCATGGCCGCCCCAAAAGGGAGTATTTCGGGGCCCGTGCCCGCATTTTCGGCCGCCAGTGCCGTCCGCGAAGTCAGCAAAAAGAGAAAGATCGCCGCCAGAACAACCGGTATTTTTCTAAGCCATCCGTTCTTCATGGCATCTCCAATCCGGCCGCCTGTCACCGGCTCTCCAAAAACACGTTTTCCCGCTGTGCCTTTTCGTCGTCAGGGTAGAGGGCCAAATACTGACGCATGGCGTTTTTGGCGCTGTCGAACTCGCCCAGGTACTCATAGGCCGCAATCACGTTGAACTGAAGCGACTGCATCACGGGATTCCCCTCTATCGCCAGCCCCGCCTGAAAGGCGTCCAGCGCCGCCTGATACTCTCCCACCTTCAGCTTGCAGATGCCAAGCTGGTTATAAATGGCCGCGTCCGGCTGCCTGGTCTCCAGATAGGTGCTGTAAACGCTGGCCGCATAGTTGTAATCTCCCAGGTGCTCGTAGGTCTGCCCCAGAAGGGAGGTGGCCTGCGCGCCGCTGGAATCCTTGGCGCTCTCCAGCGATAACCGGGCCTGTTCATAGTCGCCCAGATAAAACTGCATCGTTCCCTTATCGTAATCGGACAGGCGCAGCGTATCGTCTGCCAGCACCGCCTCCAGATAGGCTTTGCCCATGTCCTCCTGCCCGAATTTGCTGCAGCTGCGGTAAATGTCCACGTACTGACCGTAATCCGAAGGATCCACCGCGATGGCTCTGTCGAAATCCGCCTTCGCCTGTTCGGCGTTCCCCTGCTCCAGTTCGATGGTACCCTTCAGATACCAGGCGGTTTTTTCCTGCGGGCGCAGCTGCGTAATGGCTTCATAGACGTCCACCGCTTCCGAAAGCTGCCCGTTGCGGTAATAGGCCGTGGCCAGATAATAGTTGATATCAAAATCCAAATCCTTCGGGAACGGGCCGCTGTAGGCCAGCGCCGCCTCCAGATTCTGGACCGCACTGGCGTAATCCGTCTGTCCCATATAGGCGATTCCCTGGCCCCTGCAGACCAGCTGGGCATCCTCGCCCGCCTCCAGGGCCGCGTCAAAGCTGGCGTGCGCCCCCTCATAGTCCATCTGCTGAATCTGCTGCATTCCCTGCTGGAGATTTTCGCTTCCCGCAGCGCCGCATCCGGCGCAAAGCGCCGCCATCATGCAGGCGCACCAAACGCCTGCGATCCTGCCGGTTTTCATCTGTTGTTTCCCCTTAAAAAATCTGCCGCGCCGCCCAGACTGCCTGCGCGGTTCCCTGTTTCCCCGTCTATTATATCATACTTCCTCCCGGTTGGAAATGCGGATTCCTATTTTTTTGCGCAGACCTTTGGGATAGTGGTTTTTCATCTGCCCGCCAGCCAGCTTTCCCCAGCCGATGCTGTAGCCGTCCGCCGCAATCAGATACCATCCCTTTTCGCCTTCGGCGGACAGGGTTTCCCCGGCCAGAAAATCTGCCGCCTCCCGCCCGTCTGCCGGCAGATCCAGACAGCGCACGGCCTCCTGCGGCTTTAGAAACAGCGCCAGCGCATGAGCGGGCACAAAATTCCCCTTTTTTTGCGTGCCCAGATGCAGCCCCGGCCGCAGCACCCGCAGCCCCCGCAGAGAAGGCGTGCCTGCCGGGGCCAGATAAAGCTGTTCTCCGAAGCGCAGATACCTTCCCTCCGGCAGAACAGCCAGATTTTCCTTTGCAAACTTTGTATAATCCGCGTATTCCGCGGGCGAAAGCCCCTTTTCCTCCCGGTACTTTTCCCGCCGGGCCCCCAAACGCTCCCCGGTCTTTCGCAGCACCGCCAAAAAATGTCCCTCCCCGGCCAGCCTGTGGGGCCAGAGTCTGAGGCTGCAGGCCGAAGGGCCTTCTGTCTCACACCGGGAAAATCCTCGTTCCATCCCTTCCAAGAGCGGCACGTTCTCCGGTTCAAACTCCGGATGCCGCCGCAAAAAACGCAGGACGCTTCCCTCGTCCTCCTCCGGCGCAAAGGTGCAGGTGGAATAGACCAGCCGCCCTCCCGCCCGCAGCATCCCGGCAGCGCTGTCCAGAATCGTATCCTGCCGCCGCGCGCACAGTTCCACGTTTTGAAGGCTCCACTCCAGACAGGCCTCCGGATTCTTGCGGAACATCCCCTCGCCGGAGCAGGGCGCGTCCACCAGGATCCTGTCAAACCAGCCCATAAACCGCTGGGCCAGTTCCTCCGGCGCAGCGTTTGTCACAATGGCGTTGGCCATTCCCATCCGCTCTGCATTTTCGGACAGGATCTTCGCCCGGGCCGGGTGGATCTCATTGAGCACCAGGATCCCCTGCTGCCGCATGGCCGCCGCAATCTGACCGCTTTTCCCGCCCGGAGCGGCGCACAGATCCAGCACCCGCTCTCCCGGCGCAGCGCCCAGAAAGACCGCCGGCGCCATGGCACTGGCCTCCTGGATATAATAGACGCCGGCCTCATGCCAGGGATGCCGCCCCGGCTGGTGTCCTGCGCCGTAATAAAACCCGTTCTCCTCCCAGACCACCGGCGTCAAGTCAAAGGCCGCCTTTTGCAAAAAGGCTTCCTTCGTCCCTTTGAGCGTATTGACTCTCAGCGACTGGCGGTTGGGACAGGCATAGCTTTCCAGGAAGGCCGGATAGTCCTCTCCCAGCATTTCCTTCATTCTGTCCAGAAATTCCTGCGGCAGCTTCTGTCCTTCCATGCACGGCCCTCCCGCCTTCTCTCACGTTTCTTTCGGTTCTATTGTAACCGTTACCTCCACTCTGCGCAACCCCGGGGCCGGATCCTGCTTCGGATCCAGGTCAAAAACCGGTTCGCCGTCTCTCCCGAAATGCACCCGGCGGACGGCGTCGCAGCGCAGGTTGGAATCCATCCGTTCCTCCGCGTGGTACGCGATCCAAAGCTGTCCTTTTTCATCCTCAAAAAAGGAGTTATGCCCCGGCCCATAGTGCCCTTTTACGGAATAAAAAGAGAGCACCGGCGTTTTGCTTTTCGTCCAGACCCGCGGATCCGTCAGATCCGCCTTCTCGTCCGCTGTCAGCAGCCCCAGCGCATAGGTATAGCCGTTTGCGGCGCCGCCCGAATAGGTCAGATAAACCCGGCCATTATACACAAATCCGTGGGGCCCCTCATTGTTAATGGTACCGCTCACATTTTCCCAGCCATAGAGCGGCCGCGACAGAAGAACCGGATCCTGCAAAAGCCGCCAGGGTTCCTTCTCCTCCACCGCCGCGATACAGAGCATGGAGCCGGTATCCAAAGGCGTGCCGATGTGACGGCGGTAAGACCAGACCATATAGGAACGTCCTCCGGCGTGCAGATACGTCATATCCAGCGTGATCCCGTCCTCGCAGAGCGGCCTGCCGTCCTTTCGCACCACCCGCACCGGTTCCTCCCAGGCAGCAGGGTCGATGGGATTTCTCCCGCGCTTTAGCTTCATCAGCCAGCACTGGGGCCCCCACTGCTTCGGCCCCACCGCAAACAGAATATACGCCTCTTTGCCGATGAGATGAAATTCCGGCGCCCAGAAGGTCTGGATAAATCCCTTTTCCTCATCCACGCCCAAAATCAGATGCTCCCGGACATTCGGGGCAAACAGTCCCTCTATGGTATCCGCCTGCCGGATATACAGGCCGATGTCGTTCCGGTTATCGTTGGTGGCGAGGAAATGCCATTTGCCGTCCCAGAAAAAAAGGACGGGGTCGCCATACCCCTTCGCCAGGGGAAAGCCCTCTATTTGCGGCCGGATTTGTCCGCATATTGTCCTGCGGCCCGGACCGGCAGCGTCCCCGATAGCGTCAAAGTCCACGTCCCAGTCCACCCGTTTCCTGGCGCGGGAACCATCGGAATAAACGGCCTCCACGCACAGATCCTCCAGATCTGCATCCGACGCGATCCCCGGATTTTCGGGCAGAAGATTCTCCACATGGCGCAGCTTCTCCCAGCGCCTGCAGACGGCATCGCACAGGGCGGCGTCGATGGAAAGGACGCTTCCCATGACCCATTCGTCCCCGATTTGACAGCGCGTCCGGACGGCCATCCCTGCTTCCTGTCCTTTGCCGTCCTCCAGCAAGGTCAAAAGCTGCGTTCTGTCCCAGAGCACCTCCTCGTCAAACGTACAAAAATCCCGGGTGGTCCAGCACAGCATCCGGCCGCCCGCGCTTTCGTCCTCTGTCCCGTCCTCCAGCACCCGCCTTGCCGCCACACAGAACCGCCCGTCTTTTAAGGAAAGCAGCACCGGATCCGCCACCCCTCTGGGATCGATCCGATCCAGCCCGTCGATCTGCGCCTTGGCAAAAAGCATCCCATAGTTTTGAAACAGCGCCCGGAAATGCGTGCCGTCCCTGCTCACCGCGAAGTGTACGCTGGCGGCCAGTCCTTCCGGGTAGCTGTCCTTTTGGGGACAGCGCGTATAGACCATGATCCACGCCCGGTCTTTTTCATGCTTTATCATCGTTTTCTCCCATTCCGCCGCCGGCGGCCCTTTCGTTCTTTTCCCGGTCTTCCTGTAACAGAGTCAGGGACTTGAGCCCTTTATTTCCGTCGCCCCGATAGGTCAGATAAAGCGCCTGCACGCCGTCCGGGATGGACACGGGCGCGCAATATTCCTCCCAGTAGCTGGCATAATCCACCGGGATCTTTCCCACAACCTCTCCGTCCCAAGCGGTGCGCACCTCAAAGACACCCTTTCCGTAGCCCCGGACTATCAGCCGGATCCGACGCACGCTGCGGCAGTCAAAATATTTAAAGCCCACGGTGGCCGTATCCTGGATGTTTCCCACATAGGCCGGATCCCGATCTCCGTCCCGGCCGTCCTGCATGACCTTGGGGAAACGATCTCCGCCCACGTAGACCGAAGGCGTATCCGTAAACAAATGACAGGCGATATAGGCCGGGTACTCCCCTTTTCCCAAAAGCGGGCCGCCGTTTAACCCGCAGGAGGTGATTTCCACCTGGGGAATGGAGCCGTCGGGCAGGATCGTCAGCTTTTCCGCGCAGCCCTGCCGGCTGTACCAGGTGCCGTTGGTATGGCGGTGGTAAAAGATATACCATTCCGATCCGATCTGCACCATGCTGCCGTGGTTGTTCGCTCCGTAGGCCATGGGCCGATCCGCCGGCTTATAGGAATCGATGTTCAGATCGCAGTTGCTCACCAGCACGCCCCCGTACACAAAGCCCCGGGTAGGTTCCCGGCTGACGGCGTAGCAGAGCTCGTGCATGACGGTAGAAGAATAAATGAAATAATATTGCTCTCCCACCTTCCGGATGGAAGGGGCCTCAAAAAATTCGTGTCCTTCAAATCCCGTTCCCCGGCTGTATTCACACCCCGGCGCCACAAATACGGGGGCCTCCTGTACCGTCAGCATATCCGGCCCCAGCACAGTCGCCATGGCGCCGGTCCGGGATTTGTCTCCCCGGCCGCAGAACCCGGTATACAAATAGGTGCGATCCCCTTCCGTCAGCACGCCCGGATCGAACTGGGGCTCGTCGCCCTCCCGCTCTCCCAGCAGGGTGCCGTCGGGATAGTGCACATACCCGTAAAACGCATACTTTCCCGCCGGCGTATCGCTCACCGCCACGGACACGACGGAAACCCCGTTGAGCACATAATACAGGTAATAGCGCCCGTCGGGCCCCACCGTCACATCCGGCGCAAACAGACACATTTTCCCTTCCCGGTTCAGCGGATCGGTCGTGCGGGGATAGATCACGCCCTCATAGCGCCAGTCGCCCAGATCCTCCACCGGCGCCGACCAGCACACATAATCGCCCAGACAGAATGCGTAGCCGTTATAAAAATCGTGGGATCCGTATATATAGACCCGGTCCCCAAACACATAGGGCTCTCCGTCCGGAATATACTCCCAGGAAGGCAGATAGGGATTCAACGCCTGTTTTTTCATCTTCTCTCCTTTTCCGATGCCGCGGCAGGGCCGGGCTCATCCTTTCTGCTGTTCTCCTATGTGTTCTATCAAAAACCGCCGGAAGGCACAGTCCGCTTCGACGTCCGGTTTGGGTCCTTCTCCCGTAAATACCATCTCACAGGGATCCGCCTTCGTATAAGGCCGCCAGTCGGGCATGGGCGTCCCGTCTGCGTCGGCTCCGTTGGGATCGCCGGTTTTGATGAAATTGGCCCAGTAATTGCACATCTGCCGCGCCAGATCGTAGTGTCTGCCCACAAAAGGCCGCCAGCATTTGGCCAGTGTCTCAAAGAAGAACCACAGATCCACCGAGTGAAAGGTGCCGGGCCGGTCCCAGCCCGGAATATCCGCGTCGAACCGGTAATAATAGCAGGGCTGCGTCAGACCGTTCTTCTCATGGGCCAGAAAATGACTCTTTACCGTACACTCAATGCCGCCTGCCCGGCCCCAGAGCGTGCCGTCCTGGGGTTGGGCCAGCTGCGGAAACGCCAGAAATTCCGTCGCCCGATCCCCGAAAATTTCCTCCGCCTTCCGGCGCAGCTCCTCCCGGGAGTCCGCCCGGAGAAAATTGGGAAATTCATCCGCGGTATTGCCCGCCATCACCGCCACCGGCGCGTGTTTGCCCTGCGCAAATAAAACCAGCGGATCGCCGATACAGAACCGGCCGTCCTGCACGGTTCCCATGCGGGGATGATCCGCCGCAAACCTGGCATATTGTTCCCGAATATAAAAGGCGTCCAGCTTTCTGGCTTCCTCCAGCGTGGAAACGCCAAGGTACTCAAAAAAGCATCTGCCGTTTTCCTCCGCCTCCTCCAGCGGCCGGGGCGTGCCCACGCTTCCGGAACCGTAAGGATCCCGGATCATGGCGCTCATGATCACGGCCTTTTGGAACAGGCCGAAGTTCTCCGGGCAGGTCATCTGGCTTAAAACGCTTCCGCCGCCCGCCGACTGCCCCGCGATGGTGATATTTCCCGGATCGCCGCCAAAGGCCGCGATGTTTCTGACCACCCAGCGGATCCCGGCCTGCTGATCCAGGCTGCCGAAGTTGGCAGGCGCATCCGGCTGCTCCTTCGTCAGCTGGGGGTGCGCCAGAAAACCGAATACATTGATCCGGTAGTTTACCGTCACCACCACTACGCCGCGCCGTGCCAGACGTTCCCCGTCAAATTCCATTTCCGCGGGATACCCCCACTGCAGGCCGCCGCCGTAAAACCAGACCAGCACGGGCCGCCTTTCCTCCGCGGACTTCGCGCCCGTCCAGATATTCAGGTAAAGGCAGTCCTCTCCCATGTCGATATCCGGATCCACGTGCCATTCCCGGCAGTAGATATCGTCCCCCAGTCCCGGCGTATCCTGCACCGAAATCGGCGCAAACCGAAACGCATCCCGTATCCCTTCCCAGTCCTGGCAGGGCTGCGGCGCGCGCCACCGGTTGTCCCCGACGGGCGGCGCGGCAAAGGGCACTCCCTTAAAAGCCGTAATCCTCGGGTCGGCCGCTTCGATTCCTCTGACCCATCCGTTTTCTGTTTTTGCTGTCCGAATCATACCTTTCATCCCCCTTTTCATATTCTTTTTCTGTTTTTTATTCTGGAACGGCTCTGTGATAATCATATCCCCTGTCGCCGACAAAACGGCGCTTTGTCAGGGAAAACCAGATGACGCCAAAGCGCTTTGCCAAAAGGGAAAACGCGATTTGTCCCTCCTGCGCTGTCAGCTGCCGGGTGGCCACAAACGGTCTGGCGCTCTCCCTGAGCAGACGGTTCTGCCCTTCGTCCGGACAGGACGGCTCTCCCAGATCGTGCCAGACCTTTAACGGATTACAGCAGTCCTCGTCCACCGTCTTTGTCACCAGCGTATAAACACCGTCCGGTACGGGCAGCGCAAAGTCCAGATTCAAATCCCCGGCCCCGCTTTTGTGATTCCAGACCACGCCCTGACAGCTGCCGTCCTCTCTGCGCAAAATCACAGCAGCATCGTCTCTGTAGGCGCAGACGCCCCCGAACTCCTGCAGGCGCTTATAAAAAGCAAAGGTCCAGAAAGTCGGCTTGGGGATCCCTCCGTTGGCCACCAGCCCGAAGCCCCCGTGGAAAGGGGAAAAGGGCACGCCCTGTTCCTCAAAAATATCCCCGAACGTCCAATAGGAATACGACTCGTTCACATCGCCCAGCCGGGAAAGCTGATGCGCCAGGTACGCCGCGTTTTGATTGGTATCGTGCAGCGGGCAGTTGGGAATATAGGAGGTGTTAAACTCCGTCAGATGGATCGGCAGACCTGCAAACTCCGGATAGCTGTCCACAATATCCCGGGTGGACTGCAGATTGGCAAACCCGTATTCCGGATCCGACAGCTTCGCATAGCCGTAATGCCCCGACGCTTCCGGCGGTTCCGTGGTATAGTGGTGCCGGGTGATAAAATCGGGAAACAGCCCTTCCCTGCGGCAGAAATCCAGAAACGCGCGCATCCACACCGCATCCTGCACCCCGCAGATTGCCGGGCCGCCCACGCCAAACCGCGGATCCACCTCTTTGACGGCCCGGAAGGTCACGGCGAACAGTTTCAGATAGGCTTCCCGATCCGCCTTCTCCCAGAACCCCGGCAGATTGGGCTCGTTCCAAACCTCGATGGGCCAGGTAACCACCTCGTCGGCCCCGTAGCGCTCCATCAGATGACGCAGCAACTGCTGCACCATATCCGCCCAGAGACCGTAATCCCGGGGCGGCGTGGTATTGGCCTTCCAGTAAAACAAGGTCTGCCTGCCCGAGGCCAGCTTATCCGGCATAAAGCCCAGTTCCAGAAAGGGCGAAAGCCCCAGCCGCCGGTAACTGTCCATCACCATATCCAGATAGGTATAGTTGTATTCCACCTTCCGGACGCCGTCCTCCAGGTATTCCTGATAAATGGCCATATCGTCGGAAAACAGGCCGTGTCCCCGGATATGGGAAAACCCGATCTCCTCCTGCACCAGCCTAAGCTGCTCCTGATAGGCCTGCTGCAGCGCCAGCCCCATTCTGCCCGTTCCGATGCAAAAGCCCACATTGTTATGGAACCGGACGCTGTCCCCCTCCCGGATCTCAATTTTCCTTCGCTTAACAGACGCTTCCATAGATCCCTCCTTCTTGCGCGGGCCAGACCGCACGCCCGTTTTCTTCCGGATAAAATGCTACTTCTATCATACCAATTGACGGGGCGCATCACAATGATTTATACTGAATGAAAATTGAACGATCCTCAGATCCTTTGGAACCGGACACCTGCCGGAAAGAGGAAATACGCGACATGGAGGAAAAAATGAACCAGATCCATTTTATCGGCTACGACGCGATTCACCCCGCAAATTTTGTGTTCGATCTCCCGGAAGGGCACAACTGCTATCTTTTGCTTTTAACCCACACGCCGGCCCTGTTCGAGCACAACGGCGTCCGGAAGGAATACGCGGCCCATCAGGCCATCCTGTACCGCCCCCACAGCCCGATCTGGTACGCGGCCTGCCAGGGCGCATATGGCAACGATTTTCTCCGCTTTTCCAGTGACGAATCCTTTGTCACAGGCTTTCCCGTGACGGAAGAACCCTTTCCCGTGTCCGATCCGGAGTACTGCCACAATCTGTTCCAGCTTCTGACCTGGGAAAAGATCCAGCGCAACCAGCCGGAGACCGTTTCCCAGCTTCTCCAGGTACTCTTTTCCCGTCTCTACGACGATGTGCGCAGCCGCAGCAGGACGCCGCACAGCCATATGCTGTTACGTCTGCGCAAGGAAATCACCAACCGGCCCCAGAGCAACTGGCGGGTGGAGGACATGGCGCAGCAGCTCCATCTCAGCCAGGGGTATTTACAGTATCTATACAAAAAACAATTCGGCGTCTCCTGTGTGGAGGATGTGATCCGCTGTCGCCTGCGTATGGCCAGGGAATATCTTGCCCACACCGATCAGAGCGTTTCCCAGATCGCGCTGCTGTGCGGCTACCGCAGTACAGAACACTTCTGCCGCCAATTCCGCAGATACAGCGGCATGACCCCCGGCCGGTACCGGCGGCAGGCCGGACAGACCCCCGCGCCGGACGAATCCGCAAAAAAAGAAACCCGCATCCGGACGGTGGCGGGTTCCCATGAAATTGATACGGGGTTGGAGGAGATAAGGTAAAAGAGGACAGGGCGTTTTTACTCCTATCATCGAAAAACACCGTATTATGGTTTTAATGATATTGCATAATGACAAATCATATGTATAAAAATATATCAATGTCACTGCCTTTTAAGTAAACGCTGTTTGAAAGCTCTTATTCTTTGCCCATAACGACTTGTCAAGACAATGCCGCATAAAATCATCCCGATTGCGGCACCTTCGGCAAAGTTTGAGACTGCATTTAGAACGGCATTATTATTCAGTTCCGTGTGGCTAATCAAACTTGCCACAAACCAAAAAATTGCCCCTGTCAGCAGAAGGAAGCGTACACGCTTCGTATATTGTTCTGTTCCCATGTTCATGTAATCTGCCGCTTTTAATACTGTTTCTTTTGTTTCTTTATCCATATTCCCGTTCTTCCTTTCTCCATCGATGAGTTCCCGAATATCTACCTCATAGAAATCTGCAAGCCCAATGAGAATATCCACATCCGGCATATTGTTTCCGTTTTCCCATCGTGAAACGGTTCGGGGAGAAACATAGAAATGCTCTGCCAGTTGTTCTTGCGTCAACCCTTTGCCCTTGCGAAGGTATTTAAGAAATTTACCTGTTTTTTGCTGATTCATCCTAAATCCTCCTTTCGCAAAAATCATAACAGGGCTTCGTAATAAATACAACGACACAAAGTGAGAGTCACCGTAATTTAAGGGCAGACATATCATGTCTACCGAAATTTAATTGGCAAACACCGATTTGTTCCACCTTCCCTTTTCGGAAAATTAAAAAATCAATCATACCTATCAGGGCGCATATCAAATCGGGCAGGGCTTCGACCTGACCCACAATTCAGAAAAGGGACAAAAAACTGCTAAATTCAATAACTCGATACTCGAAATAATATCGGAACCGTGTATTGTGGGGAATTGTACTTTACGCTTTGACAAACTTCTGATTTGGGCTTTTCGGTTTATCCGGTATTGTCATTTTCAGTTTGCCGCTTTCCACAAGCGGGATGACGATTTGCGACATCACATAATTCTTTGACTTGCCGACAAAAGCGACAATCTCGGCTCTTGTCCGGGGAGTAGAGCAAAATTCTACGAGAGAATCGGGGACAGGCATCGTTTCGGCAAACAAGCCGTTTCTCATTACCACCTTAAATTCGCCGTGGACAGCGGAAAACACCGGTACGGGAAGTCCGGCGTTTGCAAATTCTCTCAGCATAGTAGGAATCCCCGAATATCTGTTTTCCGTTACTTTTAAAAGCTCAAGCATATTTGCAAGAGCGGCATTTCTTGTTTCGGGACGCACCTTACCCAGCGCATCAACAGAAATTTTTCCGTACAAACCTCCACTGTTAATGATTTCCATACGATCACGGTACATCTCAATACGAATCGGCACATTTTCTGTATGGACACTGTAATCGCGGTGTACCAAGGCGTTTAATATTGCTTCACGGACAGCCTTAATCGGATATTCCGGTTTGTCCGCACGGTATCCGTTATCATCTATGATCGTTTTTGTGCGGCTGTTTTTACGCACAAACTCGACCGCCTCCTCAAGCATATCCGGAATTGCGCCTGTGATACGTTTATTATCTATAAAACGCTCACCGTCATTGCCTACTGTCCCCAACTCGGTTCCGGGAAGGGAAACGGCAGTAATGCAAAGCTGCGGAAAATATGCCTGTGGATATTTTGAAAAGGTCATTAAACCCGCAAGCGTAGGGACGCCGCCATTGATAATTCCCATAAGCTCCAATATTTCATTTTCTGAAACATTATCGGCAAGATTTCTGCGCTCACTTTTAACGGCTGTCAGATAATCCGACATACGCTTTTCGTCGATCATTGTGAATTTAGCATTATCTACGGTACGAATGTCATCATGGATTCGCTTCCGAAACGCTTCATAACTATAAATCTCATATTCACTCATCGGCTCATCAGATTCGCCGACGCGCACATAAGATCCTTTCATGCGCCCGACGCCTTTATAGAATACGGGACGCTCGGAAATATCAACGCCTGGTATTTCTGCAGAAACTACCATTTTCCCGTCAATATCACAAACCGTAAATAATGCGCGGACAGAAGGTTCCATTTGCTTGCATTGCTCTGTTACCTTTTTTTGAAGATCGTGCGCGTCATATACGCCTTTAATCGCGTAATTTTCTGTCTCGTCAATACCGAAAATAAGAATGCCGCCTTCATCTTGATTGGAAAAAGAAGAAAGAGTGTCAAACAGCCTTGTAGGGCAGCCTTGTGCCGCAGCTTTCAGCTCAATTGTCTGCGTTTCGGTTTTTAAGCCATTTATATCTAAAACTAATTTTTTAAGGGCCTCCGGTTGCATAAAAGATACCTCCCTAAAAAGATTACGTTCATTTTATCATATCTCGACAGGGAGGTCAAGAATTAACAGTGATATGAAAAGAATTAACTGTAAAACGAAAGAATTAACGATTTCGTTCATCCGGATCGTTAATTCTTATTTTGTTGCGTTTTAGCTGTCCCCAACAGGATTTATACCGTGCTTTCCCCTCATACGGCTCTGATCAGCTTTTCGACAAGTTCATATTTTTTCATTATGTAATGTAGATCAAAAACATCCCTGGCCTTCAATCGCATAATTGCACTCTCAAACAATACGATATTTCCCGCTATCCACTCCGGCCGTCTCGTAATCCCTTCACGTCTCCAGCCGGCAATGCGATACTTTCCAACCATTCGGCGGATATGGTATGTTCCCCGTATGCTCTTGCGCAGGATATAGACGAGTCCCCCTTTTTCCCGCATGAGGCGGCACACGGTTTACCATCTCTACTTTTTTCTGTTATAGCCTATCACGCTTATCATCATGGAAAGAAAAAAGAGGACGATTACCGCAATTCCTGCCACAGCAGCATAAGAAAATATAGAACTTGTCATAGCGGAAAATCCGGCGCCGTCTTCAAAATATTTTATAAAATAGAACATTGGAATCACTGTAAGAAGCCCCATTGTCTGCGCGGTACGAAAGCCGAACCAATAAGTGAACGGCAGACAGATTCCGGTCCACAACAGCGGAATGATCAAAGCCGCCGCAACGGACACTCCCCAAATAATAACAGGAAAGCTCTGAAAAACGACAGCGGAAAAAAGATTCAATAAAATGCTCCCCCCAACGCTGACTGCCAATGTGCAGATGACGGAAATATATTTGCTTGCCACCACCGTAACTCCCTTTATGGGCATTGCTGACTGATACTTTTTCCAGCCTGCCTTTTCATCGCTTGCAAAACTCATGACATTCTGCATACCGATTGTCATGGCAAGCATTACAGAAGCAAAAATTCCTGCATAAACACCGGTATTGACCATAAGCAATGCAATGACGCCAATCACTAACAGAATCAGTTTTTTGTCTATATCCTTAAAGAAGATCGTGAGGTCTTTGTAGATCAGTCCTTTCATGCCGCCCCTCCTTTGATGTAAAAAAGCATAATATCTTCCAGTGTTGCATTATCAACCACAATATCTTTGTACTTGCGCCTTATCGCTTCTTTGTCACGGACAAGACATTCTACACTCACATTTGTAATCCTGTGGATAATATAATCGTCCGGAGAAATCGAAGCAAATTTTTCCCTTCCGCACTTCAATATCCCAAAATGATACACGAGATCGTCTTTTTGTTCTTCAAAAATAATTTTGCCCTGATGAATCAAAATTACATAATCCGCAATTTTCTGTATGTCAGACGTAATGTGAGAGGAAAAGAAAACGGAACATTCTTCATCTTGAATAAAATCCAAAAACAGATCCAGCATTTCGTCACGCACAACCGGATCCAGCCCCGTGGTCGCTTCATCCAAAATCAACAGCTTCGGCCTGTGGGCCATGGCGCAGATAATGGATAGTTTCATTTTCATTCCTTTGGAAAAAGAACCTATCTGTTTCTTTTCCGGGATCTTGAATTTTTTCAGGTATTGTCTGTAAAGGGTGCTGTCCCACGACTGATATACCCCGGACAATATTTTTTCAACATCGGACGTATTCAATACGTCATGAAAGTTACATTCATCGAAAACAACACCAATATCCTCTTTGACTGACACAGTCGTGTTTTCCTCACCAAAAATCTGTATCTGTCCGCTATCTCTCTTACATTCATCCAGTATGAGGTTGATCGTCGTACTCTTTCCGGCTCCGTTTTCACCAATGAAGCCGACAATTCTGCCTTTCGGAACCGAAAAAGAAACATGGTCCAACAAAAAACCGTCAAACTGTTTGCATAAATCCCGTACTAAAATATTGCTCTTTTCCATCTTCTCACCCCCTGCTTATTCCTCGTAAAATAATTTCAGAATATTTGTCATTTGTTCATAACGGATCCCATGCGCCCTGCCAATCTCCGCAACCTTTTGCAATAGTTCCTCCGCTATGCGCAGCTGTTCTTCCTGAATAAACTCTCTGTTGGGGGCCGCGACAAAACTCCCTTTTCCCGATACGGTTTCGATGAATCCGTCGCGGGTCAAATCTTCATAGGCTCTTTGAACGGTAATCACGCTGATATGCAGGTCTTTCGCTAACGCTCTCATAGACGGTAAGGCTTCTCCTGCGGATAAAGTCCCGTTCATGATCAAATTCTTGACCTGCATACAAATCTGCTCATAAATAGGCTTATCACTGCTATTACTTATGATAATTTCCATGTATGCTCCCTATGTACTGTTTGTTATATGCGTACCTATTCAATAAGCACAGTATATGCGCTTGTGAGGATGATGTCAATATGTTTTTTCAGGAAATGTAAGATGATTTTGCAGTCGCCTGCACTGTGGGAAGATGAGAAGATGAATTGTCCGTATGATAAATTTCTCTGCTCTGTTTATAGGGGAAAATAGATATGAAGGGCTGCACTTTCGGCTTTTCCCAGGTAATCGCACAAAAAGACCAAATCAATTCTATGAAAGCTCTCCCCATGAACTCCTTCAATGACAAAAAGCAGATCTTTGCATTGCAACTCTATTCCGACTTCTTCTCTGCCATCCTTTATCTTTATTGCAAGCAGTCTGCCATTTTGAATGATAACCGCTTTGGCTGATGTTCGTATTTGCCTGGACATATTTATAATCCTTTCCGATTTTAACTCATTCCCCGGCATAATCACTCCGTGCGGCCGGCAAATCCGTTAATTGTCCCCCATCCATTTCATGAACTGTATCGCATAACATACGGATATCTTCTGAATTATGGGACACAATCAAAATCGTTTTTCCCTCCTCCTTCAGATGCAGCAACAATTCCCTGATTTCTGCGACACCGCTTTTATCCAGGGCATTCATGGGTTCGTCCAGAATCAGAATGTCCGGATTTTCCATAATTGCCTGCGCTATCCCCAACCGCTGTTTCATGCCCAACGAAAATTTCCCCACATGTTTCCTGTCATCCGGATCAAGCCCTACTAAGGATATTGCGTTACGGATTTCCTCTTTTCCAATCACGCCCTTCAACGAGGCCAGATAATCTAAATTTTTATAGGCGCTTAAAGTGGGCAAAAAGCCGGGCGCCTCAATGATTACCCCAACGCTTTCCGGGAAATCCACATCTTTTCCGATTTCTTTCCCATTCACTGACACGTGCCCTTCATCCGGCCGCACCAAACCGCATATTATCTTAATGAGAACTGTTTTGCCGGAACCGTTCCTGCCAATAATGCCATGGATTTTCCCTTTCTCAAAAGATATATTTACATGATGCAATACGCTGATGCCCTTGTAAGACTTAGAAACTTCTTCTACTACAATCGCGTTTTCCATATTCCCTCTTTTCCGCCATTCATGTTGACACGGCCTCTTATCCTGTCTCTTTGTTATGCCCGCAGCCCCTTTATGATAAATATCACGGAACCCATCATTACAACTGCTGAAATTCCCATAATCGACAACAGATAACCGCCCTTGCAGGCTTCTCCGACCTGGCGTATCATTCCCCAGTAGGGCGGCAGGTAAACTGCTGTCTGTGGAAAAATATCTCCAATGACTACCATCATTCCTTCCACCGTCAGATAGAAAACTACGGACATATGGATACCTTTACTTTGCGTGCATAATGCCACGGAGACCATGGACATTAAAAAACTGTGCACAAAAAACAACAGCACGAAAAGTGAAAATACACTCCTTTTATAATCCCCGTTTCCTGCACATATTTCTGTCAGTACCACAAACAGGAGCAGATAAAGCAGATTGGCGGCGACAATACCTGTAAACCGCACAAAAAACCATTGTTTCACAGTCTTTGCCCTTATCATGGTATAGAATCGAAACACACCCATTTCCACATCCATGAAAAGAATACTCACTGCAACCGGTGGCAGCACACACAGGTTCCAGCGCATAATTCCTATCATATCCAGTCCTCTGCTCTCCTGCGGAGAAAAGCCGCCCAAAATATTCAGAATATCCTTTTGTCCGGATGTAACTGCGAAAAGAAGCAGAAAGGCAGCGAGGTAAATCAGAATTGCCCTCTTGTTCAGGATTCTGTTGAGTATCTTCCTGTTCATTCTTTCGTTCCTACCGTTATTCTGAAATCGTATTTTTGGATTCCCTTAAAAATTAAAATAAGCAATACCGCCACTGCGATGGCAAACACCAGAAAGGACTGTCCTAACGATGGCAGCAATTCCTTATATTCGCCATATATACTATGGTACATTAACAGGCTGTTCCCCAGCAGGGAATATCTTGTGTAATAATTGGACTGAAAAACGCTGAGTATCATATAAAATACTGCGTGGAGCAGCATGGTAACGGCATATCCCAATGTCCTGGGCAGTTTAAGGTTGCAAAAAAAGAGGAACAGGCTCATGGTAAACCCATAAGCCACATTCAGCATGATAGCGGCAAGAACCGCCTGCAGAGGTCTCAACAGTAAGACATGGGGATATGGGAAATAAGCACTGGTTTCCCCCAAATCCCTCCCCTGCGTCAAATAATAAAACGGCTCACTCCAAAAATTCCCCACAAAAGCATTCCCCGAAAGAAATGCCATTCCCGCCAGAAGTACAATCAAATAATATAAGATACAGGCACATAACAGATATGAGACTTTACCCGCCAGCCATTTTTTCCGTGAAACACGCAGGAGCGTATAAGTCTCATTCCCGGAAGAAAAGGGGATATCCGATACTAAAAATACGATGCATAAAAAAACTGCTGATATCGTATATCTTTCGCAGCTGAAATAAACAAACCCCTCCAGCAAAGAAAGGGGCTTGCCGATCCCTTTTGCATATTCCAGCAACGGCATAATCCCTACAATATGTATGGCACATCCCATGAACAGTGCAATATAAAAACGCGGGGAAACAAGCGCCATTCGCAGTTGATGCCGGCATATCTTAAACATCCCACATCCTCCTTCTGACCAATACAGAAAACAAGATGCAAACCAGTGTCAACAGCAACGTTTCATATAGCAATGGATATAATATAAATGGTATGAAAGTGGTATTTGGCATCAGCATATTGACCGGACTGAGCACCAGCAGAAACTCTAAACGGTAGAAAATCAGATGTATGGAAAAATAAAGGGCAAAAGGCGCCGCCAATGCAAGGTACTTGTTGGGGAACAAAACAGATACAAGCAAACCTACATCAGACCAAATCGCACCAAATAAAAAAGCAAGCAGCATCAACATAAGAGCCAGCAGCAAACCACCCCATATATATTGCATCCGGGCATATACTGTTTCGTCAAATGATGTGGAATATCCCCAGTTATTCACATTTTCCGGGGTATCCAGCCTGCCGTTTATCAGATAAAACAATCCCGACAGAAAACAAGGGAGAAATACCGCCAGACCTCCTGCTATGGAAGAACATAAAATTGTTTCCCTGATATAGCGGCGTTTTTCTATCCGAATCAATATCGATTTTATATAGCCGCTGTTATAATCTTCACAAAATAATGCGGCTGCCGGGAGGACAGCCAAAATTGGCGCAAACAGATCGTAACCACTTAAAGAATGAGATACCGCAATATCATCTAAAAAAACAGCGCCCATGTCCCGAAATGTAAGCGACGTATCGTATCTGGCATTATAGCTGATCAGGTTTGCTGCCCTGCTCCACATAAGAAACCACAACCCCACGCAAACACTCACTGCCATAGCCGGTGAAAAGATACTCCTCTTTAATCTTTTGCATAATGACCTGCTCACATTGACTGTCCTCGTTCTTCCCAAATCAATTCCCCTGTAATCGCATCAATCGCAAGTATCTTATGACCGGAAAAGTTTCTTCCATCTTCATCTTCCCCTATCCAGAATCTCCAGACGGGAGTAACCAAAACCTCTCCCGCAGAAGAAGGAATAACAAGGTATTCTAAAGTGACCCTGGTAACTGTCACCTGACTTTCTCCCTCAAAATTCAGGAAGGTTGCCTGTTCCTGCAGCCTTCCGACGGCCTGAACGGGGGAAAGGATCGTTTCGTCCAGACCGATCTCATTCGTGGAAAACAGTGAGCCGGTCACCTTTTCAATGCCATCATTGTCAAACAAAAAACTCCAATTATTATACGCTGTTACAGTCATACCATCCAACAGCTGCGTAAATACAATTTTATAATAGGGACGCCGTCCGCTATTTCCGTACGCCTGAACGTAGCTTACCACGTAATCATCCGTATCTGTAATGGATTCCACTACCTTGCCGCACACAGCTGCCGCTTCCTCTAGGGCAGTATTGACTCTGCTGTCTGAAAGCGAGGCAAGCCGGTTGTCTTCAAATGGATACAGGTCATAATACCTGTTCTCTAATACAAGGATCTGTTCCCCTGGGACAGTGAGCCCACCATTTGAATAATTGATTTGATATAGAAAGTAATTTCTTATTTCAGGATCTATTTCCAGCGTCCAGATATCATTCTTCTCGTCATACTCTGCGTTATTTGCAGCCTCTGAAAATATCGACTGAAAGAATGCGATACGTTTTTCCTCTGTAATATCCTGTATCACATATTCATACCGGCTGACGCGCTCAATTCCATCTACATCGACATCTGCATCCACTCGCAATATGGTTCCGTCAGAAACGGCAATGGACTGCTCTATTCTCGTATTCTCACAATCAGCAAGGACTTCTGAATTTCTCTCTGCCACAGAACCTGTGGAAGCGTCCTCCAAACTGTTTTCCGTGCCCTCCGTATCCTGTGGCAGAGTTTCCTCCCCTTCCTTTAAAACTTCCTGATTCTGGTTATCCGTTATGGCAACCCTGACGCCATTGCGCTCTCCCACACTTGGAGTCCGGGCACAGGCAGTCATAAAGCACAAGACGATTGTGATTGCCATTGCCATATATTGCCGATGCATCTTTATCTCTCCCTTCAGGTTTTGATCCATTCTCCCGCATAATCACTTCATGCGGTCAGTAAATCCAAATTATAGTTGCCCATTGCCTAACCCCGTACTTTTCGCAGAATGGGATTCCGAAGAATACTGACAATAAGAGGAATCACCATAAGGGCCCATACAATAGGCTCCGACAACACCACGCCCATATACTGTAGATTGGGAACCAAAAGGTATGCAATCAGCACCTTCCCCACCAACTCAATCAGACTGGAAACCAGCGGCGTCCTGCTGTCTCCGAACCCTTGCATACTGTTCCGTAAAATACAGATAATAGCGGGCAAGAAATAAAATGAGGCATTGACCTTTAAATAAAGTACCGCGTTACGAATAATTTCCGGTTCCCGACTGGCGGTAATTAAGTTGATGATGACCGGCGACAGCGTAAACACGATAAGCAGCACAAACAGATACCAACAGAACGAAAATAAAATGGTATCGCGGATCCCCTGTTTTATGCGCCCATATTCTTCCGCGCCCAAATTCTGTCCGCAATAGGTAGCAAGCGCCGTTCCCAGAACAAAGAAAACCATCAGAAACAAAGAGGTCGCTTTCCGTGCTCCTGTGTGCGCCACAATGATGTTCATCCCTAAGGCGTTGATGGCTGTCTGTAACGCCAAAGAACCCATCAGGACAAAGGAAAGCATAAAGCCCATGGAAAATCCCCTCGGAAGAAGCTCCTGATACAGTTCTTTTTCCGGAGCCATATCGCTTGTGTGCAGACGGATCTGCGGATATTTTCTGCGCATATAGATAAAGCACAAAACCGCCGACAGTGCCTGCGATACAACGGTGGCCAAAGCAGCTCCCGTAACGCCCATGTCGAACCGAAGAATCAGCAGATAGTCCAGTACAACATTCAAAAGGTTGGAAAAAATCAAGAACAGCAACGGCGTAAAGGAATCGCCTATCGCCCGTAAGATGGCGGCGCACACGTTGTACAGCGTGGTTGCGATCAACCCTGCAATGATAATCCGGATATAAGCGGATGCCTCCGGAACAAGTTCCGGGGAGACATTGAGGAAATCCAGAATAGGAGACAGAAAAAACAGGCACCCCATACTCAAAAGCACCGTAAGGACTACACTCAGCACTACCGTTCCGCCGATAGATCTGCGCAGCTTTTTTTCATCCTTCGCGCCAAAATAAGTGGCTACGATAATGCCATACCCGCAGATTACACCGTTGATAAATTCAATCAGCAGATCGCTGAGAGAGGTGGTTGCGCCCACTGCCGCCAAAGAGGACTCTCCCAGAGTACTGCCGATGATCCGCGTATCTATCAGACTGTAGCCCAGCTGAAACAGCTGCCCGATATACAGCGGAATGGCAAACAGCAAAATCACTTTGAGCGGCTTCCCCTGCGTAAGGTTTTTCATTTGTGTAATCTCCCCTTTATTTGGCCTTTATCCTGTCGCTTATACTGCGCAGGATCAGACTGATGCAAAGGCTCACGAAGGCGATCAGCATTCCCCTGCCAAAAATAGGGCGCAGATAGCCGCTGTATTCGTACACATCGTAAATCCCCATGGCGTACAGCTTAAAGGACCAATAGATCCAGTAAAAGGTGGCGGCCGCCGCCGTGATCCAAAGCGCTATTCTTATGAGAAACAAAATCCGCACTTTTTTCTCTTTTCCCATCATGCCTCCTGTCGGGTCCTTTTTTTCGGCCCTCTCCTTTTGCCAAAAACGACTTCTGCAGCTGCTTAAAATATACCACGTTTGGAAGGGAATATGCAATCCCCTTCCCGGTCAAAGAACAGGACGGCCTACGTCTTTTCTGACCACCTGAAAGGCGAGAAACGGGATCAGCGCCATAAAGGGATAGATATACCGGACCAGCACGCAGGGGCCCGCAGCTGCCGTCAGAAAATAGATCGCCGCGACGGCCCACGGAACCAACTGTCCGTAACGCCTTTGTCTGAAAAATGCAAGTCCCGCAAACAGGGTCAGAAAACAATAGAGTGCCGGGGCAAACAGAATTTTCGCTGGCAAAAAACGCTGATAGACGCAGTCTGTGACGATTGCTTCATAGATATTTCTGACGGCGGGCAGCAGATTTTCCTTCTTTACGAATCTCTCCGCAAAAACCGGCTTCGCGTCCGTGATCAGATATCCGGTTCTGTCACGCCACCAGTCCCGGTAAACCAACGTGTGCGAGGTATCCGTCAAAAACCAGTCCCCCATCGTCAGATACGCCGGCGCAATCAAATAGGAGCCGGGATATTGCAGAAACAGCCGCGCATAAACGCGCCAGAACCCCGCCGGATTTTCCTGATACAACGCGTTGTTGAAATACATTTTCACCCCGTCCGAAATATAGGGCCGGTAATTTTCCATGCCTTCCGGCGGCAGATACGAAAAAAGCAGCTCCCGGTCTTTTTCGTCCATTCTTTCCCCGCCGCTCTTATACGATCTGGCCAGCTGCTGCAGCGGAATGTTCAACGCCTCCGCCGCTTCGCCCGGTTCTGCGCCGGTTGCCCGCACAAGGGCGGCATCCGATACAAAAAACAGGCAGATACTAAAAAGCGTGACGGCCGCAAGCCGCATCCATACCCCGGTACGGCTTTTCCCCGCAAAACCGTCGGCCCTGCCGCGCCCTTTTTGACAGGCGCGCAGACCGCACAGCGCGGCCGCCGCCTCGATGAAAAACAGTATGATTTGGATATATACCCCGTTTTTGCGAAACAGCATCATGCAAAGATTCCCGGCGCACAGCATCAGCAGTTCCCATTTTCCGGGGTTCTCTCCCTTTTCCGTTATCCGGGCAAGAAGGAAGAATGTCATCAGAAAAAAGGCCGTAAAGAAGGTATCCTTTGTCGTACTGATGGCCATAAGGGGATGCACGGGAAAGAAAACGCACCAGAGAAGCGTTGCGATACGCATCCGCCTCGGGGCGTTACGGCGGATTAAAAACGCAAATCCGCATGTAAATGCCCCCGCAAGCAGCAGCATCTGCAAAAAGGCATAGATCGCCATGCCGTCTAACGGACAGTTTCTCTGCTGCAAATATTTCCCAAGATCGTAGCAGGCGCCAAGGATCAGCGTGTGGGCAATGGGATGATGATTATTGAACGCATGCTGGGTATACTGAATCAGCTGCGGCTCGCCGTCATAAGAATAGATGGCCGGAAAATACGCCAGAAAACAGGGCGTCCAGCCGACAAGCAGGGCGAAATAATAAAAAACCGGCCTGGAAAGCAGTCCCGAACGCTCTGCGGGGCCCGAAACGAAACGCCGCCCGCCATACAGCATACCGGCCAGAACCGCCACGGTAAAAACAAAGGTAACGCTGCCCGACAAAAGGAGCAGAAGCAGATTTTTAACAGAAAACAGACCGGTCTTTCCTTCCTCTGCGATTTTGCATAACAGAATGCCCAGGACCTCAAAAAAAGCCACGAGCAGACCGCACAGCAAAAACAGCCGTTCCTTTTTGACCCATTCTTTTATGCGTCCGTACATCTTTCCCTCCCTACGCTGCGTATCCGCCGCGCGACCACCTAAAGTATATACGAAATACCCGGATAAGTCCACAGCCGATTCTGTCCCGCCTGTACCGGCCGGGCCGCTGCAAAAACTTTTGCGTCCCTTTTCATGATATTGCCGGAAACGGGGCACACTAAAAAAACCAAAATCAACTTTTTAACCCTGGGAGGAAGGAAAATGGAAAGAATCGCCTTTTTTGATGCCCGCAGCTATGACAGGACGTACTTTGACAGGCTGTCGCCCGGCGCCGGGCTGGAACTGTTCTATCTGGAAAATAAACTCACCCCGGATACCGCTGTCCTCGCCCAAAACGCGTCCGCCGTGTGCGCCTTCGTCAACGACGATCTGGGCAAAGAAACGCTGCCGCTTCTGGCCAAATACGGCGTCAGGGCGATAGCCCTGCGGTGCGCCGGGTACAACAACGTGGATCTGAAAACCGCCGCCAAATACGGCATCCGCGTCTTCCGCGTTCCGGCCTATTCCCCCGCTTCCGTGGCCGAACACGCCCTGGCGCTGCTGCTGACGCTGACCCGGCAGACGCACCGTGCGTTCACCCGGACGAGAGAAAGAAATTTCAGTCTGGAAGGGCTTGTGGGCACCAATATCGAGGGCAAATGCGTGGGCGTCATCGGCACCGGTAAGGTGGGAATGCGCTTTGCCGCTATGGTACAGGGACTGGGGGCGAAGGTATACGCCTACGATCCGAAGCCGGTCTGGGGCGCGGGCGTGGAATACGTGGGACTGAACGAACTCATCCGGCAGGCGGACGTCTTATCCCTCCACTGTCCCCTGACGCCGTCCACCTACCATCTGCTCAACCGGGACGCCTTTTGCGCCATGAAAGACGGCGTCATTCTTCTCAACACCTCCCGCGGCGCCCTCATCGACTCCGAAGCGCTGTTAGACCATATCAAATCCGGAAAAGTCGGCGCCGCCGGATTGGACGTCTATGAGGAGGAAGCGGACATTTTTTACGAGGACGTTTCCGGAAAGGTCATGCGCGACGACACCTTAAACCTCCTGCTCAGCCAGCCCAACGTGCTGGTCACCAGCCATCAGGCGTTTCTGACAAAAGAAGCCCTGGAGGCCATTGCAAAAACCACGGTGGAAAACCTCCGGAAATTCTTTGCCGGGGAAACCGTGGAAAATGAACTGACCGCGGGCAGACCGTGACCTGGCCTTCCAAAAGGCCGTCCGACTTTTGCCCGCCGATCTGTCACGGAATAGAAAACACCGCCGTAATCCTGCCGCTGCCCAGCGCTTCCTCCCAGCCGGTCAGATCGTCGATATGCCCCAGCCTGGTATAGCTCCAGGAATTGGAACCGTAAAACATTACGATATTGTCCCCGTTGTATAAAACGATGTCGCCCGCGCCGGTTGTGATCCGGCGGTTGTCCGTGGTAAGACTCTGCCCCAGGGAGCCGACCTTCTCAAAGCCGGAATAGTCCCTCATGTCAAGGGAGACCGGCGCCTGCCGCAGGATTTCGAGAAGCTCCCGTGCCGCTGCGTTGTCCTCCAGGGACGCGGTAAAGGTTTGGCCGCCGATTTCCCACACCCTGTTATCAGCAAAACAAACAGCAATGGCAAAACAGCCGCCAGCGCTCCCTGACAGAACCTTTTCAGAAATTTACTGTTGCAAAACGGGATGTTACATTTTTGGATGATTTCTGTTCTCATACCTTTGTAAGCTGACCTTTACACGCCCAAATACCTGTCGAAACTATATTGCTGCGTATTTATATCAAAGGTTTCCACATAAGGAACGCCATCCTGATATATCCAACGCTCTATGTAACAGGGTTGAACAACAAAAAGTCTCTCGTTGCTTAACGCGGAATAAGCATCGTACGCCCCTTGGAAACATTCCCGAAAAATATCACAAAACGCGGCATTATCCAGGGGATGTCCGGCTTCGATACATTTGCCTTCCATCTGGATATTATCTATACATAACGCAACGTTATTGTTCTTCCTTATCTGATGATACTTTTTCATCGTCCTATCGGTCTGAAAATATAATTTACCGTCAATTTGTATCACGCTCATCATACGGGAAGATACTTTGTCGTTTTCAGATGTGGAAAGCACCATTTTTCTTCCTTTTCCAAAATCCGCAAAGAAAGCAGTTAATTTTTGTTGAAATTCATCCATTTCAATTCCACCACGTTCCATTTGGTATTCCTTTCTGCGAAATGATGCGTACAATCAAAACACCGTTTTGAGGATTCCAATCATATCTGCAGCAGATCCCCGTAGTTTACCAACGTCACGTTTCCCATCTCTTTCGCCCGGCCAATGCACCCTCTGGTGAACCCGGACTTGGCAAAAAGATAGAAGTGCTTCGTTTTATACGGGAACAGGTTACTGCGCTTTACCAGCGTTTCCAGGACATTTAGATCAACTCTTTCGTTTGTCCATTTGCATTCGCCAAAAAGAGCTGTGGCTTTGTCCTGCTCGGCAAGAATATCAATCTCTGCCTGACACTTTTCTATCGGGTCATTGCCCCACCAACGGCCAAGAGAAGAAAACATCACCGGGCATTTTCCGGCAAGCAATAGTTTCCAAAGATATTGCTTGCAGATCTCCTCAAACACCTTGCCCATATAGTCGGACAGGAACGGCTCTATGCGTTTATAGGCGACATCGGCGGCGCCACGGGCAATCACGGAACTGTTCTCCGGCACAAAACGATACCAGAATCGGAACAGATTGTCTTCAATGGAATAAACCGCTTTCCGGGACGCGGTTTCACCATAGGGCGTCTCTTTTTGGATAATACCAAGAGAAATGAGGTTTTTTACATACATAGAACATACATTGGTGTCTTCTCCAACCTTGCTGGCGATCTCCGACAGCCGGGTGGATCCGGTTGCAATCGCCGTGATGATGGCATTATAAAGTGCAGGCTCCCGCACTTCCTGTTTGAGCAGATTTTCCGGTTCCTCAAAGAGAGCGGAAGTAGGATTTAAATAGGTGTTTTTGATGTTTTCTTCAACGCTTAACTCATCATTCATTTGCAGCAGATACTGTGGTGTGCCGCCAACCATTCCATAGATCAGTGCCTTATCCTCATCAGAAAAATGTTGAAAATACCGACAAGTCTCCTCAAAGTCAAACGGAACCATTTTCATCTGCGCTGTCCGTCTGCCGTAAAGCGGCGCTTTGTAGGCGAGAACCCGATCCTCCATATAGGACATGGATGAGCCGCAGAGAATCAGCATCAGTTTTGAATTGTCTTTATACTTGTCGATGAGCATCTGAAACGTAGATGCAAGGCTTTTGGACGACCGCGCAACGTAGGGATATTCGTCGATGGCGAGTATAAGCCGCTCCTTTTCGGACAATCTGAACACATACTCCAACGCCGCCTGAAAAGAAAGAAAAGAGCTTTCCGTTTCCGTTCCGGTACGGTACTCCAAAATGCTCTTGCTGAGGTTTTCAAGATTCTGTTTGGCATTCGATTCAACTCCCATAAAATAGATGGCATTTTTATCCCGAATAAACTGATTGATCAACGCCGTTTTCCCGACGCGGCGCCGTCCGTATATGACGGCAAATTCAAACCTGTTTGACCTATACAGCTTGTTTAGAGCTGCAAGTTCACGTTCTCTGCCTATAAACATTTATACTTCCTCCCTTTTAGGATAGTTACAGTATAACGTGCAAAATAAATTTAGTCAAGTACGATTTGGCAAATCATACTTGACTAAATCTGTCAATGTCTGAATCCTTTTCTATTCTCCACACTGTGAGGGTGTCAACCCGTCGGTCTCCATATCATTTCGTCCTCGGTACGTTGGCCCATCATCAGATCGAGTTCAGGAAGCTGACTGATTCCTCTCGACCGCTTTTCGTCAAGAACCCAGTTTTCCTCCTCTGCGTAAAAAACCAGCACGACGTCCGCACTCCAATCCTTTAATACAAGCTCTGAATCATACAAGTAATACCAGCCGGTCCAAAGAGTATAGTCCGGAACAAATCTCCCCAATACGTCAATCATTCTGGCTCTGCCGTCTTGATCCAGTTTAAGCTCACAGTCGTTAAACCAAAAAGACATTTCTTTCTCATAGACAGCTGCGGTCAGGTTCCCCCGCTCCCACACGGAACGGTTCTCTGCCCAAACTGGGAAATTGGGCATGCCGCCTGATTTTTGTGCATCAAATATCCAATTCTCCCCATCAGATGTAAAAATCAGCTCTGCACCGTTTTTATCTTCCAGGACAAGTCGCTTGCGGTTCAGGAAGTAATTGCCATTCCAAACAACGGCATCGGTATTGTACGCCTGCAGATAATCACGGATTGTCGCCTCGCCGCTTTGTGTCATCGTCATGGTATAAAAATCATGCGTGAAATACATCTCTTTCTCGTACCAATCCGGTTTTGACGCCAAGTACCATATGCGTACGCTTACAATGCCCAATGCCATCACCAAGGTCACACAGAGCAGGATATGCCAAAATTTATTTCTCCAATTTCTTTGCTTACACATCATTCCCATGCGCCCTTCATACCATGACCCTGTGCGCCGGTGCGGCCTTCTATATGCCGTAGAACCTAACCTCTCTATTCTGCTTTGAATTTCTTTTCAATAGATAAATTGTAAATCGCCATCCCTGCGATGGTTTCTAGTACGACTCCGAAGACGCTGCATAAAAGATAGGGCGAATTTTGACCGCCAAGGAACGGCACTCCCAGCACGATAAAAAGAAACCCGTAAATCATAAGAAGTCTACCGGTTGCACGATTGTATCCTCTTATGTCATTCACGGGAAAGGTCTTCACATTAGCCCAAAAACCCACTGCTTTTTTTGAAAAAAAGGCATGAATGCCAAGACCAATTATCAAACAACCGACTAACGCCCAAACAAGGAATCCCATCTTTCTTCCGTCCATATTGTTTTCTCCTCCAAACGCCGCCTCAAGCCCATTCCCGGCAGACGTCAATCCATTCCAGGAATCCGGAGTACTTCTCCAGCTCCGGTATGGAAAGCTCGATG
>CANRGX010000011.1 GCA_947630215.1 uncultured Eisenbergiella sp. | reverse complement strand
AGGGAGGAATTGCCATGGCGGAACGGGAAATTTCACAGGCGGTCATCGGCCGTCTGCCGCGTTATTTCAGGTATCTGGGCGAACTGAAGGATCGGGGGGTGGAGCGGATTTCTTCCCAGGAGCTGTCGGGCATGATGCACGTGACGGCCTCTCAGATCCGGCAGGATCTGAACCATTTCGGCGGGTTCGGCCAGCAGGGATACGGGTATAATGTAGAGTATCTCTATCAGGAAATCGGCAGGATCCTGGGACTGGACAAGACCCATCATCTGATCATCATCGGAGCCGGACATTTGGGGCAGGCGCTGGCCAATTATATGAATTTCCAGCGGAGGGGCTTTATTTTTACCGGCATTTTTGACATCAATCCGGCGATCATCGGCAGACGGATCCGGGGGATCGAGGTGCGCCCCATGGAGGAAATGACGGCGTTTATCCGGCAGAACAACGTGGATATTGCGGTGCTGACGATTCCGAAATCGGAGGCGGTGTCGGTGGCAAAGAAACTGACGGACGGCGGGATCAAGGCCATCTGGAATTTTGCCCATGTGGATTTGGATGTGCCGGAGGGGGTGCAGGTGGAAAACGTGCATCTTTCCGACAGCCTGATGCGCCTGTCCTATATGATAGGCCGCTATGAATCCCAGAAGGAGTGAAGAACCGATATGGAATATTTGGTAACGGCGGAGCAGATGCGCCGGTATGACGAAAACACCAGCCGTCATTTTGGCCTGGACGCCGTGGTTCTGATGGAACGGGCCGCCCTGGCCTGTCTGGAGGCGATCCGGGCGCATGAGACAAACCTGAAGACACGGCGGGTACTGATAGCGGCCGGATGCGGAAACAACGGCGGGGACGGCTTTGCGCTGGGCCGTCTTTTGATGCAGGAAGGCTGTCAGGTGGACTTTCTTTTGGCGGGTCAGGAGGAAAAGGCGGGCGCGCTGACCAGAAAGCAGATGGAGACGGTGCGCGCCTACGGCGGCCGCATCGAAAAGCGGATACCGGAGAAGGAATATGATATTCTGGTGGACGCGCTGCTGGGCATCGGCCTGTCCCGCAAGCTGGAGGGCCCCATCCGGGAGATTGTTGCATGGATGAATGGGCAGAAGGGCTTTGTGTTGTCTGTGGACATTCCCACGGGCATTCAGGCGGACAGCGGACAGGTGCTGGGCGAAGCGGTGCGGGCGGACGTGACCGTGACGTTTGGTTTCCGAAAGCTGGGGACGTTTTTGTATCCGGGAGCGGACTATGCGGGTCAGGTGATCTGCGCGCCCATCGGCATCACCCCGGACAGTTTTCTGGGCCAGCCGCCGGAGGCCTTTACCTATACGGGCCAGGTGGCGGGACTTTTGCCCGCGCGGCCCAGGGATGCGAACAAGGGGACGTTTGGCAAGGTGGCGCTGCTGGCCGGGCGGGAAGGCATGGAGGGAGCGGGACTGCTTTGCGCCAGGGGCGCCTTTGCCGCCGGATGCGGGATGGTCAAACTGGCAGGTTCCCAGCGGCTGGCCCAGGTCTGCCTGCAGGCCCTGCCCGAGGCCATGTATACGCAGGACGTGCAAAAAGCCTGTGACTGGGCGGATGTCATCGGCGCAGGGCCGGGGCTTTCCACCACAGAGAAGGCGGCATCGGATCTGCGGTACGTTCTGGAAGAAACACGGCAGCTGCTGGTGCTGGACGCGGACGCCATCAACCTGCTGGCGCAGGATCGGACGCTTTTAGAACGACTGGGGGAGCGGCAGGAAAAAGAACCTATGTGCCGGAAGCTGGTGCTGACGCCCCATCCGGGGGAACTGGCGCGGCTTTCCGGATGCACGGTCCAAGAGGTGACGGCCAATCCTACAGGGTATGCCGTAAAATGGGCAAAACGGCTGCACGCCGTGGTGCTTTGTAAGGGAGCGCGGACGGTGGTCGCTTCGTGCTCCGGCCCTGTCTATTACAATGCCAACGGCAACAGCGGTATGGCCACGGCAGGCAGCGGCGACGTGCTCACGGGGATTCTCTCGGCCCTGTTGGCCGGGCCGCTTCCCGTATTTGAGGCGGTTTGCGCGGGC
Organism: uncultured Eisenbergiella sp.; assembly: GCA_947630215.1. Lineage (GTDB taxonomy): Bacteria > Bacillota > Clostridia > Lachnospirales > Lachnospiraceae > Gallintestinimicrobium. The sequence goes on along the minus strand of CANRGX010000011.1, from coordinate 49,816 downwards.
GTTTATCTGCACGCAAGGGCAGGAGATCTGGCCGCCTTGCGCAAAGGGGAATACAGCATGACGGCGGGGGATCTGGCGGATGCGATTCCGGCGGCCCTGACAGAGGGGAAAGAAGGATGAGAATGCAGCATAACAGGGTTTGGGCCACGGTGGATCTGGACGCTTTTTTGCGCAATCTGGAGGCCATACGGGGCAATCTGAGAAGGGACGTGCCGATCATCAGCGTGATCAAGGCCGACGGCTATGGACACGGCGCCACTGCGCTGGCGCGGGAGATGGAGACGCTGGATTATGTGGGCGGCTACGCGGTGGCCACGGTGGAGGAAGGGATTCTTCTGCGGCGCAGCGGTATCCGAAAGGGGATCCTGATTTTGGGCTATACGTTCCCCGATTCCTATGAGGACATCGCGCGGTACGACCTGAGCGCCACGGTCTTTACGGAGGAAATGGCCGAACAGATGAACCGGGCCGCGCTTTCCTGCAAAAAGCGGATACGGGTACATGTGGCCGTGGATACGGGAATGTCGCGCATCGGCGTTTGGCCGGACGAGACGGGGGCCGCTTTTGTCAGCCGTCTGACAGAACTTGGGGGACTGGAATTAGCCGGACTGTTTACCCATTTTGCCAGAGCGGACGAGACGGACAAAACCGCCGCCCGGGCACAGCTTTCTTCCTTTTTGCATCTGATAGAGCTGGTGCAAAAGCGGGGCATTCGGATCCCCTATTGCCACTGTTCCAACAGCGCCGGGATTCTGGAGCTTCCGGAGGCCAATCTGGACGCGGTCCGGGCAGGCATCATTTTGTACGGGCTGTGGCCCTCCGAGGAAGTGGACAGACAGCGCGTCCCTCTGGAGCCCATCCTTTCTTTGCACAGCAGGATTGCCTTCATAAAAGAACTGGGGGCCGGCCGGGAGATCAGCTACGGCGGCACGTTCCGGACAACGGGCCTTACCCGTGTGGCGACCATTCCTGTTGGCTATGCGGACGGCTATCCCAGACAGCTTTCCAATCGGGGCGAAGTGCTGATCTGCGGAAAGCGGGCCCGGATCCTGGGCCGGGTCTGCATGGATCAGTTTATGGCAGACGTGACGGACATTCCGGAGGCGGCGATAGGAAGCCTTGTCACGCTCATCGGCGGGCAGGAGGGGAGCCGGGAACGGATTACCATAGAAGAACTGGGAGCGCTCTCCGGGCGGTTCAACTATGAACTGGCCTGCTGTCTGGGCCGGCGGGTCCCCCGGATTTACAAAAAGGGAGGGCAAATCGTTTCCTGTACGGATTTACTGGGCGAGACGCCGTAACAAAGAAAATAAAAAACGCTGATTTTTATGAAACCGCGTGTATATCTCCCTTCAAACGGGCAATACTTCCGGTAACGGGCGAAGCGCAAGAATGCCTGCAAGATGAAAAAAGGAAGGTTGCATACTTTGAGACGTGGAGATATTTATTATGCGGATCTGCGGCCGGTGGTGGGTTCCGAACAGGGGGGCGTGCGGCCGGTGCTGATCATCCAGAACGACGTGGGAAACCGCCACAGCCCGACGGTGATCTGCGCGGCCATTACCTCGAAGATGAATAAGACGAAGCTGCCCACCCACATTGAAATCCTGGCGGGAGAGTACGAGATCGAGCGGGATTCGGTGGTGCTTTTGGAACAGCTGCGCACCATAGACAAGAAACGGCTGAAGGATAAGGTCTGTCATCTGGACGGTGTGATGATGGAGAAAATCAACCGCGCGCTGCGCGTGAGCCTGGAACTGAATACATAGATAAGGTTTCGGGCTTTTGGAAGAACGCGTCCCTTTTGCGGGGCGCGTTCTTGACGTTTTCCGTTTTAGATGCTATGATTACAACAGTCTGATCAAAAAAGGAGATGATTCTTCATGGACGATGGCGGTCCATCTGCCAGTATTTTGCTGTTGTTTTGCCTGATTGGGCTGGAGGCGGTCTTCCGCGGTTTTTCCTGCGCGCTGCAAAACCTGAACGTAAAGGAGGAGGAACGCAGGGCGGTGGAGGAAAAGGACAAAAAGTCCTCCCGGCTTTGCAGAATGAACCGGGATCCGGATTCCTGCATCGGTACGGCGCAGGCGGTGACGGTGATCTTCTGCCTGTTGACAGGAGCCTTTTTCCTTCGGCCTTTCTTCCGTACACTCAGCCGTGCGGCCTCTTTGCTGGCAGGACAGGACAGGGGCTGGATTTTTATGGCGGCGCAGCTTCTCTTTTGGCTGCTGGCAGTGCTGGCTGCTTTGTTTTTCTACTTTCTGCTGGGCGTCTGGATTCCGGGACGGCTTTCCTTGCGCAGTCCGGAAAAGTGGGCGCGCAGACTGGTGAACTTTGTCTGGACTGTCACGGCCTGCCTGCGTCCGTTTCAAAAGCTGATTTCCCTGACCGGTGCGGCGGTGCTTTCCCTGTTCGGCGTGCGGGAGCCCAAAGACAGAGATGACGACACGGAATACGAGATCATTTCCATGGTCAACGAAGGGCATGAGCGGGGCGTTATCCAGGCCAGCGAAGCGGAGATGATCACCAATATCTTTGAGTTCAGCGACAAAGAGGCCAAGGATATCATGACCAACCGCCGGGATATTGAGGCGATTGACTGCCGGATGTCCTTCGGAGAGGCCGTCCGCTTCATGTTAAACGGCAGCAACAGCCGCTATCCGGTCTATGAGGAGAATATCGATCACATCATCGGGATTTTACATATGAAGGACGCTCTGCGCAGGCAGAGCCAGATCGACCCCAAGCGGCCCCTTTCGGAGATTCCGGATCTGCTCCGGCAGGTGCGCTTCATTCCGGAAACCCGGAAAATTGATGCCCTTTTTAAAACCATGCAGTCCATGAAGCTGCAGATGGTCATCGTCGTGGACGAGTACGGACAGACCTCGGGACTGATTGCCATGGAGGATATTCTGGAGGAGATCGTAGGGAATATTCTGGATGAATATGACGACGAGGAGAGCTTCATTCAGGAAAAGGGCAAGAACGAATATGTGATCGACGGCAAGACCCGGCTGGAGGATCTGGAGGAACGGTTTTCCATCCGCTTCCACGAGGATACCTTTGAGACGATCAACGGCTACCTGATTGCAAAACTGGAGCATATTCCGGGGCCCGAGGAGCAGTTTCATACGTCGGTGGACGGCTACGACTTCAAAATCCTGAAGGTGGAGAACAAAATGATTTCGCAGGTGCTGGTCACGCGGCCAACCGGGGACGGCCAGGCTGCGGCGGATCAGGAGACGGCCGAACCGGAAGAAAAGGACTAAAAAAAGCATCCGCACAAGAATGGATAAAGGAGAAAAAGATGTCAGGACATTCCAAATTTGCAAACATCAAACACAAAAAAGAAAAAAATGACGCTGCGAAGGGCAAGATCTTTACCATTATCGGCAGAGAGATCGCGGTGGCAGTCAAGGAGGGCGGCCCCGATCCGGCGAACAACTTCAAGCTGGCGCAGGTCATCACCAAGGCCAAGGCCAACAATATGCCAAACGACACCATCGAGCGCGGGATCAAAAAGGCCGCGGGCGACGTGGGCAATGTCAATTACGAATATGTGACCTACGAGGGATACGGCCCCGGCGGCATCGCCATTATCGTGGACGCGCTGACCGACAATAAAAACCGCACGGCCGCCAATGTCAGAAGCGCCTTTTCCAAAGGAAACGGCAACATCGGCACGCCCGGATGCGTCTCCTTTATGTTTGACAAAAAAGGCCAGATCATCATCGATAAGGAAGAATGCGAACTGGAAGGAGACGATCTGATGATGCTGGCGCTGGATGCCGGCGCGGAGGATTTTTCGGAGGAGGACGACAGCTTTGAAGTGCTCACTGATCCGGACTCCTTTGAAGAAGTGTGCGAAGCGCTTCGCAAGGAGGGCGTTCCCATGGCGCAGGCGGAGGTCACCATGATCCCGCAGAATTATGTGACGCTGACGGAGGAAGCCGCTGTCAAGGGGCTGACCAGGACGCTGGATCTGCTGGAGGAGGATGACGACGTACAGGCCGTCTACCATAACTGGGACGAAGCGTAAGAGACGCGATCCCTTTGGCCGCAGTACAGGGCGGGGGTGAGGACATGGGGAAAAAAGATCGGTTCATATGGGTTTTTGAAGCGTGCGTCCTGTGCCTGTGTTATTCCCAGGCCACTTCGGCGCTGACGAGACGGATGGGACAGACCGTACAGGTGTATCTGGTGCTGACCGCTGTGCTGGCCGTCGCTGCCATGTTGTTTCTTTATCTGCCTGTGAAGCTGCTGGCGGGACGGTTTGGCTGGGCGCCGGAGCACATGGGCGTCCGGGGAAAGGGAGCCGGGATCTGTGCGCTCCTTTTTGTGGTTTTGCTGGCGGGACTTTGTACGCTGGGACGGACTTTATGTTACGCGGATGTCCGCGCGGTGGCAGAGTGGGCCGCCGCAGCGCTTCTGTCCTTTTTGGGATTTTCTTTACTTTTAACGCCGCTGTGCGCCCTGATAGCCTCGGCCGCCGTTTTTGTGCCTGCCCTTTTTGGGGGCGGTTTTCTTGCGGAGGAGGGATTAGGCTGTCTGATGTGCGGCGTACTGTTGTTTTTCCACGGGCTGGCCGCCGCCGGAATGCGACGGGAGGGCAAAATGGCCGGGTGGATTCTGCTTCTGCTGGCCGGCGTATTGTGCGGGCTTACCCTGTCCCGGGATTTTCTGGCCTTTGCGTTTCCGCTGCTTTTTTTGTCCTGTCTGTTGTGTGAGACGAAGTCCCGACCGCTTTTCTGGGCGCGTTTCACCTGTTATGGATGCGCGCTGCTGTGCGCCCTGTCGGCGGGACTGCTGGCAGGTTCCCTGTGGATGGGCGGAAACTTTTCCGACAATGTGCTCCTGTTTGTGTCCCAGGCCTTTTCCCGGCCTTTCCTTCGCCGGGCAAATCAGGAGACCGCAGCGCTGCTCTGGGAGCATTGGGCGCTGCTTCCGCTTTATCTGCTGGCCATTTTTTCCCTGTTTGATAACCGGACGGTCAGACGGGCGGACGACAGGCTTTTTCTCCTTCCGCTCACGTTTGTTTCCATTTTGAATCTGCTGGCCGCAGCTTCCCTGTATGGACAATGCGACAGTCTGATCTTTCTGGGGGCGATGGCGGGATGCGGTTTTGGGCAGATGTGCCGCGCGCAGAAAGAGATAGAGGAGGAAACCGCCCCTTTGCCTGTGGAAGAAGAACTTCCGAAACCGGATACGCCGGCGGCAGAGGAAGGCTTTCTTCCCAATCCGCTGCCGGTGCCCAAACGGCATACGCCCCGGGAAATGTCCTATGCGTTTGAGCCCGATCCGACGCAGATGCGCTATGACGTGGAGGTGTCGCCGGACGATGATTTCGATCTGTAACGGCGCATAAAACAAGAGACTCCTGCGCAGACTTTATGCAGAACATAAAAGAGTGCAGGAGTGATTTTTTATGGGTAAGAAGGAAGAACAGGAGCAGCACCGGGACGAGCGCGTGGAGGAAACCGGACAGATGACGTTTCCCTCCCAGGAAGGAGAGGCGGCGATTCATCTGCTGACCATCATCGGGGAAATTGAGGGGCACGATAATCTGAGCAGTTCCTCTAAGACCACCAAGTACGAGCATATTCTGCCGCAGCTTGCGGCCATCGAGGACAGCAGGAATATCGGCGGCCTGCTGGTTTTACTCAACACCATGGGAGGAGACGTGGAGGCGGGACTCGCCATCGCGGAGATGATTGCGTCTTTAAGCAAGCCCACGGTATCCCTGGTTCTTGGCGGCAGTCATTCCATCGGGGTGCCCATCGCGGTGAGCACGGATTATTCCTATATCGTCCCCTCCGGTACCATGGTGATCCACCCGGTGCGGATGAGCGGTACGGTCATCGGCGCCCAGCAGACCTATGATTATTTCAAGCAGATTCAGGATCGGATCACCGGTTTTGTCTGCACCCACTGCAACGTGACCCAGAAGCGGATGGAGGAACTGATGATGAATCAGGGGATGCTGACCAAGGATCTGGGCACGATTCTGGTGGGACAGGAAGCGGTTCGGGAGGGCATCATTTCCGAAGTAGGCGGGATCCGGCAGGCGCTGGGCACGCTGCATGAGATGGTGGAAAACGGGAAAAAGAAAAACCGCGATAGTGACAAAAGAAAGATAAAGTGATATACTGAATACCGGTTCCGCTTTCAAAAAAAGCGGACGCAGGAGGGATAGTATGGCAGCATCTGCTCAGAGAGGCAGAAAAAGCGCTTCCCGGGGCAGCGCTTCGCAGAAAGGCAAAAGCGGCGCGGGGAACCGGGCAAGGCAGACAGTATCGCAGACGCAGGAGGAAAACGCAATCCGGGATGAAATTGTCCTGATTGGCGTTTTTGCGCTCACGGTGCTGCTGTTTTTGTGCAATTTTGGCATTATCGGCGTGGTGGGAGACGCGATCAGCAAAGTGATGTTCGGCCTGTTCGGCACAGTGGCCTATGCAGCGCCGGTGGCAGCTTTCGTGGCGGTCGCTTTCGGGATTTCCAATCAGGGAAACCGCACGGCCAGCCGAAAGCTGATAGCTGGGATCCTGCTGTTTTTTTTGGCCGGCGTGGTGTTTGAACTGGTGGCAAGAGGCGGCGATCTGCCGCAGGACTATGCGGTAAAGGAGTTCTATGAGGCCAGCGCTTCCGCCAAGACCGGGGGCGGGGTCTTTTCCGGATCCCTGGCCTGGGCGATGCACCACTTTCTGGGCATGGTGGGCACGATCCTGCTGCTTTTGGTGCTGGCCGTCATCTGTGTGGTTGTCATCACGGAGCAGTCCGTGGTCGGGCGGGTGAAATCCTCCGGCCGGTACGTCTATGAGACGGCCCGTTCGGACGCCCAGGTGCGCCGGGAGCGCAATGAGAGGCGCAGGGAGGAATCCCGCAGCAGGAGAGAGGAAGAACGCGCCAGGAGGCTGGAACAGGAGCAAAAGCGCAGGGAAGAACAGGAACAGCTGGAAGCGGAACGCATCCTGCGTATGGATAAGAAGGTTACCGGCGTGATGGCGGATACGAGCTTAAAGCAGGAAACCGGGAAGAAAGCCCGGGACAATATCCATGAGATCACGCTGGATCAGCCCGTCGCAAGTACGGTGGAGGTCCACCGTGTGACCCCTATGGGAGAGCCGTCCTTTGATTATGACAGCATACCGGTTACCACGATGGAGGAGACTGCCGGGGAATGGGAACCGGATGATATCGAAGCCTATCCGCAGGAGCCGGCGGCGGTGACGGAAACGATGCAGGCCGGACAGTCCGACGTCTACCGGGATATGGAGGAAGTGCGTTTCTGGCCGGAAGATACCGGTGCTTCGCATAAGACGGAACCTGTGACGGGGCAGGATAGCGGCAGCCAAAACGAGCGTTCTGGGATGGGGGGAGCGGAAAAAGCAAAGACTGTGCCTCCGGTTCGTCCCAGGGCCGTCATGCCGGAAAAGGACCGGACAGAGAAGACGGCACAGATTCAGCCACAGCCCCAGCCACGGCCGCAGCCGGAAAAACCCTATCGGTTCCCGCCCGTTTCCCTGTTACATAAAACCGAAAAGAACGGAGGCGGCGACAGCGCGGAACAGCTGCGGGAAACCGCAAGGCATCTGCAGGAAACCCTGCAGACTTTCGGCGTGCGCGTAACGATTACGGATATCAGCCAGGGCCCCACGGTGACGCGCTATGAACTGCAGCCGGAGCAGGGCGTCCGGGTGAGCAAGATCCTGAGCCTTTCGGACGACATCAAGCTGAATCTGGCTGCCACGGACGTGCGTATCGAGGCGCCGATTTTGGGTAAATCCGCGGTCGGTATCGAAGTGCCCAACAAGACCACGATGGCGGTAGGGTTTCGGGAACTGGTGGAATCCAGAGAATTTCGGGAATTTCCCTCCCGGATCTCCTTTGCGGTGGGAAAGGATATCGGGGGCAAGGTGATCGTGTCGGATATTGCCAAGATGCCGCATATGCTCATTGCCGGTGCTACGGGATCCGGAAAGTCCGTCTGCATCAATACGCTGATCATGAGCATTTTGTATAAGGCAAAGCCGTCCGAGGTCAAGCTGATCCTGGTGGATCCCAAGGTGGTGGAGCTGAGCGTCTACAACGGCATTCCCCATCTGCTCATCCCGGTGGTGACGGATCCCAAGAAGGCTTCTGCCGCCCTGCAGTGGGGCGTGGCGGAAATGACGGATCGCTATAAGAAGTTTGCGGACTACAACGTGCGGGATCTGAAAGGCTTTAACAAGAAAATAGAGGAGCTGGAACAGAAAGGGGAGACGGATCTGCCCGGCAGGATGCCGCAGATTGTGATCATTGTGGACGAGCTGGCGGATCTGATGATGGTGGCGCCCGGCGAGGTGGAGGAATCCATCTGCCGTCTGGCCCAGCTGGCCAGGGCTGCGGGCATCCATCTGATCATCGCCACCCAGCGCCCCTCCGTGGACGTGATAACCGGTCTGATCAAGGCCAACATGCCCAGCCGCGTGGCCTTCGCCGTTTCCAGCGGTGTGGATTCCCGCACGATTCTGGATATGAACGGCGCGGAAAAACTGCTGGGAAAGGGCGATATGCTTTTCTATCCGCAGGGCTATTCCAAGCCGGTGCGCGTGCAGGGCGCTTTCGTTTCCGACGAGGAAGTTTCCGCCGTGGTGGACTTTTTGAAAAATCAGAATATCGGCAATTATTACAGCAGTGAGATCGAAGACAAGCTGAAGGATATGGGAAGCAGCGACGGAACCGCCACAGGCGGCGCTGCGGAATATGACGAACATTTCGTGGAAGCGGGCAAGTTTATCATCGACAAGGACAAGGCGTCCATCGGGATGCTGCAGCGCGTGTTCAAAATCGGTTTCAACCGGGCGGCCAGAATCATGGATCAGCTTGCCGACGCCGGCGTAGTCGGCGAGGAGGAGGGCACCAAGCCCAGAAAAGTGCTGATGACCATGGAGGAGTTTGAACAGCTGGTGGAAGAAATCATCTAAAAAAGGAGCGTGATTTTCTATGAAAAGCGATATCCAAATCGCGCAGGAGGCCGTGCTTTCCCCCATTGCAGAGGTGGCGGCGCAGCTTGGCATTCCCGAAGGGGAGCTGGAGCTGTATGGCCGTTATAAAGCAAAAATATCCGACGCCTATCTTGCTTCGCTCAAAGAAAGGCCCCAGGGCAGGCTGATCCTGGTGACCGCCATCAATCCCACGCCGGCCGGAGAGGGAAAAACCACGGTCAGCGTCGGACTGGGAGAGGCCTTTGGACGGATGGGCAAAAAGGCTGTGGTCGCGCTCAGGGAACCTTCCCTTGGCCCCTGTTTTGGCATCAAGGGAGGCGCCACCGGCGGCGGATATGCCCAGGTGGTGCCCATGGAGGATCTGAATCTGCATTTTACCGGGGACTTTCACGCGATCACTTCGGCCAACAATCTGCTGGCGGCGCTTTTGGACAATCACATCCAGCAGGGAAACGAACTGGGCATCGATCCGAGACAGGTGGTCTGGAAACGCTGTCTGGACATGAACGACAGAGTGCTGCGCAATGTGGTCGTCGGACTGGGCGCAAAGGCCGACGGCATGGTGCGGGAGGATCACTTTGTGATCACGGTGGCTTCCGAAATCATGGCGATCCTCTGCCTGGCGGAGGATATGCGGGATCTGAAGGAAAGACTGGGCCGTATTGTAGTAGCTTATACATATAGCGGGGAACCGGTGACGGCGGGGGATCTGCAGGCGGTGGGCGCCATGGCGGCGCTTTTAAAGGATGCCCTAAAGCCCAATCTGGTTCAGACCCTGGAGCATACGCCTGTCATCGTACACGGCGGTCCCTTTGCCAACATCGCCCACGGCTGTAATTCCGTGCGCGCCACCCGGGCGGCTCTGAGGATGGCGGATCTGGTGGTGACGGAAGCGGGCTTTGGCGCGGATCTGGGCGCGGAAAAGTTCTTTGACATCAAGTGCCGGATGGCCGGCCTGAAACCGGACGCCGTGGTGCTGGTGGCTACCGTGCGCGCCCTCAAATACAACGGCGGCGTGGCGAAGGCAGATTTGGATCACGAAGATCTGGAAGCGCTGCGCAGGGGCATCGCGAACCTGGAAAAACACATCGAGAACCTGCAGAAATACGGCGTACCCGTTGTGGTTACGTTAAATTCCTTCGTCACGGATACCCTGGCCGAGACGGAGTTTGTCCGCTGTTTCTGCGAAGCCCGTGGATGCGAGTTTGCGCTTGCAAAGGTGTGGGAAAAAGGCGGCGAGGGCGGCATCGAGCTGGCGCAGAAGGTGCTGAAAACCCTGGAGGAAAAAGAAAGTCATTTTCAGCTCCTCTACGAGGATGGCTGCAGCGTCCGGGAGAAGATCGGGATCATAGCCCGGCAGATTTACGGAGCCGACGGCGTTACCTACAGTCCTGCGGCCCAGAAGCAGATCGACAGGCTGGAAGCCCTGGGATTTTCCCGTTTCCCGGTCTGTATGGCCAAAACCCAGTACTCCCTTTCCGACAACGCAGAGCTGCTGGGACGGCCGGAGGGCTTTTGCATAAACGTAAGAGAGGTTTATGTTTCCGCAGGGGCCGGTTTTCTGGTGGCGCTTACCGGCGCGGTGATGACCATGCCGGGCCTGCCCAAAAAGCCGGCGGCCTATGGCATTGATGTGGACGAAGATGGAAAAATCACGGGCCTGTTCTGATTTACTGCAGGACGTGGGCCAAAAAGAGGTTTTTTTATGAAATGTCCGAACTGCGGGGCCGAAATAGAGGACGGAAAGCTGTATTGCGGACAGTGCGGTACCGAAATACAGATCGTCCCGGAATTCGAGCCCGAGGTGGAAAACAGGATTGATACCACACTGTCGAACGTGGCGACGGAAATAGCGGCCCCGGGAGAGACGGCCCTGGAAGAACTGGCTCCGCAAGAACCGGCCAGAACTCTCCGGCGGAAAAAAAGCGGTCTGTTCTATCTGATCCTTTTGGCCGCGATGCTGATCCTGGCGGGAGCGGTTGCGGCAGCGCTGTACTTTGTGCCGGCCTATCAGTATGACCGGGGCGTTTCCTGCCTGGAGAAACAGCAGTATGACAACGCTGCGAAACGGCTGGAACGGGCCGTGGCCCTTTCTCCCAATAACGTGTCCTATTTGAACCGGCTTTCCGGCTGCTACTATGCGATGGAGGACTGGGAGAGGGCAAGGCAGATCTGTCAGAGAACCATCGCGCTGGAGGGTTCCAACGAAGAAGCCTACCGCAGACTGGTGCTGATCGAGGAAAAGACCCAGGACTACGAGGCCATCAGCCGGCTGCTGGCCGACTGTACGGACAGGGAAATCCGCAACCTTTACGCGGATTATATGGCGGATCCGCCGGAATTTGATCCGGTGGGAGATACCTACTATGAAAAGCAGAACGTGAAGCTGCTTGGCAACGTGGCCGGAACCGTCTATTATACCCTGGACGGGTCGGAACCCACGCAGGACAGCCAGGTCTATACGGCGCCCATCGCCATGGAATCCGGTTCCTATACGCTCAAGGCGCTGTATGTCAACCGGTACGGGGTGAGCAGCAGCGTGGTGACACAGACCTATTACATCGACGTGAACGTACCGGACGCGCCGGAGGTGACGCCGGAATCCGGAGAATATGCGGAGCCGTGCCTGATCGAGGTGACGCTGCCCAAGGAGGGGGAGGTCTATTATACGCTGGACGGCACTACGCCGGATCAGAACAGTTTTGCTTATCAGGCGCCCCTGTGGATGCCCGCAGGATATTCCACCATCTGCTTTGCGGTGATCTCTCCGGGAGGGATTACCGGGGAGGTGACAAAACGGCAGTACACGCTCAACCTCCATCCGGTGTTAAACACGGAGGCTGCGCAGAACCAGCTTTTGCTTTCCCTGCGCAGCGCAGGCATTCTCAGCGATATTCAGGGCAGCGTGCCGGGAAAGAGCGGGAAGAACCGGTATTCCTACCGGTATCCGCTCACGGTAAACCAAAACAACTATTATCTGTACCGGGAATATTACGAGGAAACGGGGGGCAGTGCCAGCAGCACCGGGAACCGTTATGTGGTAAATTATATTTCCGGGGAATGTTACCGGATCGAACAGCAGGCCGACGGCAGTTATAAGCTGTATGCCATCGAGCCGACGACACAGGAAGACGGGAGCGCCGGATAATCTTTTGGCGGCTCCGTAAAATAGCCCATAGGGCGGAAAGGTGATAGAAAATATGTATCAGATTTTACAAGCGAAGGAACTGACCGCCAACATCTATTTGATGGAAGTGGAAGCGGCGCGCATTGCGAAGTCCTGCCTGCCGGGGCAGTTCGTCATCGTGCGTTCCGGAAAGGAAGGGGAGCGCATCCCGCTGACCATCTGTGATTACGACAGACAAAAGGGGACGATCACGATTGTGTTCCAGGTCGTGGGAGCCAGCACCTATTTCATGAAGGACTTAAAGGCAGGGGATTGCTTTACGGATGTGGCAGGCCCGCTGGGATGTCCTTCCGATCTGACCCGGGAGAACGTTGAGGATCTGAAAAAGAAACGGATTCTGTTCGTGGCAGGCGGCGTGGGCACCGCCCCGGTTTATCCGCAGGTGAAATGGCTGCGCGAGCAGGGCGTTATGGCCGATGTCATCATCGGGGCAAAAACGAAGGATCTGTTGATTCTGGAAAAGGAAATGGAGGCGGTGGCTGGCAATCTTTATGTGACCACCGACGACGGCTCCTATGGCAGAAGCGGCATGGTGACCCAGACCATTCAGGATCTGGTGACAAAGGAAGGAAAATCCTATGATGTCTGTATCGCCATCGGCCCCATGATTATGATGAAGTTCGTCTGCAAAATGACAAAAGAGCTGCAGATTCCCACCGTGGTCAGCTTAAACCCGATTATGGTGGACGGCACGGGAATGTGCGGCGCCTGCCGCGTCACCGTCGGCGGCCAGGTGAAGTTCGCCTGTGTGGACGGGCCGGAATTTGACGGACATCTGGTGAATTTCGAGGAAGCGATGCAGCGTCAGCTGATCTATAAGACCGAGGAAGGCAGAGCATATCTGGCGGCCCAGGAGGGGGAGACCCATCATGGCGGCTGCGGCATGTGCGAAGGATGAGAAAGGAAGGACGAGCATGGGAGACGTTTTAAAGAAGGTGCCGGTACGGGAGCAGGAAGCCGCTGTACGGGCGGGAAATTTTGAGGAAGTTTGTCTGGGCTACAATCAGGAAGAAGCGATGGAGGAAGCGTCGCGCTGTATCGGCTGCAAAAACGCACAGTGCATAAAGGGGTGTCCCGTGTCCATCGACATTCCCGATTTTATCGGGAAAGTAAAACAGGGCGATATCGCCGGAGCCTATCAGAGCATCAGCCGTTCCAGCGCGCTGCCTGCGGTCTGCGGGCGTGTCTGCCCGCAGGAGACCCAGTGCGAGGGAAAATGTATCCGGGGCATCAAAGGCGAACCGATCTCCATCGGTAAGCTGGAGCGTTTTGTGGCCGACTGGGCCAGGGAGGCCGGGATCCGTCCCGAAGGCCCTGCGGAGAAGAACGGCAAAAAGGTGGCCGTTATCGGATCGGGCCCTGCGGGGTTGACCTGCGCCGGCGATCTGGCAAAGATGGGATATGACGTCACCATTTTTGAAGCGCTGCATGAACCCGGCGGCGTGCTGGTCTATGGCATTCCCGAATTTCGTCTGCCCAAGGAAGCGGTGGTAAAAAAGGAAATTGAGAATGTAAAGGCGCTGGGCGTCAAGATTGAGACGAATGTGATCGTAGGCAAATCCGTCACCATCGATTCGCTTCTGCAGGAGGAGGGCTTTTCCGCCGTCTTTATCGGATCGGGAGCGGGCCTGCCCAAATTTATGGGGATCCCCGGGGAGAATGCCAACGGCGTCTTTTCCGCCAATGAGTATCTGACCAGAAGCAATCTGATGAAGGCATTTATGGACAGCGCGCCTACGCCCATTATGCCCAGCAAAAAGGTGGCTGTCGTGGGCGGCGGCAACGTGGCCATGGATGCCGCAAGAACCGCACTGCGTCTGGGCGCGGAGGTGCATATCGTTTACCGCCGCAGTGAAGCGGAGCTTCCGGCCCGTGTGGAGGAGGTACACCACGCCAAGGAAGAAGGCATTCATTTTGATCTGCTGACCAACCCGGTGGAGATCCTCACCGACGAAAAGGGCTGGGTCAAAGGTATGGTCTGCGTGCGTATGGAGCTGGGGGAACCGGATGCATCCGGCAGAAGGCGCCCGGTGGAGATCAAAGGCTCCGAATTTACGCTGGAACTGGACACGGTTATCATGGCGCTCGGCACTTCTCCCAATCCGCTGATTTCTTCCACCACCCAGGGGCTGGAGACGAACAAGTGGAAATGTATCGTGGCGGACGAGACCGACGGACGCACCAGCAAAGAGGGCGTTTATGCCGGCGGGGACGCCGTTACCGGCGCGGCCACGGTGATTCTTGCCATGGGAGCCGGGAAAGCGGGCGCGAAGGGCATTGACGAGTTTCTTTCGGGCAAAGGGGGCGCGTGATCATGCCCTGGTGCCCGAACTGCAAAAATGAGTATGTGGAAGGCATAGAGGTATGCGCCGACTGTGGATGCGCGCTGGTGGATTCCCTGCCCGATTCGGCCGACAGCGCGGATATGCCAGACAGCGTAGAGTTGTCCGACAGCCCGGATAGGACCGTTTTACAAACGTGGGAGGATCCGGACGATACAGGCGTCTATAAGGGTGTCTACGAGGAGACCTCCAAAAAGGCCGCGGAATTTAAATCCGGCGCCTGGACGTTGATAGCGGCCGGGATTGTCGTCCTTCTTGTGCTGGTGCTCCTGATGTCCGGCCTGCTTCCGATTTCTTTTGGCAGGAGAAGCCGGTTGATTTTCTGTCTGGAGATGGGCAGTCTGATCCTTCTGTTTTTTGTGCTGGGGATTCTGTCCTTACGATCCTATAAAAGGCTGGCACAGCAGGCAAAGCAGGAAGCTCCCTTAAAGGAGGAGATGACGCGTTTTGCCAGGGAATATCTGACGGTACAGAGGATAGACGAGGGCTGTAAAAGAGAGGAAGGGGAGCCGGAAGAGGTGTTGTATTTTCGCCGGATGGAACGGATCCGTTCCCTTTTACTGGAGCAGTTCCCCGGTCTGGAGCCCGGTTTTCTGGATCATTTCGCAGAGGAAGTATACGACGACCTGTACGACAAAACATGAAAATTACAATTCTTGCTGTCGGAAAACTGAAAGAGAACTTTTACCGCGAGGCCGCTTCGGAGTATCTGAAGCGGCTTAGCCGGTATTGCAGGATTTCCGTGCTGGAGGTGGCGGACGAAAAGACCCCGGACGGATGCCCGCAGGCTGTAGCGGATCAGATCCGGGCCCGGGAGGCGCAGCGCCTTCTGGCCCATATGCCGGAGGACAGTTATTGTATCGCGCTGGATATCCGGGGAGAAAAATCAGACAGCGTGGCGTTTTCCCAAAAGATCGCACAGCTGGGCCTTTCCGGAAAGAGCGATGTGGTTTTTGTGATCGGAGGGTCCCTGGGACTGCATGAAAGCGTGCTGCGCTTTTCCAAAGAGCAGATCAGCTTTTCGGACATGACCTTTCCCCATTCGCTTGCGCGGATTATCCTGCTGGAGCAGCTTTACCGGGGATTTCGTATCCTGCGGGGGGAGCCCTATCACAAGTGACATAAAACCCATGGGCCGTTCATAGAATGGAGCATGGGAAGAAAAAATAAGTGGAAAAAGGCGCCGCAGGACGGGCCGGAGAAGACCGTAAGGCAGATGCTGTCGGATTCCCTCAAGCTCCCCCGGGATATGATGATGGGGGCCGCCATCCTGACGGTGATTGGAAACGGACAGATTCTGGTGGAAAACTACCGGGGGATTCTGGAGTATACGGACTGCTGTATCATGCTGCAGGCAAAGACCTGCCGGATTTGCATCCGGGGACGGTGCCTGCAGATTTCCTATTATACCAATGAAGATATGAAAATTGAGGGAATCATTACCGAAATCACTTATCTTTAGCGGAGGAAGTATGATAGGGGTCATCCGGTATCTGAAGGGTTATCTGAAAATTAAGGTATGGGGCTATTCCCCCGAACGGTTTATGAACCTGTGCACCAACCGGGGAATCATCCTCTGGGGGCTGTCGGGCGATGGCGGCTGTTATACCATGTATATCAGCCTTTCCGATTTTTTCATGCTCCGGGATATTGTGAAAAAAACAAAAACAAGGGTGGCCGTCCTGGAAAGGCACGGGCTGCCTTTTTTTATGCGGGACGTAAAACGGCGCAAAATGTTTCTGGCCGGGATCGTGTTCTGCTTTTGTTTCCTTGCGTTTATGTCCCGGTTTGTCTGGGCCATAGAGTTTACGGGAAACGAACTGATTACACAGGATCAGATCCGGGCTTTTTTACGGGAACAGGGCGTGGATTACGGCGTCAAAAAAAGCGGGCTGGATCTGGAAACACTGGAGGCCGCGCTGCGGGAATCTTTTTCTGGCGTCACCTGGGTTTCCATGCAGCTGACCGGAACAAGGCTCACCGTGCAGATCAAGGAAAACGATCTGCCCACCCGGGAGGAAACCAAACAGCAGGCGCTGCGCTATGCGGACGGCGCGGATCTGGTGGCGGCAAAAAGCGGAACAATATCCAGCATTCTCACCCGTTCCGGCGTGCCACAGGTAAAGCAGGGGGACACGGTAGAAAAGGGAGACGTGCTGATTTCCGGACTGGTTCCCGTCAATAACGACGACGGCACGGTGCGCCAGTGGGAGACGGTGGTCGCCGACGGGGACGCCGTGCTGGAATTTGAGGAGCCGGTGCAGCTTTCCCAGCCCTTTTCCTATACCTACAAAAATTATACCGGCCGGGAAAGGCGCTATCGGTTCCTTTCCCTGTTTTCCAGACGCTGGCTGTTCCCCTTTACCCGGTGCAGCTACGTGAAATATGATACGGTCACCCAGGAGCGCCGCCTGCGTCTGTTCGGGCAGATCGATCTTCCCCTGTTTACCGGGAGCATTCTCTGCCGGGAGTATCTGCCCGTGGACGCGGTATACGACGAAAACAGCGCCCGCTCCCTTCTGGAAGGGAAATTTGAAAAAATAATTGCCCGATTTGAAGAAAAAGGGGTACACATTATACAAAAAGATGTTAAAATAGTAAAAGGGGTGAATGGGCTTGTACTGACTGGCACCCTGAAAGCACATCAGGAGGCAGTACTGCTGCGGGCGGCAGAGAAACCTCCGGAAACGGAGACGGCGGCAGCGCCGCAATGAATGGGGCAAACGACTGCGTTTAAAGAAGAAATACTGGAAATGGAGGCTGTCCATATCCGCAATCTGTTCGGAGAATTTGACAGTCATTTAAAAAAACTGGAGCGCTCCTTTGGCGTGAGTATTGTGGATCGCGACGGCGCGATCCGGGTGGCCGGAGGGCAGGCGCAGGTGGACAGGGCGCTGGGCGTCCTGCGGCAGCTGTATGAAATCTCCAGGAGAGGGAACCAGATTCAGGAACAGAACGTGGATTATGCGATTGCGATGAGCATGGAAGATAATCACAGCGCGCTGTTGGAGATCGAGGAAGACATGATCTGCCACACGGCAGGCGGCAAGCCTGTGAAGCCAAAGACATTGGGGCAGAAGGCATACGTGGACGCCATACGGGACAAGATGATTGTCTTCGGCCTGGGCCCGGCCGGCACGGGGAAAACCTATCTGGCCATGGCCATGGCGATCACGGCTTTTAAGAATAACGAGGTGGAGCGCATCATTCTGACGCGCCCCGCCATAGAAGCGGGGGAGAAGCTGGGATTTTTGCCCGGCGATCTGCAGAGCAAGGTGGATCCCTATCTGCGCCCTCTTTATGACGCGCTCTATCAGATCATGGGAGCGGAGAGCTTTTCCCGGAATATGGAAAAGGGACTGATCGAAGTGGCGCCGCTGGCCTATATGCGCGGGCGGACGCTGGACAATGCTTATATTATCCTGGACGAGGCGCAGAACACCACGCCGGCCCAGATGAAAATGTTTTTGACCCGGATCGGATTCGGCTCCAAAGTGGTGGTGACGGGAGACGCTTCCCAGAAGGATTTGGCCCCCGGGACGGTTTCCGGTCTGGATGTGGCCGTCCGGGTGCTTTCCGGCATAGAGGACATCGCCTTTTGCAGCCTGACCAGCCGCGATGTGGTCCGACATCCGCTGGTGCAGAAGATTGTGCAGGCGTACGAGACTTACGAAGCGAAGGAAGCGTACCGGCAGGGACGCGCGGCAAAGCGGGAGAAAAAGGGCAGGACTGCCCCGAAGCAGGGAGACAAAAGATGACGGTTTATCTGGAGAACGAGACGGAATATGTCTTTCCGTTTCCGGCGCAGGAGCTGGCAGAACAGGTGGTTTTGGCGGTTTTGGATCTGGAGAACTGTCCCTATGAGACACAGGTGAACATGCTGGTGACGGATGGCGAGGGTATCCGCAGTTATAACCGCAGATACCGGGGGATTGACGCAGAAACGGACGTGCTCAGCTTTCCGGGCATCTCCTTTGAGCGGGAGGCGGATTTTTCCGTTGTGGAGGAAAGCGCCGCAGACTACTTCGATCCGGACACGGGCGAACTGATTCTGGGAGATATCGTCCTGTCCGCGCCGAGGGTCTTTGAACAGGCGGAAAAGTACGGCCATTCCGTGCGGCGGGAGTTTGCGTTTCTGACGGCCCACAGTATGTTTCATCTGTGCGGCTATGACCATGAGACACAACAGGAAGCCGCCCGAATGGAGGAAAAACAGGAGCGCATTCTGACGGCCCTGGGAATTACCCGGGAGAAAGGGCAGACAGGGGAGCGGGAAACGTGAAAGGACAGAAGAAAAAAAGGACAAACTTCAGGATATCGGAAGGAACGGCAGTCACCGTTGCCTATCTCCTTTCGCTGTTTGCCTGCCTCAGACAGATTGGACTGGGCAGGATCTACGGCCCGGAGGGCGCGGCCTGCTATGCGGCGGCCTTTGACTGGTTTTTGCTGCCGGCGCTTCCGCTGTGTCTGGGACTGTATGAAGCGGTGTCGTCGCTGATGGCCGCCAGGCTGGAACGGGGACGCGGAAAGGACGCGGGACGGGTGATGGCGGTGGCGCTGGGAGCCGGCATTCTGGCCTGCCTGATCTTTGGCGGGATCCTATTTGCCGGATCCGGCTTTCTGACCCGGGCGCTTTCGCATCTGCCGCTGTCCGCTCTGTGTCTTCGGCTGCTGCTGCCTTCTCTTTTCTTCCTTGTGATTTTTTCGGTGATCTGCGCCGGGCTGGACGGATTTTACAGTCTGTCCGCTTCCGCGCTGCTGCGTTTCTTCTTTTTTGCGCTGCTGCTTCTGGCAGGGGCGCTGTTGACACGGCCGCTTGCCGGATACGGGGAAAAGGTGGGCGCGCTTTTGCAGAATCCGCAGTACGGTCCCGCCTACGGCGCCATGGGGGCCAGCGCTTCCGTTTTGCTGGCCGCAGGAGTGAGTACGCTCCTGGCACTGACCGTCTGGATTGTTTCCCGGACGGTGCGCCGCAGCCGGGCGGAGTTTTCCCAGCCGGACGGCAGGGAAGGGGCCGGACAGATCCTGGTCTCCCTTTTGGATCAGTCCTTTTCAACGGTGCTTGTCCTGTTGTTTTTCTGCCTGATCGGTCTGATGCAGTCGATCTTCTATTTTGGTGCTGCCGGAGAGGACGCTTCGGGTGCGGCCCTGCTTTCCTGGGGCAGCTATGTGGGCAGCGTGCGGCCGCTGCTGGCGCTGCCGGGCCTTTTGCTGCTTTCTTTCTGCGCGCATATGCTCCCTGGGCTGAGAGTGGGGTTTGCCCAGCGTAACCAGAAGAAGTTCCGGGAGCGCTGTATGCTTTCCCTGCGGTGTGTCACGCTTTTGTCCATGCCCTTTGCCGTCTTTTCCCTGATTATGGCGGAACCGCTGCTGCAGGCTGTTTTGCCGGGAGGACAGGCGGAAGAACTGACCGGAATTCTGCGTCTGGGAGGCGTCGGTCTTGTGCTGTTTGGAATTGCCGCTGTCTGGGGAGCCGTGCTGGTGGGCATGGATCTGCTGCTGGGGCTCTTTGTGGGGTTTGCCGCCGGTTTTGTCCTGTATCTTGCCGTTCTGAAGGTCTTGCTGGGCACATTGCAGATGGGACTGTACGGCGTGGCGTGTGCGGTGCTTGTGTTGTCCTTGCTGCTCTGTCTGATTTTCGGCTTTCTGGTGTCCCGGCAGGGACGTATCCGAATCGACTGGATCCGGGTGCTGCTGGCTCCGGTTGTGAGCGGCGCTGTGATGGCCGTAGTCTGTGCGCTGTGCGGCCGCCTGCTTCTGGCAAAAGCGCCTGCGGGCGTGAATGTGGCGGTCAGTGCGGTGGTTGGCTTTTTGGCCTATTTTGCGGCGGCGGTGGCGCTGCGGGGCGCAACCCGGCGGGAACTGGAGTCATTTCCGGGCGGGGAGCTTCTGCTTGCGCTGGCCCGGACGATGCGGCTCATGAGATAAAGGCCGGATGAATAAGTTTTGAGGAACAGGCTGATACTTTTTGAGGGGTGAGGTTATGCGCCGCTTAAAAAGGATTGGCTTTTTTCTTTATTCCTGCCTGCTGTTGGCGGCAGGATATTACGGACATCTCAAATATCTGGAGTTTTTTTATCCCGGGAACGCTGTCGTGCAGGAGGAGAACGGCATCCATCCTGCGGAGAGGGACGCTGCGCCGGCCGCGGTACGCCCCTGGAAAACGACCTGTGACACCCGGTTCGAGATTTGCGTACAGGACCTGGGCAGCGGGGAGACAGAAACGCGGACGGAACCGATTCCGGAGAAGTATGTGGGCATGGATCGGGAGCAGTTTGTCCACTGTATCCAGGACGAAGTGAACGCGCCGTCTTTAAAAGAGAGAAGGGCGGGGCTTCTTTCCCTGGAGGTGCTTTCTTTTTCTCCGGAACGGATCGTTTTGAAAAAAAGCTATCGCAGGGAGCCGGAAAATGTCGATTTTTATCTGAAACTGATGGAAAACCGGGTGGTGGTCTATGAGGGAGATCAAACCAGTGTCTATTTGCAGACCAACATTGACGGCAGGACGCTGCCGGCGGATCTGCGCCGGGAAATTCTGGATGGAAAGCCGCTTACATCCCGGGAGGAATTGGAAAATTTCCTTGTTTCCTTCGGAAGTTCGTAGTATCATGGGTAATGGGTTCGTGTTTGCCCGGACGGGAAAGGAGGTCCCCCAGAAATGCAGATCGGGATCATCGGCGGCGGCGCGTCGGGACTGACGGCGGCCATCGCAGCGGCCGGATGCGGCGCAGAGGTGACGATATTGGAATGCAGGGACCGGGTCGGAAAAAAAATCCTGGCCACGGGAAACGGCAGGTGCAACCTTTCCAATCTGGACTTTGATCCGTTACGGGACTACCGGAGCCATAGGCCGGACAGGCTGCCCGGCTTTTTTGCGCGCTTTGGCGTGTCCCAGACCATCGATTTTTTTGAGTCCCGGGGGCTTTTGCTGACGGATCGGGATGGTTATCTGTATCCGCGCAGCCTGCAGGCGGCCGCCGTGCTGGATTTTCTGCTGGGAGAGCTTTCCCGCCTTCCTGTGCGCGCAATCTGTGGCTGCCGGGTGTTACATATCGGGACGCAGGGGCCCTTCTGTGTGGAAACGGACGCCGGAAGCTATCGCTTTGACCGGCTGATTATGGCCTGCGGCAGCGATGCGGGACTGACCGGGGAACATGCCCAAATGGGGCTTGCACTGGCCGGAGAACTGGGGATCCAATGGTATCCGCCCCTGCCGGCACTGACGGCCCTGCGCTGTGAAGGCGGTTTTTGGAAAGGGCTGGCCGGGGTGCGCTGTCAGGCGCGCGTCACGCTTTCTTTGGCAGGACAGAAGCGGGGGCGCGTTTATACAGAGATAGGGGAAGTGCAGCTGACCGAATACGGGATCTCCGGCATTCCGGTCTTTCAGCTGAGCCGGTTTGCCGCAGAGACGCTGGACGCCGGCGGCACCGTGACGGCTTCGCTGGATTTTCTGCCGGAATATGACGGCGAGGTAGGCAGGGCGCTGTTTGACAGACAGTTTCTGGCCTGCCGGGGGAAAACGGCCGGAGAACTGGGCTGCGGTATGCTGCCCAAAAAGGTGGCGCTGTTTTTGCTCCGCCTTTGCCATATCCAGGCAGAGGAGATCGTGACGCTGCGGGAGCGGGAGCGGTTTCAGCGTTTTTATGAAAAGGCGCGCCGGTTTGAAACCAAAGTGATGCAGACGAATCCCCTGTCCCAGTCCCAGGTGAGCATGGGAGGCGTCAGTCTGGATGAAGTGGACGATACGCTGTGCGCCAAAAGACGCAGGGGCCTTTATTTTTGCGGAGAAATGCTGGACGTGGACGGCAGATGCGGCGGCTACAACCTGCAGTGGGCGTGGACCAGCGGCTATCTGGCCGGGCTGTCCGCGGCAAAATCCGACGAAAAAGTGGAGAAACCATGATCCGGATACAACAGCTGAAGCTGCCGGCAGGGCACGACGCGCAGGCTCTTTACGGGCGGGCGCAAAAAATCCTGCGTCTGGAGCGGGATCAGATTGAAGAAATCCATATTGTGAGACAGTCCATAGACGCCAGGAAGAAACCGGACATTTTCCTTTCCTATACGGTGGATGTAAAGGTAAAGGGCATCCGGGAGACGGCCTGTCTGAAGCGCTGCAGAAGCAGGGATGTTTTTCTGGCTGAGGATAAGCCCTACCGCTTTTGTGTGTCGGGAAGTGGAAAACTGGCCTGCCCGCCGGTGGTGATCGGAAGCGGGCCCGCCGGCCTTTTTAGCGGGTATCTGCTGGCGGCGCACGGATACCGGCCCATTGTGCTGGAGCGGGGCCGGGACGTGGATGCACGTACCGGGGACGTGAGGGCCTTCTGGGAAACGGGAAGGCTGGATACAGAGTCCAATGTTTCTTTTGGGGAAGGGGGTGCCGGCACCTTTTCCGACGGCAAGCTCAACACCCTGATCAAGGACAGGGACGGGAGAGGGCGCTTTGTCCTGCAGACCTTTGTGGAACACGGCGCGCAGCCGGAAATCCTTTACGAAGCAAAGCCCCATATCGGCACCGATGTGCTGGTCAAAGTCATCCGGAATATGCGCCGTCAGATTCTGGCATGGGGCGGGCAGGTGCGGTTTCAGAGCCGCGTGGACGGGCTGGCGGTCCGGGACGGGCGCGTACAGGGCGTTTATCTGGCGGACGGGAGCCTGTTGGAGACATCCGTAGCGGTTCTGGCCACCGGACACAGCGCCCGGGATACGTTTTCCTGGCTGGAGCAGGCCGGCATTCCCATGGAGGCCAAGGCCTTTGCCGTGGGGCTGAGAGTGGAGCATCCGCAGAGTCTGATCAACCGGGATCTGTATGGGGATCCGGATCCGGCAGGACTTGGCCCCGCGCCCTATAAGGTCACGGCCAGGACGAAAAGCGGCAGAGGGGTCTATTCCTTCTGTATGTGTCCCGGCGGCTATGTGGTGAACGCTTCCACCCAGCCCGGCCGTCTGGCAATCAACGGCATGAGCTACAGCGCCAGGGATGGCGCCAATGCCAACAGTGCCATCATCGTATCCGTTACGCCGGAAGATTATGGCGGCAGCGGCCCTCTGGCCGGTGTGGCATTTCAGCAGAGACTGGAGGAACAGGCCTGGACGCTGGCCAACGGCAGGGTGCCCGTGCAGCGCTACGGCTCGTTTTCACAAAGGGCTTCCGGCGGCCTGATTCCGGACAGCTTTTCGCCCTGCATAAAAGGCAGCTGGGCCTGGGCGGACACCGCTTCCCTTTTGCCCTCTGCCTTAAAGGAGGCCTTTGAGGAGGGAATGGAGCAGTTTGGCCGGATCCTTCCCGGTTTTGACGATGCAAACGCGCTTGTGTCAGGCATAGAAAGCCGCACCTCATCTCCCGTGCGCATCTGTCGGGACGAGACGCTCCAGTCCTGTGTGCGGGGGCTGTATCCCTGCGGCGAGGGCGCCGGATATGCCGGCGGAATCACTTCCGCGGCCATGGACGGCATGCGGGTGGCGGAGGCCATCGCGGCTCTTTACGCGCCGTTTGATACAGAAAGAACAGCGGACGGCACGCTCTGTGCGGGTCATCTGACAGGAAAAGAAAGGGATAAAGAAACATGACGGACGAGGTACGGCAGAAGCTCCGGGAGAAAAAAAGGATTGTGGTAAAAATCGGTTCCTCCTCTCTGCAGCATGCCCAGACCGGGGATCTGGACTATATCCGGCTGGAGGTGCTGGTGCGGGAGCTTTGCAATTTAAAAAATCAGGGGAAGGACGTGGTGCTGGTCACCTCCGGCGCCATTGCCCAGGGCAAAAAAGCGGTGCATGTCCGGCCGGAGGATATGGAGAGAAATTCCATCGCCGTCAAGCAGGCCTGCGCGGCCATCGGGCAGGCGCGGCTGATGATGATCTATCAGAAAATCTTTTCGGAATACGGACAGGCGGCGGCCCAGATCCTGATGACGCGTCACACCGTGGACAACGAGATGAACCGGTGCAATGCCCAGAATACTTTCGAGGAGCTGTTTTGTCTGGGCGTGATCCCCATTGTGAACGAAAACGATACGGTGGCGACCCATGAAATTGAAATTGGCGACAATGATACGCTGTCGGCGGTGGTGGCTTCCATGATCGGCGCCGATCTGCTGATCCTGCTGACCGATATCGACGGTCTGTATACCGACGATCCGCGCACCAATCCCCAGGCCCGGTTCGTGGATACGGTGGAACGGCTGGACGAGCGCTTTTATGGGATGGCAAAATCCAGCACAGGCAGCGGCGTGGGAACCGGCGGCATGTCCACCAAGCTCATTGCGGCCGAAATCGCCACCAAAAGCGGCGCGGATATGATCATCGCCAGCAGCAGCGATATCCGGATCCTGCACCGGATTATGGACGGCCGCAGCTATGGGACGCTTTTTCTGGCCAATCCGCAGGCATCGTTTTGTCTGCCGGAGTTTATTGCCACCCTGCATGGGGAAGAAGGAAAGACCGGACACCAATGAAGGCAGAGAGAATACCGGACAGGACGGATACAGAAGAAAAGAGCCGGCTGCTGCAAAGACAGCTGCGCCGGATGGGCATCCAAAAAAGAGAGGAGCTGCCGGGGCCGCTGCGTCTGCAAAAGGATGGGCAGATTGCAGAGCGTCTGTTTTTCCTTCCCTGGTACAGGGAAGCAAAAAGCCTGCTGATCTATGTTTCCTTCCGGTCGGAGGTAGATACTATCGCTATTTTAAAGCGGGCGTTGGCGGACGGGAAGCGGGTTTTCTGTCCGCGGGTACAGGAAACAGAAATGGCGTTTTGGCGCATCCGTTCTCTGACGGATCTGAAGCCAGGGTTCCGGGGAATCCGGGAGCCTGCCGCGCCAAAACAGGACAGCATGGGCAAAACTGAGAGAGAAGGAGCCTTTTGCCCCCAGACGGACGGCCCTGCCCTTGCCGTGGTGCCGGGATGCGCCTTTGACCGGTACGGTCATCGCATCGGATACGGCGGCGGCTATTACGACCGGTATTTTGGCGGGATGGAAAAGGAGCGGCGCCCCCGGCTGGCAGGGCTGTGCTATGCCTGTCAGCTGACGGAGCAAATTGTCCCCCTTTCGCATGATATAGATATGGATGTGGTTTTGACGGAAGAAGGGAGTTACGGATGGATATGACGAAGCTGGAGACGCTGGGAGAGCGGGCCAGGGCGGCCAAATACAGTCTGGCTGCGCTGAAGGAGGAACAGAAAAATCAGGCGCTTTGCCGGGCGGCGGACGCACTGATGGACAATCGGGAGTTTCTGCTGCGGGAGAACGAAAAGGATCTGCAGGCCGGACAGAAAAACGGCATGCGGCCCGGCCTGCTGGATCGGCTGGCGCTGGATGAAAAGCGGATTGCGGCCATGGCAGAAGGCCTGCGACAGATCGCTTCTCTGCCGGATCCGGTAGGGGAGGTCCTGGAAACCTTTTCCCGGCCCAACGGGCTTGTCATCAACAAGCTGCGGGTGCCGATCGGGGTCATCGGGATCATTTATGAGGCGCGGCCCAATGTGACGGCGGACGCCTTCGGGCTTTGCTTTAAGACGGGAAATGCCGTGATTTTAAAGGGTGGCAGCGACGCCCTCTGCTCCAATGCGGCCATCGAGACGGTGCTTCGGCAGACGCTGGAGGACTGCCGCATCACGCCGGATGCCATCGCCCTGATCCGCAACTGCGACCGGAGTACCACAGCCGCATTTATGCGCCTGAACGAATATGTGGATCTGCTGATTCCCCGGGGCGGTGCCGGGTTGATCCGTGCCGTGGTGGAAAACGCCACGGTGCCCGTTATCGAGACGGGAACCGGGAACTGTCATATTTTTGTGGACGAGAGCGCGGATATTGACATGGCCGTGCGGATCATTTTAAATGCCAAGACCCAGCGCGTCAGCGTCTGCAACGCCTGCGAGTCGCTGGTGATCCATACAAAGGTACGGGATCGCCTTCTGCCTGCATTGGCTGCAGCGCTGAAAGAAAAACAGGTACAGATCCGGGCGGACGAACGGGTGAGAGAGGTAATCGACGGCTGTCTTGCCGCCACCGAGGAGGACTATGCGGCGGAATATCTGGACTATATCATTTCCATGAAAACCGTGGACAGTCTGGAGGAGGCCATCGCCCATATCAACCGCTACAGCACAGGGCATTCCGAGGCGATTCTTACGGGCAGTCAGGAGAACGCGGAGCGGTTTTTGCAGGAGGTGGATTCCGCCTGCGTCTATGTCAACGCCTCCACCCGTTTTACGGACGGCTTTGAATTCGGGTTCGGGGCGGAAATCGGGATCAGTACGCAGAAGCTGCATGCCAGGGGCCCCATGGGATTAAAGGAACTGACGTCTTATAAATATACCATCCGGGGAAACGGACAGGTGAGAGGCTGAGAAGACGCCGGAAGGGAGAAAGACGCTATGAGCAGCGTTGTGGAAAGATTTTTAAAGTATGTGACCATAGACACCCAGTCAAAGGAGGACGCAGACTGTTTTCCAAGCACGGAAAAGCAGAAGGATCTGGCGCATCTTCTGGCGGATGAGCTGCGAAAAATCGGGGCGCAGGATGTGCGGATGGACGAAACCTTCGGCTATGTGTACGCGGCCCTGCCCGCCAATCTGCCGGAGGGGACAGATGCGCAGGCCCTTGGCTTTATCGCCCATATGGATACTTCTCCGGCGGTCAGCGGATATCAGGTAAAGCCGCAGATCATCGACAACTATGACGGCAGCGATATCGTGCTGAACCGGGAAAAGGGCATCGTTTTGCCTGCCGCCCAGTCACCGGAGCTGGCCCGTCACATCGGACAACACCTTATCGTCACCGACGGAACCACGCTTCTGGGGGCGGACGATAAGGCCGGCATAGCGGAAATTATGGCCATGGCGGAATATTTTCTTACCCATCCAAAAGAGCTACATCCTTCGATCCGGATCGCTTTTACGCCGGACGAGGAGGTGGGCCGCGGTGTGGATCACTTCGATGTGGAAGGCTTTGGGGCTGCGTATGCCTATACGGTGGACGGCGGCGCGCTGGGCGAGCTGGAATATGAGAATTTCAATGCGGCCGGCGCCGTGCTTACGGTAAACGGGTTCAGCATCCATCCGGGCAGCGCGAAGGGTAGAATGCGAAACGCCATTCTGATGGCGGCAGAGTTCCAGGCGATGCTCCCGGCGCACGCCAACCCGGTTTCAACGGAAGGGTACGAGGGTTTCTTCCATCCCGATACCATGACCGGCAGCGTGGAACAGGCTGTGGTTCACTATATCATCCGGGATCACGACCGGGAGAAGTTTGAACAGATGAAAAAGCTCTTTTCGGCCTGTGCGGATTTCCTGAATTTCAAATACGGCGCGGGCTCCTTTGAGGTGGAGATGAGGGACAGCTATTACAACATGAAGGATCAGATTCTGCCCCAAAACGCCCACCTGATCGAAAACGCGGTGAAGGCCATGGAGCATCTGGGAATCGAACCGAAAATTTCCCCCATCCGGGGCGGTACGGACGGTGCGCGGCTGTCTTTTATGGGACTGCCCTGTCCCAATCTGGGCACCGGCGGCATGAACTGTCACGGCCGTTTCGAGTATGCCGTGGCAGAGTCCATGGAGGACTGTGTCAGACTGTTGGTTGAAATTGCCCGTCTCTATGCCAAAAAGGCGATAAAGGAAAAGGATACGAACCGATGATTTCTCATGAAAAGCTGCAGGAACTGATAGAGGACGTGGTGTTGACCGATCCGGCGCCGGAGAACGAACCCATGCGGCAGTATTATTATATCAAAAAGGCGCGGCAGTACGTGGAAGCTGAGCGCGTCCGCCTGGGCCGGACGCCCACCTGCTGTGTGGTGACCTTTGGGTGTCAGATGAACGCCAGGGATTCCGAAAAGCTGTGGGGCGTCCTGCAGGAGGCCGGCTACGCCCCCTGTCAGAGCGAGGAGGCGGATTTTTTAATTTACAACACCTGTACGGTGCGGGACAACGCCAACCAACGGCTGTACGGCAGGCTGGGCTATGCCAACAGTATGAAAAAAAAGAATCCGCACAAGAGAGTGGCCCTCTGCGGCTGTATGATGCAGGAACCCACCGCCCTGGAAAAGATCAAGAAAAGCTACGGCTTTGTGGATCTGATCTTTGGCACCCACAATCTTTACCGGTTTCCGGAACTTTTGTGCCGGATGTTTGAAAATCGCCGCACGGTCATCGACATCTGGGAAGACACGGACCGGATTGTGGAGGATCTGCCCATAGAGCGGAAATATCCTTTCAAGTCGGGCATCAATATTATGTTCGGCTGTAACAATTTTTGCAGTTATTGTATCGTCCCTTATGTGCGGGGACGGGAGAGGAGCCGCAGGCCGGAAGAAATCCTGGCGGAAATCAGACAACTGGTGCAGGAAGGCGTGGTGGAAATCATGCTGCTGGGCCAGAATGTCAATTCCTACGGGAAGAATCTGGATCCGCCGGTGACCTTTGCGCAGCTTCTGGAGCAGGCAGAGCAGATTCCGGGGCTGGAACGGATCCGGTTTATGACCTCCCATCCCAAGGATCTGTCGGACGAACTGATTGAAGTGATGGCAAAATCCCGCAAAATCTGCCGGCATCTGCATCTGCCCCTGCAGTCCGGTTCCACCCGGATTCTGTCCCTGATGAACCGCCGGTATACCAAGGAGCAGTACCTGGCGCTGGTGGAGAAAATACGGGCGCGCATACCGGATATTTCCCTGACCACGGATATTATTGTGGGCTTCCCGGGTGAGACGGCGGCGGACGTGGAGGATACCATCGACGTAATCCGAAAAGCCAAATTCGACAACGCGTTTACCTTTCTTTATTCCCGCCGCGCCGGGACCCCGGCGGCCGCCATGGAAAACCAGGTGCCGGCCCGGGAGGCACAGAAAAACTTTGACCGGGTACTTGAGGTGGTGCAGGAAACGGCCCGCAAACAGGTGGCGCGCATGGAAACGGGGCGTGCCAAGGCGCTGGTGGAGGAGGTCAACGGGACGGATCCGACGCTGTTGACCGGACGGCTTTCCAATAATATCCTCGTGCATTTTCCCGGGGATCCTTCCCTGATTGGCAGGATCGTGGAGGTGGAACTGACAGAAAACCGCGGCTTTTATTTCCTGGGGCACCAGGTTGTGGAGCCGTAAAGAAAAGGGGGAAACGCAATGTCGGAGATGACACCCATGATGCAGCAGTACATGGAGACCAAAAAACAGTACCCGGACTGCATCCTGTTTTACCGGCTGGGCGATTTCTATGAAATGTTTTTTGAGGACGCGCTGACCGTGACAAAGGAGCTGGATCTGACCCTTACCGGGAAAAGCTGCGGCCTGGAGGAGCGCGCCCCCATGTGCGGCGTTCCCTACCATGCGGTGGAAACCTACCTGACCCGCCTGGTTTCCAAGGGCTATAAAGTGGCAATCTGTGAACAGATGGAGGATCCGAAGCTGGCCAAGGGGCTGGTAAAGCGCGAGGTCACCCGCATCGTGACGCCGGGCACCAACCTGAATGTGCAGGCCATGGAGGAAACGCGCAACAACTATCTGATGTGCATCGCCTATTTTGCCGGGAGAACAGGGATCTCCACGGCGGACGTGACCACCGGAGACTACTACGTGACGGAAGTGGAGGATCTGCGCCGGCTGCTGGATGAGATCAACAAATACCGTCCTTCTGAGATCGTCTGCAACGACGCTTTTTTCATGAGCGGCGCCGATCTGGACGATTTGAAAAACCGGATGCAGATTACAATCTATCCGCTGGAGAACCATTTTTTCGACGAGGAGTTGTGTCAGAGGTGCTTAAAGCGGCATTTTGGGGTTTCTTCCCTGGAAGGACTGGGCATCGCAGAATTTCCCAACGGCGTGATCGCTGCCGGCGCGCTTTTGTCCTATCTGCTGGAGACGCAGAAAAACGATCTGTCCCATTTCACCCGGCTGACCCCTTATCTGACCAGCCGTTTTATGCTGCTGGATTCTTCCACCAGACGGAACCTGGAGCTGACGGAGACGCTGCGGGAAAAACAAAAGCGCGGATCGCTGCTGTGGGTGCTGGATAAGACAAAGACCGCCATGGGCGCCAGAATGCTGCGAAGCTGGCTGGAACAGCCGCTCATAGAAAGCGACGGGATCAACCGGCGGCTGGACGCGGTGGAGGCGCTGTGCCAACAGCCCATGTCCCGGGAGGAAATCCGGGAATACTTAAATCCCGTCTACGATCTGGAACGGCTTTTGGGAAAGGTCAGCTATAAGACCGCCAATCCCCGGGATCTGATTGCGCTGCGCAATTCCATGGAGATGCTGCCGGCCATCAAGACGGTGCTGCGGGAATTTCAGGCGCAGGAGCTTTTGGACATCCAGGAGGATCTGGATCCGCTTTCCGATTTGTTTGAACTGATTCGGGACGCCATCCAGGACGAGCCGCCCATCCTGGTGCGGGAGGGCGGTATCATCAAGGAAGGATTCGACGCGTCCATCGATCAGCTCCGCCATGCCAAAACCGAAGGGAAAACCTGGCTGGCCCAGCTGGAGGAGCAGGAGCGGGAGCGCACGGGCATCAAAAATCTGCGGGTGAAGTACAATAAGGTATTCGGTTACTATCTGGAAGTGACCAACTCCTTTAAAGATATGGTGCCGGACGACTACGTCCGCAAGCAGACGCTGGTGAATGCGGAGCGTTATTCCATGCCGCGGTTAAAGGAACTGGAGGATATGATCCTCAACGCCGAGGAAAAGCTGACGGCCCTGGAATACGACCGCTTCTGTGAGGTTCGGGACGCGGTGGCAAAGGAGGTGTCCCGCATCCAGAAAACCGCCAAGGCCGTGGCCAGACTGGACGTGCTGGGTTCTCTGTCCCTGGTGGCGGAACGGAATCATTATGTGCGTCCTGCCCTGAACGAAAAAGGTCTGATCGATATCCGGGACGGCCGCCATCCGGTGGTGGAACGGATGATTGAGCACGATATGTTCATTGCCAACGACACCTATCTGGACAACCGCAAGCACGCGGTGGCGGTCATCACCGGCCCCAATATGGCCGGAAAGTCCACCTATATGCGGCAGACCGCATTGATTGTGCTGCTGGCCCAGATCGGCAGCTTTGTGCCCGCCAAATCCGCCGACATCGGCATTGTGGATCGGATTTTTACCCGCGTAGGGGCCTCCGACGATCTGGCCAGCGGTCAGTCCACTTTCATGGTGGAGATGAACGAGGTGGCCAACATTCTGCGCAACGCCACGCCCAACAGCCTGCTGGTGCTGGACGAGATCGGACGCGGCACCTCTACGTTCGACGGGCTTTCCATCGCCTGGGCCGTGATTGAACACATCAGCAACCGAAAGCTTTTGGGAGCCAAAACGCTGTTTGCCACCCACTATCACGAGCTGACGGAGCTGGAGGGCAAGATCGACAATGTGAACAATTACTGCATCGCCGTGAAGGAGCAGGGAGACGATATTGTATTTCTCCGCAAAATCGTAAGGGGCGGCGCGGACAAAAGCTATGGAATCCAGGTGGCCAGACTGGCGGGGGTGCCGGATATGGTAATCGACCGGGCCCGGGAAATCGTGGAACAGCTTTCCGATAACGATATCACGGAAAAGGTGCAGAGCATCGCGGTACATACGGACGGAGTCGCCAAAAAGCAAAAGCGTTACGACGAGGTGGATCTGGAACAGATTTCCCTGTTTGACACCGTAAAGGACGAGGATGTGCTGGAGGAACTGGAGCGTCTGGAAATCAGTACCATGACGCCCCTGGACGCGCTCAATACGTTGTACCGGCTGCAGAACAGACTGAAGAACCGGTGGCGCGGGACACAGGAAAGTCAGAGGACGGGAGAGGATGGAAATGGCCAAAATCCAGGTGCTGGACAGTAAAACTATCGATCAGATCGCGGCGGGAGAGGTGGTGGAACGCCCGGCCAGCGTGGTAAAGGAGCTGGTGGAAAACGCCTGTGACGCGGGCGCAGACGCTGTCACCGTAGAGATCCGCGACGGCGGTATCTCTTTTATCCGGGTGACGGACAACGGATCGGGCATCGAGTCCTCCCAGGTCAGAATGGCCTTTTGCCGCCATGCCACCAGCAAAATCCGGGACGTCTCCGATCTGGGGCAGCTGCAGAGCATGGGGTTTCGGGGAGAGGCGCTTTCCAGCATCGCGGCGGTTTCCATGGTGGAGATCATCACCAAGACGAAGGAGGCGCTGACCGGTGTGCGCTACTGCCTGGAGGGGGAAAAGGAAATCGAGTTTTCCCAGGTGGGAGCGCCGGACGGCACGACCATCCTCGTGCGGGATCTGTTTTTCAATACGCCGGCCCGGAAGAAATTTCTGCGGACGGCGGCCACGGAAGGCAGCTATGTGGCGGATGTGATGGAACACATCGCGCTGGCGCGGCCGGACGTTTCCTTTCAGCTTCTGATCAACAGACAGCCCCGTTTTTCCACCTCGGGAAGCGGAGATTTAAAGGAGGCCGTTTACCGGATCTACGGACGCCAGATTGCCAGGGAGATGTTCCCGTTTTGCGCCCAACAGGAGGGCATGCAGGTGGAGGGCTTTCTGGGGAACGTACAGATGGCGCGGCCAAACCGGAATTTTGAGTTTTTCTTCGTCAACCGGCGCTATATCAAAAGCCAGGTTCTGTCCAGGGGACTGGAGGGCGGTTACTCCACCCGGCTGATGCAGCACAAATTTCCCATGGCCTGTCTGCATTTTACCGTCGATACCCATCAGGTGGATGTGAACGTCCATCCTTCCAAAATGGAGGTGCGTTTTTCGGACAACCAGAGGATTCTGGATTTTCTGGAAAAAGAGGTGAAACGGGCGCTGCTGGAGCGGGAGATGATCCCGGAAGTAACGGAGACAGAGGAAAACCGGAAAGCGCCGGTACGAAAAGACGAACTGCCGCAAAAAACGGAAGCCCCGATGATGCAGGAAGACGACAAAGACAGCGCCGCCGCACTGGCGCGCAAACTGCTGTCCCAGCCTGCGGGGCTGACACGGCCGTCTCTCCCCCAGCCTTTTGAGAAGAACCGGCTCACTCAGACGCTGCGGGAATCGAAGCTGGAATATGACCGGCAGGAAAAGCTGGAATCCGGCCAACAGCAGGGACGGCAGGAGAATCTGTTCGAGGAAAAGCTACTGAGTGAAAAGGCAGTGGCGCAGTATGAACTGATCGGACAGATTTTTGATACCTATTGGATCGCGTCCTATCGGGACAAAATGCTCCTGATCGATCAGCACGCCGCCCATGAAAAGGTAAAATACGAGGCGCTGATCCGGGATCTGAAGCAGGGAAACGTTGCCAGCCAGAATCTGATGCCGCCCGTGGTGGTGACATTAAGTCGGGCCGAGGAAGACGCGCTGACGCGCTATGCCGACTGTCTGGCCCAGGCGGGCTTTGAGGTGGAGCCTTTTGGCGGCAGCTCCTGGGCGCTTCGCAGCGTTCCCTGCGATCTGTACGGCTGCCGGGCGGATCAGTTGCTGGAGGAGATTTTAAACGATCTGGCCCAGGATGAAAAACCCGGCCCGCCGGCGGCGGTGCTGGAACGGATTGCCACCATGGCCTGCAAGGCCGCGGTAAAGGGCGGACAGCGCATGGAGAAAAAGGAAATGGAGGAACTGCTCCGGCGGCTGCTGGAGCTGGAGAATCCGTATCAGTGTCCCCATGGCAGGCCCACCATGATCACCATGTCCCGTCAGGAGCTGGAGCGAAAATTCAGACGGATTGTATGAGCAGGAAGGAGCGGATCCGGATGCTAGACGACAGACCGGGGCTGGTCATACTCACCGGCCCTACCGCCGTAGGAAAAACCGCGCTGTCGGTACGGCTGGCGCAGCAAATCGGCGGCGAAATCGTTTCGGCGGATTCCATGCAGGTGTACCGCCACATGGACATCGGGTCCGCCAAGGTCACTTTGCAGGAACGGCAGGGGGTGCCCCATCACCTCATCGATGTGCTGGAGCCGGAGGAGAGTTTTCATGTGGTGGCCTTTCAGAAGCTGGCCAAAGAAGCCATTGCGCAGATCCACGCCCGTGGGCACATCCCGATTCTCACCGGAGGGACGGGCTTTTATATCCAGTCCGTTCTCTATGATATCGACTTTACACAGACCGGAGAGGACGAGGGACTGCGCGAAAGGCTGGAGGCGTACGCAAGACAGAATGGACCGGAAGAACTGCATAAGATGTTAAGGCAGGCGGATCCAAAGGCGGCCGAGGCGATCCATCCAAACAACGTCAAGCGCGTGATCCGGGCATTGGAGTATTGCGCCCAGACCGGAGAGCCCATCTCAGCCCACAACGAGACGCAGCGGGACAAGAACGCCGCGTACCGCGCGCTGTATTTTGTACTGACGGACGACAGACAGAAGATTTACGAACGCATCGACCGCCGGGTGGACGAGATGATGCAAAACGGACTGGTGGAGGAGGTGCGCGCCCTGAAGGAACGGGGGTTGCGCAAAGATATGGTTTCCATGCAGGGACTGGGCTACCGGCAGATCCTTTCGTATCTGGACGGCGAGTACGACCTGGAACGGGCGGTCTATCTGATCAAACGCGATACCCGTCATTTTGCCAAACGTCAGCTCACCTGGTTTTCCCGGGAACGGGACGTGATCTGGGTGGACAGACGGGCCTTTGAAAGCGAGGATCAAATGCTGGATTCTCTTGTGAAACAGGTGAAGGAGACGCTGTTATGACAGAAAAAACGACAGGGGAGACTCTGCTTTCCCAATATGAAAAACTGGGCATTTCCCGGAAGGTGTACCGCTACGGGGAAAGCGTCCTGGAAAAGCTGGCGCCCCGGTTCGCACAAATCGATCAGGTGGCGGAATACAATCAGATGAAGGTGATCGCCGCCATGCAGGAGGCCAGAGTAAGCGAAGCCTGTCTGATGGGCACCACGGGTTACGGCTATAACGATCTGGGACGGGAGACGCTGGAAACGGTCTATGCGAAGCTGTTCCATACACAGGCGGCGCTGGTGCGCCCGCAGATCACCTGCGGCACCCATGCGCTGGCGCTGGCTCTGATGAGCAATCTGCGGCCCGGCGACGTGCTGCTTTCCCCGGTGGGGAAACCCTACGATACGCTGGAGGAAGTCATCGGCATCCGGCCCTCCCGGGGTTCCCTGCAGGAATATGGCATCGGTTACCGCCAGGTGGATCTGCTGCCTGACGGCAGTTTCGATTGGGAAGGGATCCGGGCCGCCATAGGAGAGGACACAAAGCTGGCCACCATCCAGCGCTCCAAGGGCTATCAGACCCGGCAGACCTTCAGCGTGGAGCAGATCGGGGAGCTGATCGCGTTTTTAAAGTCGGTAAAACCGGATCTGATCTGTATGGTGGACAACTGCTACGGGGAATTTACCCAGACCATAGAGCCCACGGATGTGGGGGCGGATCTGTGCGTGGGTTCCCTTATCAAAAACCCGGGCGGCGGTCTGGCCCCCATCGGCGGGTATCTGGCGGGCACGCAGGCCTGCATTGACAACGCCGCCTGCAGGCTGATCTCTCCGGGGCTGGGAAAAGAGGTGGGCGCCACGCTGCACGTCCTGCCGTCCTTTTATCAGGGGCTTTTCCTGGCGCCCTCTGTGACCGCGGCCGCCTTAAAGGGGGCGGTCTTTGCGGCAAACCTTTACGAGGGGCTGGGCTTTCGCGTGGTGCCCTCCGGCAGCGCAGAACGCTATGATATTATCCAGGCTGTGGAATTTGGTACGCCGGAGGGACTCATCGCCTTCTGCGAGGGGATCCAGTCCGCCGCGCCGGTGGACAGCTTTGTGACGCCGGAACCGTGGGATATGCCCGGCTATGACAGCCAGGTGATCATGGCGGCCGGCGCATTCGTTTCGGGCGCGTCCATCGAGCTTTCCGCCGACGGTCCCCTAAAGCCCCCTTACGCGGCCTATTTCCAGGGAGGGCTGACTTGGCAGCACGCGAAATTCGGGATTTTAAAGTCCCTGCAGCGCTGTCTGGAGCGACATGTAATTGACGATATTCCGTATAATGAATGACCGTCTGATGCGGAAACTGTAGAAAGCTGTCAGACGGTGCGAAAAATTTTATGGTTTGTTTCTATACAGAAGCGGCGAAGTATGGTAAGATGAGAGAAGTTTAGGGGACAAAGGATAAGAGCGCTATGAAGAAAATCACTGGTAAAAACGGCTGGATCTGCCTGATCCTGGTGCTTGCAGGGATCGTGATCGGAGGCTTTCTCGGGAATCTGGTGCCGGATTCATTCCTGAATTTCGGACAGACCTTCGGGCTGACGAGCCCGTTGGTTTTAGATCTGGGAATCCTGTGCATCACCTTCGCTTTCACCATCCGCATCACCGTCGCCAGCATCCTGGGCGTGGCGGTGGCGATTTTGTGCTACCGCGTCCTGTAGCGTGGGTCGGCTGGCAGCCGTCAGTGTCCGTCCGTGCAGTCTGCCTGTTTTAGACTTCTTTTGGAAAGACAGAGGAACAGGCGATGGAACAGACACAAAAAAAGGAACTCCCATATGAAAAATTTCTGCAAAAAGGGGCAGAATCCCTTTCAGACGCGGAACTGCTGGCCATTTTGCTGCGCACGGGCCCAAAGCCGGCGCCGGATGCGCCGCAGGCTCACCGGGACTGTCCGGCCCTGGGGCTGGCGGAGGCCGTGCTTGCCCTGCCCAAAGGGGCCAGGGGCGGGCTGGCGGGACTGGACAGGCTTTCGGTTCCCCAGCTGATGGAAGTAAAGGGAATCGGGCAGATTAAGGCAGTGCGGATCTGCTGCCTGTCGGAACTGGCGCGGCGGTTCTCCTTAGGGCAGCGCAGGACGCTCCCGGCGTTTCCTTCTCCGGAAGCGGCGGCGGCATACTGCAGGCCCCTGGTGGAGGGCGAAAGAGGACAGGTGGAAAATGTCCTTTTGCTGCTTTTGGACGGGAAGGGAAGGCTCTTGCACGAAGGGGTGCTCACAGTGGGCACGGTCAACCTCTCCCTGATTTCCCCACGGGAAATTTTTCTGCAGGCGTTGAAATACCAGGCCGTGCACTTTCTGCTGCTGCACAACCATCCCAGCGGGGATGTGTCGCCCAGCAGGGAGGACGCAGAAATTACAGAAAGGCTTTCCGAACTGGGCCGTCTGATGGGGATCGGGCTTCTCGATCATATCATCCTGGGAGACGGGGACTGGTTCAGCTTTCGCAAGGCCGGCCTTTTATAGAAGGAAGGAGAAAAAAGATGCAGGGGAATGCGTTCGGAATCGATCTGGGGACGAGCAATATTAAGATATACAGTCTGGCGAACGACAAAATCCGGATCGAAAAGAACATGATTGCCATTGAGAACCGGCAGAATATTTTCGCCTATGGCAATTCCGCCTATGAAATGTACGAGAAGGCGCCGTCCAATATCCAGATCACCCATCCGCTTTCCAACGGCGTCATCGCCGACATCAACAATATGGAGCGGCTGGTGAAGCTGTTTGTCTCGGACATCTGCAAGGGCGCCCCGAGACCGGCGGACTACTACATCGCCGTTCCCACTGACATCACAGAAGTGGAAAAGCGCGCCTTTTACGATCTGATCCGCGATGCCAATGTGAAGGCAAAGCGGATTATGGTGGTGGAAAAGGCCGTGGCGGACGGTCTGGGCATGGAGATTGACGTCAAAAATTCCCAGGGCGTACTGGTGGTGGACATAGGATACGATACCACGGAAATTTCCATTCTTTCGCTGGGCGGCATCGTGCTCAGCCGTCTGATCAAGACGGGGGGTCTGAAATTTGACGAGGCGATCCGCCAGGCGGTCAGAAAGGAATACCATCTCCTGATCGGACAGAAGACCGCAGAGGGCATTAAAAAGGCGCTGGGCAGCCTGGAAAAGGAGAAAAAGGGAGCCGTCGTCTACGGCAGGGACATTGTGGTCGGGCTTCCCGTGGAGCGGGAAATCCCCACCGAACTGGTCAATACCTGTCTGGAGGAACATTTCAATACGATCATAGATAATGTGCGGGTGATCCTGGAGCGCACGCCGCCAGAGCTGGGAGCGGACATTTTCCGGCACGGCGTGTACCTGACCGGGGGCGCATCCCAGATCACGCATTTTGCGGATCTGCTGGCAAAATCTACCGGCCTGAAGATCAACCATGCCGCGCGCCCGGTGGAAAGCGTGGTGCTGGGCCTGTCCCGCATTTTGAAGGACGACCGCTATAAGACGGTGGCCTACGCCATCGAAGGGATGGGCAGATGAGTCCGGTCATCAGGAAAAAAAGAAAAAAATTCCATATTCCGGCAAAATACCTGTTGATTGTCCTGTCCGGCCTGTGCGTTTTGATGATGCTGTTTACCTTCCGCACGAATCTGTTTGAAGGCCCCTTAAAGACCGCGGTGGGCTATGTGGCGGTGCCTTTTCAGCGGGGAATTGCGCAGATTGGCGGGCGCCTTTTCCAGAGGTCCCGGGAGCTTGGACAGTTAAAGGACGTTCTGGCGCGCAACCAGCAGCTGCAGGCGCAGGTGGACGCGCTGACCATTGAAAACAACCAGCTGATGCAGGAACAGTACGAGCTCAACAATCTGCGGACGCTTTTTGAACTGGATCAGACCTACAGCGACTATGAAAAGACCGGCGCCCGGGTGATCGCCAGCGATACGGAGAACTGGTTCTATTCCTTTACCATCGATAAGGGGGAGGAAGACGGCATATCCGTGGACTGCAATGTGATGGCGGGCAGCGGGCTCGTAGGGCGGGTGGTTTCCGTCGGCCCCCACTTTTCCAAGGTGCAGGCCATCATTTCGGATACCAGCAACGTCAGCGCCACGGTGCTGGCCACTTCCGAAAACCTGATTGTAGAAGGCGATCTGATTTCTGTTACATCCGACGGGATGATCCGGTTCTCCCAGCTGTCCGATCAGGAAAACCGCGTCACGCCTGGAGACAAGGTGGTGACCAGCAGCATCAGCGACAAATATCTGCCCGGCATCCTGATAGGATATATCCATTCCATCAACACCTCGCCCGATAACCTGACCAAATCCGGATACCTGACGCCGGCGGTGGATTTTTCCCATCTGGAGGAAGTGCTGGTCATTACGGAACTGAAAAAGACGGAATGATCGCAAGGAGGCGGCCATGAAAAAAGCGATAGTGATGACGCTTTTGATTTTCCTGTGTTTTCTGCTGCAGACCGGTGTGTTCCAGTGGATCTCCTTCGGCGGGATCATGCCGAATCTGCTGCTGATACTGACCGCGTCCTTCGGCTTTATGTGCGGGGAGAAGACCGGACTGCTCACCGGGTTTGCCTGCGGGTTCCTGGCGGACATTTACTCCGCGTACGGCGCCGGCACCGGAACCGGGGATCTGATCGGGTTTTACGCGCTTTTATATATGCTGATCGGATATTATAACGGCAAGTTTACGCGGCTGTTTTATCCGGAGGATCTCAAGCTGCCCCTGGCTTTGATTGCGGCGTCGGACGTGTCGCTCAATCTGGTGTGCTACTGTGTGATGTTTTTGCTGCGGGCCCGGCTGCGGGCCGGTTACTACTTCCTACATATCATTCTGCCGGAGGCCGTATATACGCTGATTATCGCTTTTCTTGCCTATCCGCTTTTCCTCGCTGTGGTGAAGCGGCAAAACAGGGCTGAAAGAGGCGGCAATGAAACCTTTGATTGAAAAATGCAAACAACGTCTGCTCAATTTCATACATTCCCGGATTGTGGTGCTGTATGTGATGCTGGCCGTGATGGGCGTCATTTTGCTCCACCGTATTTTCCAGCTCCAGATTGTAGAGGGCGCAGAGCATCAGAATGAGCTGGGGCTGAAGATGGAAAAGGAGCGCACGCTTTCCAGCACCCGCGGCAACATTTATGATGTAAACGGAAAGGTGCTGGCCTACAACGAGCTTTCCAATTCCGTTATCATAGAGGATGTTTACGAAACGGACAGCAGCCGCAACGCCAGGATCAACGCGACGCTCCGGCAGGTGCTGGCCGTTCTCGATCAAAACGGCGATCACATCAGCTGCGATTTTAATATTTATATCGATGAAAACGGGGAATTTGCCTTTCAGGTGTCCGGCACCCGGCTGCAGCGTTTTCTGGCCGACGTGTACGGGCGCGCGCTGATTTCCGATCTGAAGGAGCGGGAGAAAAACGCCACGCCGGACGATGTGATGGAATATCTGGGCGGTCAGAGCCGGTTCGGCGTGGGAGAACGGCTGGATCCGGAGGATCGCAACAGCTTTGTGGTGGGGCTGGGCTATACCAAGCAGGAGCTTTTGGACGTGGTGACGCTCCGCTATGCCATGAACCTGACCTCCTTCCAGCGGTATATTCCCGTCACCCTGGCCACCGGCGTATCCGAACAGACGGTGGCCTGGCTGAAGGAAAATTCCGAATCCCTTCCCGGAATCGACATTGTCTCCGATACGGTGCGCAAATACACAGACGGCCCTTATTTTTCCCAGATCATCGGGTATACCGGCAAGATTTCCACAGACGAGCTGGCTGCGTTAAACAGC
The DNA here is from genome assembly GCA_947630215.1 of uncultured Eisenbergiella sp. Lineage (GTDB taxonomy): Bacteria > Bacillota > Clostridia > Lachnospirales > Lachnospiraceae > Gallintestinimicrobium. The sequence continues at coordinate 8,862 of CANRGX010000011.1, read as the reverse complement.
GAGGAGGGACTGGACGGCGTGCAGCGTTCTCCGGATACCCGGACCTACGATCTCAACGATATCGTAGGAAAGTCCGGTATTGAAAAGGTGATGGAGGAGTATCTTCAGGGGAGCAAGGGCAAGGAGACCGTTTTTGTGGACCGGCTGGGCCGCGAGATCGAAATCATCGACCGGGTGGAGCCAAAGGCGGGCGACAACGTCTATCTGACCATCGACGCCGATCTGCAGACGGCGGTGTACAGGATTCTGGAAAAGTTTGTGGCCGGCATTCTGGTGGACAAGATCATCAACATGAAAAACTATGACAGCTCCAACGTCACCAGCGCGAACCTGAAAATTCCCATAGACGACGTTTACAGCGCGCTCTTTTCCAACAACGTCATCGATGTGGCGTCCATCGAAAGAGGGCGGCCGGGGGAGACGCAGGCGGAGGTCTATCAGGCCTTTCTGACCAAACAGGAGGAAGTGTTTGACCGGATACGGGAGGAACTGATCCATACGGCCACGCCCTACAACCAGCTCCCGGAAGAATACCAGACCTATGAAAGCTATATTGTCAACCGGCTTCTGACCCAGGAAAACCTCCTGCGCGATGTGGACACGGAGGATGAGACGTACTTAAACTGGACCAGGGAAGAGGTCATCAGCCTGCGGGAGTATCTGCAGTACGCCATTTCCCAAAACTGGATCGACGTGACGCTGCTTCCCGTGGAGGGCGCCTATTCCGATTCGGAGGAGGTCTATCTGGGACTGGTGGACTATATTATGGATCGCCTGATCAACCGTTCCTTTGATAAACTCATGTATCAGTACATGATCGAAGAAGAGCGCATCAGCGGCAAGCAGGTCTGTATGCTCCTGATCGAGCAGAACGTGATCAATCCCAGCGAGAAGCGGATTGCCGAGCTGCAGGACGGGACGGTTTCCGACTATGCCTTTATGGTAGGGTTGATCCGCAATTTGGAAATCACGCCCGCCCAGCTGACGCTGGATCCGTTTTCCGCTTCCTGCGTCATTACCGATGTGAACACCGGGGATGTGCTGGCGCTGGTGAGTTATCCCAGTTATGATAACAACCGCCTCGCCAACGGCATTGACAGCGAATATTTTGCCTGGATCAACAGCAGCGACAACCAGGCCAGGCCCATGTGGAATTATGCCACCCAGATGCGCACGGCGCCCGGTTCTACCTTCAAGATGGTTTCCGCTACTGCGGCGCTGATGGAAGGCGTGGTGGGGCTGACGGACACCCTGCCCTGTACGGGCACCTATACCCGGTTTGAGGATTACCAGCCCCATTGCTGGAATATTTACGGACACGGGGATCTGAATTTGTCCGAGGCCATCACCAATTCCTGCAATATGTTTTTCTATGAAGTGGGATACCGTCTGGGTCTGCGGGGGGAACAGTACGATTCCGATCTGGGCGACGAGGTGCTCACCCGCTATGCCGATCTGTACGGACTCACAGAAAAATCCGGCATCGAGATCGAGGAATCCGAGCCGCAGGTGTCCACGGATCTGTCTGTGCCCTCCGCCATCGGGCAGGGCAATCATAACTATACGACGGTGGGGCTGGCCCGTTACGTCACCTGTGTGGCCAACAGCGGAACCTGTTATAATCTGACGCTTCTGGACAGCGTGACGGATCACAACGGGAATCTGCTCAAGACCTATGACGCTCAGATCCGCAATACGGTGGATCTGCCGGCTTCCTATTGGGACGCCATCCACACCGGGATGCGCGGTGTGGTGGCCGCAAAGAAGTACTATCAGGATTTCCCGATCCAGGCGGCCGGAAAGACGGGCACGGCGGAGGAGGACAAGCGCCGTCCCAATCACGGCCTGTTCTTGGGCTACGCGCCCTATGAGAACCCGGAGATCGCCATGGCGATCCGCATTGCCAACGGCTATACCTCCGATTATGCGGCACAGATATCCAAACAGGTGCTGACGTACTATTACGATCTGGATGAAGACGATTCGCTGACGCGTTCCCAGACGGCGCTTTCCGTGGAGGAAGTCAGCGGCGGCCAGGACTGAGGAAGGAGAAAGCATGAAAAACCCTGTCATCATCAAAAGCTACAAAAACGGCATTTCCGTTTATCTGGATGAAGAAATGGATTTTGATCAGATCCTCGAGGCGGCAGGGGAGAAATTCCGGGAATCGGCCAAATTCTTCGGGGACACAAAGGTGGCGGTTTCCTTTGAAGGACGTGCGCTCACGGCGCGGGAGGAAAACCTGCTGGTGGACGCCATCAGCCAGAACAGCCAGCTTCATGTGATCTGCGTGGTGGGCAAGGACGAAGGACGCCAGAACCGCTTCAACGAAACCATAGAGGCGTTTGAACGGTTTTTCCCGAAGGGGGAGGCGGGCGGCCGCTTTTACCGCGGCAGTCTCACCAACGGGCAGATTCTGGAAACGGAGGGCAGCATCGTCATCATCGGCAATGTGGAAGCAGGGTGCACCGTGATGGCGACCAAAGATATCATTGTACTGGGCGGGCTGTACGGCAGCGCCTTCGCGGGCAGCGACGGCCTTCCCGATCATTTTATTGCGGCGCTTGAAATGACTCCGGCCAAATTAAAGATCGGAGATTTCAAATATAAAGCGAAAGAGAAAAACCGCTGGTTCGGGAAGGCGAAAAAGGGACAGGCCCAGATCGCCGTTTGCCGGGACGGTGAAATACAGATGCAGGCACTCACAAATGAATTACTGAATGAGCTGCCCTATTGAGGTAGACGTTTGGGGGACAAATATTTCATTAATGGAGGAGTTTTACATGGGTGAAGTAATTGTCATTACCTCAGGAAAAGGCGGTGTGGGCAAGACCACCACAACCGCAAACGTCGGAACCGGTCTGGCCGCCGCCGGGAAGAAAGTGGTTTTGATCGACACGGACATCGGGCTGCGCAATCTGGATGTGGTCATGGGACTGGAAAACCGCATCGTTTACAACCTGGTGGACGTGGTGGAGGGCGGATGCCGGGTCAAGCAGGCGCTGATCCGGGACAAGCGGTATCCCGGTCTCTATCTGCTGCCGTCGGCCCAGACCCGGGACAAAAGCGCGGTCAACGAAAGCCAGATGAGAAAACTGGTGGATCAGCTGCGGGAACAGTTCGATTATATCCTGCTGGACTGCCCTGCGGGGATCGAGCAGGGGTTTAAGAACGCCATCGCCGGGGCGGATCGGGCCATCGTGGTCACCACGCCGGAGGTTTCCGCTATCCGGGATGCGGATCGCATCATCGGTCTGCTGGAGGCCAATTCCTTCCAGCAAATCGACCTGTGCATCAACCGTATGCGCTACGATATGGTCAAGCGCGGGGATATGATGACCGTAGAAGACGTGGTGGATATTCTTTCCGTCAATCTGCTGGGAGTGATTCCGGACGATGAGAGCGTGGTGGTCTCCACCAACCAGGGAGAGCCTTTGGTAGGAAACCATACGCTGGCGGGACGCGCTTACCGGAACGTCTGTATGCGCCTGATGGGCCAGGATGTTCCCTATATGGATTTGGAGCGTTCTCTCTCTTTCTGGACCAGAGTCACAGGGATTTTCCATAAAAGTCAGGAGGGGAGAGCATGAGACTGCCGAAATTGTTCAAACGCAAGGCTTCCGGGGAAGTGGCGAAGGACCGGCTGAAAATTCTTTTGATCTCCGACCGGGTGAACTGTTCGCCGGAAATGCTGGATCTCATCAAGCAGGACATTGCCAGGGTCATATCCCGTTACATGATGATAGATACGGAAAATATGGAGATCCAGATCAGCAAGACCGGCGGTTACGGCATCGGGAGCAAAAACCCGTCCCTGTACGCCAATATTCCGATTCTGGATCTGCATAAGAGCAGCTGAACGGCTGTCAAAAATCGTCCGCTGACAGGGGAAATTATGATAAAAAAGTACAGACTGAAAAATTTCAACTTTCTTCTGGTGCTTCTGGTGGTCAGTTTGAACATCATCGGCATACTGGCCATCGGGAGCGCCGAGAAAAGCGTACAGGGAAAGCAGATTTTCGGGATGGTACTGGGCATCTGTATCATGCTGGTCATCGCCTTTACGGACTATTCCTTTCTTTTGAAGTTCTATTGGGTCAGTTACGCAGTCATGCTGGCGATGCTGATTTTGGTGCTGCTTTTCGGAGAAGAAGTAAACGGCGCCAGACGCTGGCTGGATCTGCAGATTTTTCAGTTTCAGCCGTCAGATCTTGCAAAAATACTGTTGATTTTATTTTATGCACAGTTTATTATGAAATATAAGGAGAAGCTGAATACGTTCCGCGTTTTGTTTTCTGCGGTGGTTTTCGCGTTGCCGCCGATCCTTCTGGTTTACAAACAACCTGATCTTTCCACCACCATTTTGCTCTGTATTTTATTCTGTATCATGTTGTTTGTGGGAGGTTTAAGCTGGCGGATCATCGCCGGGGTACTGGCGGTTGCCGTTCCCAGCGTCCTGATCTTTCTTTCCATCGTCATGCGGGAAGGACAGACGCTGTTGGAGGACTATCAGCGCAACCGTATTATGGCCTTTTTCGATCCGGAAGCCTATGCGGAATCCATGGCCTACCAGCAGCTCAATTCGGTCATTGCCATCGGATCCGGACAGCTCTGGGGGAAGGGCTTAAACAACAATATGATCACTTCCGTGAAGAACGGGAATTTTCTCCCGGAGCCGCAGACAGATTTCATCTTTGCGGTCATCGGGGAGGAGCTGGGGTTTATCGGCTCGGCCGCCGTCATTCTTCTTCTTATCCTGATTGCGATATGCTGTGTGTCCGCCGCCAGACTGGCAAAGGACGTGGCGGGCACGGTGATCGCGTCCAGTGTGGGGGCACTGATCGGGATACAGGGCTTTATGAACATCGCCGTGGCGACGCTTCTGATGCCGAACACCGGCCTGACGCTTCCGTTTGTCAGCTATGGGCTCAGTTCGCTCCTCAGCCTGTATATTGGCGTGGGGTTTGTGCTGAACGTGGGGCTGCAGCGCCGGAATCTGTATAATTTATAGGATATATAGGAGAGAGGGTATATGAATATCGCGCTGATCGCACACGATGCGAAAAAGAAGCTGATGCAGAATTTCTGCATCGCATACAGGGGGATTTTGACAAAAAATACGCTTTATGCCACGGGAACCACAGGCCGTCTGATAGAAGATGTGACGAACCTGACGATCCATAAGTACCTGGCCGGGCATCTGGGCGGGATGCAGCAGATTGGCGCACAGATCGAGCACAATCAGATCGATCTGGTGATTTTTCTGCGCGATCCGCTGACGCCCAAATCGCACGAACCCGACGTAAATAACGTCATCCGGCTGTGTGATATGCACAACATCCCGCTCGCTTCCAATCTGGCAACGGCGGAACTGCTGATCAAATCCTTAGACAGAGGAGATTTAGAGTGGCGTGAGATGTATAAATAAACTGGTGGCTGCATTGCTTTCTGCGACTGTCCTGCTGACGGCTTCCGGCTGCGCAGGCAAGTCCATCCCGTTTCCCTATGATCCGGATTATGAAGTGTCCAGCTTCCGTGTGACGACGGAGAGCAACTATCTGACAGCGGACGCTTTTGCTTCGGATCTTTGTGTCGTGGAGAAAGACGGCAGCTTCAATGTAAACGACGCGATAGTGGATATGTCCCAGGCGGAAGCCGCCGGGCTGTTTGATTTGAATCACCATGAGGTGATCTACGCCAAAAATGTGCATGAACGGCTGGCTCCGGCCAGTCTGACAAAGCTGATGACCGCCATCGTGGCACTCAAGTACGGCAATCCGGACGACGTGATCACGGCCAGCGAAAACGTACATATTACGGAGAGCGGGGCGGTGGTGTGCGGTCTGGAAGCAGGGGACCAGCTCACCTTGAACCAGGCGCTGCACATTCTGCTGATCCGTTCCGCCAACGACGTGGCGGTGGCCATCGCGGAACACATTGCCGGGAGCGTGGAGCAGTTTGCCAATATGATGAACGAGGAGGCGGCCGCTATCGGCGCCACCAACAGCCACTTTGTGAATCCCAACGGTCTGACCGCGGAGAACCACTATGTGACCGCCTATGATATGTATCTTATTTTCAATGAGGCGCTCCGGTACGAGAAGGTCAACGAGATCATCCAGATGACCTCCTATGATACGGTTTTCACGGATCGCAACGGCAACGAAAAGACCGTTTCCTACAACAGCACCAACCAGTATCTTTCCGGGGACGCCAAGGCGCCGGACCATGTGAACGTGGTGGGAGGGAAGACGGGAACCACCAACGCCGCCGGCAATTGTCTCATCCTGCTGGCCAGGGACGCCGCGGGCAACCCGTATATCGGCGTCATCATGCGTTCCAGCGAACGGACTGTCCTGTATGACGAGATGACGGATATGCTGGATGAAATAAACTAGAATGGAAAAATAGAGGTTGTTTTTTTGCCGCATATCAACTATAATGAGGATAACCAATATACCTCAGGAGGGACAGCATGATTCAGTTAATCGTAGGCGAGAAGGGGAAGGGCAAAACTAAATATCTTCTGGATAAAGTCAATTCCGAAATCAAAAAGGTAAATGGCAGCATCGTATATTTGGACAAGAGTCCCAAGCATATGTACGAACTGAACAATAAGGTGCGTCTGATTGTGGCGCCCGACTATATGATCGATACCAGCGAAGCCTTTGTGGGTTTTGTCAGCGGGATCATTTCGCAGGATCACGATTTGGAACAGATGTATTTTGACAGCTTTCTGAAAATCGCCTGTCTGGAGGGCAAGGACATTACGCCCGTGGTCGATAAGCTGGAGCAGCTGAGCCAGAAGTTCAATGTGGATTTCATCCTCAGCGTTTCCCTCAATGAAAGCGACCTGGCGGACAGCCTGAAATCCAAAATCATTATCTCTCTTTAAACGGCTTATTTTGAACGTGTACGAGGCCCCGGACAACCGCCGGGGCTTCCTTCTTGAAAGCGCAGCGTGACAGACTGTGCGGGGAGGGCCCCGGGATTGCCGCAGGATAATAGAAACGGAAAAATTAAAACTTACCGCAGGCCGCTGAATGTCAATCTGGGAATGCTTGTTTTCGGCGTTATTTTTGTCTACATCGCGATCTGTGTGCTGATGTATCTTTTAAACGACAAGCATATCGAATGGTACACGGTACAGAACGGCTCCCTTTCCCAGGACAACGTCTATACGGGCCTGGCGCTGCGGGAGGAGGTTGTGGTAGACAGCACCTACTCCGGCTATGTCAATTATTATGCCAGAGAGGGAGAGCGGCTGGGCAGCGGACAGCTTGTCTGCACAGTGGACGAAAGCGGGCAGCTGCGGGAAATTCTGAGCGAGCAGGACGCGGACAATACCGCCCTTTCCGAAAACGATCTTCTGGAGCTGCAGCTGGAAATTTCCAATTTCTGCGCTTCTTTTTCCCCGTCTGAGTTTTCTTCCGTCTACGATTTCAAATACGATATGGAGGGCACGGTCTTAAAGCTGGCCAACGTGAACGTGCTGGCCAACCTGTCGGCCATCAACGAGGCCACAAACGGGCAGAGCGTGGGACTTTGCCGGACGGCGCAGGCCGGGATTGTGGTCTATTCCGTAGACGGGTATGAGGGCGTTTCGCCGGCGGATATCACGTCCGCCGATCTCAATCGGGAGGGCTATCAGAAGGAACAGCTGATCGCCAACGATCTGGTGGCTTCCGGAGATCCCATTTACAAACTGTCCACCAGCGAAAACTGGTCTGTCCTCATTGCGGTGGACAAGACGACGGCCGCGGAACTGGAAGAAGCGGAAGTGGTGAAGGTGCGGTTCTTAAAAAACCAGTATGAGTCCTGGGCCAATGTGACGATTCTGGACAAGGGAGAGGACGGCCTTTTCGCCAAGCTGGATTTTACCAATTCCATGATCACCTTTGTCACGGACCGGTATCTGGACATTGAGCTGCTTACGGACACTGAGAACGGCCTGAAGGTTCCGTTATCCGCCATTACCAACAAGGAGTTTTTCCTGGTTCCCAAAGATTTTGTGACCAAGGGAGGCAATTCCGGCGACTATGGCGTGCTGCGCCAGACGGCCGGGGAAAACGGGGAACTGACGACGGAATTTATCGCCACTCAGATATACGAGGAGACCGAGGACGACTATTATCTGGACAACTATATGCTGCGCGTGGGCGATCATCTGATTCGGCCGGATTCCGACGAGGAGTACACGATCTCCCGCAGCGCTTCCCTGATGGGTGTGTTCAATATCAATAAGGGATATGCGGAGTTTAAGGAAGTGGAAATCCTGCAGCAGAACGAGGAGTATGCCATCATCCGTTCCAACACGGTGTACGGATTAAGCGTTTACGACCATATTGTATTGGACGCGCAGACGGTGGATGTCAACGAAATGGTGTTTGAATGACGGCACAGAAAGGGCATTTATGATCGCAGAGAATATCCGTATGGTACAGGGACGAATCGACGCTGCCCGAAAAACTTCCGGCAGACAGCCGGGGGAGGTTTCGCTGATTGCGGTAAGCAAGACCAAGCCGGTTTCCATGCTAAAGGAGGCCTATGCCGCCGGGATACGGGATTTTGGGGAGAACCGGGCGCAGGAGCTTGTGGAAAAATACGGACAGCTGCCGGGGGATATCAGATGGCACATGATCGGGCATCTGCAACGAAATAAAGTAAAATCCCTGATTGGAAAGACCGCTCTGATTCACAGCGTGGATTCCCTCTCGCTGGCGGAGGAGATCAGCAGACAGTCTGTCCGGCAGTCTTTGACCACGGAAATTCTCATCGAGGTCAACGCAGCCGGAGAGGAGAGCAAATTCGGCGTACCGCCAAAAGAAGCGCTTTCTTTGGTCCGGCAGATAGCGGCGCTTG
>CANRGX010000010.1 GCA_947630215.1 uncultured Eisenbergiella sp. | reverse complement strand
TTTGCGTTTGCCGCGTTCTGTCTTCATTCTCTTTCCTCCTTTTTCATCGTACCCGCCGGGCATGCCGCTGTCAACCGTACAGCGCCCCTTTGGATCCTTCAGACAGCATCTTACCATCTGTGCCTCTAAATCTCCTCTAAGGGCCATCCTGCGCTGCCGTATCGTTTTAGATGTAAATTGGAGAATCCTGTGGTATACTGTTTTATACTTTACAGTGCCGCGCCCCGGCGCCGTTTTCGCAAAAAGGAAGGAATCCCATGCGCATTTTACTGGTGGAAGATGACAAAAACCTGAACCGGACGCTGGCTTACAGCCTGAGACAGGAAAACTTTGACGTGGATACCTGCTTCGACGGAGAGGAAGCGCTTTATTATATCGAAGAAACGCCGTATGATCTGGTTTTGCTGGATCGGATGCTCCCGGTTTGCGACGGCCTTTCCGTCCTGCGGGAAATGCGGCGGCAAAACCGGCAAACGCCCGTGATCCTGCTGACCGCTCTGGGGGAGGTGGACGATAAAATCACCGGGCTGGACTGCGGGGCGGACGATTATCTGGTCAAGCCCTTTGACTTTAAGGAGCTGTGCGCGCGCATCCGAAGCATCCTGCGGCGGCCGGCCCAGCTGCTTACGCTGCAAAAACTGTCGTTTTCGGATCTCATCTTTTGTCCGGACACGCTGACTTTGACCGGCCCCGGCGGATCCTGTACCCTCTCCCGACGGGAGGGTGCGCTTTTGGAAACCTTTCTCCGCTCTCCGGGCACTGCTCTGCCCCGGGCCCGCCTGCTCACCCACGTCTGGGGGCCGGACAGCGAGGTGGAGGACGGAAATCTGGACAACTATGTCTACTTTCTGCGACGCAGGCTAAAGGAGGTGGGCAGCGCAGGGAAAATCCTGACCGTGCGCGGCTTTGGTTACCGGCTGGAGGAATGAATCATGTTTCAGAAAACCCACGTTCGACTGACGCTGCTGAGCGCCGGCATTGCCGCCGCGATTTTACTGGCAGTGTCCATGCTCTATCTCTTTCTTTCGGAAAAAAACCTGCGGCAGCACGACTTTTCCGTCTTTGAAAAGGATATGGAAGCCCTGCGGCTGGATTTGGACGCCCAGACGGTCGTCACCCACAAATGGCTTTCTGCGGCGGAGCAAAACGGGACCCGGCTCCAGCTGTGGGATAACGGTTCCGCCCTTCTCTGGGGCTCTCAGCAGACGGATCCGCAGCGGCGCGCTCTCATCGAAACCGCCCTTTCCCACTGTAGTGACCGTTTCCCGGCGGCTGTATCCGGGGACGCCCCCGGCTTTTCCTTCCTGTTGTTTTCTTATTCTGTCTCTCAGAAGAAAACGCCGGACTGCTACGCCTGCCTGATGTCCTTAAAAAAACAGCACGGCACACTGACCCTTCTGGCCGTCCGGCCCATCGAAGAATTAAACCGGCAGATCCGCCGACAGCGCATGGAATACCTGCTGCCTGTCCTGGCAGCCGTGGCAGCGCTGTTTCTTTTTTTCTGGTATTTCACCGGGAAACTGCTGCGGCCCATCGAAGAAAGCCGTCTGAGCCAGATCCGTTTTGTAGCGGCGGCCTCCCACGAACTGCGCACGCCCCTTTCCGCCATTCTTTCCACCGCCCACGCCTGCACACAGATGCTGCAGGGGGACGATCCGGAGAAAACAGCGGAATGCCGCCGGTTCCTTTCCCTCATCGAAGAAGAAGGCGGGCGGATGGCGCGCCTGATTTCGGATCTGCTGACCCTGGCCGGAGCGGACAGCCGGAATCTGCGGCTCTCCAAAACGGTCTGCGAACCGGATACGCTTCTGCTGGACACCTACGAAGCCTATGAGGCGCTGGCCGTCCAAAAGGGATACCATCTGTCCGTCCGCCTGCCCGATCAGCCGGACTGTCCGGACAAAAAAACAGCGCCGCTGGAATGCGATACGGATCGCATCCGTCAGGTGCTGTCCATTTTGCTGCAGAACGCGTTTTGCCATACGCCTACAGGCAGTCATATCACGCTTTCCCTGGAGGAAGCTCCCGGATGCGTGAGCTTTCTTGTCTCCGACGACGGCCCCGGTATCCCCGACGCAGACAAGACGCGCATTTTCGAGCGCTTTTACCAAAGGGACGAGGCCCGCGGCCAGAGCGGCCATTTCGGGCTGGGGCTTTCCATCGCCATGGAAATTGCACGCGCCCACCGGGGCCGGATCACGGTTTCCGACACGCCCGGCGGCGGCGCGACTTTCACGCTTACCCTTCCAGCGTAGAGGTGCAGTGCGGACACCGGGTGGCGTCCAGCGCGATCTCGCTCTTGCAGTAGGGGCAGATCTTTGTGGTGGGCGCTGCAGGCGCTTCCTCCTTCTTTTTGCTTCCCACATTCGCCAGCGCGTTCATGCCCTTGACCAGGAAGAAAATGATGACGGCCATCAGGATGAAGTTGAGAATGGCGGTGAGAAACGCGCCGTAACGGATCTCCACTTCCCCGACCTTGACAGCCAGATAGCTCAGATCCGTATTGGCAAACAGGCCGATCAGCGGGGAAATGACGTCGTTCACCAGAGAATTGATGATCGCCTGGAAAGCCGCGCCGATGATAACGCCGACTGCCAGATCCATCACGTTGCCGCGCAGCGCGAACTCCTTGAACTCATTCAGCAGTTTTTTCATGTTACATTCTCCTTTACTCCAGTTTTGCTTTTCGGGCGCCGCCTTCGGGCCGCCTTTCCTCTACTATAACACAAAAAACGGATTGACGCTACCGGAAACCGATGCTATGATCAAAATAACCGCGCACCCGGTGTGGCGCGGCATTTTTCTCCAGAAAAACGGGACAGGCTCATGGTACGCAAATCCTTTTTTTCCAACCGCAAACTTCTGATCATTCTGCTGGGCGTCCTTTTGGCCGCATGTGCGGTCTGCGCGCTCCTTCTTTTTTTGCGCAAACCAAAGGTGCTGCGCTTCTCCGACGCCCTGGAGACGCCGATAAAGGGCGGCGTCCTTTCCAACGTCCAGACGGTGTTGAACGTCCCCACCCAAATCACCAAAATCGGAGAGGACTATTTTATCGTGGACTGTTATCACAATCAGATTCTCACCAGCCGTCAGCTGGACAGTCCCCTGACGGAGTGGCTCGTCATGACGGATCAGATCCACTACGGGCACACCATCGCCGGGGACGGAACCGTGTATCTGGCGGATGACACGGAAAACAACCGGATCCTAATCTTTGAAAAAAAGGACGGGGCCTTTTTTCTGACCCAGTCCTTTGATGATATCGGCGTCCGTCCGCACTTTGTCCTCTACGACGAAGCGGACAGGCGGTTTTATGCCCTCAGCTCCATGACCGGCGAGCTGTATGTCTTTTCCCGGCCCGGTCGCGGATCCGCGGTGGCGCTGGAAAAGATTCTGTCGGTGCCCGAGTTAAATCAGATCTACGTCCGTTCTTTTACGATAGAGGGGGACGACATCTACTTTGTGTCCGGCAATTCCAACATTCTGCGCACTTCCAAAAAAGATCTGACCGTTCTGGAGCGGTTTCCCGTCCCGCCCGAAATCGCCGGCATGATACAGCTGGCGCACATTCAGGATTATTTTTATATCACCGTGTCAACCGACCTCTACGGCAGTCAGGACTATGCCACCCTGATCCGGACGCCGGATCTGTCCCGTCTGGCGGACGGGGAATGGGAGGACATTTACGCTTCCTTCCTCGGCGGCGGCACGCCCTATTATATAGGCGGCTTCGACGGGCATTTCTATCTGACGGAGCACCGGATCCCCGGGCATGGGATCTGGCAGTTCGACGTCCGGGAAAATGAGCTGGAACATATCGTTACGCTGTTTCCCACTTAAAATTCATTGCCCGTAAACCGGGGAATCCCGGCAAAGCCCACCGCCAGTTCCTCGTCGGTGGGAATGTGGTCGTTCATCTCGCCGTTGTTATATTTCTCATAGGCCACCAGATCGAAATAGCCGGTGCCGGTCAGGCCGAACAAAATGGTCTTTTCTTCCCCAGTCTCCTTACATTTTAACGCTTCGTCGATGGCGACCCGGATTGCATGGCTGCTCTCGGGCGCAGGCAGGATGCCCTCCACCCTGGCAAACATCTCGGCCGCTTCAAACACCGCGGTCTGCTCCACGCTGACCGCCTCCATCAGGCCGTCATGGTAAAGCTGGGAAAGGATCGGGCTCATGCCGTGATAGCGCAGGCCCCCCGCATGGTTGGCGGACGGAATGAAGCCGCTCCCCAGAGTATACATTTTCGCCAGCGGCGTCACCATGCCGGTATCGCAGAAATCATAGACAAACTTTCCTCTGGTAAAGCTGGGACAGCTGGCGGGCTCTACGGCAACAATGCGGTAATCCCGTTCGCCGCGCAGCTTTTCTCCCATGAAGGGAGAAATCAGGCCGCCCAGATTGGAACCGCCGCCGGCACAGCCGATGATCAGATCGGGCACGATCCCGTACTGATCCATCGCCGCCTTTGTTTCCAGGCCGATAACGGACTGATGCAGCAGCACCTGATTGAGTACGCTGCCCAGCACGTAACGGTAACCCTCCGTTCCCACCGCCACTTCCACAGCCTCGGAAATGGCGCAGCCAAGGCTGCCCGTGGTGTCGGGGTTCTCCGCCAGAATCCTGCGCCCGACCTGCGTGGTATCAGACGGGGATGGCGTCACCTGCGCACCGTAGGTGCGCATCACTTCCCGGCGGAAGGGCTTTTGCTCATAGGAGCATTTCACCATATAAACCTTGCAGTCCAGCCCCAGATAGGCGCATGCCATGGAAAGCGCCGTGCCCCACTGACCGGCGCCGGTCTCGGTGGTCACGCCCTTTAAGCCCTGCTTTTTTGCGTAGTAGGCCTGCGCAATGGCAGAATTTAATTTGTGGCTGCCGCTGGTATTGTTTCCCTCAAACTTGTAATAAATCTTGGCCGGCGTATCCAGCTTCTTTTCCAGGCAGTAGGCCCGGACGAGAGGAGAGGGACGGTACATTTTGTAAAAATCCTGAATTTCCTGCGGAATGTCGATATAGGCGGTGTCGTTGTCCAACTCCTGCGCCACCAGTTCGTCGCAGAAGACCGGAGCCAGATCCGCAGCGCTCATCGGCTGATGGGTGCCGGGATTGATCAAAGGCGCGGGCTTGTTCTTCATATCCGCCCGGACATTGTACCACTGCTTGGGGATCTGATCCTCCTTCAGGTAGATTTTGTAGGGAATTTCCTTGTTCTGTGCCATGTGTGCCATAGCTCCTTTCTTTTTTATATCCTATCCTGTTCCGTAAGGCAAAACAATCACTGTTTGAGCACGTAACAGCCCAGGGCCAGCGCTGCCGCCACAAAAAGCGCAATCCCGCCGTAGGCCGCGTAATCGGAAACCAGCAAAAAGATCGCCAGTACGGCCAATACGGCCACCGCGACGCGCATGGCGGAAACGGGCGTCTGCCCTCCCGCCTTGCCGGACTGCCCGTTGACCATAAAATGATAGAGCTTCCCCTTGTACCGGTAAGAGGAGAGCCAGACGGGCAGGAGCAAATACTTGTAGGTGACGGCGGAATACGCGGTTCGGACGCTGTTGATGCGCGTGTGATCCGCCCGGTACTGCCCGCGGATCTGCGCCTCGATATTCGCCCGGATTTTGCGGCCGATCAGGGCCTTCGCCTTCTCCCATGCCTCTTTTAAGCCCAGGGAGTAGCGCTCCGCGGCAAATCCCGCCACATACTCCGGCTGATAGGCTTTGTTGTCCTGGGTGTGGAACGGCTCCACCTCCCGCATCAGGGATGCGTCGTAGCGGGTGGACCCCAGAATCAGTTCGTCATCAATATCTTCCCGGTAGCGCCCTCCACAAGGGTACCAGTCCGTGACCACGCGCGTCTGTCCGTTCCGATCCTGCACGCGCCGGTCGATCCCATATTGCCCGCTGTAATCGCTGACCGTATGGGCATCGAAGGTCCAATAGGGCAGGTACACGCCCCGGAAGGCATCGGGTCTGGCGCTTATCTTGGCTGCCCTGGGGCAGAAAAGCCTGCGCCGGATCCAGGCCGTAAATTTTGCCGCTGCCTCCTTTACCGTCACCGCAAAGGGCACCACGCCGCCCGGCGCCATGGTTTCGCTGTCCGTTTCCTCCATGACCTGATTGGAACCGCAGTAGGGGCATTTCTCGGCGATCTGCAGCGCATCGTAAACCGACTGCGCACCGCAGGCCTTGCAGATAATTACCTTTTTCTTTACGCCCCAGTCACAGTTTTCCTTGTGCAGGGCGCTTTCAAAATCCAGTTCCTCCGCCGCTTCCCTCTCCGTTCCGTCAGCGGCGGGAATGGCCTCCGTATAATCGCAGTAGGGACAGTGCATCCCGCCGGTCTGGGGATCAAAATCCATCACGCCGCCGCACTGCGGGCATTTCCGATCCGTTTCCTCTCTGGTTTTTTCCAAATCCAGAGCCTCTCCGGTATCCGTCCATATTTTCTCCGACATATCGGCACTCCTTTATTCCGGCGGCAGGAAATTATTTCCTGTCGTTTTCATCAAACGGGTCGCCGCATTCCGGGCAAAACTTGGGCAGGTGGGCCGGATCCTCCGGCTCCCAGCCGCATTTGCTGCACCGAAACGCCGCTGTCGGCCTGGGCTTTCCGCACTCGCTGCAGAACTTTCCGGTGTTGACGGCGCCGCAGCTGCAGGTCCAGGTGTCCTCCCCGGCGGGCCTGGGTTTTCCGCATTCGCTGCAGAATTTCCCGGTATTGCCCGTCGCGCCGCAGCTGCAGGTCCACCCCTGCGCCTCCGGTGTACTCTGTCCCCGGGCCGACTGTGCCGCCTGGCTTTGCGCCTGTCGATCCAGGGCGAACAGATCCATGGCGTTCATACCGCCCGCCTGCGCCGCCATATTCATGCCGGCAAAGGCCATCATCGGCCCGGCACTCTGATTGGAAGCCGCCTGCTGCATGGCCGCCGCCTGGGCGCCTACCAGCTGGGCCGCCGCCATTCCGGGATTCCGAAACGCCGCGTTGCGCTGCAGCTCCTTGATCATCTTCTCGTCTTCCTCCGACGCGGTCACGGAGTTGACGCCGAAGGCGGTAATGGCAATCCCGTAACGCTGCCCCCACTGTTCGGAAAGCACTTCGTTGAGCGCGCGGGACAAATCGTCCGCATGACCCGGCAGGGCGCTGTAGCGGATTCCCATTTCCGAAATTTTGGCAAACGCCGGCTGCAGAGCCGTCAGAAGTTCGCTCTTAAGCTGGGAATCGATCCGGCTTCTGTGAAACTCCCCTTCCACATTGCCGCAGATATTCTTATAGAAAAGAACGGGATCCTCTATCCGGTAGGCATACTCGCCGTGGCAGCGGATGGCAATGTCGATATCCAGACCGATATTGGCGTCCACAACCCGGAAAGGAACGGTGTTTACCGTCCCGTATTTGTTCCCTGTAATCTCCTTGGTATTGAAGAAATAAACGCGCTGATCCTTGCCCGTGTCTCCCCCCATGGAAACGCGGCGGCCAAACTGCCGGAAGCTCTCCTTTACGCTCTCCTTCAGATCCCCGTAAAAAACGCTGGGCTCGGTGGAGGTATCGTACACAAATTCTCCCGCCTGGGCGCAGATATCCACTACGGTGCCCTGATCCACGATCATCATACACTGTCCCTCGTTGACGGCAATGATGGATCCGTTGCTGATCAGGTTATCGCTTTCCTTGGAAAACAGGCCCTTTTTCCTGCGGCACTCCCCTTTTTTGACCAAAACGTCCGCATCCAGGGCGGAGCAATAGAAATACTCCCTCCACTGATCCGAAAGCACGCTTCTGGCCGCGTCGATCCCGACTTTTAAAATTCCCATTCCCGCTGCCTCCTTTGTGGCGCAGGGTGCCGTTGTCCGACCCCCGCCGTATTTTCTTCCAGTATATCATCTTTTTCCCGGCAGCACTATGGGATTTCCTCATTTTTTTCTGTTTTGGAAATTTTTTTCTCTGTTCATTCTTTTTTTCGCACCACGTCCCCGTCCGCAAATTCCTTTGTCGTGCCCACGATGACCTGCTCCGTCCCGTCTATCGCGCCCTGCTCTATCGCGGCCAGCCGTTCGTTTTGATCCAATAGCTTTACCACCCGTTTTGCCGCCACCGGCTCCGTGCCCAGCATGGTGGGCCGCTCCTCCATGACGTAGACGAACCAGTTCTGATTGGCGTCCTGATGCAGCGCTTCCAGCGGCACACAGCAGGGGAAGATTTCCGACTGTACGGAAACCTCCAGCGTCCCGGTCTGGCCGATCCGTCCCGTGCCCTCGGGCAGCTTTACCAGTCCGGAAAAGGTCCCGGGCGCGCTGTCCAGCTCCGTCAGATAGTCCATGGTCAAAGAAAGCGTCTGATCCGCCCCGCTGCCTCCCAGCGTGACCTTCACCTCCATGCCCGGCTCCACATATTTTTTCTGCTCTGCGTCCAGCAGGACCGAAAAATAAAACGGAGACTTTGCGTCCGCAAACAGCACCGCACAGCCGGACGGCGTGGGTTCTCCCGGCGAAACCATCATCTCAATCACCGTGCCGTCCCGGTCCGCCCAGACCAGTCCGTCGCTGTCCAGGATTTCCTGCAGCAGGGCCTGTCTGTCATACAGCGCGTCCAGCTCCATCCTGCCGGTGCCCATGGCAGCGTCCGTCATCTCCTGGGACAGGGCGTCCGCCAGCGCCCGCTCGCTTTTTGTCTCTGTTTCCAAAACTGTATTCTGGGCGTCCTCCAATGCCCGCCGGGCCGCCTTTACCGCGTCCAGCTGCGCCTTCCACTCGTTCTCCCACAGTTCGTAACCGGGATCGTCCTCGCCGTTTTCCGGCCTTTCGGCCTCGATTTCGGCCAGTTCCCGCTCCGCCTGTTCTTTATCCTCCTGTGCCCGTTCCAAAAGGATGGCCGCCTGCTGCCGATCCCACAGAAAATCCTGCCCCGCCCGCAGCATCTCCTCATTTTTCTGCTCTGCGGCCAGTTCCGTGTTATGCTGCAGGGTGGCCAGGGAAAGCCGCTGTCTGTTGATCTCCTGTTCATTCTGGGCCATCAGTTCTCTGACATGATCCAAATCCAGCGAGAACAGAGGTTGTCCCGCCGTCACGCTGTCCCCCTCCATCACCAGAATCTCCGACACGCGGATCCCCGGTTCTATGGAAAGCGCCAGTTCCCGCCCCTGTCTCACGTTGCCGTTTGCCCTCACCTGATGGATGAGGGCGTTGCGCTTTGCGCTCTCCAGCGTGACCTGCGGCAGCGCGGAGGCGTAAATCCCGCGGGAAAGAAGCGTACACAGAACCATTCCCAGCAAAAAAATCCCCAGACCTGCCAACACTTTTTTCGGCTTCATACTTCCCTCCTCATTCTTTCAGCGCAGACGCCACAATCCCTTTTTCCAGATACTCCCGCCCCAGCAAAAAAACAAACACAGCGGGAAGCAAAAGGAGCACGGAAGCCGCGAAGGCTTCCCCCTCCTGCCCGGCCGCGTCCGCCGGCAGATACAGAGACAGCGGCCACAGCGACTGATCCTGCAAAAAAGCCAGCGGCTGCTCTATCATATTCCAGTACTCCAAAAACCCCAGGACACCGGCCGCCAGAATACTGCCGGAGGAAAGGGGCAGACCCATGCGCAAAAAAAGCCCCAGCTCCCCCGCGCCGTCGATCCGGCCCGCCTCCAGCAAATCCCTTGGAATATCGCAAAAGCCCCGATAGATCAAAAATACCGGAAAGGTGGAAAAGGCCGCCGGAATCAGAAGCGCCAGATGGGTATTCATGACATTTATGTCATTTAAAATAATATATTGTGACAGCATTGTTACCTGGAACGGCATCAGCATCAGCACAATATATACCGTGAACAGAAACCGGCTGAACCGGAAGCGGTAAACGGCAAAGGCCCAGGCCGCCGGTACGGCCAACAAAAGCTGGAAAAACAAAATGACCGTCACCAGAAAAACGGAATTCCAGAACGCGTTCAGAAACTGCGGTGTAAAAAAGAGCAGCTTTATGTAATGGGACAGCGTGGGATAGTGCGGCAGAAACCTCCAGGTCAGCCAGCCGTCCCCCTCCCAGAGCGGGCCAAAGGCTTCCTTCAGCTCCTGGGCGCTCATAAGCGATCCGGACAAAAGAAGGATCACGGGCATCACCATCAGAATGCCCGGAAGCGCCAGCAGGCAGGAAACATATGCGTCCGTCAGGATTTTCCTGATCCGGCAAAACAGACGCCTTTTGCGTCGATCCCTTCTCATTCCTTCTCCCCCCGTAAAAGCAGCGCAGAAAACAGCAGGATAAAGCCCAGCAGTACTGCCGCCATGCAGACCGCCCCGGCGGCCATCTTGTCCAGATCCAGCGCCGCGAACCAGTTGTTGAACAGATGGGACAGCAGATACATTCTTTCCTGGGGATAGGCGCCGCCCACCAGATAGGCTTCCCGGAAGGATTTGAAGGTATTCAGAAAGGACAGCACCGTAATGGTGTAAAACGGCCCTTTTAACTGGGGCAGTATGACGGACCGCCATATCCGGATCTGACCTGCGCCGTCCACCCGCGCGGCTTCTACCGTATCGGAAGGCACGCCATTGATCCCCGCCAGCCAGAGCACCACCGTATACCCCAGGTTTTTCCACACATAGCTGAACACCAGCACCCAGAATGAAAGTCCTGTCCCCATAAAATCGATCCGCGTGCCAAGCGCCCGGTTCAAAAATCCGCCCTCCAAAAATACCATCTTCCATATCAAAACCACCGTGACGGAGGGCATCGCCATGGGCAGAAGGAACACGGATTTCCAGAACTGCGCCCCGGGCAGCCGGGACAGCAGGATGGCCGCAAAAAGGCCCAGTCCCAGCAGGAGGGGCAGGCAGACGCCCGTAAAGCGGGCCGTATTTTTTACCGCCAGCAAAAAAGCCCGGTTCGCAAATATTCTCCTGTAATTGTTCAGGCCCACAAACTCTCCCGTGACCGCCGTGGTAAAGGAACGTCTGACCACATCCAGAAAGGGAAGGAGGGTAAAGACGCAGATCCCCAGAAAACCCGGCAGAAGAAAGAAGGCAAAGTGCAGCCGCTCTTTTTTTCGTTTCATTCGTTCTTCTCCTGTTGGGATCCATCTTAACAGGGCCGCCTCTAAGCAGTCTCTAAACAAAGAAAACCACGGTTTGTGGGAAAGCAGGACAGACAAATAGGGCAGGCCCTGTCCGGACAGGGCCTGCCCCATGCAGAAAAACAGTCTTACTGCCGTCTGGCGGCAGACGGCGAAACGCCGAATTTCTTTTTGAACAGCTTGCTGAAATGATAGGCGTCGTCATATCCCACGCGCTGGGCGACCTCCTGAATGCTGACGCCCGGCTCGCTTCTGAGCAGCTCCATGGCCTTCTCCATCCGAATATCGATCAGATAGTGAATCGGCGTGTCTCCCGTCTCCTTTTTAAAAATCCGGGAAATGTAAAAGGGACTCAGATACATATTCCCCGCAATCTGATCCAGGGAAATCCGTTCGGCAAAGTGATCCTCGAAATAGTCCACGATCTTCTCCACTATCTCCTTGCGGCTCACCGAGTCAAAGGTATACTGGCCGGACGGGGTCTGCTTCTGGGGCTGCTCCCGTTCCCGCAGCAGCAAAAGCAGCATCTGCATGGCATAGCTTTTCATCATGTAATAGCGCCCGCAGCGGCTCTGGGACTTTTCGGCCTCCATGGAGACGCACAGCTTGCTCAGCTTCAGCCGCAGATCCCCGGAAGTATGTACCACCGGTCCGTCCTCTGGCACCGGCAGGCAGTTGGGCAGAAAGCCGTTTAAATGCAGATCCGTCAGTCCCACGAAAAATTCCATCCTGGTTTCCTTCGGATTTTTCACCAGCGCCTGGTGATAGCTCCCCGCGTTTAAAATCAACAGATCCCCTTCGGAAATGGCATAGATCTCCCCGTCGATCCGATAGGTTCCCCGTCCCGACTGGACATAGCACAGCTCCAGATACTCGTGGGCGTGGTATTTTTTCTCGTCCACCGTCCGGATCCCTTTCCAGGTGAACAAAAAAGTGGGATCGAACCCCTGCTGCAGCAACGTATCCTCCTGTTTCACCCTGCACCTCCGCACTCTGTCTTCATGACAATATCTTACATGAAACAAACAAGAAAGTACATTCCTTTTTATATTATTTTCGCTAAAATAATTCGTGTTGCCCTTCCCCGAAGGGTTGTGTCCTGCCGGGAAGGAATTGTGTGTTTTCAAGAAGAAAGGGGATTCTCTTATGACGCCCATGCGATGGTTCTGGAGTTTTTTACGAAAATACCGTTTCGCAATTCTCGGCGGATTGATCCTGACCACTTTTATCTCCGCCATGTCCATTATCAACCCCTATATTTCGGGCCGCATTGTGGACGACGTAATCCGGGGCGGGAACCTTTCCCTGCTGCCGGCGCTGATTGCCACCCTTCTCATTGTCACGGCGGTGCGCGGCATTTCCCGTTATTTTTACCAGCTCATTTTTGAGACCTGCTCCCAGGGCGTCCTGTACGACATGCGCAACGCGGTCTATCAGAAACTGCTGCTGGAGGATTTCGCCTTCTATAATAAGAAGAAAACCGGCGATCTGATGAGCCGCCAGACCGGCGATATGGACGCCATCCGGCATTTTGTGGCGCTGATCATCTACACGGTCTATGAAAATACCCTGCAGTTTGGCTTCGCCCTGTTTATGATTTTCACCGTGGATGTGAGACTGGCGCTGTGTATGCTGCTGGTACTGCCCTTTACCGCGCTCAACACGATCCTGCAGTCGAAGGAAGTGCGTCCCACCTTTCAGGTGATCCGGGAGCGCTTTTCTTCTCTCAACGCTTTCGTACAGGAAAACATCAGCGGCAACCGGGTGGTAAAGGCCTTCGCCAAGGAGGACTTTGAAATCGAAAAATTCAACCGGGAAAACGACGCCTACATGGAAGCGCAGCTGTCCTCCTCCCGCGTCTGGATGAAGCATCTGCCTGTCTTTGAACTGTTTTCCCATATGCTCAACGTCATTCTGATGCTCTACGGCGGCTGGATGGTCATTCAGGGCGACATCACGCTGGGCAATCTGGTAACGGTCAACGGCTATCTGTGGATGCTCAACACGCCGCTGCGTATGGTGGGATGGTGGATCAACGACATCCACCGCTTTACCACCTCGGTGGAAAAGATCTACGCCACCTACACGGAGGAGCCCCACATCAAAATGCCCTCCGCCCCGGTGGATCGCAAATACTTCGAGGGGAACGTGGAATTTAGAAACGTCTCCTATACCGCGGACGATGAGGTCATTGTAAAAAATATCAGCTTCACCGCCAAGAAGGGACAGACCGTGGGCATTCTGGGCTCTACCGGCGCGGGCAAGTCCACGGTGATGAATCTGCTGTGCCGTTTCGTGGACGCTACGGACGGCGAAGTGCTGGTGGACGGCGTCAACGTAAAGGACCTGAATCTCTACGAGCTGCGGGACAACATCGGCATGGCCATGCAGGATATTTTCCTGTTTTCCGACACCATCGAAGGCAACATCTCCTACGGCCGCCCCGACTGTCCGTTTGAGGAGATCAAGCAGGCGGCGATTATGGCGGACGCCAACCATTTCATCCAGAAACTGCCGGACGGCTACGATACCATCGTGGGCGAGCGGGGCGTGGGACTGTCCGGCGGACAAAAACAGCGCATCTCTCTGGCCCGGGCCCTTTTGAAAAAACCCTCCATCCTGATTTTGGACGATACCACCTCCGCAGTCGATATGGAAACGGAAAGCTACATACAGGAACAGCTCAAAAAGCTGGGCGGCCGCTGTACCACCTTTGTCATCGCCTACCGCATTTCCTCCATCAAGGACGCGGATCTGATCCTGGTCATGGACAACGGGCGGATCATCGAGCGGGGCACGCACCAGGAGCTGATGGAAAAGGGCGGTTATTACGCCAGCGCCTTTTACCACCAGTACGGAGAAATCCCCAAAGACATTCAGAACGGTACCTATCAGGCCGCCGTGTCCGGAAAGGAGTGAGACTGTCATGGCAAGAAACAAATATGACGTGGACGAAATCCTGGAAGAAAAATTTGACTACAACCAGTTTAAAAGGCTTCTGTCCTATTTAAAGCCGTACAAAAAGCGCTTTCTGAGCGTGGCCTTCCTGATGCTCACCGCCTCCGCCGGCATCATGCTCATTCCGATCTTTTTCAAGGAGATCATGGATACCTGTATCCCGGCCGGGGATATGAAGGGCATCCTGTTTTACAGCGGTCTGACGTTTCTGGCGGCCTTTTATTCCGCCGTCAGCCTGCGCTATAAAATCCGGCATACCAACCTCATCGGCCAGCAGATCATCCACGATCTGCGCAGCGACATCTTTGTTCATCTGCAGGAGCTTCCGTTCTCCTATTACGACGACAGGCCCCACGGCAAAATCCAGGTCCGCGTGGTCAATTACGTCAACAGTTTGAGCGATCTGCTTTCCAACGGTATCTTAAACACCATTACCGACCTGTGCAACCTGATCTTTATCCTGCTGTTCATGCTGCTAATCGATGTGAAGCTCACCCTGGTCTGCCTGTGCGGCCTGCCGGTGCTGGCGGCGGTGGTGGTCTTTATCAAGAGAAGACAGCGCCGGGCCTGGCAGATCCAGAGCAACAAGCAGTCCAACTTAAACGCCTATATCGCGGAGAGCATCAACGGCATCCGCGTCACCCAGTCCTTTGTGCGGGAAGAAAAAAACAGCAACATCTTCAATGAACTGAGCCAAAGCTACCGGAAAGCCTGGATGCGGGCCGTCATGTTCAACTTCACCATGGCGCCCAGCGTGGACATCATTTCCGCCATCACCACGGCCGCCGTCTATATCCTGGGCATCCGCTGGATGCTGGCACCCGACGCTGCGCTGACCGTGGGCACGCTGATTGCCTTTACCGCCTACATCAGCCGGTTCTGGGCCCCCATCAATACGCTGGCCGGCTTTTACAACAGCCTGCTGACCGCCATCTCCTATCTGGAGCGTATTTTCGAGACCATTGACGAGCCGGTGCTGGTAAAGGACGCGCCCGGCGCTTCCGAAATGCCTCCCATCCGGGGGGACGTGGCCTTTGAACACGTGTCCTTTGGCTATGAAACCAATCTGCCGGTACTTAAAGACGTGAGCTTTTCCGCCAGACAGGGTCAGACCTTTGCAGTGGTGGGCCCTACCGGCGCGGGCAAGACCACGCTGGTCAATCTGCTGAGCCGCTTTTATAACGTGGATTCCGGCAAGATCCTGGTGGACGGCATCGACATTCAGAGCGTGACCATCCATTCCCTGCGGCGTCAGATGGGCGTCATGATGCAGGACAGCTTTATTTTCGCCGGCACCATCATGGACAACATCCGCTACGGCAATTTCACCGCCACCGACGAGGAGGTCATCCGGGCCGCCAAAACGGTCTGCGCCCACGATTTTATCATGGAGATGGAAAACGGCTACTATACCCAGGTCAATGAACGGGGCAGCCGCCTTTCCCAGGGCCAGCGCCAGCTCATCTCCTTTGCCCGGGCGCTGCTGGCCAATCCGGCCATCCTGATTTTGGACGAAGCCACCTCCAGCATCGATACGGAGACGGAAATTGTGCTGCAAAAGGGACTGGCGGAGCTTTTAAAGGGCCGCACCTCCTTTATTATTGCCCACCGGCTCTCCACCATCCGCAACGCGGACTGCATCATGTATGTGGATCACGGCGGCATTGTGGAACGGGGCACCCATGAGGAACTGCTGGCCCAGAAGGGCGAATATTACTACCTGTATATGTCGCAGTACGCGTTCCTCTAAAACCCGCTTTTTTTCGTCTTTTGGGAAAAAACTGTCTCCCGCCTTTGAAAACGGCTGCCATAAACGCGGCCTGTGATCAAAAGCGGGAGTTTTTTCTTGACAGACTCCGGGAAAGGTGTTAAGATGCCCTGTGGATTGTTCACAAAGTAAACTTTTTTGGCCGCGTCATTTTGCCGTGCGCCATGGGGGACGGACGAATGGAAGAAGAACTGCTCAACGCCTGGCTGCGCGTGACCGGCGCGCTCAACATGGATGACTTTGTCTCCGGCACCACCTATAACGAGGCCGTCATCTGCAACCTGCTCTACCGCAGCCACAAGCTGGGCGCCGGGGCCCTGACCGCCACGGATCTGTGCGCCAAAACCCATATGCTCAAATCCCAAATGAACCGGACGCTAAACGAAATGGAGCAAAAGCATCTGATTCTGCGGGAGCGTTCCGCCCAGGACAGACGGCGGATCCTCATCACCCTGGATATGTCCCAGATCGAGGTCTACGAGCAGCAGCACCAAAAAAATCTGGCCCTGATCAGCCGGATGCTGGAGCGCGTGGGAAGGGAAAAGGGGAACGATATTCTGCGTCTGCTCAACGAGATCGCGGACACGGCGGAAGAAGTGTGCGGCAACAGAAAGGAAAAAAACACATGATCAAAATACTGGTGGATTCCTCCTCGGATTTTTCCGTGGAAGAAATCCGGCAAAAGGGGTATCTGTTTGTCCCCGTCACCATCACCATCGGAGAAAAGACTTACACGGACGGCGTGGACCTGGAGCGGAACGCCTTCTTTGAACTGCTGACAACCCGGGACGACTTTCCCAAGACGGCCCAGCCCTCTCCCCAGGCCTTTCTGGAATCTTTTTTACAGGCCAAACGGGATAAAGATCAGGTGATCTGCATTCTTCTGTCCTCCGAACTGTCCGGCACCTGCCAGAGCGCGATCCTGGCCAAAAATATGGCGGACTATGACGGCGTCTACATCGTGGACTCCCGCTCCGCCACCTATACCATCAAGATCCTGGCCGATTACGCAGCTGCCCTGATTGCGCAGGGCCTGGACGCTCCTTCGATTGTGGAGAAGCTGGAAGCCCTAAAGAGCCGGGTCAAGGTGATTGCCGCCCTCAACACGCTGGAATATCTGCAAAGGGGCGGACGCCTCAGCAAAGCGGCGGCCTCCATCGGCGAACTGGCCAACATCAAGCCCGTCATTACCGTGACGGAAGAAGGAAAAATTGGCATTTTGGGAAAGTGCATCGGCAAAAACAAGGCCATCGGCTTTATCGCCAGGCATATGGAAGCGCTGACCGTGGACACGGCGTTCCCCGTCTACTCCATTTTTTCCTACGGTACGGAAAACTGTGAAAAGTTCGAGGAAAAGCTGGCCGCAGAACATATCCCGATCACCGAAAGGCTGCAGATCGGCGCCACCATCGGCACCCACATCGGGCCGGAGGCCTTCGGGCTGATTTATGTGGAAAAATAAACGCCTGTAAAAATGCTCGGGACGAGTGATAGCATTGAAGCGCAAATGGACAGTATACCGTCGTTCAAAGGCTTTCATGATATGGATTGGGCAAAACTAAACCCAATTATCGCGGAATTTCACTTCATTTTTGCTTGAATCCGGCTGGTTTTTTGGTATGATAAGAAATAACTTTGGAGGTGGTGCCATGAAATATACGAAATCCGTTGAAAAATGGGGCGTTTTCGAGTTAAGCTGCGAAGGCAGTTCTTCGGGGAATCCTTTCACGGATCATCACATCACCGCCACATTTGAGAGCGGGCATGAGCGCAAGACCGTCGCGGGATTTTATGACGGCGACGGGGTCTATAAGGTTCGGTTTATGCCGTCGCATGAGGGAATTTATCACTTTAACGTAACCGGAAATTTCTCGGGCGAGAGCTATTGCGGAGAGTTTACGGTGACGCCGCCCGCGCCCGGAAACCATGGTCCCGTCGGGGTTTGCAGAACTTTTCACTTTGCCTACGCCGACGGCACGCCCTACTACCCGTTCGGTACGACCTGCTATGTCTGGGAGCTGCAATCAGACGAGCTGATCAGCCAAACGCTGCACACACTAAAACGATCTCCGTTCAACAAAATCCGCTTTTGCGTGTTCCCGAAGAGCTACTGCTACAACTCGCGCGAGCCGAGGTCATACCCCTATGAGGGCACGCCCGTCGACGGAAAATCCGTCAACGAAGATAACGTCTGGGATTTCGGGCCCGGCTCCGAGGGCAATAATTGGGACTTTTCGCGTTTCAACCCCGAATATTTCCGGCACATTGAGAAGTGCATTTTAGAGCTTCAGCAACTCGGAACTGAGGCTGATATCATCCTCTTCCACCCCTACGACAGGTGGGGCTTTTCGACGATGAATAAGGAACAAAATGAGCTTTATCTGCAATATGTTGCTTCGAGATTTTCCGCATACCGCAATATCTGGTGGTCATTTGCGAACGAGTACGACTTTATCGGGAGCAAGACCGAGGCGGATTGGGAACGCTTTGCCGAGATAATCTGCGAAAGCGATCCGTATCATCATCTCCGCTCAATTCATAACGGCGTTAAGTTTTACGACCACTCCCGACCGTGGATAACGCATTGCAGCATCCAGCGCTCGCCCGAGGGCACGACCGACTGGCGCGGGCAATACGGCAAGCCGATTGTCCTCGACGAGATGCAGTACGAGGGCAACATTCCGTTTGCGTGGGGCAATATTTCGGCGCAGGAGCTCGTCAGACGCCACTGGGAGGCGCTGTGTCGGGGCGGCTACGGCGGTCATGGCGAGACCTACGTCGGCGAAAATCTCTGGTGGGCACACGGCGGGGAACTGAAGGGGGAAAGTCCTGCGCGTATCGCGTTTATGCGGCAGATTTTGGAGGCAGCTCCGGCAGGCGGTCTTAAGCCCAAGGCGATGGAGTGGGACGAGATCTGCGTGGTGCCGGAGGACGAAACTGCCGAAAAAGAAAGCGGCTACCACCTCTTTTATTATGGTATCCATCGCCCTGCGTTCAGGTGGTATCACATTGACGATGAGAACCGATACAGCGTCGAAGTTATTGACACTTGGAACATGACGATCACAAAAATAGGGGAGTTTGCGGGAAGATTCCGCGTCGACCTGCCGGGACGGGAGTATATGGCATTGAGGGTGAAAAAATGCGACAGCTTGTTTGAATTTTGCAAAAGAAATTGCCCGGCGTGAAAATTGCTACAAGATGATGTTGCTGACCGGCTCAAAAAGTAAAGATACCCTCCACTTTTATGAACAGGCGGGATATTGTGGTAAATTTCTTTTATTGCGCCACTGTATAAAGCGCATAGAAATAGCCTTTCTTGTCCATCAAATCATCAAACATTCCGGATTCGACGATATGGCCGTCTTTCAGAACAATGATGCCGTCATACTGCTTGAGAAGCGATTCTGCTAATGAGTGGGTTACGACGATGCGAGTGATGCCATCTAATTTCAATATATCGCCAGTCACTTGATATGCTGTCTGTGCATCAAGTGCCGCAGTCACTTCATCGGCAAGCAAAACCGATGATTTTTGCAAGAGGCTCCGGGCAATGGCGATGCGCTGCTTCTCGCCGCCGGACACATTGTCGACATGTTCCCTCTGAAAAACGTGGAAAGATATTCTCTGCGCAATGTCTTATTCTTCATTTGTGATTTCCTCCCACATCCGGCTGAGAGATTCGTTTTCCAGAGATTGTAACGTTTTGGCGGCTGTTTCCGCAGCGGTGCTGCCTAAAGTGTCGAAGGCCACCTGCTGTTTGACCGCGCTTATGAAGCGGAGGCCGCCTGCGGAATAGTCGGGATCCAGGTCAAATTCCTCCGCCAGCTTTTTCGCCGCCAATAGGGAAGCGCGAGCATCGCCCGGTTTTCCCAGCTTCAGCTGCGCATGGGCAAGACAAATAAGGAAACTCACACAGGGCTTGTCAAACATATTGCTTTTTCTGTCCGATTTCAGACCCGCGAAAAAGTCCAGTGCCAGCTTGAGAATCGAAGCGCCGGAGGCATAGTCGTCCCGCTTGAAGTACACGTTCAAAAAGCCGTTGGCGATCCGTATCAGCATTGCCGATACGGAAACAAGCGCCGTGGAAAGATACTCCACCGCCTCCCCGGGACGGTTGCAGAAGACCACGAGAGACTGCCCGATCACATCGTCGTTGATGCCGCGCGGGTTGTTGCTTTTCAGCAGCTCCAGGGCCTTTTCCTCCTCGCCAAGCGCGGAATACGCACCGGCCATGTCGTATGTGATGGAAAATTCGCTGATTTTCGGGTCGGTATTCTGCCCCAGCAAAAGGATCGCACGCTCCATCAGTTCGATGGAACGCCGAAGCAGCGGCTTTTCGCTGCCCATCAGCCCCAAAAGGTAGTAGAGCTTCGCACTTTGATACACGATGTCAAAGCAGTTTGGATAGCGCAGCAGCGCTTTTTCCGCCTCGGCAAGTCCGTCCGTATCCCTGTTTTGTAAACACTCCCTGAGCCGGGCGGCCATGTCGGCCTGCTTGTTGCTTTTCACATGATAGCCGAGCAGGACATCCACCGATGTATCAAACAAGTCGGCAAGTTCAACGAGCAGCGTCAAATCAGGCGCGGATAAGTTCGCCTCCCATTTGTAGACTGCCCCAACGGTAACACCCAACGCATCCGCCAACTGCTGCTGTGTCAGTGAGCGCGCCCGGCGATGTGCGCGAATATTTTCCGAAAGATTTATATTCACATTCATCCCTCCCCGTTTTCGTCTGATATAAATATAACACATCGATCCGGGCCTTTGTACGCACCATCCGTATAATTTGGAGCAAAATATTTATACCGCTAGTATGGGTGTGTGTTTACAAATCAAAAGAAAAATAAGTCTTCAAATTTTTTATCCAAAGCAATACATAAAATGAGAGCAAGTTTGGCAGTAGGATTAAACTGCCCTGTTTCGATAGAACTGATTGTATTCCGGGACACACCAACCATTTCGGCCAGTTGGCTCTGTGATATTTTCAGTTCTGTCCGTGCTTCTTTCAGACGGTTTTTTAATATAAGTTTATCATCCATATCTTCCACCGCCTTACAGGATTGTAGATGATGCGATTAGATTATAAATATGATATCCGGCGCCTACTGCAACAATTACTGTATATGCAATCGCCATCAGAAGCTCATGCTTACGTCCCAGCTTGATATACTTCACCCAGAATGTGGCCATACTTGGGCTGAAAACAAGTGCCCACATCCCCCAATTCTGACCGCCGCCCACAAAGATTTGTACGGAAAAAAAGAATACGGCAAGAACTGCCATCACGATGATCCCACACGAATTTGCCTGTTTTAACACCTCGATTTCATAGATATCTTTGTTTTTGTTCTCGGCTCTGCTTTTTGCTAAAATTTCTTCCTTGTTCATAATGAAAACCTCCAACTTTTATTGCCAAGTTTTCTTGGCGTATCCTCATTATAACGCTGCCAAGTTTTCTTGTCAATATATTTTTCTTTTGGTCAGTACACAAACATACCGCTTTGTGCGAAGGGTGTATTTCGCTCTCAAATACTCTCAAATACCGGGCGCTTTTATCCACTAAAAAACTTTCCCCTGTTTTTGGCCCGTAAGGGCAAAAACAAGGGAAAATCAGAGGGTAACTAAGATAAACAGGAAGTGATTTCCTTGACATATATTATATGCGAGCCATCGTCAAATAATACTTTTTCCTCTCCGACTGCAACATATCTTTCTACCGGATAAATTGGCTTTCCACCTTTCATCACATCATTTTCCGTAACAAAAATGACATAGCTGTCGGGAATATTTTCCGTATCTTCCCCCGGCTTTAAAATATGTGCGTCCAACAGGCTGCTGTTGTGCCTTGCCCTTTTTGCACCCGCTCCCGCATCGGAACGTTGAATTTCTATGTCTGCCTCTTTATCGTCTGCGAAAACTGCATGTATGTCCAATATGGCTGAACGCCCCTGCAGATTTTTCAATGCCTCCTGCGTGCGGATCGACTTGATCCTGACCTCTTTTCCCAGCACAATCCGAAGTATCAGCTCCACCGCTTCAACATTGTCTGCCAGACAGACTGTAAAAAAATCGTCGTCCATATATCGAAGCGCCTTCAAACGCTCCAAATCCAACAGATGCATCTGCTCCGCTGTATTCAAAAATACCACCTGTTTTCTCCCTTTTATTATACATCGTACATTCTCTTTTAAAAACCGGATTTTCGTGAAATTCTCACCCCAAAAATTCAGGCTTTTCAAACTCCACGCCGTTTTCTGTCAAATGGTCAATAAACAGCTTATAGTATTCGGGCAGCATTTCCTCCGTTTCGTCATGCGCATGTAAAAGGATAATGTGCCTTCCGCCATCGGCAAGCAAAGCGGCTCCTGTGCTTGGGTTCAGGTCGTGGATTTTCCGCCATACATCATCTTTGGTAAAACCGCTGTCGGGGCGGATATTGTATTCCTCAAAATCAAATGTCCAGAATGTATCAATATCCTTATTAAATCCGTTATCTTTCCACCACTTGTAGGGGATTTGGGTGTCCTTTACCTTATCAAAGCCGTTTTCAGTCAAATATTTTTGAAGCGCCGCTTTATTTTCACCGCCCTTATCTCCATACGGAAAACGGAAAGGTCTGAACCTTCGCTTCACGCCCGCGGACTGATACAGCCTGTCAAGCAGCTCCTCGCACTTTTCGATTTCTTTTACGCACTCATCCATTGAAAGTGACGAAAACGCGGGGTGGGAATAGCTGTGATTTCCTATTATCATACCGTGCTTTAATGCGTAAACCGCCTGTTGGGGATATTTTTCCAAATTCTGCCCGACGGCAAACATTATCGCCTGTATTCCTTTCTCCTGCAGATAATCCACTATCGCAGAAGTATTTTTTGACGCAATATCGTCAATTGTCAGAATTGCCTTAATCATCTTTTCCCTCCCTGTGCTACATCCAAAGTTAGATGTATAAATATTGATTGATATGAATGTTGTGGGTGGGTATTCCTCTGCTCTGGGGAATACGTTTTCATTTTCTACGGTAATAACCGTATGAAAAAAGACTATAACCGTTTCTGTCATAGCCTTTTAAGGATTGAGGAAGTCCCTTTTTGATTTGTATTTGTTTGTCACCCCTCCGCACTATCCAACTTCGGTTGACTTATACAGAAGACAAATCTCAGGGGCGAGACGGGGTATCCCATCCACAGTAAGAACCGCTTTGTCAAAATCACGCTTTATTTCCCTGTCGCGGGCATATTCAAACTGAGTTTCCGACCTGTCATTGAAAAGAAATTCAATAAAGTCAAACTCGGTTTGCCCAGTGTGAAAAAACTCAATCCAGCAGCAGTCATTTTCATCGTGAGGATAAAGCTTAACCAATGGACATCCTTTTTTGAAGCAGAAAATATTGCGCTTTGTCCTCATCTGATTGGATAGGTCGACGACTCGATGTGCCCTGCCGCCACCGAGCATTTCATAAACATAAAATCCTTGCGACTGCATGAACCGAATAATCCTATCACGTTCATTCCAATAGGCGCAAACGTCAATATCGCCATGTATCCGGCTTTCATATCCTAAAAACATGTCAATTGCCCATCCCCCGCAAAACGCGCCCGTACAAGCACAGATGCCGTTCTCTCTTATCTGCCGCACATGGCCGCGTCCAGATCCGCCTGCACCTTCTTCAGATCTTTGCGGATGGACAGCTTCTGCGGGCACTGTGCTTCACATCTGCCGCACTCCACGCAGTTTTTGGCCTTTGCCTTCTCTTTCAGTTCCACTTCCCAGCCGCGCTTCACATGGTCATACGTCCCGTACATATGATAGCGGTTCCAGATGGCGAAATTGTGAGGAATGTCCACGCCCATGGGACACGGCATACAGTAGCGGCAGCCGGTACAGCCGTTCTGCACGCGTCCCTGCAGCACGCCCACGATCTGCTCCAGCATCGCATCTTCCTTTTCATCCAGCGGCCGGAAGTTCTCAAAGGTCTTTAGGTTATCCTCCACCTGCGCCTCCGTGGACATCCCGCTTAAAACCACCTTCACGTTGGGATGACTCCCCACCCAGCGCAGGGCCCAGGAAGCGACGCTGGCCTGCGGATCCATCTGTAAGAACCGTGCGTTGATATCCTCGGAGAAATTCGCCAGGCTGCCGCCCTTGACGGGCTCCATGACCACCAGCGGAACGCCCAGCTTCTCCGCCAGCGCATACCCTCTGTCGCCCGCCTGCTCAAAGCGATCCATATAATTATACTGGATCTGGCAGAAATCCCAGGCATAGGCGCTCACAATCTCCTCAAACGCCGCGTAATCGTCGTGGAAGGAAAAGCCCAAATGCCGGATCTTTCCCTGGGCCTTAAGCCCTTCGCAAAATTCCACCAGCCCGATTTCCTTCACCTTTTCCCAGCGTTCCCTGCCCACGGCGTGCAGCAGATAAAAGTCGATGTGATCCGTGCGCAGCTTATGCAGCTGCTCCTCAAAAATCCGCTGCGCGTCCTCCAGGGAAGCCACCGCCCAAAGCGGCATTTTGGTGGCCAGATAGAAGGAATCCCTGTCATATTTCTGCAGTACCTTCCCCACAAAGGTCTCGCTCTCTCCGCCGTGATACGGGTAGGCCGTATCTATGTAGTTGACCCCCGCGGCGATGGCCCTATCCAACATCGCTTCCGCCCGCTTTTCATCGATTTTCCCATCCGGCGTAACCGGAAAGCGCATACAACCAAATCCCAGAAGCGACGTCTCAATCCCCAGTTTTTCCCATTTTCTCTTTTCCATGGCAACCTCCCATTTCCTGTGGAAACCGTATGATTCCGATTTCATTATACACGTTCCGGACAGGACTGACAACTGAGAATAGGGACAGTTGGGATTAAAATAGGGACACATCGGGTCGGATCGCCAGATATTTTCCCGTGACGCTGCCGGTGTTTTTCATGATCTCCTCCGGCGTCCCGCAGGCCACCACACGCCCGCCCAGACTGCCGCCGCCGGGCCCCATATCAATGCAGTAATCGGCGTTCCGGATCACGTCCGGATCGTGTTCAATCACAATTACGGTTGCGCCGCTGTCAGACAGGCGGCGGAGCACAAAGAACAGGGTGCGCACATCCAAAGGATGCAGACCGATGGTCGGTTCGTCGAACACAAACACGGTGTCGTCCTGACTGCGCCCCATCTCGCCCGCCAGCTTCAGCCGCTGGGCCTCGCCGCCGGACAGCCCCGGCGTCTGCTCTCCCAGCGTCAGATAGCCCAGTCCCAGCTCCTGCAGCACGTTCAGCTTCCGGCGCACACCGGGCAGATCGCCACAGAGATCCAACGCTTCTTCCACGCTTTTTCCCATCAGCTCCGGCAGGGAAACCGTTTTGTCTCCCGGACAGGTTCGCCGGATCTGCTCCGCCTCCCTGGCGTAGCGGACGCCCCGACAGTCCGGACAGGGAATTTCCACGTCGGGCAAAAACTGCACGTCCAGGCTGACGGTGCCCGTCCCGTCGCAGACCGGACAGCGCAGCTTCCCGGTATTGTAAGAAAAATCGCCCGCCTTATATCCCATATGCTTTGCATCCGCGGTACCGGCGTACACCTTGCGCAGCTCGTCGTGCACATCCGCGTAGGTCGCCACCGTGGAACGCACGTTGAGCCCGATGGGAGTGGCGTCGATCAGCTTCACATGACGGATGTTCTCCGCCCGGATTCCCTTCACATGATCCGGCAGCTTTCTGCCTTCTATCGCCGCCTCCAGAGCCGGGACAAGGCTTTCCAGAATCAGCGTGGTCTTGCCCGAACCCGATACGCCGGTCACCGCAATCAGTCTGCCTTTGGGAAAATCCACCTCCAGCGGCTGTACCGTGTGGATCCCGCCGGTGGACAAATGGATCCTCCCCTTTTCAAACAGTTCCTCCGCCCCCATATAACGCGGCGGATCGGCCGCCGGTTTCCCGGCCAGAAATTCCCCGATCCGGGAAACGGAATTTTTCTCCAGCTCGCAAACCCGTCCCTGGGCGATCACCGTCCCGCCGTCCGCGCCGGCCCCCGGCCCCAGCTCGATCAGCCAGTCTGCATGGGAAAGGAGCCGGGTATCGTGATCCACCAGAATCACGGAATTTCCGTCCGCAATCAGATCGTCCATTACGCCGGTCACCCCTTCCAGATTGGCGGGATGCAGGCCGATGGACGGCTCGTCCAACACATACAAAACGCCCGTGGTGCGGTTTCTGACGGCGCGGGCCAGCTGCATTCGCTGCCGCTCTCCCGTGGACAGCGTAGACGCCTCCCGATCCAGCGTCAGATAGGAAAGGCCCAGATCCATCAGCCGTTTCGCGGCGTGTAAAAAGGACTCGCAGATGCTTTCCGCCATGGGGCGCATTTCCTTTGGCAGGGAACCGGGTACGCCCTCCACCCATACGACCAGATCCGCAAGCGTCATGCGGCAGGCCTGATCCAGGGAAAGACCGGACAGCCTGGGCGCCCGCGCGGCCTCTGACAGCCTGCTGCCGCCGCACGCCGGGCAAGGGGTGGTTTTTAAAAATTTCTCCACACGCTTCATGCCTTTTTCGTCCTTGACACGGGCAAGCGCGTTTTCCACCGTATAGACGGCGTTATAGTAGGTGAAATCCATTTCCCCGGCGGTATTGGTTTTTTCATTGTGATAGAGCAGATGATATTTTTTGGCCTCGCCGTGAAAGACCTTTTCCCTTTCCTCCCCAGTCAGTTCCCGGAAGGGCACATCGGTGCGCACGCCCAGATGCTCCCTGGCAATATCCTTCATCAGCGACCACATCAGCGTCTGCCAGGGCGCCACCGCCCCTTCGTCGATAGTGAGGGACTCGTCCGGAACCAGCGTGGTTTCGTCCACCTCCCGCACGGTGCCCGTCCCCTCACAGCGGCGGCAGGCCCCGGTGGAATTAAACGCCAGATCCTCCGCGCCCGGCGCGAAAAACCGCACGCCGCATTCCGGGCAGACCAGATCCCGCCCGGCGGCCACGCGCAGGGACGGAGGTACAAAATGCCCGTTGGGACAGCGGTGGGACGCCAGACGGGAAAACATCAGCCGAAGACTGTTTAAAAGCTCCGTGCCCGTCCCGAAGGTACTGCGGATGCCGGGTACGCCGGGACGCTGCCGCAGAGCCAGCGCCGCCGGGACATACAGGATTTCATCGACCTGCGCCTTCTGGGCCTGCGTCATCCGCCTTCTGGTATAGGTGGACAGCGATTCCAGATACCGGCGGGATCCTTCCGCGTACAGCGTGCCCAACGCCAGGGAAGATTTTCCCGACCCGGAAACGCCCGCGATCCCCACGATGCCATGCAGCGGGATATCCACGTCGATATTTTTCAGATTATGTACCCTCGCTCCCCGTATCCGAATGTGCGAGGGCACCTTTTTTTCTTCTCCCATTCTGCTCTCCCTTCCGCTTTTCCTGCCGTCAGTCTTCTGCCGCTGTAAGAGGCGGGCTGATCCTGGGGAACAAAAGCGTCACATACAGCCGCCCATCCGCATAGCGGGCCGCAATAGAGCCGCCCATCCGTTCCGTCAGTTCTT
This sequence comes from uncultured Eisenbergiella sp., assembly GCA_947630215.1. Classification (GTDB taxonomy): domain Bacteria; phylum Bacillota; class Clostridia; order Lachnospirales; family Lachnospiraceae; genus Gallintestinimicrobium. The sequence continues at coordinate 30,993 of CANRGX010000010.1, read as the reverse complement.
TTGCAATGGACAGCCCCAGCCCGGTGGACTCCCGGGCATTTTCCACGGTATAGAACCGGTCGAACAGCCGTCCCGCCTGCACCTCATCCAACCGGGACGAAGCGTTGGAAAAGACAATCCTGCCGTCGTCCTCCAGACAGATTTGTAAATCGCCGTCGCTGTATTTTTGCGCGTTGCTCATCAGGTTGTCCAGTACCCGGGAAAGACCTTCCGGGTTTGCCATGCACCAGACCGGCCCCTCCGGCATCCGGATATCCGGCGTCAGCCCCCGCCGGGTAAAGGCAGGATAAACCACGGCAAGACTTTCTTCCAGGGCGCGTTTTAACTCCACCGGTTCCAGATTTGGCTTTGCCGTATCCGAAAGGACGGTGGAGTACGAAAACAGCTCCTGCGTCAGCCGCTTCATGCTCTTTGCCTGTTTTTCCACGCAGGAGAAATACCGCCTGGCGCCGGCGGACATTTCCTCTCCCTCCAGCAGGGCCAGATAGCCGCAGATGGCGGTCAGCGGCGTGTGCAGATCGTGGGAAGCGTTCGTGATCGCTTCTTTCAGCTCCCGATCCCCGTTCTGATACCGTCTTCTCTGCCTACGCAGCCCTGCCAGCTGTCCGTTGAGCCGCACCGCCAAAAGCCGCACGGTTCTGTCCCGGGACGCCGTGGACAGCAGCGTATTGCTTTCCCCTGCACAGTGCTCCTCCCAGTCCCTGCCCAGCCGATCCAAATCTTTTTTCATCAGCCAGAGTTTGATCCCCAAAAGCAGAGCGATCCCGGACGGCAGGACGCATCCTATCCAGGCCAGCATTCCCTTTTCCCCCTCACTTGAAATTCCTTTTCTGAAAAACCGTCAGCCCCACGGCCAGCAGCAATGCGATAAAGACGCCGGATAACGCCAGCATGGACGCCGCAAATTTGAGATCGACCTCCCCCATCAGAAGGGATTGGCCGGAGGGCAGAAACAGCAGCAGCCCTTGACAGATCTGCCGGTTTACACCGCTAAGATACAGGGGATTAGGCGATTCTGCTATCTGCCGGAAGGTCCCGTCGATATAGGCCATTCCCCCCAAAAGCTCCGGCTCGTTCAGCCGATCATAGAGCCCGCTGCCCAGCAGAACCACGCAAACCCAGACGGTCAGCGGAAAAACTACCATCAGAGCCCTGTGGTCGGTCAGACTGCATACGAAAACAAACAGGGCGCAAAATCCGCCGGTGAATCCTGCTCCGATCAACAGATAGGCCAAATGGCCATACGCCCCGCTTTCAAAGGGGCCGATCCACCATAAAGCAGGCAGGCTGCCGGCATACCAGGCCAAAAACAGAACCAGGCAGGCCGCATACCCGTTCAGCCAGTCCGCCAGATAGATTTCCCATCTTTTATAGCCTGCGATCAGCCGGTTGCGCAGCGGGCCGTCCGCATAGTCCGCTCCCAGGAACAACCCGAGAAACACCGCGTAAAACAGTCCCAGATAAGGGGTCTGGGAAAAATAAAAGTACTCCGTATTGCGGATAAGCCCCATAGCGGCCATTTCCGCCGCGGAGCTTCTTCCAAACGCGCTGTTTGCAAGCCCCAGGAAAAACAGGATCCCCACCAGAAGCCAAAACCCCCTATCCCTCCTCAGACGTGCGAAATTTGCAAAAAAAAGATTTCTCATGACCGCATCCCTCCCGTTTTTTCGGCGCCTCCCAGCAGATTGACATAGTAGCTTTCCAGGCTTTCCTCCCGTTCCCTGACGGAGAAAAGCTCACAGCCCTCCTTTAAAAGGGCCGTCACCAGTTCCGTCAGATTGAGATCCGCGTAGATGTCCGCCGTGCTTTCGGAAAGGATCTGATATTCTGTTTTGCGTTCCTCCATGACCCGGGCCAGCGCGCCCGTATCCGACACTTCCACCCGCATACAGCGGCGGCAGGACATTTCCAGCGCTTCCGCGCTGATCTCCTTCACCATGCGCCCGCCGTCTATAAATCCGTAGTGGGTGGCCAGCTTCGACAGTTCGTCCAGGATATGACTGGAAATCAGCACCGTGATCTGATACTCCCGGTTCAGCTTCAAAAGCAGCTCCCGTATCTCGATAATGCCCTGGGGATCCAGACCGTTGACGGGCTCGTCCAGCACCAGAAAGTCGGGATTGCCCGCCAAGGCAACCGCAATGCCCAGTCTCTGCTTCATCCCCAGGGAAAAATGCCTGACCTTTTTGTTTCCGGTATCCTTCAGCCCCACCAGCTCCAGCAGTTCCGAAATCCCGTCAAAAGAAGGCTGCCCCAGGAGACGGTACTGCTGCCTGAGGTTTTCCCCCGCGGAAAGGAACGGATACAAAGATGGCGTCTCCACTACGGCCCCTATCCGCCTGCGCGCCTTTTCCATCCCCTTTTTGCCGCTATCCGCCCCATACAGGGTGTAGCTGCCGCAGGTGGGTTTCTGGAGACCGCAGATCAGCCGGATCAGCGTGGTTTTCCCGGCCCCGTTTTTCCCCACCAGCCCATAGATCGCCCCTCTGGGTACGTGCATGGAAAGCCCGTCCAGTACCCTGGTGTGCCCATAGCTTTTACACAATTCCTTCGCCGTAAATACATACTCCATTTTTTTGCCCTCATTTCCTGCGCGCATCGCGCCGTTTCTGCTGACAGTATAAAAGGAGAAGGTTTAGAAACCGGTAAAGAAAAACAGAAAGATTTCGTAAAGATGCCTGTCAAAGCAGCGTATCCTGCGTCCTACTGTTCAAACCCCGCCTGTTCTTTGACCTGCATGGCGCCGTAATAAGCGTACTTGGGCTTCATGGCAAAATCGAACAGCATCGGGCTGTATTCCCTTCTCCAGGACTGTGCGTCGGAAAGTCCCCAGAAGGTCAGCGCGTCCATCCGGATCTGCCCGGCGTCCACCCGTTCCAGCAGCCCGTGGATCAGATCATAGTAAAACTGCCCCTGTTTGCGCAGATTTTGGTCAGTAGGGGCCCCCGGAACCTGATACTGGCCCAGACAGACGTCCAGTTCGGTCAGCTGCAGCTTCAAGCCGGTCTCTCCCAAGGTATCCACCGCTTCAAAGTATGCGTCCAGATCATCCGAGGTATACAGATGGGCCTGCAGGCCGATGCCATCGATCAGACTGCGTCCGTCCTCGTCCACCAGGGTACGTACAAAATCGCTTATGGTCTGGGCCTTGAACTGCTCATTATAATCGTTATAATACAGATCTATGGTTTCGGGCGCATACTGATCCGCATAGGAAAAGGCATACCAGAGATAATCGTCCCCGATGATTTCCGACCAGTGGTTCTGCCGCAGCGTGCCGTCTTCCATCCAGGCCTCGTTTACCACGTCATAGGCGTAAAAAAGATCCAGATACCCCATTTCCTCCAGCTTTTCAAACACCTGGCGGATCATGCTCTCCATCCGCGAAAGCATCTCCTCCCGGTCCACATACCCTTTTTGTTCGTCAAAATCCTCATGGAAAAGCCACTCGGGCGTCTGGCTGTACCAGACCAGCGTATGCCCGCGCAGAGAAAAGCCGTTCTGTTTGGCCCAATACAACATCATCATGGCGTCCTGGTTAAAATTCACCACCAGCTGCCCCTCCTCCTGGCTGGCCTTCTGATCCAGGATATAGTCGGGCTTCATGTCGTTTCCCATGGTGATGCTGTTGAATTGATCCAAAATCACCTGATTGACGGAATTGCGGTTGATCTCATAGGTGGAAAGACAGGTGCCCACCTTCATGCCGTGCTGTGCAAAAAGCTCCTTTAAGGAAAGCCCCTCCAGCGGATCCGGCTGTGCCGGTTCCGTTTCGGCCGGCGTAGCGGTTTCTTCCAAAAGCGCCGTCTCCTCTGCTCCCGTCTGCCCGGCCGCTTCCGTCGCCACTGTTTCGGGTTTTGTATCGGCTCCGGACGCGCTCTCTCCTCCCGCTTTCTGACAGCCGGCGAGGGCCAGCGTCCCCAGAAGGGCCAGCGCCGCCAGCCATCCGTATTTCCTGTTTCGCTTCATTTTGCATTTCCTCCGTTTCTTTCCTGATTTTCTGCAGGATTTCCATGAAATAAAAATCCGATTCCCCAGACCGCTTCTATCTGGGCCTTACATCCGATCCCCCGCAATTTCCTGCGGATATTGCTGATATGTATTTTCAGGGAGGCTTCCGTGCCGTCCGGCGTGTCTTGACTCATTCGGTCAAGCAGCCGGGTGCGGGGAATCACCTGTGAGGGATTCTGCATAAGCAGCTTTAAAACGGCGCATTCCGTCCGGGTAAGATGTGCCTGCGGCGGACTGTCCCCATCCAGGGAGCCTTCTTTTTCTATCCGGCTGATCGTGCAGCGTTCCGGATCCAGCCGCAAATCCCCGACAGACAAAATCGGCTTCTCCCCCTCCGGGAAGCTGCGAAAAGCCACCTGAATCCGGGCCAGCAGTTCTCTTGGTTCAAAGGGCTTGGTCATATAATCCGACGCCCCATCCAACAGCAGGGACACCTTATGATCCACTTCCGCCTTTGCGCTGAGTACAATAACGGGAATGCCCTTAATGCGCCGCAGCACTTCCTCCCCGGACAGACCGGGCAGCATCAGATCCAGAAGGATCAGATCCGGCCGCCGCCGGGAACAAAGCAGCATCGCCTCTGTGCCCGACCAGGCGTGCCACACTCCATATCCCGCTTTTTCCAGTATTTCCTCCAGCATATTTCCAATCGCCGGATCGTCCTCCACCACCAGAATCCGTCTCATTCCTTCCTCCGTGCCTTCGAGGCGCTCAAAGCATCAGCCTGCCTTCCATTCCCTCAAAGTCAATCCGCCGTTTCGTGCCGTCATGAAACACCAGCTCCACCGGCCCATAAATCCCGAGGCCGTCCGGATCGGTACAGGAAACGGATTTGAGAGGGAAAATTTCCTCCGGTAAAAAATCCTCCAGACTTTCCCGGGTGATCACCTGGGAAAGCAGAAGGCCCGGCGCGCAGCTGTAGCGCTTTTCCCAACTGCCCTTGGCGTAAAGCACGATGGAACGCTTCGAATCCGGATTGGTGCCCCGGCTGTGCACCAGGGAAATCGACTGCCAGCCGCCGAAGATGGTCATGGCAAGCTGTTTTTCCCTGCCTGTAACATCGTGTCCCTTTAACAGGATCGCCTTTGCGTCCCCGCATTCCCGCACGCTTACCTCCGTACCGTTGTCCGGAAAGCCGAAGGCACCCAGCGTCAGCGATACGGGCCGCCGGTACAGCCGGAGCCGATCCGCCCTGAAAATCCCCCAGGGAACCGGGAAATCCGCCAGACTGACGGCATGGTTCCAGTGGGTTTCCTGCTCCAGACAATACCCGAAATACTGCCGCCGGTACAGCACGCCATCCTTTTTCCCGCACCAGAACGTGACGTTGCAGCGTTCGTACCGGCCGGCCGTCTGATCCAGCAGCACATACTGCTGCGCCTCCACCCCCTGCGCAGGCGACGCCTCCCAGGGATATTTGGAATGGTAGGCCAGCTTGGCATAATTCCACATGCCGTGCAGATCGTCCTTCTGTTTCGTCACCTTCCCGGTGCGCAGAATCGTACTGCCGTTGGCCTGATGATTGGTAAAACAAAGCGCGGGCCCGTCCAGCGCCGTCTCCTTGACTTCCCTGTCGCCCAGTCGCTCCCAGCTGCCGTTGTTTTCCTTCGCCGTCCAGAAGGGGTGTTCCGGGGGCAGATACAGGCACAGAAACGCCTTGCCCAGCCAGAACGGGGATTCCGCACAGGAATAGCCCTGTACCAGCGGTGTGAACGGACCGTAAAAGCCCAGCGTGGGCACGCCCTGATCCAAAAAATCCTCCCGGGACAAAAACTGCAGAAGCGACCCGGAACAGATGCGCCGCGCCAGCCCCGGATCCGCCGCAGGATGCTTCAAAAAGAAGTTCCCGGCAAAAGCGCTGGCGGCCGCGCAGCGGTAGATGTTGCTCCGGCCCCACATATTGAGAAATCCGTCCCTGTCAAAAAAGTCCGGATACGTCTCCATGAGCCGGTTGGAATATTCCTCAAACTTTGCGGCCAGATAGGGCATATGCGCATAACCGTACCACAGGTTCCAGAGGGGCGCGTACAGATTGAAAGCCCAGCAGGAATAATAATCGAAGGAATGACCGTCCCGGTACCAGCCGTCCCCGGCATAATAGTTCACAATGGCCTGGGCGTGCTCCGCCATGATTTCCGTATCGACAGGATAGCCCTCCATGTGCAGAAAGGCCATATCCAGCATATTGAAAAGCCGCCAGTTCTGGGGCACCGTATTGCCGTTGGCATACCCGGTAAGAAACCCTGCAATCACGTCCTTTTCCGCCCTGGTATAGGTATCCCAGATCTGGGCCTTGCAGACCCACAGACAGATCACCAGCGCACAGGTCTCCACCGTCTGCTGGAACGTCCGTTCCCGATCTCCGGAAATTTCCTGCATTTTTTCGTAGCTTCCCACCGAAACCGGATCGCCCTCCGTGCAGGCGCGCAGCACTTGGGCCTTATAATACTCCCGGAGCCGGTAGCCGCAGACCTCAAGATCCGGAATCGCACGAATCAGCGGGGCCGCCACAAAGAAAGAACGGGCCAGTCCCTCAAAATATTCCGCCTTCTGCTCCCACACCGCGTCGGAAGAATGGGGATAGGAAACCTGCGTTTCCCGCCGGGGCACCACCACCGGATCCGAAAAAGAGCGGATGTGCCTAAAAATCCCCTCCAGCAGATACCTGCCGGCCTCAAGCCAGCTCTCATACGTCAGCCCCGTATAGGGACTGCGTTCAAAATCCAGCGATTTCGGTTCAAATACCATCCGATCCTCCCTCCGTGCACCGGCCGTTCTCCGCGCCCCGGCACAGCCCGGCACGTCCGCCGGTCACCAGAGAAACAACTCCTGCCCCGTCAGCTTCCATATCGCTTCCGTCAGAAAATAGTCCCCGTAAATCAGAGAAACCTCATGTTCCTTATCATGATAGGCCGCCGTACACTTCTCCAGGATATTGTCGCAGTCCGTATCCCAGCGGCAGCGCTTTTCCTCCAGCGCATGCAGCAGCCGCAGGGCAGCTCTGGCATACAACCCTTTTTCCTGCTCCGGAACGCACCTGTCTATCTCCAGAAGGCCGCAGGCCGCGATGGCCGCCGCCGTGGAATCTTCCCAGGCGCAGTCCTTCGGCTGTCTGAAATCCACAGGCACCAGGCCGCTTTCCGGGAGATTGGCAACAAAATAATGGGCTATCCGCTTCGCGTCGTCCAAATACCGTTTTTCCTTTGTATGCAGATAACTCAGGGTAAAGCCGTACAGCGCCCAGGCCTGTCCCCGCGTCCAGGCGGAACCTGTCGCAACGCCCTGTCCGCCGAAGGACTGGACGTATTCGCCTGTCCCCGCATGAAACTCCACAATATGCTTCGCCGATCCGTCGGGACGCAGGAAATATGTCTCCACCGTATCTGCGTGCATCGTTGCAATATGATAAAACCGGGGATCGTTCGTCTCCTCCCAGGCCCAGTATAAAAGCGGCAGATTCATCATGCTGTCAATAATGGCCCAGCCCGCCTTGCCGCCGTCGCCGCCGTCGTTCCAGGCGCGCAAAAACCGGCCCACAGGATTGAATCGTCCCGCCAGATGGCCCGCCGCCAGAAGTCCTCTGTTTTGGGAAGCCAGACTGCCTGTCGCCCGGTAATCGGCCACCGCTGTCAGAAGCCATTTAAAGCCGTTGTCATGATCCAGGCCCTGTGCGATCATCAGGTTTTCATCCAGCCACGTCTCGTTCTCCTGCGCGATCTGACGATAGAGCATATCCCCCGTGGCATGATAGAGCTGCCACAGCATACCGGCCCAGAACCCGTTTGTCCACCAGCAGATATTCTTCTTTCGCCTGTCGTCAAACCGGCCGTCCACCGTAGTATAGGGAATTTTATCCCTGCTGCGTTCCGCCACGATCCGGACTTTTCTTTTGATTTTTTCCGAAACTCCATCTGCCCAGGCCCGTTCGTCCATCCGCTTTTCCTCCCGTCTCTGACGCGCCGGTTTCCCCGGGGGCGCCGGTTCTGAATGGTCCCTTTCATTATAGCCGACCGCGCCGGGATACACAATATCTTTTTCCCCTCGGGGCCGAATGGAAGTTTTGACACAAAAAAATGCCGGGCCGCGGCATTTTCTGCCTGCGGCCCGGCGGCCGGTCTGTCTTATTACCCCTCGATGGCGATATATTTCTTTTTCTCCACTTCAGGCTGTTCCTCCTTCTTCGGCACGGTCAGATGCAGAATCCCCTGCCGGAACTCGCCCTTAATCTCCTCCTGGGTCACATCCTTGCCCACGTAGAAGGTTCTCTGATAGGAGCCGGCGTAACGCTCCCTGCGGATATAGGCGCCGGTCTTTTCCTCCTTCTTCTCCTCGGTTCTCTCCTGTGCCGCCTGAACGGTCAGATACCCGTCCTCCAGAGAAACCTGCACGTCTTCCTTCCGGAAACCGGGCAGTTCCATCTCCAGTTCATACGCGTTGTCCGTTTCCCGGACGTCGGTCCTCATGAGATTCTTCTCCGTCTTTTTGAACGCGCTGTCGTCAAAAAACGGGAACCGGAAAACGTCGTCAAACATATCTCTGCCAAAAATGCTGGGTGCCAACATAGGTCATTCCTCCTTTTATGCTCGGTGAGCTTTTGTTTTACTTGTTCTAGTTGTAATATAACGCTTATGTTATACGTTGTCAACTAAAACAGCCAAAAAACCTGTGAAAATTCTGTGAATCCGCCGGGAATCCAAGGGAGCGCCATCTCAACTGTCCCTGTTCACAATATGCCCATCCGGCCGCCGTTTATGCGCCGGTCGGACTTTTCCGCCGGATAACGCAAAATTTTATCTCACCGTCCTGTCCTTTGCCCGGGTGGAAGCCGCCACACCTCTGTCCCCCAGAGAACCGTCATAATTTTCCATGACCCTCTGCAGTTCGTTTTCCTGATCCCACAAAAAGCTCAGATGTACCTCCGTGCCCTGCCGGATCCGTTTCAGATTCTCCATATGCCGGTATAAAATAACGCCCGTGGCGCAGGCAAGAATCAGAGCGCCCGCCAGACTTCTGGTTCTCACGCCGTACACGATATTAAACAGAATTGAGCCCGTAATAGGCACAAAACAAAGATAGTTGACCGTCAGCACCACCACGGCTTCCAGCAAAAGCAAAATCAGAAAGACCTTCGGATCGTAGGCCAATGCCACGCCGGCCAGACAGGCCAGTCCTTTCCCGCCCTGAAAATCCAGAAACAGCGGAAACACGTGCCCAATGATGCAGAACGTACCGGCGGTGATGCCCGCCAGTTCATAGGAAGGAAAAAGCCAGGCGGCCGCACGGTAGGCAAAATAGGCTTTCACAATATCGAATATCATACAGCATACGCCCATCGCCTTGCCCAGCATAATGATCGCGTTGGACGCCCCCGCGTTGCCGGAGCCCACGTGACGGATATCCATTCCCTTCAGCTTGCCAAAATAGTAAGAGGGATTGATCCCTCCCAGAAAATATCCCAGTAACGCACTTCCCAAAATTTCCATCCGGTCTCCTCTTTTCCTGCTTTCGCATCGTATCCCCGACGCGCCGCCGCAATCCTTCGACGCCCTTTATTATAGCACAACTCGTCTGTCCCGTGTAAAAAAACTTTGTTTTTTCGAGTTTCTGCGCCCGCAAAAACGTCTTTTTCTCTCCAAAAACCCCGTTTACCCTTCGATGTCGCACACCGTCCGGATATAGGAAAACAACTGGGGAAACCCGCCGTTGGGGTAGACCGAAATGTCCGTTCCCTCCCGGTTGATCAGGCAGTCTGTGAGCAAAAACACCCGCATTCCCAGCGTCTGCGCCACCATATCTTCCGTCACATCGTTGCCCACCATCAGACACTCCGCCGGATCGCAGCCGATCCGTTGGAGAATATCGCGGTAATATTCCGGATTGGGCTTACAAAAGCCCGTATTTTCATAGGTCGTATAAAACGAGAAATCCTCCGGTTCCAGCCCCGCCCAACGGATCCGGTTTCGGGTGGCCACCGCCGGAAACACCGGATTGGTCGCCAACACAAGCCGGATCCGGTTCTGCTTCAGCAGCCCGATCAGTTCTGCGGCCATGGGATTTTTGCCGCACACCTCCGCCACCCGGTTGAATCGGGTACGGTAAAATTCCTCAAACAGCGGCAGATCGGATCGGGCGGATTTCCCGTACACATGCTCAAACCGTTCCCAGAATACTTCCTCGTTGGTGCGTCTGCCGTCGTTGCCGATCATCGCGCCCGTACCGGCCCACACGCTGTCCGCCAGCTTCTTTGGTTCGTAACCGGCCGGCGCCAGTCCGGCCGCCAGATGCTTGAAATAAGCGCCTATAAAAACATCCTGATCCATGGGCAAAAGCGTGCCGTCCAGATCGAACAGGACGGTGGTCACCTTTGCGCAGTCTGTTTCCTTCATGCTATACTCCTTTAACAACGCTTCAATCCGCAGATTCAGATTTTCCGAAAGACTGTCCGTCTCCCCCTGGCACAGCCGGACCCACAGGCGCAGATCCTGATATCCGGTCCGCTTCTTTTTCCCTTTCGGATAGGGCGCCGCCGTCCGCATCCGCACCTGCAGCCGTCTCTGCTCAAAAAGCGGAATGACCACATAATAGAGACGGTCATCCCGGAAGGAAAGATAGCCCAACTCCTTTTCCCGCCTGTCCTTCACATAAAGCCGGTGCCGCCGGACGCCGGCAGGCAGAAGTTCTTCCCCTTCCTGTAACAGCGTCTTTTGCTCCGTCAGTTCCAGCATGGCAGGCAGATAAAAGATAAGATTCCCGTCCCGGTCCTGCGTTTTTTTCGCCAGGATTCCCAACAGCCTGCCGCCGTCGATGAACTGCTGGGCCAGCAGATAAGTCAGCTCCGACTGGAACCGCTCCCGTCCGTCCGGCGACCGGCCCCGGCGCGCATCATCGTCCACGCCGTCTAAAAGCTCCTTCCCGCACCGGTACAGACTGAGCAGAAACAGGGGAAAATCCTCCTCCGGCGTCCACAGATACTTTCCCTTCGCCACACGGAAATTCCCCAGAACAACGCCGTCTGCATCCTCTACGGTATGCAGGATTTCCCGGGACGCATACGCGTGGGGATTGACCGGCGCGTCCCACGCCGTTTCCTTTTCTCTCCTGCGGGTTCCATCCGCCCCCGACGCGGCCGTCTTTTTGCCTGCGCCCGCCTTCCTTGCCTTCATCAGAAATTCGTAGGCCAGATTGATTTCCTGCGCGCTGTAGGCATACTCCATGCGCACCGGCTCCTCTACATCCGGATGCACCTGCAGCATGAGCCGATGATATTTCTTTTTGATTTCCGTCTTCTTTTCACCCGGTTCGATCCCCAGGATTTTACAGGCTTCCTTCTGCGTCACTGGCCTTTTGTGCTCCCAAAATTTCCCACAGAGTTTCAAAAAACAACGGACGCCGCGCTGTGCGAGACGTCCCCGGGTCAACGAGGGCCGACACGCTGCGCGGGCCGGCCTTCCTTTGTTCTCCTTTTTCTCAACCGCTGCGCCGGGCAGGAACTTTCCTGCGATCCCGGGCGAAATACGGACTGCTGGTGGCCGGACTTGAACCGGCACGGTGTTGCCACCGAGGGATTTTAAGTCCCTTGCGTCTGCCTATTCCGCCACACCAGCACATTCAAAAGATATACAATTTCCAAAAGCGGGCGCGTACAGCGTCTCGCCGATAGAAACGACCCAGACGGGACTCGAACCCGTGACCTCCGCCGTGACAGGGCGGCGCTCTAACCAACTGAGCCACTGGGCCAGGACTTAAAAATGGACCTTCGGGGACTCGAACCCAGGACCGACCGGTTATGAGCCGGTTGCTCTAACCAACTGAGCTAAAGGTCCGTAACCCTTGCGGGTGCCTGCTGTGCAGTATCTGCGGACAGGAATATCGCCTGATGACTCCGACGGGAATCGAACCCGTGTTACCGCCGTGAAAGGGCGATGTCTTAACCGCTTGACCACGGAGCCTGATAGAACCGCTGAAAACCAGTTCAAGTGCTCCAGCGTTGATAATTTTATCATACCTAAACGCATTGCGCAAGTGGCAATTTCACTTTTTCCGGCCCTGCAGGCTCCTCCCCGCGGTATCCGCTTCAGTCGCGGTTTAAGATTTCGTTCATGGCCGCCAGCACCGCGGAAATCTCCAGGGGCTTGGAAAGATGCGCGTTCATGCCTGCCCGCAGGCTTTTCTCCTCGTCCTCGGCAAACGCGTTGGCAGTCATGGCGAAAATGGGAACGGAAGCCGCATCGGGCCGATCCATCGCGCGTATCCTTCTGGTCGCTTCAAACCCGTCCATCTGCGGCATTTGAATATCCATAAGGATCAGATCGTAATAATTTGTTTCGCTCTGCGCAAAAAGCGCAACCGCCTTCTGCCCGTCCTCCGCCTCGTCGATGCTGGCGCCCGTACCCGTTCCCAGCAGGGCAACGGCAATCTCCCGGTTCAGTTCGTTATCCTCGGCAAGCAGAATATGTTTCCCCGCAAAATCGTAGGTTTTGTTTTCGACAGTTTTTTCTTCCGGAGATCTGTCGCCTTTCCAGTCAATCATATGCGAATTTTCGGTGACCGCAAAGGGCAGATCCACCGCAAATTCCGAGCCTTTTCCGTACTCGCTGTGAACCGTAACAGAGCCGCCCATCAGCTCGGAAAATCTGCGGACAATCGACAGCCCGAGTCCGGTTCCGCCGAATTTGTGGGTGATTTCGGCATCTTCCTGTTCAAACGCCTCAAATATCTTTTCAAGGTTCTCCTCTTTTATGCCTGTGCCCGTATCCCTGACCGCAAAATGCAGCAAAACGAGAACGTCCTCGTGTTTCAGTTCGCTGACACTTAAAACGACCCTGCCGCCTTTTTGCGTGAACTTGAACGCGTTGGAAAGAAGATTGGTCAGGATCTGATTGAGACGCAGGGAATCTCCCCCGATAAATTCGTCAATTCTGCCAAACAGGGAAATCCGGAAGTCGATCCCCTTTTCCTCCGCCTGTATGCCGTAGATATTTTCGATATTTTCCAAAAAGAGCCGCAGATTGAACAGCTCGTTTTTGAGCTGTATCTTTCCGCTTTCGATCTTTGACATATCCAGCACATCGTTGATCAGCGACATCAGATGCTTCGACGAGAGGGATACCTTCTTCAGACAGTCTTCCACCTTTTTGGGATCGTCCTTGTTCTGGCGGGCAATTTCCGTCATGCCGATGATGCCATTCATGGGCGTGCGGATTTCATGGCTCATGCGGCTTAAAAACTCGCTTTTGGCAAGGCTTGCCTGTTCGGCGGCCTTCTGTGCCTTTTCAGCCGATTCGCGGGCGGCCTCAAGCTGTTTTGAATGGGCCTTCAAATTCATGAGATAGAAGGAGAAAATGATCAGAATCAGCAGCATCACAGACGCCATCATGGCGATGGCATTCCGATTGAGCCGGGCGCTCAGATCCTCGGTCATTTCATCGACGACCTCATAAGGCACCTCCATGAGCATGTACCATTCCGTGCCCTCTATCGGCGCATAATACATACACATATGGGTTCCGGCCGCCTTGAATATCACCATCCCGGCATTGCCGGCTTTGAAATCGTTTTCTATCTGTTCCACGGAAAAGCCTTCGTCAAATTCCGCGTATTCCCTGAATTTGGAAAGGATATTGGTGCCTTTGGGAAGATCGGAGAAAAAAGTATTGTAAACGATAAAGCTGCCGTCGCCGGTCACGATACTGGCATTGGTCTGTCCATCCTCGCTGCGCAAAAACAGGTGCTGTCCAATGGAATCCGCCGTAAATCCCGCAATGATGCCGATCAGATCTGCCCCGTCAAAGGAAATCGGGGCTATCTGCGTGCCCAGGACTATCATATTGTTTTCCACAAAGGTTTCATTATAGGAAACCAGTTCGTCCTCCCCGTTGAGCAATTCGGCGAGAAAGCTGAGCTTGGAAGCCGCGGGACGCTTCCCGTCCCTGCTGTAATAGAAACCGTCCTCGTCCACAAACGCCATAAACTCAAAGTCATTGTTTTTTTCGGCGTGGGTTATGAACCGTTCCATTGCTTCCAGGCTTTCCATATCCTCGTCATTGACGCTCTCCGCCACAGCCTTCAGCCCGCTATAGCGCATGGAAAGACCCGATTTGAAATTGGCCTGCGTCAGGTTCGTCATCTCGCGCAGATACATGGCATTCATATCCTTCGTAAACCCGGATGTGATCCCCGCCGCGGCATAAATCAGCCAGGTTACCAGCAGGCATACCAGCGCGATTGCCAGAACCAGCACGATATAAAACCGCCTGTGGGAAACCCTTTTCCCCCGATCCTCACTCATCTTTCTCCACCGATGTGATCCTTCCCTCAATCTGCGATGCGATTTCTTCCGTATTATGCTTGATAATGTATTCTTTCAAAATGCTTTGGAACGTATCTTCCGTTTCCCGGACGAGCTTCACGTTTTCGGCCTTGGGCACATCGCTGCTGTAAACATTGAGCATGGTAAAGCCGTCGCCGTTATTGTCGAAGTACCCGCTGGCGCCCGCCATGTAATCCGTTACAGCAAGCGTATAGACGGCGTTTTCCTCCAGCGGCGATCCGTCCGGGAGCGTCACGTCAACAAGCTGCGCCGGAGCGTCCTGGGTGGGTAGGGTGAAGGAATACTTCAGCCCCGAAACATTGAGGAACCTTCCTCCCGGTATCTCGACATCGCGCAGCATGGTTGACAGGCTGTTGGAAAGCATCTGCCTAATGACGTCCGCATTCACCTCGAGAATGATGATCGTATCCTGATAGGGACAGACATAGTCCAGATCGTAGCTGTAAAGATCGCCCTTATAGAGACTTCCCCGGATAGAGCCTCCGTTTACCACGGCAATATCCGCGCCGGTTATCTCCCTGACCGCGTCCGAAATCAGATTTCCAATCTCCGTTTCACCCAGACGCACATTATACTTCTCTACCAGCATGTCCTGGTTGATCGTCCCGATCAGCGTGGCGGTCTGACTGTCGCCGCCCTGCATATATCCATCCACCTCCGCAAGCGCGGACGCGATATCCTTCTGCCCGCAGAGCACGGCATTGCAGCGGTTGCCGAAATAGCGCATGAAATCGTTGGAAATCGAAATGTTATAGTTAAAACCTTCTTCCATACAGGCCTTGATTCCGCCGGGCACAATGTCCGAATCAGGCGTATAGTCCACCAGATACGAATAGGCCGCCCCGTTATCCATCATAAAGGCGTCCTGGCCCTCGGGCGTGGACAAAAGACCCAGGATTCTCCGGCAGGCATCCAGCCGGGCTTCCTCGCCCTCTCCGGTCAGCGCTTTGTTGATCCCCAGAAAAGCCGTAGGCGCGGAAACCGTCCATGCAGGATTTCCTTCTTTGCTGAGCATCGGCAGCATATCAAATTCATACTCGCTGTTCTTCCGGATCCGATCCAGCATGGTAACGTTATCAAACGCCACCAGCATTTCCCCGCTGCTCATTTTTTGGAGAATGGGAGCCGAATTGGAAACGGAGGTAAAAGGAAACGGATCCAGATATTCCTTTTCTATCATTTCCAGGGGCAGATCCAGACAGGAGTCCAGGGCGCCGGCGAAAGCGGCCTTCCCGTTTTTCAGATCGTCCAGCCATCGGATGCCCTCGGAAAGCCCGAAGAAATCCGGGATCTGCGTGGCGATGACAAAGGTGGCCGTGGTAGCGGGCGTGCCGTTTACGACAAAAACAGACCCTTTTTCATCCGTCCCGATCCGCGCCTTTTTCGCCTTTTCAAGCATTTCCATCAGCTCGTCCTGGGTTGTGGGCACTAAAAGGCCGTTTTCCTGTGCAAGCGTAACGTTATAGATATACCCGTAATACTGCGCCGGCAGAGGAATAAAAAGATTTTTCCCGTCTTTGGCGATCTTGCGCATCATGCCGGACTGGTATGCCGCAATATACTCGTCCGCACTCAAGTCCGCAAGATAGTTGAGCACATCGCCCGCCGCGAGGGTGGACGTGACAATATCGCTGCCGTGCCCGTTGCGCAGACGGCGCTCCATTTCACCGTCGATTGTCCCGGCCGCGTTTTTTTCGATCTGCAGATCGATATCGGGATAAGTGGTTTCCACCAGATTTTCCAGGCTGGGCAGATCGCTGGGATACAACATGGTAACGACGATTTGATCCCCGTCCGCCGGTTCCGTTTTCCGGGAAGCGCAGCCGCACATACAAAGACAGGCCAGCGCCAGACAAAGCAGCTTCTTTCTATTCATTCTATCCCCTTTTTCTCCGGTATCGAAACCGTACCCTTTCCTCACTTCTTCTAAAGCAATTCGCAAAATTGCCTACAGAAATATGGTACAATATTTCTTCCATTTTAGCAATCCCGAAGAAAGGAAAAAGACGCCTGCAGGATAGAAAGCCAAGGCCGGGAGCTTTTTCAACTCCCGGCCTTGACAGTTTTCCTAAAGGATCCGTATTTATAAAATTCGCTTCACGCACGCCTATTTTATACAGACGCATTTTCCCAAGTCCCTTTTCGGAAAAGTGTCTCTACTAGCTGCCATTCTGAAAAGAAACCTGTGTTGCCATTTAGTTGTGATGATAAATACTGTTCGTTCGACAAACGGGAATTCAAATGGTTCTTTTCAGCTTCAGCTGAAAATTTGGTTTTGTAACATATTCCAAGTAAGTCGGTCTGCCTGCATATTCCAGATATGCCTTGAATCTTTCAACGATGGCAGGAGTAGTGATTAACTCTTGAGCCTTGTCTATTGAAAAGAAAGCTGACTCAGAGTTTTCATTTGAAGGACGCGGTATGCCATCTTTCGCCCTGCAAATAAAATCGAGCATAATCTTGGTGGGCACTTCTTTGACCCCGTTATACCCGGGATATTTACAAGTGTTCGATGATATGCAAAACACTTCTCCAACCTCAATATCAATGCCTGTTTCTTCCATAACTTCTCTTTTAACAGCGTCGATCACGTTTTCCCCGACTTCGACCTGCCCTCCTGGAAATTCCCACCCTCCGCGATATGTTTTTACCAGCAGGATATCATCATTATCATTCATCACGATACCCGCTGCCGCAATGATATGAGTTGGCATGACCCATTCTGTATTGCTCATCATGACCTCCAGTAAATCAAATTTAAATTTGTTCCACCATCCCTTTTCGGAAAATTAAAAAATCAACCATACCTATCAGGACGCATATCAAATCGGGCATGGCTTCGACCAGACCCACAATTCAGAAAGGGGACTTTCCCAATTCCTGCAAAAGGTACGCATATACCGTTTGTTCTGTTATTTCTTTTTCCTGTTTTTGCAGCGCTCTCGTAATATCCCACCAATAATAGGAAAACAGCGGTTCTCCCCCTTCTTTCTTTACCAGACATTTCAAACAGCCGCCATTGCCAAACTCCGGTTCCGTAAAATAGATTTTGGTCAACAGCTCCGCTATTTCAGCTGCATTATTTTCTGAGCAAATAAATATGTAGTCCTCCCACCTTGCGTCTTCCGGTCTGTTTCCCTTTTCCTGCCTGTATTGATACAAGTCAAATTGACTGTCTAACCGCTCCTCTATGCAAAGCTGCCCATAGGTATCATCTATATAGCTGGAATAATCCGGTTCATGAAAGTTCCCATCGCCTTTTTCAACCAGACCATATAAACGTACATACGCATGAAACTGCCTTCCTTGCCTGTCCTGAAGCAAAAAGGTCCAGATATGAACATATCCTGCGGACGCTGTCAGCTTTTCCTTTGTTTCAAACTCTGTGGACAGCAGTTCAAACTCCTGATTATATTTTTTATTCAGGCTGTCCAGCATGGCTCTCTGTGCATAAAGATTATGTTTGTTATAAAAAAAGAATCTTAACAGGAAAACATAGATTCCGCCAAAGCAAAGTAGTATTCCGATCATGATGATCGCAATGGTCATCTTTTTCTTACGCTTCAAAATTGTCCCTCCCCAACATATGTTGCTGGATAAAACCATTTTATGGGCTGGTGGGTGTAAATTTGAGTCAGCTTCTTTGAGGCTGATTTCCCCATTTTCATCAATAAAATCAATAATTACCTTGACCTTTTGATAATCTTTTTTGATAAAACTTCGCTCATTTTTTTGAGCGAAGTTTTGGTTTTCAACCTCAAATCCTTCATGTTGCCTTACACTGGCTTATACAACAATACTGTTTCCAAAACATGACTTAAAAGTTCTCTGGGCTCTAAGTTAAATTTTCTTGCAAACGCCATATATCTCTCGTCGAATTTATCCTTAAAATATGCAACTATCAATCCTTATCATAATACCACCTTGCCACCAAGCGGCTACCTACGTATTCTATATACCCTGTTTCTATTCGCACCGATTGGCTCAACTTCTGGCATATCACTAAGTAACGCTCTTGTCCGCACAACACTTAATCCGATACATTCGGCTATATCGCTTGCCTTTGATTCCCCATTTTGTTCAAGAAAATCTCTTACTTTTTTTATATTCTCCAGTGTTTTTATCGCTTGTTTTTTATCGCTTGTTTTTTTCGCTTGCTTTTTATCGCTTGTTTTTATCGCTTGTTTTTTCACAAAAGAAAGCGTCAGTACCGTCCTATCCGGATCAAACCTTTCCTCAATGACCGGCTCCTCCCAGCCTTCATCCGCCCACACATGAAAGATATTCGGCACACCACTTCCGGCCCGTTCCCCAATATTGATAAGGTTAAACATCTTCATAAGCGCCTTGTTTCTCGGATCAGACTCTCCGCCAAGACGCATCTGCTTTTTGCCGGTTCTGATATAGCCGGGATTTGCAAAAATCAGCCTGTCTGCTTCTTTTCTGATCACAATACCGCGCAATCCATGATAATCTGCATGGATCAAACAGTTTGCCAAAGCTTCTCGGAGAGCCTTGTGTACCGGAGTATCGTCAATACGCTCTCCGCCGGACATTTTGAACGGCACTTTGACATCTTTAATAATTTTGTTATAGACTCTGAAATAAAAATCGCACACATTTCCAGACCACTCACCGGAACTGGACTGCAATCTGTCGCTCCAGCGAGTGGTAGGATCTAATTCCTCCCTATAATCCAGAAAATACTCTGGAAAATGGCGCACAATATTATACTCGTCTCCAAACATCAGCATGCCTGCCGCTGTGGGATGCAGTTGCCCGTCTTCCTCGGAAATTGCAGCCGCACCGATACTTCTCAGATATTCGTGATCGCTCAGGCGTTCAAACGGATGTCCCTCTTTCAACGAGCGATGGCTGTTTCTATAACCATGGATCGTATCATAGTTCAAATCGTCCATGGACACCTTATCCAGCACTTCCATGTCCACAGTGCGCTCCGTCTGATCCCGAAGCATTGATTTTACCTGCAGTCTGGTACAATGATAGTCACCTTCATAGTTTCGGCGAAACGTACCATTAAAAATATCATTATTGATATATACGGGCTTTTGCTCCCGCTTTGCCATCGGCACATAGATTACCATGATAACATCTTTCTTATCGCCCACTTCATATATCTGCACATCATCTTCCGATAACAGGTTTATGCTTACTTTCTTGGGATTGTTGATCGTGTCCCAAAAATCTTTGCGAAGCTTTGACGCATTCCGCAGTCCGGTAGTTGTCCAATTTCCGTCCTTTTCTTCCTTGACACCAAGAATAATAACCCCACCGTAGCAGTTAGCAAAGGCAGAATAAGTATCCCAAAGAGAAATCGGCAGACCAGCGCTTGCTTTTTTTACTTCTCTGCGATTATCTTCTCTGTATTCATTAAATTGTGAAAGATCAAAATCTTTTCCCAATTTCATTGTCTCACTTTCTATCTCATTATATTTTCTGAAACAAACCCAACGCCTTTATTTTCAGAATGTCATCCTGAATATTTATAATCACAGGGGATACCCCTTTCCATCTTCCATATACACTCACCTATCCAATTTGTAGTATAACACATAATGGTTGCGGTTTCGAGAACTTTAATTGTTTGCGATTGCGTCAAACATTTTTTAATCAAAATAAAAGCTCAGGCAGTCTAAAAAGCTGTCAGCCGCACAAAAAGGCTCCCGGATTGATATGTTCAGTAAAGCAACCATTTATAACCCCTGATGCTATTGCGGCACAAATTGCTTCCGCCTGTTCCATCTTTGAATCGGGAGAATATAGTGTACGTACATGATAATCAGACAATAATATAGCATCTTCTCCTATCCGTGAAAATTCTCTGCAACCATTCCGTTCATGCAATGCTTGTGAGGGATTCCGCCACTGTTACAATCAAAAATCACTTCTTCGTATTTATGGAACATCCAATCATGGTAGTATCGCATAAGTTCTCCGGAATACCAAGGTTCGTTTCTTAATTCCGTTTCTTCACTGTCGGGTGCAACTTCAATAAATGGTTTTTTAACAAATACATTGATTGCATGTATTCCATTTATGGCAGTATGCTCTTTCAGATTCCGGATAAAATCTTCCCTTCGATTGGGTGTAAGGTAATGAAATACTCCACTTGAAAAAATGATATCATACTCCTCACTTAACTCATATTCATTAATGTCGGCTTGAAAAAAATTAACATCTACATGATGCAATTGCGCTAATTCCTTTGCTTTATCCAACCCTTTTTTTGCCGCATCGAACGCAGAAACAATATACCCATTTTTTGCTAAAAATACGGCATCTTTTCCTTCTCCACAACCGATATCCAATACCTTGTATGGCTTTACAGGAGGCTTAAGTTTCATGATTTCATAGCATAGGCGATTCGGTGTAATCCCCCAATAATAATCCTCACCTTCATACTTTTTTTCATATTCTGTGATTGGTGCGGCTTTATACCCAAGAATTGTATCCACTGATGTTCTAAGCACAGATGCCAATTGTGATAACAATAGTGTGTCAGGTACTGTCGTTCCGTTTTCCCACTTTGAAACAGCTTGAAAGGAAACATTCAGTTGCTCTGCCAATTTTTGCTGAGTGATTCCCAACTCTTTTCTCTTTGCTGCAATAAAAGCTCCAATATTATGATTCATTGTGCCATCTCCTTCTATCACTTCCTATTATTATCATAAAATTGGTTTCCCTATAAATCAATAACCTCCCCAGTGAAAATCACAAATCAATTCAACTCCCAGTTGAATTGTGAACTGTCTGTTATTTATTTGCTATTTCTTTAATACAGCCAACTTGATAATTCCCCTCTTTGGTGTTTTTTCAAATACTCCCACCGCATTCGTCCATACTTGCCAATCTCATAGTGTGTACCTTCCGGCACACCACTAACACGATGTATCTTATATGTCAAAGAATTTTCTCTAACGCACTCTAAATTCGCTGGAGTTTTTGTTTTTAGCACCGTTTTGGCACCGCTAACTTTATTTTTCGCTATTCTTTCCACTTTTTTCAAGACGCAAAAAGGGCTTCCCTATTCCTAGGAAAGCCCTATAAATCTAGCTTTTTAGAGACACTATCAAAGATTACTCAATGATAGTCGCAACCCTGCCGGATCCAACCGTTCTTCCGCCCTCACGGACTTTTGCGCCGGAAATCATTATGTTTTCAGGTGATTTTAAGAGTATTTTCACCACTTTTTTCTTGGATATGCGCCTTGTATCTGAGGTTTTTGGATTTTTTGTTATTATGGTGTTATCACAGGGCGAACTATATACCATTTGCTTCAGCAAATATCCTGAACTCGGTGAACCAAACAGACCATTAATTGAATACCTGTGTGCTCAACAAAAGTCCGGCAACAAACTCATCCTCTGGACCTACCGAGCTGGCGAAACCCTAGAAAAAGCGGTCTCCTAGTGTCGGGAACAGAGCCAGCCGTTTGATGCGGTCAATGGCAACAATTCCAGGAAGATTACATGCGATTATTACATTGATGATAAGGCCATGTTGCCGAAGATGCTGAATTGGGCATAAACACAATTTCCCTATAGCAAATCGCATTTTTCAGCGTAAATCTATAATTGCCACTCAACGTTACATCTATGTCCTTGCTCATAATGTAATCGCCCAGGTTAGACACAACAGGGTTTACGACATCATTATTTATTATCGTTCCTGTCAAAATCTCGGTTATATTATCACTGCTGATAGACAACTCTGTTATTCGAACGCAAATTCTTCTAATCTTTCTACCATCCAAGGGAGCATAATTTTTAAGACTAATTTTAAACAAATCTGCACCTACACGCTCTATCCTATTCAATAATCCAAGCGAAATAGTCGCTCCATACTCTTCTCCAACAACTTCAACAATATTAACCATTTTTGATAGTGCTACGGTTATCTTTTCTGGCATCTTAAATAGTGTAACATCTGAGGAAATATGATGCTTGACCTCAGAAGCACTTTCATCATATATTAGTGAAGATAAAATGGTATCCGACATAGCGTTTTCCGCTATCGCAATCTGCTGATCAATATAAGCCAAGCACTCATCTATCGTTATCCTTTCAATATTGTCATATCGAGTTGCCGCTTCCATCATTTTATGTAATGGTTCTATGGATTTACCCAAGTTAAGCCTATCCTTATCCAAATAAATCATTCGCTCAGATCTGTTGTATTCTCCTCTAAAACCATTATGATTTCCTGTCAAAATAATCCATATAGTTTTTACAAACAAATATACGTCAACCTTTTGATAATCAATTTCTATGTTCAATTTTTCTACATGGCTTTCCATTTCTGGTGGGCGTATTCCAATAGGGCCTAAAGCCTCATTTTCTCCTGTAATATGACGTTCTTCTTCGACATTCCAAACTAGGCCAAAATCCGTGATAAAACACCGATTTTTAAAATACAATATGTTTGCAGGTTTTATATCGCGATGAAACACTCCAATTTTATGCAATTTTGATAGTATAACTCCCACCCGACGCATTTGCTTAAGTTTTTCCAGCTCTGCCCCACTTCTGTTGTACTTATACTCTTTTGCTTTAGGCATCACATACCACTCACATGAGTAATCATCAGCATCCATATAAGAATCAATTATAGGTAAAACATCCAGATCAGAAGCTATAACTTTTCGAACAGCTTTGACTTCTCGTTGAAAGCGTTCTCGTCTTTTTCTCTTTCCTCAATATTCTTAATATGTGAAATCTTTAATATCTTGATAACTACTTCTTGTCCTTCACGCAGAAAATCATCTTTCCTGTCCACAATATGAACATCAAATACAATACCATTTCCTCCATGTCCAAGCTCACCGCCAAGCTCGTATATGCCATGTTTTCCTTCAATTCTACTGCCCATTTGGGGCATAACATCGCTAGAAATGCCCATTTTCAGCTCTATTCCTTTCTTCCTCAGCCTCAGCCATATATTGCCGGTACATTTCATAGTATATTTCTGCGGTCTTGGGATATTTAATCTTGAAATAGTCTGCTGTCGATTTATGCTTTTCTGCTATAGCCTTTTCTGCTCTGCCTTCTGTTGGACTAAATACACCTCTTTCATTAAATAAAGTGACTCTGTATTCTGTTGCCATACTATTATCTGCATATTTCTCAATTGCCTCGCGTACCGCTTCGCAAGGATGATAACCGTCTTTCCCTTGTGGCGAAAAGGCAAATAATCGGCCAACTAAAAAACCAAATAAGCTTTCTTGATGATTCTTTTTTAAAAGGTTTTTAAGTCCGCTTAGCCAATTGTCTAAATCGCTTGAATTAACTGTTCCGTTCTTTTCAGCAGGGCAAAAATGTGCCATATGATACAAACGATAAAGCAAACTTACTAGCTGTTTCTGTTCATCTGTTTTTTCTTCTTTTTTTTCTATATCATCCCTTTTAAAAATTATCGATACAATTTCTGCAAATACTTCAGGTGTCCTACTAATCTCATTCCGAAAACACTTCATTTGTTTCCAATCAAGCAAGCCAAAGAAATGTATCTCAAGTTCAACCAATTTTTGCGCCTTTTCAGGAATCAGCACATATTCCTTTTGAAGAGGTTCTATCAGTTCTGAGATATAATATCCTATATTTCCTACCTGTTCGTCATGCGGCATCTTATAAATGTCAACTACATAATCAAACAGAATGTCATTGCTAAACTTATTTTTCATATTAGCCCGGAATAACAGTCCTACATACACAGAAATTGTTCCGTATTTTTTACATTCGTTCAAAGCCCACTCATAGTTTTTATTCAAGTATATTTCGTTTTTCCAAAAAAGTGCCTTTATACTTTCTGTAGCAGAGTCAACCAGCGGTATATCTTCCGCGACTAAAGCTTGTATACGATACATTTCAACAATAAAGCCATCTTCATATTTCATTTCTTCCTTTTTTTCCATTACTTTTTCAAAGACAGCTTTGTCTTTTACATACATTCTTTTGCAATAATCTAATGCTAAAGACTTGCATTCTTGCGCATTATATAGAATTTCAAATGTATTCTGATTGAAGATCTCCTCATTATCATATAGTGCTAGAAATCTGCCCAAATTAGATGTCTTGCATGAAGCGCAAGCCTCTGCAAGTATTGATAAGTCCAATCCTTTTTCTTTAAACTCTGCAATCTTTGCCTTTATAATTTCTTGGGTTTTTTCGTCGTTTGCGTCAAATCTTCCGTCTTGATCATAAGGAATTGGGGTAAGCAGTATATCATTTCTATCAGACTCAAATAGGTACACATACTCGTACTCGGGAACAGAAATAGAAATCTCGTTCAAAAGGCCTTCATATTTCTTTACCTTTTCCTCCCCCATTGCCCAAGAAGCCGAAGCATAATATCTATGCTTATAGATTATTTGCCTGATTTGCTTTTTTAAATTAGCCTGTTCAAACGCAGACATTTGAGCAACTTGGTACAATACGGTATCAAAAATCTTATTCAATATCTTCTCTGACAGTTTATCCGCTATTCCCAGTAGCTTTGCGCATCTATCTGGAATAAAATCAGTTTTTTCGACTAGTAATAGTACATATTGCTCTACAACTTGAAGCATTTCCTGAACCGCAACTACTCCTGTATCAACATGTTGACGATACTTAGGCTTATGAATCTCACCAAATACACTTCTATTATTTGTCGGAAGTGCTTCAAACACATAATCCCAAGCATTCCTATCTAATTCTAAAGCCTTCATAGCTGCCGTAACTTTTTCATCAACCGCTTTGAACGCAGAAAAATTATACCAAGAACATAAAACTTTACTAATAGAGTCTTTAGGTGAATTGCTCTTATAATCGTATGATTTATCATCAAGTTTTAATAACCATTCAAACCCACGGCTCGCATACTCATCTTGAACAAGGAATTCGTCTACACCAAATAAAATATTAATATAGTAATTCTTACCCAGAATAAAATCCGAAGTTTGCGAATCAAATAAACTCATTAATCCTGTTGGCTTCTCAAGCTCTAAAAACAACCTATCCATTACCGCTTTAGGTGAAACCTCACATAAATCCACAAAGAAATTTGATATGTACTTCCACTGTTCTTCAGTCTGTATGTTTTCTAACAACTGATACATTAAAGCGTCAAGCGATGCTTGAAATTTACTGTCATTTCTATAAAAAGCCTTCATTATCAAACTACGTATCATACCATTTCGTAGTATTGAAGACCAAAACAGATGCTCGCCCTTAAACTGAGCCAGCATACGCTCTTGAGTAGTATAAACAAATAATTTTTCAGATTCATTTAATACTTCAATAAATAATTCTTTAAATTTTTTCCAGATTATATCTTCATTTTCAATATCTAAATATTCCCACGAATTTTCAACGCTCGCCAAATAGAATGCTCTATTACCATTGCTCTTGACAACATGAACAAATGGATCATCGCCTTGTGAAAAAGGCATGATGGCATCAACAAAATCATCATAGGCCATACCACTCAAGCAGGAAACAACAATCTTATCCCCATCCAAGTCAGTCCACTGTCCTATTAGTAAGGCTGTCTTCTTAATGTTACATGATAATCTGTCAACCCATTCTGGCTTTTTCAAGTACTGTCCATTAAAGATTTTCCTTTTCATGGGAATATATAGTCCATGTGTTTCGCTTACAAGGTTGTTAGCTTCTTCTATCCCCATACCCGCTTTAACTAATGCATTGCTAATAGTTCGAAAGGTTCTAGGCCTCAGTATTATTTCATCATGAGAAAAGGACGGAACTCCTTCTGTGTATATAAAAATGTTTGTATTATTCTCTATTGCACAGATTTCTTCCGCCCAAAACCACGGAATATATATATTATCAGTAGAATCAGACTGAGACAATTTATCCCAATCTTCTAAGCTTTTCACTACAAAAATAGCTCTTTTTTCATTGCTCCTCCACAATTCGTTAATGATGCAGTATACGGCTTCCTCCCTACATTTTGCACGCACACGCACAATCTCATTTACTTTTTGGTCCTCAAATAGTTCTTTGAAGTTATCATCATCAATATCAAAAAATTCTATTCCAATACGAGGATTATTAGTTTGTTTTCTTATCCTAATATCTAATTGGTCTGCCGATTCTATAGAAATTGATTTGCTATTATAAAGTGCTATTTCACAATTAACCTTTTCTATTTTTTGCTTTATTTCTGATAAAGTTTTTTCCTGTTCTTTACGCCATTCACTTTGAAAATATCTATCATATTTTTGTGGTGCAACTTCAGGTAATTGATTCAGAATGGTATATAAAATGCTATTAGCATAAAATATTGCATATTCTCTCGGGATTTCATATTTATCCATCAGAAGAATAAGTGAATTAAGCAATCGTTCCTTAAATGTATAACCAGAATCCGTCTTCAATTCATTCGCAATTATAATCATATTCTCTTTTGATAGAACCAATGACATATCCTGGAATAACTGCTCCGCTTGTGGTTCGAAATCTATAAAGAACTCACCAGTATCTGCAAAGAGTTTCTTTATATCTTTACAATGTTTTATTTTCTTCGCCAGATGTTCTCCTGCTGCAATGACAATTTCTGTTCCACCTGCAGCAACTAACTCTCCAAGTATAGCTTCTATCATATACAACATCCTTTTAATAATATTTTTGTTATCAATTTATCTACCTACATTATCCAGAGATTTCCTGTTTTCTTTCAGTTCCTTTTGAGTTTTTTCAGCACGTTCATCATCTGCTTGGTTAATTGTTATGCTATTTTATTGCCACCAAATCTAAATACTTCTCAAAATATACCATCAATCTATTAATCATCCTTTTCTTAGCTTCAGTTCGATTTCCGGTACTGCCGCCACCAAACCTTGATACTGCCGGCATGATCGCATCAATATCCGTACCTGTCGTTTTTAATACTCCGTCACGAAAAGAGTTTTCGATAAATAAATGTGTTTCCTTTTCCTTTAGCTTCTCATCTTTTATGATTGCATCAAGGTCATGTTCCCGCTGTTCGTCAACATATCTCAGCCATTCCCTGTCAACCTCGGTATCAGCATTGACTTTGGACAGAAATTCTCTGATAAGTTCTATTTTACTCCGCAGGTTGAAGCTTGAATTAACTGCCTTTTCAATCGTGACTACAATTTCTTTATCTTTATTCCCGTCCTTCTGGTATTTCTTCACAAGCATCAAAATATAATCAATATTGACCTCAATCTGCTTGACAAGTTCGATTTCAAAAACTATATCGTCGTTGATATTTTCTTTTTCTCCCTTTTTCGGTTTAAACTCATGATAAAGATCTATATACTCACTCTGATAATCCTGAAAATCTCGCGGTGAAAGTATCTCCTGCCCAGCAAAGTCATCAAAGGCAGATAAGATATTCCTCATTTTCAAGATCGCACCATACAAAGAAATAAATTTCTTCTTGTCCTGCTCCCCAAGTTCTGAGAAATTCTCAAGCGGGAACATTGTCTGCAACCTTTCAATCAGTTCTGTATATCCCTCATGGTGCTTTCCGTTTTCATCATACCCATTATAATAACTTGCATAATTTTTTAATAGGACGATGCCGCCCGCTTCTTTATTCCCAAAGAGTGCGATTGCATCATTCGTCTCCTGTTCCAGATTACGGAAGCAGACAATGTTCCCGAATGTCTTGACAGAATTGAGAATACGATTGGTACGAGAGAACGCCTGCAAAAGTCCGTGGTATTTCAAATTTTTGTCCACCCAGAGAGTATTCAATGTTGTTGCATCAAATCCGGTAAGAAACATATTCACAACAATCAGAATGTCTATCTCTCTGTTTTTCATTCTAAGGGATACATCTTTATAATAGTTTTGAAACTTTTCGCTTGATGTATCGTAGGCAGTGGAAAACATCTTATTATAATCATCAATAGCGCTTTCTAGAAAATCCCGCGAACTTTGATCCAATCCGTCTGTATTTTCGGAATTTTCATCAACTACAAAATCATCATTTTCCGCCTCATTGACACCATAACTGAATATCGTGGCAACTCGAAGTTTTTTTGCCTCTGGCAGATCCTTCATCTGGCATTTAAACTCTGTATAATATAATTTAGCCGCCTCTATAGAGCTTACTGCAAATATGGAGTTAAAACCTCTCATACGGATTTCATTCTTCTTTTCCTCTATCTTGTTTCTGTCCTTTGCCCGGCTACTTGCTGCCGTAGCTACTTCTTCTACATTTGCAAGTACAGAGAATGTGAAACTCTCTCCCCCATTACGCTTTGTCTTTTGATCAAAATGTCCTAATATATAAGAAACAATTTCTCTAATGCGTGACTGATTTAAGAGCGCCTTCTCTGTGTCTATTGCCGATATCTGCTTGTCCTTCGTCCTATCGCTATCCTTAATCGTGGTAATATAGTCGATGCGAAACGGAAGTACATTTCCGTCATTGATTGCATCAACAATGGTATAGGTATGTAGCTTTTCCCCGAAAGCCTGCGGTGTCGTCCGCAGATCAACATGCTTGCCACTTCCTGCCGCATTGACCGAAAATATCGGTGTCCCTGTAAACCCAAAGATATGATATTTCTTAAAGTTCTTGATAATCGCCGTATGCATATCCCCAAACTGCGACCTGTGGCACTCATCAAATATCAGGACAACATGCTTGTTAAATATTTCATGTCCTTTGTTTTTGCGGATAAATCCGTCTAATTTCTGAATAGTGGTTATGATTATCTTGTACTCATGGTAATTCCTGTTCTTGTCCTTGTTTTCCAATTGCCGCTGCAAAATTGCGGTTGATGTGTTGCTGTTTGCCGCTCCCTTCTGGAAGCGGTCATATTCTTTCATTGTCTGATAATCAAGGTCTTTTCTATCCACCACAAACAGCACTTTGTCAACAAAATCGAGTTGGCTCGCGAGCTGCGCTGTCTTAAAAGAAGTCAATGTCTTTCCGCTTCCTGTTGTATGCCAGACATAGCCTCCTGCATCCAGTGTTCCTAATTTCTTATAATTTGTAGCTATTTCTATGCGGTTTAATATCTTCTCCGTAGCTGCTATCTGATAGGGGCGCATAACAAGGAGCATTTCTTCTGAGGTAAATATGCAATACTTTGTCAAAATGTTTAGGATCGTATGTTTGGACAAAAAGGTTTTTGTAAAATCCAAAAGATCAGGTATCACTTTATTATTTGCGTCCGCCCAAAATGAGGTAAATTCAAAACTGTTGCTTGTCTTTTTCCCTTTACCGGTTTTATTCTCCTGTTCCTTTAAATGGGAAAACCTTGTGGTGTTGGAATAATATTTCGTATTCGTGCCATTCGAGATAATGAATATCTGTACATACTCGTATAATCCACATCCACTCCAAAAACTGTCACGCTGATAACGGTTAATCTGATTAAAGGCCTCCCTGATTGCCACTCCCCGCCTTTTTAATTCTATATGCACAAGAGGCAGACCATTCACAAGAATCGTCACATCATAACGGTTATCATAATTCGCAGGGTTAGTACTGTCTTTTGCGGCATTTCCTACTTTTCCCTGCACTTCATACTGGTTGATTACCTGCAATCGGTTGTTATGTATATTTCCCTTATCAAGTAACCTGATATTCTTCGTACTTCCATCATCGCACTTTAAAACTTTCGTGTAATCCTCCTGAATGGTTCGTGTCTTTTCCACAATACCCTCATTGGCATTGGCAATATGCTCCCGAAAAAATTTCTCCCACTCGCTGTCTGTGAAATCATAGCCATTCAACTGCTCTAATTTGTTCCTAAGATTTTCTATTAATTCGGCTTCTGAATGAATTTGCAGATATTCATACCCCTGCTCTGTCAGCATACGGATCAGTTCTTTTTCAAGTTCTGCCTCACTCTGATAACTGTCGGAACGCCTGCTCTCCGGTGTATACTCCGACACCACCGTACTTTCATTCATAGATGCAACCATATTGAATGTACTCATTCACTCAACTCCTTAAAATTCAATAATTTCTCTCGGTAATACTCATACTGCTTCCGGCGTGCCTCAATCTCTGCCGGAAGTCCTTCTGCAATATCGTTGCAAAGTGTATCAAAGCGGTCAAGGATACTTACAATTTCATTTTGTTTCTCTATACTGGGCAACTTAAACATAAATCTCCTAAAAGCACTCATATCAACAGAAGCAAAATTTCCTTGATTCAGATGCTTCCTACAATAATCCCCAAGCTTAAAGCAATAGTAAAAAATATACTTTATGTTTACCATTTCTGCTAATGTTTCCTTTAGTACAAGGTAGGTAAACCTCTGATTAGATAATGACGGTACCCTAATCAATGCATGTTCACCAATGGTTGCTGATGTGGAAATAATAATTGAATCCGCAGGAAATAATTCTCCCTTAACTGCTTTTTGCGTAATATGCTGTGTGGCATCACCTAGGATTCTCCCATGCTCACGAATATCCTCCATCCGGAACCAAGGAACAACTGTTTCACCCTCCCAAAACTCATTATTGTTTTTTGAAGGCGTGTATCCATTTTCTAAATCAAATAAATCTTCTATACATATAGCAGCATATCCAAATATATACTGTAAGAGTTTAATTATGCTCTGTCTGTCTGTCTGTCTGTCTGTCTGTCTGTCTGTCTGTCTGTCTGTCTGTCTGTCTGTCTGTCTGTCTGTCTGT
>CANRGX010000009.1 GCA_947630215.1 uncultured Eisenbergiella sp. | reverse complement strand
GCGCTGGCGTACGCGGGACTGACCGGGACGGAGACGGTATGGGATTTGTACTGCGGAATCGGCACGATTTCCCTGTTCCTGGCACAGAAGGCAAAGGCAGTGTACGGGGTGGAGGTCGTGCCCGAAGCCATTGAGGACGCCAGGCAAAATGCGGAGAAGAACGGCATCGCAAACGTTCGGTTTTTTGTGGGGAAGGCAGAGGAGGTGCTGCCCCGACAGTTTGAGGAAAACGGAATATCCGCGGATGTGATTGTGGTGGATCCGCCCCGGAAGGGCTGTGATCCCGCCTGTCTGGAGACAATGGTGCGGATAGCCCCGGATCGGATTGTCTATGTGAGCTGCGATCCCGCTACGCTGGCGCGGGATTTGAAATATCTGACGCAAAACGGGTTTGCGCTGGAGAAGGGGCGAGTGTTTGATAATTTTGCGCAGGGGGTGCATGTGGAAACGGTGTGCTGCTTGACGCGGTGCAAGGCGGATGATGTGGTTCGGGTGGGACGGGAGTAGGAGGAGTTGGAATCGGGTTATAATGCCTTGGGACAGAATAATTGCGCGGCCATCTTCGCAGAGCGCGTTCATCATGGATTGATATTTTTTGACGCTGGATTTGGCAAGTTGCTGCCATAGCATGAGCATGCGCTGCGATTCCGGAGGTGTTGTTTTGATCAGATCGGCCACTACCTTTTTGCCGAGGCTGCCGGTGCTTCATTTGATGCACGTTTTTGGGGTTGTCGAGCTCCGTCGAGGGCGGATGATTGTAATGAAAAGATCAAGGCTCTTGCTCATATTCTTCAAATGCTGTGATAGGCAGATGCGTTCAACGTTCAAAGTTCGCGTTAAAAGCCTATTTGATCACGGTATCATCCGTCAGGACTTCCAACACATCTTCCGGAATCTTCTCGCCACAGGCAAGATCGGCCACCTGCACCGGACCGGAATCAACGCTATATCCGAACGCAGTATTTCAAAATCCGGTGCCTCCACATAGCGATAGACACCGGCCTTTTGCAGGTTGATACTGCTGTAGGTTTCGATATCAATGCTCAAAGTTTGCATATAATCACCATCCTTAAAAAGGGCTGGCAGCGCGGGTACGCCACCAGCCCACATGCTTTATTTCAGGGCTTCCATACGCTTTACGTGGTATTCGTCGTCCTGAGCGGCCTTTTTCTCTTCGCGCTTCTCACGCTTGAAGCCGTTGATGACCGTCTGGATTCCGACCACAGCCCAAGAGAGGACCACGATGCAGAAGCACCCGATCAGGATGTTGCAGAGAAGGGATGAAATCATAACTGTGCTTTCCATAGTTTTGCGCTCCTTTCCTTAGTTGAGAAAATCTTCATTGGCGTCAGTAGCAAAGTCGGACTCAGCACTTGCCTTACCGCCGAGAGGCTCACCGGTGCGGATAAGGTGCAGGTTGTTGAGGCCACAGGCGATGTCACGATTGCCGTTCGAGTTGAATGCATACGGCGTGATGCTGGCGCGGCCATAGACGCTGGAGTAGACTTCCGAACGAGCGAACACCGGATTCGGATCCGCGTCCACAATGCCGGGTGCCGCAGCAGAGTTGGCATTGATGAAGTAGGCGTTCGCATAGGCCGGATCGTCCGGGCGCTCTACGTCGCCGTCATGGAGAGGCGTTTTGATGGAAGTAAGCGGCGACACTCTCTTGGAGTTGCCCTTGAGTTTGGACTCGCCCTCAGCGTAGGCAGCTTCTATAGCAGCCTTGATCTTGGCGACGGTCTTGGTGTCGGACTTCGGGATGATCAAGCTGACGCTGTACTTGGGAGTGCCGCCGTTGATATTCTTAGGCTCCCAGACATTGGCGTAGCTCCAACGGGTGTCCTCACCGGTGATGACCTTCATGGGATTGCTGATTTTTACATTCTTACTCATTGTCGTTTTCCTCCATAAAATCATTTTTTGCTGTATTCATGGCCGGGCGCTTGTCGCTATCCGGCACAAGTGTGGGTTTGCCCTGCGGCTTTTCGATGTAAGCCGTCAGGAGTTCATCAAAGTGCGACTTGCCGAGGAGCTTCTGCATGGCGGTGATGCCGAGCAGCTTTTTCTCATACGGGTCAAAGCCTGCTTTCTCGACCGCGTCAATGACGGCGGCCTCATTGCTGTATCTGCGGTTACTGCGTCCTTCGACGATTTTGAAACCTGTCCATTCCTTACCGGAGAGAGCCTGCTGCAGAGCGTATTCCTTAATATCAGAAGCCCAGCTAACCAGTTCATCTACCTTGCTGAGAATGACTTCGATCTCGGTATCTGTAATCAGTGGCGGGAGCTTGAAATCATGCTGCGCGAGCTTCAGATTTGCCTCGGCTCTGGCGCGGCACTCGTTCTTAGCCTTGCAGAAGCCGCACCATTCACCGCATAGGAAGTTCCCGTCACCGGCAAAGGCCAGATCTGCAGTAGGCTTCAATACTTCATCTGCCCAGCGATACAAGTCTTCCTTGCTGATTTCGTAGGTGCTGACGTTCTGTCGTCTCGGTTGGTAAATGGTCATGGAAACCTGATCGATGTCGTAAATGTCATCGAAAAGCTCCAAAGCGCCGAGGGCATAACACTGCATCTGCGGATTCTCCTCTGCGGAGACTAAAACGCCTAAGCCGTGCTTGTAGTCGATCACCCGGAGTGTACCGTCTGCAATGATGATGCAGTCGGCGGTTCCGAAGCCCTGTTCTACCCAGCGGGAGAAGTCAACTCGCTGTTCGATAAGGACTACCGGGTCAGCACAGGTTTCCTTTGCGGCTTCAATCTGCTCCAGCACATATTCGGCATAGCCACTGGTGCAGTCCTCCATCTCCTCGGAATACCACTTGAGGCTGTCGGTCGGGTCTTCTGAAGGAAGTCCCAGTGCGGTTTTCAATTTATGCTCGCCAAGCGCATGGGCGTCGGTACCTTCCGCAGCGTAGTCTGATCCTTTGTCCTCATAGGTTTCGCAGAGCCTTGCCGACGGCGGGCAGTGCAGCCACCTGTCGGAGCTGGATGCGGACAGGATTGCATGTGTTTTAGCTGCCATTGCCGATCACCTCCGCGTCCTTCATCAAGGCTTCGTAGTTTGCCGGATCGATCTCCGAGAGCTTTGCAGCACCGTACTTTTTAAGCAGAGAGCGTACTTCTGCGGTATGACCGGCGCGGGACTTCTCAGCAAGGACGGCTCTTACGTCCTCCAGCTTGAGTTCAGGCTTCGTTTCCTTCTTGGTGGGAGTCTCCGTGGCCTGCGCTTTGTTGTCATCACCGGAAAACTGCTGGTAGAGCCAGTCGGCTGCGGCATTAATAGAAGCAGCAGCGGTGCGGAGCTCTTCGATGGTCTGTGCCATTTCTGCCATCTTTGACATTTTCTTTTCCTCCTTCCTCGGATTGGCTTGCGGCAAGGAGTGAGAGGTTCCTTGCCAGTCTGGCGGATACGTGACTGATGGAATTCAGGAGCTTGATCTCCTCGTTCACGTTGCCGCCGGTGTCTGCGTAACTGCGAATCATCTGTTGTTCACCTCGCTTTCTGAAGGCTGTGTTCTCTTGCCTTCACCTTCCACTGGAGACGAACTGTCGATTTGAGCGGAGGATTTTATGAAAAAATTTCCGACCACCATCCCAAGGTGGGACAGTGGCCGGAAAGGGTGTGGTTCGTGGTCTTGGTATTACTTATCGCCGGTAATCCTGCGCAGGTCGGTGCGATACTTCTTCATCTGATCCGCGAAGGTCTTCTGCGGGCGACCGAGTTCTCTTGCAATAGCACGGTCTGAAATGCCCTCCGGGTGATCCTTCCAAAGCTGGATGATGGTATCGGCCTCCGGGTCGAGCTCACGCAGTCTGGCAAAGAGCTGCTCTAAGAGCATACGGTCGGCGATGACTTCCTCCATCGGTTTACTGCGGTCGGGAATATAGTCGCCAAGGGTGCCGTTGCCATCAGGGAGCGGCTGATCCAGAGAAGTAATGTCGCCTGCCGTATGGTATTCACAGCCGATACAGTCACCGTCGCACTTCCAGATGAAGCGGTAAGGACACATACACCTGCCGTGATCCTGCTCTTTGTGGCGAATACGGTCAGCTTCCTTATAGAAGGAGTCGTGCTGTTCCTTGGTGACCGGCACCTTCTCGCCGGTGCTTCGAACGTAGATAAAGTAGGTCTTTTCATTTGTCATAAGATTTCCTCCTGTGATTTGCATTTGTTGAGCAATCACAGAGGGAAATTCATGGCATGTTCATCAGGAGTTCATCGCAACATATTGATTTCTGCGTGTATTTCTGATATAATAGGAATTGGTGGGAATAACTCGGAAACACCACGAACCATAGTACCCGTCTATCCAGCCACTTCCCAGACGTCATATCGCCCTTGTGACTACTCACAAGAGCTATCCAATCGTTCGGTAGGTCAGCTGCCATAGTTCGTAAGGTTCTTAGGGTTCGACTTTGAAAATTGGAGAGAAAATCAATGACAAAAGGTGACAATCCACGGCTTTGTGGCGGCACCTTCTTCGTGCTTGTATTGCAGGCGCTGAAGCAGCGCGTCAAAGCAAGACAGCACTATAAAGGAGAGAGGGACGGCCTCTCAGATCCGGAGGTTTTAATCGGACTGATTAAAGTAATCAATCCCGACTATCAGGAACCGAAGGAAGGTGCGCTGAAAGGAAAAACAAACGACTTTAAATCTTGCAAAACCTCGACCGGTCAGTATCTGCCCTTTGGCAATACTCCGGAGATTGAGGCTTTTGACGAGCGTGTCCGGAATGAGTATCAGGACGCACTCGGTGCGATGACAGAGTTCGTTGCCTTGTTCCTTGAAACAGGCACAAAGGTAAAGAAAGATGAAAGACTCGTGAAGGCGCTGATAGACCTAATTGAGCAAGATGACAGCATCAAGCAGGATGAGGAGTTTCAAATAGAAGAGAACGGGCAGAAAATAAAAAAGACCGCACTTGGCGGTCTCGATGATGTCTGCCTCCCGGCATTCCTGCTGGGTGTCTGGCACTATGTGGTTGTTTATAGGAAAGACAACAGCGTAGGCAGAGATACCTACGACAGGTGGTGTCCAGAGAACGGCAGAGCTCCGAGAACATATTCTGGCGATATGGGCAAGCGCATCATAAAAACAATAAATGTTCGTATGCCTGAAACAAGCATGGCCGAGAACGATGAGATATTCGATTTTGGAGACGAGGATGCGGATCAGCGCTCAGATAATACAGAGACAGATTACGATTTTGATTTCGGAGATGAGGACGCTAAAACCGGCACGCCTCCTCCCCGACAGCAGATCATAAACAATCCATTGTTCATTTCACAGACGGGAGACAACAGTAATGTCATCCCGAATTATGGAACGATGAATCTGACGCTGGGCAAGCATGGAGGTGGCTCCAATGAGTGATGAAATAAGAGTAATATCTGCGGCTAATCTCCCGGCGAATGGGAAGCCGCAATATTCCCAGAGCGGGAACGACGCGGTAATGATTCCGAACTACGGCACCATCAATATGCAAATTACGCAGCAGACTGCGTCGATGCCGTGTTTTGGTGGAAACATATATCTTCCTCCGAAAGTGGATCGGGAGTATTACAACATTTTTGTACTTGCCGGAGAGGAATTTGACAGGCCGTATATCAAGGTTCCGCGTGACCGGGCGCTAAATCAATGCATGACGCAGGAAACAATGGATAAGTTTGCGCCGATGACTGAAGAAAACCGCGAACAGATAAAAACCATGCCCTCGCTCTTTATGGCAGAAAATAATCAGTACGGGAAAGCTGGTGAAAACCAGAATGTGATCTACGGGTTTGTGCCCGATATAAAGGTTTACGACAATTATGTAAAAGTTTATTACTGCGGTTATAAACTCGATGTCCCGCAGTGGAGACTGAACGAATTGTTAGAGGAGCTTCAACTTGTAGGTAACGATAAATTCAACGAACTGAACCGGACTCACTGGTCAATCAAACGCTGCGATCTGATTCAGGAGCTGCTTGAAGGAGGAGTCCAAATTCCCGTATTCACCATTGGTGATTCGCATTGATGGAGGAAAGTACATGAATAACGAAAACGAAATTATTACAAATGAAGCAATGCCTGAAAAATGGGTAAATCTTGAGGATATAGCTGAACACTTGAGCGTAAGTATAGATACTGTCAGGAATTGGATAAAAGACGGAAAACTGCCATTCTATCGCGCGGGAAAACGCTATAAATTCAAAATTTCCGAAGTCGATGAATGGCTACGTGATGGGAAGATCACGGATTAAATGTTGCACGCAGAAATGTGGCAGAAGGGAGAAAGCCTATGCAGGACAAGATGAAGTCCCTCATAACAAATATAAAATTAGATGCTGCCACTTTTCATGGTGAGACGGTAGAACCTACATATATCAATTTCTTTTTTGGGAAAAATGGAGCTGGTAAAAGCACGGTAGCATATGCGTTTGAACATCCGGAGTGCCTTGAATGGCAGACCGGTGTAAATCCTGCCGACTACACGATCCTCATTTACAATCAGGAGTTTATAGATCGCAATCTGGCAAACTACGGTGATCTCAAGGGCGTATTCACACTCAGCGAGGAAAACGCCGAGACAAGGAAGCAGATTGATGATAAGACGGAGGAAAGAAAAGGCGTTATAGCTGATGGCAAGCAGGCTGCTGAAGACCGCGACAAAAAGAGTGGTGAGCTGAAACCACTGCGCGACGCATTCGAAACTACATGCTGGGATGATACGGAGGATATAAGAAAGAGCTTTGACCAGACGCAGAATGGCAAGAAAAAGAAGCTCCAATTTACAGATGAAGTGTTGTCTGGAAAACACTCGCCGGTTGAACACAAAAAAGAGGATATTCAGAAGCTATACGATATTGCCTATGATCCAAAGGCTCGGAAATATCCACTATTTAAGTCCACTGGTGATTTGGAAGGCGAATATGATCTGTCTGGAGTATGTCATCTCGGTGAAAAAGTAACCAGCCGGAGCGAGACACAGTTCGCACAGTTCATGAAGGCACTGAATGCGACCGAATGGGTGAAGCACGGCCACGCTGATTATGTGGTTGGCCATGATGAGGACAAGTGTCCGTTCTGTCAGAGAAAGTTGCCGGATACCTTTGAAAAGGATATCGCAGAGGCCTTTGACGAGGGATACCAGAAGGCTCTTGATGCTTTGGAAACTTTCAAAGCGGAATACGCAAGAAAGATGGCAGACCTGCTTGAACTGCTGAAAAATAATTTGAGCGATGTTTTCCCGAAGGTTAAGACCGCAGAATATGAAAAGCTCGTGGCGCAGCTTGAAACTGTCATTACAGAGAATGAGCAGCTGATAGCAAAGAAACGGACTACACCGGGTGAGGCCGTGGCGCTCAAAGATACAGATACCATTCTCTCTGATATTGATACAGTCGTAGCGGGTATCAATGAACTGATTCAGGAGAATAACGACATCGTAGCTACCAAGCCGGACAAGCAGCTTGAATGCTTCAATATGGTATGGGAGAAAATCGCATTTATCCTGAAGGATAAAGTGGCGGCCTATACAAAGAGCAAGAGCGATATTGAGGCTGAGGCTAAGAGACTGGACGGAGAGGTCAAAAAGCTGCAGGAGAAATATAAAGCTCTGTCGGCTGAAATTAATAAACTCAATGCCAGCGTGATCAACACGGCGACTACGGTGGAAAGCATCAATGCCCATCTGAAGGATTCTGGATTTGAAGGATTCCGGCTCCGCGAAAAGGAAGGCGTCAAAGGTACTTACGAGGTCATCAGGGAGGGTGGCAAGGTTGCGGAAAAGCTCAGCGAGGGTGAGCGTAACTTCATTGCTTTCCTGTACTTCTACCACTTGGTGCGCGGCAGCCAGACCGAGACGGACTCCGGCAAGGATAAGATCGTGGTCATAGATGATCCTGTTTCCAGTATGGACTCCAGTGCGCTCTTTATCGTCAGTGCACTGGTGCGTGAAATGTTGGGCGTATGCAGCAATAACGTCCGACTGGAAGACCACGAATATAAAGGAAAGTATATTCAGCAGATATTCATCCTGACGCACAATGCCTTCTTCCACAGAGAGATCACATACAATCAGGTTAGCCATTACCGGTACGTGTCGTTCTTTAAGGTAAACAAGAAGAACAACATCTCGACTGTGGAGAAATGCGTAATCGAGGCCACAAAAGTCTCTGAGAAGGATAGGAACTTCAATCCGGTTCAGAATTCTTATGCGGCTCTCTGGCGGGAATATGAAAAGTTGGATGCACCGATTCCGCTCATGAACGTGATTCGGAGAATCCTTGAATACTACTTTTTACAATTGTGTGGCTTTGAAAGCACCGTTCTTAGCACTACAGTGCTTGAAGCGATAAAGAAGCAGATCATGGATGAAGCTGCCGGTGGCGTTCCAGATTATACAAAATACCATCTGGCACAAGCTATGCTGTCTTACATCAATAGGTCGGATGCTTTCAACGATGGACTCCACTTTGTAGATGAGAGCATCGATTGTGACCAGTACAGAAGCGTTTTTTATTCCATCTTTGAGGTGATGAATCAGGGACAGCACTTTAAGCACATGATGGAGGAATTGGAATAAGTCCTGATAATTGTACCGATGGCTTGGTAGAATAATGATAAAAAAGAAAAGTGAGGTAAACACAATGGCTGAAAAGAATACTGCCAATATCGGCTTTGAAAAACAAATCTGGGATGCGGCATGCGTGTTGTGGGGACATATCCCGGCATCAGAATATAGAAACGTAATAATTGGGCTTATTTTCCTGAAGTACATCTCTACGGCATTTGACAAGAAGTATCAACAGCTTGTGGCCGAAGGAGATGGATTCGAGGATGATCCGGATGCATATCTTGAGGATAACGTATTCTTCGTGCCGGAGGATGCTCGTTGGGATAAGATTGCGGCAGCAGCACATAAGCCGGAAATCGGAACGGTTATTGATGATGCTATGCGTGCAATCGAAGCCGATAACAAGAAACTCAAGAACGTGCTTCCAAAGAATTATGCCAGTCCAGATCTGGACAAGAGAGTCCTCGGAGATGTCGTTGACCTCTTTACCAACATGGATATGGGAGAGACTGAAGGTAATCGAGATGTCCTCGGCAGAACCTACGAATACTGCATCGCTCAGTTTGCCGAAAAAGAAGGCAAAGGCGGTGGTGAATTCTATACGCCGTCAAGCATCGTAAACACACTGGTTTCAATCCTGAAGCCATATTCAAACTGCCGTGTATACGATTGCTGCTGCGGCAGTGGCGGTATGTTTGTACAGAGTGCGAAGTTTATTCAGGCGCATTCTGGCAATCGTGGCTCGATTTCAATTTATGGTCAAGAGGCCAATCCGGACACTTGGAAGATGGCCATCATGAATCTTACGATTCGTGGCCTCGATGCAGACCTTGGTGCTTATCATGCCGATACATTTACGAATGACCTTCATCCGACATTGAAGGCAGACTTCATTCTGGCCAATCCTCCCTTCAACTATAATCCGTGGGGGCAGGGTAAGCTAATGGACGATGTTCGCTGGAAATACGGAATCCCGCCTGCGAGTAATGCCAACTTTGCATGGATTCAACATATGATCCATCATCTTGCTCCAAATGGCAAGATCGGACTTGTTCTTGCAAATGGAGCACTGTCTTCCCAGAGTGGCGGCGAGGGTGAAATCAGAAAGAAGATTATCGAGGATGATTTGATCGAAGGCATTATCGCTATGCCTCCACAGCTCTTCTATAGTGTAACAATCCCTGCGACGCTCTGGTTCATTTCAAAGGGCAAGAAACAGAAAGGTAAAACAGTCTTTATCGATGCCCGTAAGATGGGACATATGGTAGACCGTAAGCATCGAGATTTTACGGAGGAAGATATCCAAAAGCTCGCAGATACATTCGAGGCTTTCCAGAACGGCACACTTGAGGATGAAAAGGGCTTCTGTTCTGTAGCGACGATTCAGGATATCGCAAAGCAGGATTATGTTCTGACTCCGGGACGCTATGTTGGTATCGAGGAGCAGGAAGATGACGGCGAACCATTCGAAGAGAAAATGACCAGACTGACATCAGAGCTTTCTGACATGTTCGAACGCTCTCACGAGCTTGAGGATGAGATTCGTAAGAAGTTGGGGGCGATTGGATATGAGATTTAATATATGGAAAGATGCCAAATTGCATGAGTTACCAGACTTGCTTGATTATATTGTTGATAATAGAGGAAAAACAGTTCCTACAGACCCGGAGGGAGAACATGTCCTGATTGCAACAAATTGTATACGAAATGAAAACCTATATCCGTCCTACGAAAAGATCAGAACATTAAATGACGAAACATATCGAAATTGGTTCAGAGCGCATCCAGAACCCGGAGATATAATTTTTGTTAACAAGGGAACGCCGGGGAGAGTTTGCATGGTTCCTGATCCGGTCGATTTTTGTATAGCTCAAGATATGGTTGCTTTTCGAGTTAATTCGGATGTTGTGTACAACAAATATCTTTTTGCTGTATTGCGTAGTGAACGAATTCAAAAACAGATAACAGCGACAACTGTAGGAGATGTAATTCCTCACTTTAAAAAACAACAACTAAAAGAACTATTGATTCCTGTGCCGCCTATGAATATTCAAAAGTGCATAGGAGATTATTACTACTTATTTTGCGAGAAGGAGGAGCTTAACAAGCAGATAAACAAGAATTTACTTGAGCAAGCGCAAAGCATTTTTACCCAAGAGTTCCTTATGCTTGACCGCATCCCAGATGGCTGGCAAGAAAGCTCTCTGCTTGGTATTGCCGATTACCTCAATGGACTCGCAATGCAGAAGTACCGTCCAAAGGATGATGAGCAAGGTCTGCCTGTTCTTAAAATCAAAGAACTGCGCCAAGGTTCCTGCGATTTTAACAGTGAATTATGCTCACCTTCCATCAAGCCAGAATATATTGTTCATGACGGCGATGTAATATTTTCATGGTCGGGCAGCCTCCTTGTTGATCTTTGGTGCGGAGGGACTTGTGGTTTGAATCAGCATTTATTTAAAGTCACATCCTCCACCTACGATAAATGGTTCTATTACGCATGGACAAACCACCATCTGCAAAAGTTCGCTGCTATCGCTGCAGACATGGCCACAACGATGGGACATATCAAGCGCGAAGAACTGTCAAAAGCAGAAGTGCTGATTCCTTCACAATCTGACTATGACCGCATAGGTGGTCTTCTTGCTCCTCTATACGATCTTGTTATCGCTAATCGTATAGAGAACCGTAAACTTGCATCCCTGCGTGATGAGCTACTTCCTCAGCTTATGTCAGGACAGCTTGATGTTTCGGAGGTGTCGTTATGAACGAAAAGGAACTGAGGATTCCCTTTAATGCTCCTCTCAACGAGGTGGACACTGAATTGCAGACCTATGGCTGCCGTCAAAACAATCCCGACATCTGTGGTAACAATGGCCTTGCTGGTGTTTGCGCTTTTGTGAGCAAGGATGGAATCTGTCGTAAGCCATCTCGTGCATGGAAGAAGCAGTACCAAAAGCTCAAGGGTTAGGCCGCTAAATTCTTGTTTGAAACGGAGCAAAGATGAATGAAAAACAACTCTAAGAAGAGGATAATGTAAGAAATAAACGAAGGAGTGAGACTCATGTCAGGATTTTATACCGAAGCGGACTATGAGAATTCGATAATCGAATTATTCCAAAACATGGGATACAGATATGTTTATGCGCCAGATTTGGAGCGTGACTTCCGTAGTCCATTATACGAAGAAGAATTGCTATCAGCGCTGCACAGACTGAATCCGAAAATGCCGGAGGATGCTATTGCTGATGCGCTATTCAAATTGAAGAATTTTGAAAATGCTGAACTTGTCCAGAAGAATGAACTCTTTATGGATTATCTTCAGCATGGAATCGAAGTTCGGTACTTCGTTAAGGGCGAGGAGCGCTCCGGCCTCGTATATATTGTCGACTACAAAAATCCTGATAATAACTCCTTTGTTGTAGCAAACCAATGGTCTTTCATTGAAAACAGCAATAAGCGTCCGGATGTACTTCTGTTCCTGAATGGTCTGCCGGTTGTGCTTATTGAACTGAAGTCGCCATCCCGTGAGGAAACAGATGCTTC
Source organism: uncultured Eisenbergiella sp. (assembly GCA_947630215.1). Classification (GTDB taxonomy): domain Bacteria; phylum Bacillota; class Clostridia; order Lachnospirales; family Lachnospiraceae; genus Gallintestinimicrobium. The sequence goes on along the minus strand of CANRGX010000009.1, from coordinate 54,407 downwards.
CGAGGGCTATCTGCAGATCAGAAACTACATGCAGGAAATTCCGTTGATGTTTATCTATAATTGCATTTGCGTCATCAGCGATCATCTGACCAGCAAGGCCGGAACCATCACTTCCGGCGAGGATCGCTTCATGGAATGGAAAACAAAAGACGGTAGTTATGAAAATACACAATACGCTCAGTTTGATACATTCTTTGAGGGAATGTTTGAAAAAGAGCGCCTGTTGGATATCATCAAAAACTTCATCTGCTTCTCCAATGAGGGATTGAAGAAGTTTAAGATTCTGGCTGGCTATCACCAGTATTTTGCAGTCCGAAAGGCTATCGAATCTACAAAGAACGCGACTGTAACTGATGGTAAAGGTGGCGTATTCTGGCACACACAGGGCAGCGGGAAATCTCTGTCTATGGTTTTTTATGCGCATCTTCTGCAGGAAGCACTGGATAGCCCAACTATCGTAGTAATTACAGACCGTAATGATCTTGATGATCAGCTCTATGGTCAATTTGCTAAGTGTAAGGATTTTCTGCGTCAGGAACCGGTGCATGCTACCTGCAGGAAATTGACAGAGACATCCGGTAAGAATGATATTGGTTTGAAGGATTGGCTGGACGGCAGGCAGGCAAATGGCATCATTTTTACTACGATGCAGAAGTTTGAAGAGTCATCAGAGCCGCTTTCAGAGCGTCGTAATATCATCGTTATGGCTGATGAGGCGCATCGTAGCCAGTATGGATTGAAGGAAAAAGTGGATGCCAAGACCGGCGAGATAAAGGTCGGAACGGCACGTATTATACGTGACAGCCTTCCAAACGCTACATATATTGGATTTACCGGAACACCTATAGCTGCAAAAGATAGAAATACCCGTGAAGTTTTCGGCGACTATATCGATATTTATGACATGACACAGGCCGTAGAGGACGGCGCTACAAGACCAGTCTATTACGAAAGCCGTGTTATTAAGCTGAAATTCGATGAGGCTACGCTTCATCTGATCGATCAGGAATATGACATTATGGCAAATAATGCTGATCCTGAAGTGGTTGAAAAGAGCAAGAAAGAGCTTGGTCAGATGGAGGCTGTTCTCGGAAATGACGCTACCATAGATTCACTGGTTAATGATATTCTTGATCACTATGAAAATTACCGAGCCGAGCTCCTGACAGGAAAAGCTATGGTTGTCGCGTATTCCCGTGCAATCGCTATGAAGATTTATAACCGTATTCTTGAACTGCGCCCAAGCTGGAAAGAAAAGGTTAAGGTTGTAATGACCGAGAGCAATAAAGATCCAGAAGAGTGGCGTGCTGTTATTGGAAATAAGCGCCGCAGGGATGAGCTCGCCAAGGAATTCAAAGACAATAATAGCGAAATGAAGATCGCTATAGTCGTTGATATGTGGCTGACCGGATTTGATGTTCCTTCTCTTGCAACGATGTATGTCTATAAGCCAATGCAGGGCTATAACCTGATGCAGGCCATTGCCCGCGTTAATCGTGTTTTTCAGGATAAAGAAGGTGGCTTGATCGTTGACTACGTTGGTATTGCGTCAGCATTGAAGCAGGCCATGAATGACTACACAGCACGCGATAAAAAGAACTATGGTGATACTGATATCGCCAAAGTTGCGTATCCGAAGTTTCTTGAGAAGCTTTCCATTTGCCGTGATCTATTCCACGGATATGACTATTCCAAGTTTACGAACGGCACCGATCTTGAACGCTCGAAGGCTATCACCGGTGCGGTTAACTTCATTGTAGGCACTGACAAGGAAAGAGAACGCGAAGACTTCATCAAAGAGGCACTGTTGTTGCGTCAGGCTTTATCTCTATGCTCATCTCTTGTAGAGCGTGACCTACGTGTCGAGGCGGCATTTTTTGAATCTGTCCGCGTGCTTGTTATGCGCTTGATGAATCAGGGCGAGGGTAAGAAGATATCTCTGCCGGAAATGAACGCTCGTATCAATGAGCTTCTGAAATCAAGCATCAAGAGCGATGGTGTTATCAATTTGTTCTCTGATGTTAAAGAGGAGTTCTCCTTGTTTGATCCTAAATTCCTTAAGGAAATCTCAAAGATGAAGGAGAAAAACCTTGCTGTTGAACTTTTGAAAAAGCTGATCGCTGAGCAGATACAGATCTACAGACGAACAAATGTAGTCAAATCCGAAAAGTTCAGTGAAATAATTCAGGGCGTCATGAACCGGTATCTGAATGGAATGCTTACCAATGAGGAAGTCATCGAAGAACTTCTGAAAATGGCACAGCAAATCCGAGAGGCTCACGATGCAGGAGATGAGCTTGGTCTCTCTGAAGATGAGCTGGCGTTCTATGATGCTCTTACCAAGCCACAGGCGATTAAGGACTTCTATGAAAATGATGAGCTGATTGCTATAACAAAAGAGCTTACAGAGGCACTCCGAAAGAATCGATCCATCGATTGGCAAAAGCGTGATTCAGCGCGTGCCAAGATGCGCATGATGATTAAGAGACTTCTTAAGAAACATAAATATCCGCCGGAGGGCATGGATGATGCGGTTGCTACAGTAATGCTTCAGTGTGAGCTATGGACAGACAATAACGATATGGAGCATCGGGTAGTTAACTATGCTGAGGCTTTCAGTAAAAAAGCACAGGATTTACAGATGGTAGCGGAAGAACCTGCGCCATACGGAACAAAGAAGGAGGACTAACCTAATGGACGCGACAAAAGGTAATATCTACGCCATCTTAAATGGAAATAAGCAGTTTCTCATTCCTGTATATCAGAGATACTACAGTTGGGAGACGGAACAATGCAGTCGCCTTTGGAATGATATCGTTGATATGCAGAAAAAGGATAAGGTCGGTCACTTTGTTGGCTCTATCGTAAATATTGCGGAGCAGGCAATGCCGACTGGTGTTCAGAAATATATGATAATTGACGGGCAGCAGCGTTTAACCACGTTGAGCTTGCTGCTGATTGCCCTCCGCGACTATGCGGAAGATCATCCGGAGGATGGCACCATTAATGCTCGTCGCATCGATAATATGCTTCTGAAGAACGAATATGAGGATGGTGACGAGAGGTACAAACTGCTTCTTACAGAAACTGACCGCGACCTGCTGATTAGCCTCGTTGAGAAGAAACCGATCAGTGATCCCGGTCTGTCACGCATCCTGTCGAACTATAACTTTTTTGCCGGTAAAATAGCTGATATGGAATTACAGCCGAAAGATGTCTATGAGGCTGTCGGTAAGCTTCAGATTGTTAATATTACTCTTGACCGAAATGTGGATGATGCACAGGCAATTTTTGAGAGCTTGAACTCCACAGGTAAAGAGCTGTCTGAGTCTGATTTGATCCGAAACTATGTGCTTATGGGACTTAAACCGTCAGAACAGCGATATGTATATGAGCACATGTGGAGGCCAATGGAGCTGCTCTTTGATTATGAGAAGCAGGACTCTGTCATGGATAGATTTTTCCGTGATTATCTGACGATGAAGACTACGCGCATCCCGAAGATCGACCGGGTTTATGAGGGATTCAAAGCGTATCATTTGAATTGCGAATTTAGCACAATTCGGGAACTTTGTGCTGATCTGCTGACCTATGCCACCTACTATACAAACATGGTATTCCGCAGGAGTGATAAGGCTGTCTTAAAATCTTTGTACTCAGATATTGGCGATCTTCGCATGGAAGTAGCATTCCCGTTCTTGCTCAAAGTGCATAACGATTGTACAGAGGGTGTTATCACGGAAGATGATCTTATTGAGATTATCAAAATGTGCATCAGCTATGTATTTCGTAGAAGCATCTGCGACATTCCGACGAATTCGCTTAATAAGACATTTGCGACGCTGCGTAATGAAATCAAGGCCGATGATTATATGAATTCTATTAAGGCCTTCTTCGTGCTGCGCGATGACTATAAAGAGTTCCCGGATGATGAGAAATTTGAGAAGGCATTTGTGTCCCGTGACATTTACAATATGCGTTCCAGAAACTTCATTCTCAGCCACCTTGAAAACTTCGGGAATAAAGCTCCAATCATTATCGAGAATTATACGATTGAACACATTATGCCACAGAACAGCAATCCACGTGACGAGTGGAAGACTATGCTTGGCGCAAATTGGAAAGAGGTTCAGAAGACCTACCTGCATACAATAGGAAACCTGACACTAACAGCTTATAACTCGGAAATGAGCGATAATCCATTTATGGTAAAAATGGATATGGAGGGTGGATTCAAAGAAAGCGCTCTGCGTCTTAATGCCTATCTGGTAAAGCTGACAGAGTGGAATGAACAGCACATAAAAGAACGTGCAAGGTTGCTGGCTGAAAAGGCAGAACAGATCTGGACTTATCCTGAGATTACTGCTGCTGAACTTGCGCCATATCAGGTAGAGGAAAAGCCTGCCCAGAAATACACGATTGACTCTTACGATATCAATGCATTTACACGGACGCTTTTTGATATGCTCGACAGACGAATTTGTAATCTGTCACCGGATGTGAAGCGTGAGTTTAAGAAGCTGTATATCGCCTACAAGTTGGATACCAATTTCGTTGATATCGTTGTTCAGAAACAGCGCCTTCGAATTTCTTTGAATATGAAGTTTTCAGAGATTCACGATCCAAAGGGACTGTGCAAAGACATCACCGGTCTTGGCAGATGGGGCAATGGTGATATTGAGGTGTTCTTTGAACATACGTCAGAGATCGACGATGTTATGGAGTTGATCGAGCAGTCATATAAAAAACAGGCAGATGAATAAACTACCGGTTTGGGAGATGAGAATATGTCAGATATAGATTTTAGCAAAATAAAGTTACCTCAGCCAAGTTTTGATTACACAAACGATATGATTAGTAGTATTCAAAGAAGTCAAGAAGAATCATTAAGAGCTGTTCAGAAAGCCAGAGAAGCGAAGGAAGCAGAAGAACTCAGGCGGCACAATGAGCTTGTTGCTGCTTTAAAAGAAGCTGGTGAAAAGGGTGCTACTATTGTTATTGGGGATAATGCAAATGGAATTCAGATTCAGCAGAATTCAGCTGGAGCCCAGCAAAAAATGGACAACGAACAGACCTTTAATTATGAAAAAGCGTCAGAGGTGTTAAAGGAAATAAGTACATACTTTGAATTTTCTCAGTTTCAACAGACATTTGGAGACAACACAGAAAATGTAAAAAGTATTATCCAGAACACAATTGATGCTTTGGATAAGAAAGAAGATGAAGGCCTAATAAAAAAATCACTAAAGGTGTTAAAGGATCTGGTGATAGGTGCTGGCGGTTCTCTTATAGGTTCTGGAATATTAGCATTGCTCGGAACTATCCCGTTATAAATGTTGAGGCGATGGGATTTCAGACTTGTTCCCTCAGAGCGAAGTCTTGAAGAGGTCGGCAAATCTGCGGATTTGCATATTATAGGTAGGAGCAAGGTCTTTGACCTGTTTCCGAGAACGTACAGGGGTAAAAATCGGTGTGTTTTACGGCAAAAACACTCTTTGATAAATTCCCGCGAACGAACGCGAATTTGGCTACATACTTGACATCAATCTGGAGCAATCGAGCCATGTGGAGACGGTGTGCTGCTTGACGCGGTGCAAGGCGGATGATGGGGAGTAATTCGGAAAGAAGTAATCTGTATATTGCACAGGTTAGGAGGAAATGCGGGATTATCGAGCATGAAAATTATAGCAAGCCTAAGTCAGAGAACACCAGACAGCCTAATTTTCTGCAAGGAAAAGAGGCGGGGACTAGGGAGTTGTTGACGTATTATGGGCTAACAGGCCATTTGTCCGCGAAGATACCCAATGTCAGATAGCATAGAAAAATAAAATTGAGAGGCAAGTATGAGAATTGGCACGTATCAGTTTGAGGTTACGGGAAACATAGACGATAATCGAAAAGCCGACACAATCATCGGGAATTTATGTTCTTTTGGATAATTATAGAGAAAAGGATATAGTTATATTTGAGCCTGGAGAGGAAGCGGATAAATATGCAAAATATTACAGAACTTCCGAAAATGCAAACTGTTCTGTAATAAAGAGCAACTGGCTATGATTCAGAATGCTGAAGATGTGCTAAAGGATATTTTGAGGTGACTCTACTGCGCAGGGTTGAGAATCTGAAATCCCATGTACTCGCGGAAGCAGTATGGGTTGAGACGATGGAAACTGTGCCTCTCGAAAAAGTCCCATTTCATGCGGATTCCCGAAAATGGTGGATATGTTTCCGCTAACGAATGAGTTGAGACGAACGAAGCAAAGGAACGATATGTTCTGATGCTTCCGGCACTCTGATAACAAATAAGACCGTTGAAGAACCAGGACAATTCGTAGCCCTAACCGATAACTATGCTCCTGAAATGGAAATGATTACAAGTCGCCTTCCTAAGTTCCCAGATAATACTAACCCGGATATGGTTACTATAAAGATGGACGGATGGATATTACAGGTGAGTTTGATGAGACTGGTATTACTGTTGATTTCATAAAATCCCTTCTGGTTAAGTGAGGCGTTGATGAAAACTGTAAAAGTTGTTGCTGCTGTGATCTGTGATTCTCTCCAGGAAAAGAAGCAGATATTTGCTACAGCCAGAGGATATGGAGAGTTTAAGGGCCAGTGGGAGTTCCCTGGCGGAAAGATCGAGGCAGGGGAAACTCCGCAGCAGGCTCTTGTAAGAGAAATAAAAGAAGAACTGGAAGCAACCGTTTATGTAGGAGATTTAATCGACACGATTGAATATGACTATCCTACATTTCATTTATCAATGGCATGTTTCTGGTGCAAGACGATAGATGGCGAGTTAAAACTCCTGGAAGCCGAAGCTGCAAAATGGCTGACTAAGGATATGCTGTATGATGTTCAGTGGTTACCGGCAGATATGACGCTGGTTGAAAAAATAAAAGAACAAATGCAATAAAGTGTCGTGGGAGGAAGTCTGCAATCGGCAAGTTACAGTTTTAATGATAGGAGCGGTTTGCGATCAACTTTGTTGGGATGAAACCCTCAGTCGATATTAACAATAATTTGCTTGGATTGCGTGGTATTCACCAATTGAAAAAGCGAACATTGAAGACGAATTTACAGCTAGGATAGCTTTCATATTCAAAAATTACGAGAGGATTCAGACACCCGGGATGCATTTGGAAGGTCGGATGTACGCGAAATGGCGAAGCGCGGAATCATGGGGCCGGTATCCGGACATGAAAAAGGTAAGTATCGATTCCGACATCAAGAGAGTTGAGACAACGGAATCTATAAAAAACAAAGTGCTGTATGAGGAGCATTGATCTTGGTTTATCGCCGCGTTCAATAGATTGGCATTGACTATAGAGGAGACAGAGGTGAGTGCATTTACTTTTGAGGGAACCCTTCGGAAAATTCAATTGATCTCAAATAATATCTGCTATGGACCTTGTCCGGAGCCGGAGGACGAGATTGAGCAACATCTGACAATAACAGCGGATGGCCGCGTATGGTTCTCACGTTATCGATTTGGAGATCCGGGAAGCTACCGTGAGCTTATTGAAAAGTTGACCTTCAGCATTTCGTCGGAGGCTGTTAAAAAGATAATGGGGGCGGTCACTGACTATTTTGGAAATGAATATGACTTAGATTTTGTAACCGATGTCGGCTCGTGGGATTTGGTGCTTACAAACACCGAGGGAAAGAACTATAAAATGAAGGGATCGCTGTGCCATGATTTGCAGACGACATCCGGGGGATTGTCAGATTTGATTCGTACAAATCTGAATCGAAACGATCTATTTGTTTTTGATGGGAATCCTGATTTTGTCACCAGAGTGGAAATTCAATACCATCGGAATACAAAAATAAAGTCCGGCAGGATTCCGAAAGGTACAGCCCGGGAATATGCTACTTGGGACTGTAAGGAGTTTCTCACCCTGGATCGCGCATCTGAAACATTAGAACATGTAAGAGAAATCGGTTCGCGTTGTAAGGTAACGAATGTCTATTATGTGCAAGAAGGGATTTCTTCTTTTCTCGACGATATTGATATAAATGCGTTCTCTGAAATTGAAGGGAATCCTCCGGATGTGGTTGATGATCCGCTGGAGATAAAAGAATACACAATTACGCTGTTTACCAAACACGGAGCGATTCGGGAGATAACCGGTACTTTCGATAAGAAAGGGCTTCCGACAGACTGGCCGGATTTCATTGATACTGTTTATGGGTTCATGGCTTTTTATAGGGTGGGCGATCTTTTTGATGAACGGGTTTACGGCAAAGCAAAGCGAAGGCAGACAGATTACATTTTCTGTAATGTAGTGTTTGAGGGAGGTGGACGTACATACTGTTATCTCGCGGACAGCGATGACTATTGCGAGGGAGATTGGGTGGTTGTTCCTGCCGGATCGGACAATCATGAGGCCGTCGTCCTAATCGAATCTATAGAATATCATCCGGAAGAGGAAGCTCCCTTCCCTGTGGATAAGACGAAGCATATACTCAGGAAATACGAGAATGATGACGGCGTGGAGGGTTGAAACGCCGGATACCAGCATCCCCCCCCTATCTCCTTTTTTGAATATATTCGCTGGCTAGTTCCGAAAACCCCTTGTCCACGTCGCCAAAATACCCGATCTGCTTTTTGCGGCACAGAGCGAGTGCCTTTTCATATTCCCCGTTATGAATCGACACGATCACTTCTATCACGTCCTGCTGATAGCGGATGTTTCCATATTCCGCCAGAAAATCTGCTTCCCGGTAATTTCCCGAAAGTTCGACTACTTCTTTAAAAGTACGGTCAACGATTTCGTCTATTTGCGCGGGGGCTTTTACAGAATAGCTGTGTTCGCGTATCTGGGACTGAATCGTAAACGCACCGATTCCACGCAGGCTGACAGGCGCCGCCCTGTTGTTTCCCATTTCCAGAATGTCCCACAGGATATCGTCCAGCCAGAAGGGCTTGGCACAAAAACAGGCTTGCAGACAATCCTGATGCATCGATAGCATTGTGGAATAAAACATGGAATTTTTGACCAGGTAAAACACAAAATCCTTCTTTTTCAGAAGATACTTTGGAAAGGTTTCTTTTGCCCTGGCTTCCAGATAACGGCTCATTTCCTTATATTTTTTCTGTTCTTCCCGCGTCATGTCTCTTCCACCTTTCCGCTGCAGGGTTTTTAGCCTTCGACCGGAATGCTTTCGGAGTGCAGCAATTTCAGTACCGCCTGCCCGAGTGCCTCCCTGGAAGCGGCGGAGACGGGCAGTTTTATGCGCTGATGTTCCTCTTTGGGTTCTGTGTAAGCGCCATGGGAATCCCGCACCATTGCTGTTATTTGCAGAGTCTTTCCATTCTGAAAGAAACTTACGCACTGAAATCTTTTGCAAAAGGATGTAAAGCCGTTGATGCCTTTGATGTCCGTTCTTTTCCAGAACTGAAAATCTTCCACGTCTTTTCTGTCCACGAATCCGGCCCTTTTGGATGTTTGCAGTGCCTTCCGGATCCTGCCGCCCAGTTCCCCGGCGGATATTTCTGCCGGCGCTTTTTCCATGGGCGGAATGGAAAGCCATGCCACAGAATATTTCGTGCAGAACGTTTTTGCCCTTCTGAGACTTTTTGGTCATTTATTCCCCGGCCCCTTTTTCCTCCGCCTCCTTTTTGGAGTGAAACAGCAGATTTTTCAGCCGTCCCAGGACGGTTCCCTTTTGTTCCTCCCGCGTTTCCTTTTTCCCAATCAAAGAATACACGTATTGATAGAGGGTGTCGTCCCCGAATTTTTCCCGGAACTGTGCGGCATAGGCCAAAGCGTCCTTGCCCCGGGCGTCCTGGTAACGAAGATCTGCGCCGTTTTCTGCAAGGAAGCGGACGATTTCCGTTTCTCCGTACCACGCGGCGCTGAGCATAGTTTCGGAAAGCACCGCCGTCTTTTCTTTTTCCGGGAGATAGGGCATGAGCTGCTTTAAAATCCCGATCCGTTTTGCCAGATAGTCTTTTCGCTTTTCCTGTCCCATAACCGCGTGTTCCATATACTGCCCGATATCCGCAATGTCTCCTCCAATGCGGAGAAGCAAATACGAAAGCAGTTCTGTATTTTGATTGCCGCACGCGGGAAAGAGCAGTTTTTCCCAATTTTCCTTTGTAAGCGGTGTTTTGGCATTTACCGCTTCGATGTGGGCGATGATTTCTTTTGTGGGTCGTTCCTCCGTATTATGGCCGATATACCGCTGCAGTTTTTTCAGATCTTCCTCCGACAGCCCGTCCTTTATGAGACTGTCCCTGGCGTTTTCTTTTCTGCCGGCTTCCATCCTTTTTCCATCCTGCGACGGGGTACTGTTGTCCGGGGAGTTATCCGCCTTCCCGAATGTGCCGGGCGCTGCATCCAGCAGTTCCTCCATCATTTTGTTGGGATCCAGATACCAGGCTTTCTTCTCGGCGGCGGAAAGATACGGATTCTCTGCGCCCAGATATTTTTGATGGATACGTGTGACAGCTGCGGGCTTTTGCAGGATCGTGTTGAGCCTTGTAAGCGGCGGATCATAGGTAACGCATAGATCGTCCGGCAGCTTGTCCTGCGCAAACAGCCATTTTGCGTAGCCCTTGGAGAAATTTTTATGTTCCGGCAAGGAGACGGAAGCAAATTCTTCCGGCGTCCAGAAGCGCCGGGCCAGCATGAGCAGTCCGTAGGCGTTCTGACATTGGAGTTTCTGGCAGGGCGCGGCATCGATTCTGGGATAGCCGGCGCACACATTTTGCAGGCTTTCCGAAAAACGGGCGGTATCGTGCTCCAGGACAGCCAACAGGCAGGAAATCACCGCCCGTTCCCAGATGGGCTTTTTGGAGGACGTGAATTTTTCCGCTTTTGCCACCACCGAATCCTTTGCATATACCGGAGTATCCCCGGTATTGTATAAAAGACACAGCAGAAGATTCGTACCGTGTATATACATAGGATACCCGTTTGCACTGAGCGGGAGCCCCTCCGGCAGGATGCGGTCAATCTGATCCGTATCCGCACAGGCAAGCAGATCGAGCAGGGGCCAAAAGCGTGCGCAATGGTCATAGCCGCCGGAAGACGGCAGGAGTGAGAGTTTGGCCCTATGGTAAAAAATGCGCTGTAATCCGGCAAAATCATTTTCTTTGACAGCCTGCGTAAGCAGCTTTTCAGAAAGCGCCGGCCAGGAAAGATTGGAAGAAAGCGCAGTTAAAATGTGTTTCCAATATGCCGGGCTTCCTTCCGCACAGGTTTCTTTTACGGACGCAGCGTATGCCGTCAGGGAGTTCAGGTATTGGGTTTCTTCGACACTTCTCATATGTTTCCGCCCTTCTGTATTTTCTCTGTATTTTCCAGACTTTTCCCCGTTTTTGGGTTTCCTTTTTTGTCACTATAACACAGATACTGTCACGATGTAAGACAGAAAAGACAATAAATTCAGGAATGGTTCCCTGGAAGTGACCGATATCGAAGATGGATGGGAATATGTGGATTTGGGGATTGTGTTTTGGAATTCCTGTCCGTTGCCGCGTGAAGATGTAAAAAAGATACTGACAGGCCACATGGAGGACGGCGTGCTAAAACTGCCGAAAGAGCCGGATATGTTCGTTGCGATGAAAGGGTAGGATTCTCTGCGCCAAACCGTTTTTTCGGGATTTGGCGCAGAGCGGTACTAAGAATTATTTTTCGGATGCTTCCGGATGTTCGTCGGTATTGATGATGCAGTGGGAAAAGGAATCATATTTCATGTCGTCGCAGCTCAGGCCAAATTCTTCCAGAATATCCTGTTCAATTGTCTGATCAAGACCGCCGTCCCAAAATCCGCCCGAAAAACGTTCCGCAACTTTTTGCGCCCTTTCTCCTATAAATGTGAAGACAAATTCCGCTTTGTTTTCCATTTAAAATTTCCTCCTTTTATTTTTGCATATCTATCGAACTGAATTTTCGATAAAATAAATATACTATAAAATGAGATAAATGTAAATAAAAATGAGAGAATAAAATAAACACAAAAACTGCGATTTTTTGAAAATTTTTTAAACTAAAAAATAGCAGTTTTTTTAAAATCCTCTTGACATAGGCTTATCTGCGGTAAGGGCATACCGCAGATAAGCCTATAGGCTTGTTTGCGGTATATCCTATAAGAGACCGGTCAGAAAAAAAGAAAAGAAAGGGGATTTATTCATGGGAAAGTCAAAATCAATTTCGGATCAGGAGAAGTCCAGTCAGGAGTTTCAACAGTATGTTGAGAAAATGAACGAAAACATGGACAACCGGCAGGCTGCTCTGGGAACCGCTCTGGACGGCATGCAGGAGGAGCACTATAAGCCCTTTTCCGACAAGGCGCTGCTGATCGAAGGAAAGTACAGCCATCTGACCACGGTGAGTCAGTGGTCGCTGCAGTCCGTCAGCGATATGATTGACGCCTGCGCCAAGGCAATTTTTGGCAGCAAAGCGCCGGGCGGCAGCAAAAAGCAGGAGATGGGAGAGGAGAGTGCTGCTTCCATTCAGGCGATTAAGGAAAGGGAGAACTATATTGCGAATGCTGCCTTTGATGTGGTGCAGTCCATTGTCGGCAGCTTTCAGAACAGTACCTCCACTTCCGTGGAAAGAAAACTGGACGGTAAGCCGATTGCGCCCGGCATGACCTTGTTTATCGGAGTGGAGAATAACGCGTTTTCCTCCCAAAAGTTTTTTTCAAAGGAAAAGATCGTCCAGACCATTTTCGTATTTAAGGTGTACTATTCCTTGCAGGAAGGAAAAACGCAGTCGGCCTTAAGCGATCTGCAGGTGTATGAGGATCAGAAGCAGGTCTTTCGCAAGAAAATAGAGATTCTGGCGAAGATGGTAGAAGAACTGGATCCTCTGGACGATGCGTTTGAAGAAAAGTATACGAAGCTGGTAAACCGCTCTGAATTGATGAATCAGCGTCTGGAGGCCATTTCTAAAAGGATTGCCGATCTTTTGGTGGTCCAGAACCGCAGGGAAAGTCTTGCGACGGCGAGAAACATGGAGCAGATCCGCGGCGCAAGAAAGCATTTGCTGCAGCATGCGGTCAGCGTCTGCCAGGTAACGGGTACGCCCTTCACGTATGTAAAGCCCGATCCTTATGACGCGATTATGGCATATGTGCCGGCCTATGTGAGGATCAGCTTAAGGCGCACGGATTATACGTCGACGCATTATGAGGTAACGGCGGTTTCCGACAGGCGCATTACCAAAAACGAGGTGGATTCCTGGGTCAGAAGCGCGCTGAAAGGCAGCGGAAATTTTCATTTTGACTGAGAGAGCCCGTTTTGCTTCTTTGTCTGCGGCCTTGCGGTGAAAGGACGGATATGGTACAGTAAAGCAGGAAAGAGGACGCAGAGAGGAATGCAGGCATGGAACTGAAGGTAGCACTGTTACAGCTTTTACCGGGAGACGGGCTCTCACGGCAGGAGGAGATTGGGCGGGCCGCCTGTGTGCGCGCCAGGGAGATGGGAGCGGACATCGCGCTGTTTCCGGAGATGTGGAGCGACGGGTACGAAATTCCGCAGGATCAGGACGCGCTGAAGCGGTTGGCGATCCCGGCGGACAGCCGGTTCGTTTCCGGCTTCGGCGAGCTGGCGGCCGCCCTGGAAATGGCCATTTGTATTACCTTTTTGGAAGATTGGCCCGGCGGGCCGCGCAATTCTCTTGTTTTGTTTGATCGGCACGGAGCGCGCAGACTGTCCTACGCGAAGGTGCATACCTGTGATTTTGGCGACGAGAGGGTGCTGTCCGCCGGAGAGGATTTTTATGTGACGGATTTGGATACGGCGAAGGGAAATGTCCGGGTGGGGAGTATGATCTGCTATGACCGGGAGTTTCCTGAAAGCGCCCGGATCCTGATGCTCAAGGGCGCGGAAATTGTGCTGGTGCCCAACGCCTGCCCGATGGAGATCAACCGTCTTTCCCAGCTGCGCGGGCGGGCTTACGAAAATATGATGGGGATTGCCACCTGTAATTATCCCGCCGGAAAGCCGGACTGCAACGGGCATTCCAGCGCCTTTGACGGCGTGGCGTATCAAAAGGGGATGCCGGGATCGCGGGACACCTGTATTTTGGAGGCCGGAGAGGAACCGGGCCTTTATATGGCGGCCTTTGACCTGGATTTGCTGCGGGAGTACCGGGAGCGGGAGGTGCACGGAAACGCGTACCGGCGGCCCCAGAAGTACGGTCTGCTGGTTTCCCAAAAGCGCGAGCCGCCCTTTTTGCGCAGGGATTACAGGCCCTAGTGCAGCGCAAGAATCCGAAACTGGACATTGCATTTTGCATCGCAATTTGCATTGCATTTTGCCGCCGCGCTTTTTATAATAAAAGAGCAGGCAAAACCGGGTGTGGTCCGGACAGAACGGGCCAAAGCGCTGCGGCGGGGGGGGACGAATGCCGAGGATATATGAAATAGAAGGGTTGGATGCGCCGGAGCTGGAGATTTATTCCTGTACGTCGGAGGTGCGGCTGGCCCGGTATTTTGAACCGCGGCCGGGCATTTTTATCGCGGAGAGCAAAAAGGTGATCGAACGGGCGCTGGACGCAGGCTATCAGCCCCTTTCCCTTCTTGCAGAGAAAAAGCGTATGGAGGGAGCGGACAGGGCGCTGCTGGAACGGTGTGGGGAAATCTCCGTCTACACGGCGCCGGGCCGGGTGCTGGAGCGCCTGACGGGATACCCTCTGACACAGGGGGTATTGTGCGCCATGAGACGGCGGCCGCTCCCCGGCTTTGAGGAGGTCTGTCGGAATGCGTCCCGCATTGCGGTATTGGAAAATGTCATGAATCCGACCAACGTAGGCGCGGCGTTTCGCTCTGCCGCCGCTCTGGGCTTTGATGCTCTGCTGCTGGCCGAAGGCTGCAGCGATCCGCTTTACCGGCGCTGTATCCGGGTGAGCATGGGCACGGTTTTTCAGATCCCATGGACGAAGCTGGAGAGTGGGGACGAGAATTATGTAAACCGATTGAAGCGGCTGGGTTTTTCTACCGTGGCCATGGCGCTTCGGGAGAACAGCGTCCGGCTGGACGATCCGGCGCTGATGCGGGAGGAAAGGCTGGCGCTTTTTCTGGGATCGGAGGGAGAAGGACTGCAGGAGGGAACCATTTGCGCCTGTGATTATACGGTGAAAATCCCCATGTCCCACGGTGTGGATTCGCTCAATGTGGCGGCGGCCGGCGCGGTGGCCTTCTGGCAGCTGGGGCGTCGGGAAAAAGGAGAAGAAAATGGAAATCATTCAGATCAATGAAAATACCTGGCGCGTGGAGGATATGGGCGTGCGGTTTTTCCTGCTGGCCGGGAAAGAGAGGGCGCTGCTCATCGACAGCGGAATGCAGGTGCATAACGCGAAGGAGATTGCGGAAAGCCTGGTGGATCTGCCCGTGGCGCTTTTAAATACCCACGGGGATCGGGATCATGTGGGCAGCAACGCGGAATTTGATTCTTTTTACATGAATCCGGCGGAGGCGTCCAATTATTATAATACGCAGAAGATGCAGGGGAAGATTCTGCCCGTGACAGACGGGGATGTGCTGGATCTGGGCGGAAGGCGGCTGGAAATTATCACCCTTCCGGGCCATACGCCGGGCAGCGTGGCGGTACTGGACGTGGACAACCGGGTATTGGTGAGCGGCGATCCGATTCAGGACGGCGATATTTATATGTTCGGCGTCCAGCGGGAAATGCACGCCTATCTGTTGAGCCTGGAAAAGCTGGAAAAGTACAGGGATCGGTTTGATGTGATCTATCCTTCCCACGGTTCTTTCCCCGTGAGGCCGGATCTCATCGACGCGCTGCATGAGGGGGCAGAACGGATTCTGGCGGGAGAGGTAACGGGAACCGACAGGGAGCTTCACGGGAGAACGGTGAAGCGCTATGACGTAGGCTGCGCCGGATTTTTGTGCGAAGAGTGACGCACCAAGGTCTTTTGGAAGAAAAAACCGGGATCGGAAGAAGACGTTATGACAGAGAATACGATGCGCCCGTTTGTGAAGTGGGCCGGTGGGAAAAAGCAGTTATTGGATAGACTGAGGGAGAAGGCGCCCCGTGCATTTGGCACATATTATGAGCCTTTTTTGGGCGGCGGCGCGGTCTTTCTGGATGTGCGGCCGGACAGGGCGGTGGTCAACGATGTGAACGAACAGCTGATCAATGTTTACCGGCAGCTCAAAGCCGACGCGGAGGCGGTGATTGCCGCCGTGAGCGCCTATGATGCGATTCCCTGCAGCCGGGAGCTGTATTTATCTGTCCGCGAGGCCTACAACCAGAAGATCGCGGCTTCGGAGCTGGACGCGGTCTGCGCCGCCATGCTGATCTGGCTCAATAAACACTGTTTTAACGGTCTGTACCGGGTCAATTCCAAGGGACTTTTTAACGTCCCTTATAATGAGAAAAAGCAGGGCGCTTCCATCGACGCCTGCAATCTGCGGGCCATCGGCGGTTATCTTAGGAAAGCGGATATTCAGATTCTGTGCGGGGATTTTGAGGACGCCTGTGAAAAAGTGGGAGCGGGGGATTTCGTATATTTGGATTCTCCCTATCTGCCGCTCAATGAGACTTCCTATTTTACGGATTACGCAAAGGACGGTTTTTCCATGGAGGATCACAGGCGGCTGGCGGATCTGTTCCGGCGGCTGGATCAGAAGGGCGCGCTGGTGATGCTGAGCAATCACGACGTACCGCCGGTCTATGATCTCTATGAAGGGTTTGCCATCGAAGCCGTCGATGTGAAGCGGAGCATCAACTGCAAAGCCGGAAAGCGGACGGGCCGGGAGGTCATTATCACAAATTTTGAAACATAAATTTTCTTTTGCCGGGCGAGTGCAAAACATTTTTTTCCATACATACCTTCCTTCTTTTGCGGAGATACTGTCAATGTCTGAAAGGAGGCTTAGGTTGATATGAGTAAGACTTTAGACTATCTCGCGCTGATCATTGTCTTTATCGGCGCCTTGAACTGGGGCCTGATTGGGCTGTTCCGTCTCGACCTGGTGCGTCTGATCTTCGGTGATATGAGCTGGATCAGCCGTATCGTATATGTGCTCGTCGGAATCTGCGGTATCTACCTGCTGACATTTCTGGGCAGGATCGGGGACGAAGCATAACGTGAAAGCGTGAATACTGGCACTTTTGCGACTTCCTTTTCAGATAAAAGGAATGATTGCAGGAACCGCTGCAGTGCGGCCGCATCGCCGGCGCATTGCGGCGGTTTCTGCGTTCGTGGGATTTTCCGGTTGAAAGCGGGCCGCTTGCATAGTAAAATAGAAGGCGCAGGGAGGATACGTTTTGCGGGGAGGAAAACAGAATATGGAAAAGGCAAAAGACTTCCACAAGGATGTGGTGAGGGAACAGGGGAAACGGTTATTTTTCGCGCTCTGCGGAGCGGCGATTTACGCGGTGGGCGTGAATTTTTTTGTGGTGCCGGTCTCGCTTTACAGCGGCGGTCTGATGGGCGCGTCCCAGGTGATCCGTACCGTGCTGGTATCGTATTTGGATCTCCCGCTGGGCAGCTTTGACATTGCCGGTCTGATCTATTACGCGGTCAATATTCCGATCCTGATTCTGGCGATGAAAAACATCAGCAAGCAGTTTTTTGTAAAAACAATCGCCTGCGTGACCATGCAGACGGTATTTTTGTCGCTGATTCCCATTCCGGCTCAACCGCTTCTTCCCAACGACGTGCTGGCCTCCAGCGTAATCGGCGGTCTGATCTGCGGCTACGGGATGGGGTTGGCGCTGCGCATGGGCGGTTCTCTGGGCGGTACGGATATTATCGGGATGCTGCTGATCAAATGGAAGAAAGATATCAGCGTAGGAAAGGTGAGTCTGGCGGTCAACGCGGTGCTCTATACGGTCTGCCTGTTTCTGTTCGATGTGAGCACCGTAATTTATTCTCTGATCTACGCGGCGGTCAGTTCTCTGGCGGTAGACCATGGACACGCCCAGAATATCAATGTGCAGGTGCAGATCATCACCAAGCGGGACAACCGGGAACTGGAGCAGGAGATTTTCCAGAAAATGAACCGGGGCATTACCCGGCTGGACAGCACGGGCGCCTACACCAATGAGAAGTCCAATATGCTGTTCATTCTGATTTCAAAATATGAGGTGGCGCAGCTGCGCCAGATCGTTTTAAAATACGATCCCCAGGCGTTCATCGTGATGAACGAGGGCGTCACGGTAGTGGGACATTATCTGAAGAAACTGTAACAAAGGCCCGCGCTATCCGCCGGTATTCTTATGCCCTTGCTTCGGTTTTCGGTTCGCAGGTCAGGTGCATATCCAGCTTTTTGAACATATGCTCGTCCACAGAAGAAAGCAGGACGGTGGAATGTACCTCGCAGCCCTTTAACAGCGGCAGGGCGGCCAGCGCTTTTGCCGCCTGTTGGCTGGAGGCGGCACTGATGGAAAGGGCAATCAGGATCTCGTCCGTATGCAGGCGGGGATTGTTGCTGCCCAGATATTTTGTTTTCAGGAACTGGATGGGGCGGATCGCCTCGGGGGAAACCAGATGCACCTCGTGACCGATACCCGCCAGGATTTTCAGCGCGTTTAACAGACAGGCGGAAGCCGCGCCCAAAAGCGCCGAGGTTTTGCCCGTCACCAGCGTGCCGTCCGGCAGTTCGATAGCCAGGGCGGGCGCTCCTGTGGCCTCCTCCCGCGCGTTGGCGGAAGCGATCACTTTCCGGTTTTCCACGGTGATGCCGGCCTGCTTCATCAGAAGCCGGAGCTTGTAGAGGATGGACTGGGAACTGTTGCCGCGCTTTAAGTCGCACAGACAGGTATAGTAGCGGCGGATGATTTCCTGCCGGGAGGCTTCGCTGCAGACGTCGTCGTCGATGATGCAGTTGCCCGCCATGTTGACGCCCATATCCGTGGGGGATTTATAGGGGCTTTCTCCCAGAATCTGCTCAAAAATGGCATTCAGGACGGGAAAGATTTCCACGTCCCGATTGTAGTTGACCGTGGTCACGCCGTAGGCTTCCAGATGGAAGGGATCGATCATGTTGACGTCGTTCAGATCTGCGGTGGCGGCTTCATAGGCCAGATTTACCGGGTGCTTTAAGGGCAGGTTCCAGATGGGGAAGGTTTCAAATTTGGCGTATCCCGCGTTGACGCCCCGCTTATGCTCGTGATAGAGCTGGGAGAGACAGGTGGCCATTTTGCCGCTGCCGGGGCCCGGCGCCGTCACCACAACCAGCGGACGGGTGGTTTCAATATAATCGTTTTTCCCGTAGCCTTCTTCGCTGACGATGCGATCTACGTTGGTGGGATAGCCTTCGATGATGTAGTGGATGTAACAGCGCATTCCCAGATTTTCCAGTCTTTTTTTGAACAGATCGGCGCTGTGCTGGCCCGCGTACTGGGTAATGACCACGCTGCCCACCATCAGGCCGATGCCGCGGAACGCGTCGATCAGCCGGAGTACTTCCAGGTCATAGGTGAGTCCCAGGTCGCGGCGCATTTTATTGCTCTCCAGGGCGCCCGCACTGATGGCGATGACAATTTCGGCCTGATCCTTGAGCTGCAGAAGCATTTTCAGTTTGCTGTCCGGCTGGAAACCGGGCAGGACGCGGGACGCGTGATAGTCGTCGAACAGCTTGCCGCCAAATTCCAGATACAGCTTGTTGCCGAACATGGAAATCCGTTCGCGGATGTGTTCCGACTGCATCTGCAGATATTTTTGATTGTCGAATCCGATGTTCATAAAAAGACGCTCCTTTGGGGTGCAATGGAACCTTCACCCCTTCATTATATCCGGGTGGATCGCAAAAATCTACCGTTTTTCTCAAAATTTTTAGAATACTTTAACCGGTTGAACACAACAATTTCACGGTTTCACTATTGATTTCTCTTTTGCTTCTGTCTATAATAAATTGATAATTGTGGAATGCTATTTCTTGTAAAGGAAAGGTTTATTTACATGGATAATCATGATATGAATGCTTATAATCAAGGGTCCGGCGGCCCCGGCGGGCCGGCAGGCCCGGGCGGCGGACAGGGGGGCCCGCCCGGACAGGGAAACGGGCAGGATCCCAAGCGGACAAGTCTGATTTTACTGGCTGTGGCGGCGGTAGTCACGCTGCTGTGCATGAGTTTTTTCATGCGGATGGTCAACAGGGCCACGAATCAGGAGATTTCTTACGATGAATTCCGGCGCATGGCCGAGGAGCATGAGATCCAGGAAGTGACCTGGGACGAGGATCAGATTTATATTAAGCCCAAGGGCGAAGACCTGGAGATGAACGGCAGGCGGCTTCTGGGCCCGGTGATCCGGATTACCTATTATACGGGCAACGCGGATCCGGAGGGGCTGGAGGCCTATCTGTTCGAGCACAGCGTAAAGGGCGGTGATCCGGAAGGCATCGAAAGCTACAGCAAGACGGTTCCGGACAGCTCCAGCTTTCTGATCACCATGCTGCTGACCTACATTGTGCCGATTGCGCTGATGTGGGTGCTTTTGAGCTTTTTGTTCCGGCGGATGGGCGGCCCCGGCGGCCCCATGGGCGTTGGAAAGAGCAATGCCAAGGTCTATGTGCAAAAGGAGACCGGCGTCACCTTTAAGGACGTGGCGGGCGAGGACGAGGCCAAGGAATCCCTGCAGGAGGTAGTGGATTTTCTGCACAATCCGCAGAAGTATGTGAAGATCGGCGCCAAGCTGCCCAAGGGCGCGCTGCTGGTGGGCCCTCCCGGAACGGGTAAGACGCTGCTGGCCAGAGCGGTGGCAGGCGAGGCGAAGGTTCCCTTCTTTTCCCTGACGGGTTCGGACTTCATCGAACTGTATGTGGGCGTGGGTGCGTCCCGCGTGCGGGATCTGTTCAAGGAGGCGACCAAGAACGCTCCCTGTATTATTTTTATCGACGAGATCGACGCCATTGGCCGGAGCCGGGATTCCAAGTACGGCGGCGGCAATGAGGAACGGGAACAGACCTTAAACCAGCTGCTTTCCGAAATGGACGGCTTTGATACGTCCAAGGGTATTTTGGTGATCGGTGCCACCAACCGCCCGGAAATCCTGGACAAGGCGCTGCTGCGGCCGGGACGTTTCGACCGGCGCATTATTGTGGATAAGCCCGATCTGAAAGGGCGTGTGGAGATTTTGAAGGTACACGCCAAAGACGTGAAGATGGACGAAACGGTGGATTTCGACGCGATTGCGCTGGCTACCAGCGGCGCGGTGGGATCCGATCTGGCCAATATGATCAACGAAGCGGCCATCAATGCGGTCAAGGAAGGCAGGGAGTATGTCTGCCAGAAGGATCTGTTTGAGGCAGTGGAGCAGGTTCTGGTGGGCAAGGAGAAGAAGGATCGCATTATGAGCGCGGAGGAACGGCGCATCGTGTCTTATCATGAGGTGGGACATGCGCTGGTGGCCGCCCTGCAGAAAAATTCCGAGCCGGTGCAGAAGATTACCATTGTGCCGCGCACCATGGGCGCCCTGGGGTATGTGATGCACGTGCCGGAGGAAGAAAAGTTTTTGAATACGCAGGCGGAACTGCACGATATGCTGGTGGGCTACCTGGGCGGCCGTGCGGCGGAGGAGATCGTATTTGATACGGTCACGACGGGGGCGGCCAACGATATTGAGCAGGCCACCAATCTGGCCCGTTCCATGGTGACGCGTTTCGGCATGAGCAAGAAGTTTGGCCTGGTCGGGCTGGAATCCGTGGAGAGCCAGTATCTGGAAGGACGGAGCGTCCTGAATTGTTCCGACGTCACGGCGGCGCAGATCGATCAGGAGGTCATGAAGATCCTGAAGGAATGTTATGAGGAAGCGCGCGCGCTTCTGTCCGAGAACCGCGAGGTAATGGATAAGCTGGCCGCGTTCCTGATAGAGAAGGAAACGATCACCGGCAAGGAGTTTATGAAGATTTACCGGGAGATCAAAGGACTGCCGGAACCACCGGAGAAGGAAAAGGATCTTGCGGCCGGGCAGAGCGGCCCTGCAGAACCGCCGGCAGAACCGGATGCAGGACAGGTTGTCCCACAAAATGTCCCGGCAGAACCGGAGCCGCCGGTTCCGGTTCCGGATCCGGACACGCCTCCCCAGGAGGAAAAGCCGTGGACGCCGCCCGCGCCCGGGCCGGAGGACAGAGATCAGCGTCCGGTGGGCCGGTTTTCCGGCGCGCGTATGCACGAGGATAAAGAATAAGAACAGGTTTCCAAATGGCTCCTCACACCGGGGAGCCATTTCGGACTGTAGGGAGGATCCATGTTCCACTTTGAGGAGGAGCTGAAGAAGCTGCCGGCCAAACCCGGCGTCTATATCATGCACGACGCACAGGACACCATCATCTACGTGGGCAAGGCCGTCAGTCTGCGCAACCGGGTGCGTTCCTATTTCCGGGAGAGCACGGCCAAAAATCCCAAGATTGAAAAGATGGTCAGCAGGATTGCGCGCTTTGAATATATTGTGACCGATTCGGAGCTGGAAGCGCTGGTGCTGGAAAACAATCTGATCAAGGAACACAATCCCAAGTATAACACCATGCTCAAGGACGATAAGACGTATCCTTATATCAAGGTTACGGTGGGGGAGCCGTTTCCGCGGATTCTGTTTTCCCGGCAGATGAAAAAGGACAAGTCGCGTTATTTCGGCCCGTTTACTTCGGCCGCGGCGGTGAAGGATACCATAGAGCTGCTGAACCGTCTGTTCTACCTGCGCACCTGCAACCGCGTCCTGCCGCGGGATACCGGTCTGGAACGCCCCTGTCTGAATTACCATATCGGCCAGTGTCTGGCGCCCTGTCAGGGGTATCTCACCCAGGAGGAATACCGGAAAAATGTGGATCGGGCGCTGGCTTTTTTAAACGGCAGCTACAGTATGATTCTGGACGATCTGCAGGCGAAGATGCAGGCGGCGGCGGAGAACCTGAATTTTGAGGAGGCCATTCGATACCGGGATCTGTTCAACAGTGTCCGGGCGGTTTCCCAGAAGCAGAAAATTACGGACAGCGACGGAGAGGACAAGGATATTATCGCGCTGGACAAGGACGGCGGCGAGGCCGTCGTGCAGGTGTTTTTTGTGCGGGGAGGCAAGCTGATCGGCCGGGAACATTTTTATATGACCCGGGTAGAGGACTCGGACAAGCCGCAGATTTTGCTGGATTTCGTCAAGCAGTTCTACGCGGGGACGCCCTTTGTGCCGCGGGAATTGATTTTACAGAAGGAGATTGAGGAGATCCCTGTGCTGGAGGAATGGCTGAGCGAAAGACGCGGCGGCCGCGTCCATATCCGCGTTCCCAAAAAGGGACAGAAGGAAAAGCTGGTGGAGCTGGCCGAGAAGAACGCCCGCATGGTGCTGGAAAAGGATCGGGAACGCATCAGACGGGAGGAGGCCAGAACCGTGGGCGCAGTACGGGAGCTGGCCGCGCTTTTGGATTTGCCGGTTCTGGATCGGATGGAGGCCTTTGATATTTCCAACATCAGCGGTTTTGAAAACGTGGGCTCCATGGTGGTGTACGAAAAAGGAAAGCCCAAGCGCAGCGATTACCGCAAGTTCCGGATTAAAACGGTATCCGGGCCGGACGATTACGCCTGTATGCGGGAGGTCCTTCTGCGGCGGTTCCGCCACGGACTGGACAGGACGGGAAAGCAGGACAGCTTTACGAAGTTTCCGGATCTTTTGCTGATGGACGGCGGAAAAGGACAGGTCAATGTGGCGCTGCAGGTTTTGGAGGAACTGCGGCTTTCCATTCCCGTATGCGGCATGGTGAAGGACGATATGCACAGAACCAGGGGGCTGTACTATAACAATACGGAACTTGCCATCGACAAGGGTTCCGAAGGGTTTAAGCTGATCACGAGGGTACAGGACGAAGCCCATCGGTTTGCCATCGAATACCACCGTTCCCTGCGCTCCAAAGATCAGGTGAAAAGCGTATTGGATGAAATCCCGGGCGTGGGGCCCGCGAGGCGCAAGGCGCTGATGCGCAGCTTCCCTTCTGTGGGGGAGATCCGGGAGGCCACGGCGGAACAGATCAGCAGTATGGCGGGCATTCCGCTTGCGGTGGCACAGGAGATTTATGATTTCTTCCGCCAAAAAGAGCAATCCGGCCGGGAGGAGGCAGACAGCAATCCGGGGCGGGAGGTTGCCCCGGGGGAAATTATGTGATAAAATGCTGGTAAAGATTTTACCGTGCCGCAGGGCGCAGGAAAACTGGGAAAAGGGGAAGCACATATGGCGAGCATCAGTCTGACGAGGATCATCGAAAAGATGAAGCTGGAGAATCTGACGCCGGAGATTGAAGTGAAGGGGATCAAGATCACACAGCCGGATATCAACCGCCCCGCACTGCAGATGGCGGGCTATTTTGAGCATTTTGAGGCGACGCGCCTGCAGATCATCGGATTCGTGGAATATTCCTACATCGGCAGTCTTCCGGAGGAAAAGGAGAAGGAAGTGTTGGAAAAACTGCTTTCCTATCCGATTCCCTGTCTGGTGTTCTGCCGGGAACTGCATCCGGACGAACTGTTCCGGCGGATCGCCATCGAGAAGGGCGTGCCCCTGCTGATGACGCGCAAGGCCACCAGTACCTTTACGGCGGAGATTATCCGCTGGCTGAACGTCAAGCTGGCCCCCTGCATTTCCGTACACGGCGTGCTGGTGGACGTCTATGGCGAGGGCGTGCTGATCACGGGCGAGAGCGGCATCGGCAAATCGGAGGCGGCGCTGGAGCTGATCAAGAGAGGACACCGCCTTGTGACGGACGATGTGGTGGAGATCCGGAAGGTGAGCGAGGACACGCTGGTGGGCAGCGCGCCGGATATCACCAAGCATTTCATTGAGCTAAGGGGCATCGGCATCATCGACGTAAAGGCCCTGTTCGGCGCTTCCAGCGTGAAGGAGACGCAGAATATCGATATGGTCATCCGGCTGGAGGACTGGGACAAGGAAAAAGAATACGACAGGCTGGGACTGGAGGAGGAGTACACCGAGTATCTGGGGAATAAAGTGGTCTGCCACAATATCCCCATCCGTCCCGGACGGAACCTGGCGATTATCTGCGAGTCGGCGGCGGTCAATCACCGGCAGAAGAAGATGGGATATAACGCGGCGCAGGAACTGTACGCCCGCGTGCAAAATTCCCTGGCGCGCAGGAGAGAAGAAGATTACGAGGAGGAGGGGATCTGAGAGATGGGAAAATACTGTTTTGGAGTGGATGTGGGCGGCACCACAGTGAAGCTGGGCGTTTTTAACACGGACGGGGATCTGTTGGAGAAGTGGGAAATCCCCACGGTCACAGAGGACGGCGGAAAGAAAATCCTGCCCGACATTGCCAGAAGCATTCTGCGGGAAATGGATGAGCGGGAAATGGAACGCGACGAGGTTGTGGGCGTGGGTATCGGCGCGCCGGGACCGGTGGATTCGGAAGGAACGATCTATGGCGCGGTGAATCTGGGCTGGGGCACCTTCAGTCTCAAGAAGGAGCTGCAGATTCTGCTGAATCTTCCCGTGGAAGCCGGGAACGACGCCAACGTGGCGGCCCTGGGCGAGATGTGGCAGGGCGGCGCACGCGGGTACCGGAACGTGGTGCTGGTGACGCTGGGAACGGGCGTCGGCGGCGGTATCATTGTGGAAGGTAAAATTCTGCCGGGTTCCACCGGCGCAGGCGGCGAGATCGGCCATCTGCACGTCAACGATAAGGAGACGATCCCGTGCAACTGCGGCAACAAGGGCTGCCTGGAGCAATATGTTTCCGCCACCGGAATGGTGCGCATGGCCAGGGAGAAGCTGGCGGCGCAGAGACGGGAGGGAATCCTTTCCCGGATCCCTGCAGACAAGCTGTGCGCCAAGGACGTATGGGACGCTGTCAAGGCAGGCGATCCGTTGGCGGCAGAGGTGGCCGAGGATTTTGGATGGTATCTGGGCAAGGCGATGGCAGGCGTGGCCTGCGTGGTCAACCCCGAGATTTTTGTCATCGGGGGAGGGGTGTCCAAAGCGGGCGACATCCTCATCGATTACGTGCAGAAAAATTATTCCAAATATGCGTTCCGGGGCTGTAAAGGAGCGCTGTTTACGCTGGCAAAACTGGGAAACGACGCCGGAATCTACGGCGCGGCCAAGCTGGTGCTGGACTGAAGGCAGACACACCGGAAGGAAAAACGGAATTGCCCGGCGCAGCATAATCCGGCGCTTGTCCGCATAGGATAAGACGTAGGACGCAGCGGACAGGCGGCAAAGGGGCATGGTAGGCGTGAACAGGGCGTTAGAGGATTTTTTGAAAACCATATTGCCGGAGGATCATATCCTCTTAAAGGAGCCGATGGACAGGCACACGACGTTCCGGACGGGAGGGCCCGTGGACTGTCTGGTGACGGTGGACACGCAGGAACAGCTTTCCGAAACGCTCTCGTATCTGCGGAAAACGGGATGCGACTTTTTCCTGTTGGGGAACGGCAGCAATCTGCTGGTGGGAGATAAGGGCTACCGCGGCGTTGCCGTCCGGCTGGGAAAAGAGTTTGCCGGGATCCGGGTGCGGGGAGAACGGTTGGAGGCGGGCGCCGGCGCGGCGCTGGGCGCTGCAGCCGCTGCAGCCTGGGAAGCCGGGCTGTCCGGGCTGGAGTTTGCTTCCGGCATTCCCGGAACTATCGGGGGTGCGGTGCGGATGAACGCGGGGGCCTATGGCGGAGAAATGGCGCAGATCGTGGAAACGGTACGGGTCATGACGCCGGAGGGCAGGATTCTGACGCTGGATAAGGAAGCCATGGAATTTTGTTACCGGGGCAGTATTGTGCGCAGGCAGCCCTATGTGGTTCTGCAGACCTGCATGAGGCTGAAGGCCGGAGAGAAGGAGGCCATCGGCGGACGGATGCAGGAGCTGTCCAGGCGGCGCAGGGAGAAACAGCCGCTGGAATTTCCCAGCGCCGGAAGCACCTTTAAGCGGCCGGAAGGACATTACGCCGGCAAACTGATTATGGACGCCGGGCTGGCGGGGAAAAGCTGCGGCGGGGCCAGAATTTCGGAAAAGCACTGCGGCTTTATCATTAACGCCGATCACGCCAAAGCGGCGGATATCGCCATGCTGATTGAGGAGACGCAAAGAACGGTTCGGGATAAATTCGGGATCACACTGGAGCCGGAGGTGATCCTTTTGGGGGACTTCTAGTCCGGGAAAGAGGTGCATATGAGGTTCGTGATTGTGACCGGCATGAGCGGCGGCGGAAAGAGTACCGCGATGCGCATGCTGGAGGATATGGGCTTTTATTGCGTGGATAATCTGCCGGTACTGCTGATAGGGAAGTTTCTGGAGCTTCTGACCGGGCCGAATGTGGAATTTACCAAGGTGGCCATGGGGATCGATGTGCGCACGGATCAGTCCTTTTCCCAGGCGGGAAAGATTCTGCAGTCCCTGCGCCAGAGCGGGACGCCCGTGGAGGTGCTGTATATGGATGCGTCGGACGGCGTTTTACTCAAGCGGTACAAGGAGAGCCGCAGGATGCACCCGCTGTGTACCCAGGACAGTCCCCGGATCGAGGAGGGAATTGCCCGGGAGAGAGAAATTTTAAAACAGATTAAAAAAGAAGCGGACTATGTGATCGATACCTCCAAGCTCTTGACCCGGGAACTGAAGGAAGAACTGGAACGCATTTTCCTGAAAAACGAGACCTACAGCAGTCTCATTGTCAACATTCTCTCCTTCGGTTTTAAACACGGGATTCCGGCGGATGCGGATCTGGTTTTCGACGTCCGTTTTCTGCCCAATCCTTTTTATATCGACGAGCTGAAATATCTGACCGGAAACGACAAGGGTGTGAGGGACTATGTCATGTCCTTCCCGGAGGCCGGCGTTTTTTTGAACAAACTCACGGATATGCTTCTGTTTTTGATCCCCAACTATATTAAAGAAGGAAAATATCAGCTTGTGGTGGCCATCGGGTGTACCGGTGGGAAGCACAGAAGCGTGACGCTGGCCAACGGCCTGTACGCGCGGCTGAAGGGGAACGAAGCGGGAGTGGGCGTCACGCTCAGCCACAGGGATATCTGATATGTCATTTTCATCCGAAGTAAAGCAGGAACTGTATAAGCATATCAGCGCGCAGTCTCACTGCAGGATTGCGGAGACAGCCGCGATCCTGCATTTCTGCGGCAGCGTGGGACGTTCTGAAACGGGCTTTTTTTTACAAATAAGGGCAGAAAACGGGTTAATTGTCAGAAAATGCTTTACTTTATTACAGAAAGCGTTTAATATGAGTACGGAAGTCGAGGTCCGCAGGGAAAGCGCGGGCGGCGGTTTCTTCCTGCGAATCGGAGACGAGACGCTGATGGCAGAGATTCTGCGGGCCATTGGCGTGCCGTACAGGGAAGGCGGGATTTTCCAGGGGACCCTGCGTGCGCCGGTAGATCCGGCGATTGTGGAGGAGTCCTGCTGTAAGCGCGCTTTTTTGCGGGGCGCTTTCCTTTCTGCCGGTTCGGTCAGCGACCCGAAAAAGGGATACCATCTGGAGATCGTCTGCAGCTGTATGGCGCAGGCGGAACAGATTGTACGTCTGCTTTCGGATTTTGAAATAGAGGCGCATCTTGTTACCCGGAAGAAATATGCCGTCGTTTACCTCAAGGAAGGATCCGGTATCGCGGATTTTCTGAATGTGACAGAGGCGCATATCGCGCTTTTGGAGTTTGAAAATTCCAGGGTGGTCCGGGAGGTGCGCAATACCGTCAACCGGAGGGTAAACTGCGAGACCGCAAATATTGCCAAGACAGTGACGGCGGCGTCGCGGCAGGTGGAAGATATTCTGCTGCTGCGGGACCGGTACGGATTTGAAAAATTACCGGCGTCCTTACGTCAGATGGCCGAGGCGAGGCTGGAATATCCGGACGCCCCGCTCAGAGAGCTGGGGGCCTGTCTGGATCCGCCCGTGGGCAAATCCGGTGTGAACCACCGTTTGAGAAAGCTGTGTGAATTGGCTGACAAAGTCAGGTTTTAAAAGGAGGAGATTTTATGAAGCAACAGGCTGTGACGATTAAGCTGGAACATGGGCTGGAAGCGAGACCGGTTGCCATGCTTGTGCAGGTGGCAAGCAGGCACAGCAGCTCCGTGTATCTGGAGCTGGAAGGCAAGAAGGTGAACGCAAAAAGCATCATGGGAATGATGAGCCTTGGCCTTGACAGCGGTGAGATGGTAACCGTTATCGCGGACGGGCCGGACGAAGAAGCGGCGATTGCCGATATGGCGGATTATCTTTGCGGAAATAACTGAGAGCAGAAAACAAATGAGGGGGAGGTATATGGAGACATATACCTCTTTTGCGTGGAGGGGATTGGCGGTGGAAAAAAGACTTCTTTTCATCTATAATCCAAAGGCGGGAAAAGGGCAGATCCGGCATCATCTGCTGGATATTATCGATATCTTTGTAAAAGCGTCCTATGAGGTGACGGCGTGTCCGACCCAGCGGCCGGGAGACGCCATAGAGCTGGCGGAAGGAAAAGCGGAAGCGTACGATCTGGTAGTCTGCAGCGGCGGGGACGGCACACTGGACGAGGTGGTGACAGGCATGATCCGGGGCGGGAAAAAGCGGCTGCTGGGGTATGTGCCGGCGGGAAGCACCAACGATTTTGCCAACAGCCTGTTTCTGCCGAAGAATATGAAGCGTGCGGCAGATGTGGCGGTGAACGGAGAACGGTTTTGCTGTGACGTGGGATTTTTCAATGCGCGCACCTTTGTTTATATTGCCGCCTTTGGACTGTTTACGGAGGTGTCCTATGAAACGCCCCAGGAGGTGAAAAACGTACTGGGCCATATGGCATATATCCTGGAGGGCGTGAAAAAACTCACTTCCATTCGCTCTTATCATCTGAAAATTATCACGCAGGACACGGTGATCGAGGACGATTTCCTGTACGGGATGGTGACAAATTCCCTGTCTGTCGGCGGCTTTAAGGGAATTACGGGGAAATACGTGGATCTAAGCGACGGACTGTTTGAAGTCATGCTGGTGAAGCGGCCCCGGAGCCTGGACGATCTGAACCGGATCCTGACGTCGCTGACGGCGCAGAACGTCGATACGGATCAGATGTATTGCTTCAAGGCCCGGCATCTGCGCGTGGAAGCAGAAGAACCGGTGGCCTGGACGCTGGACGGGGAGTTCGGCGGGCGTCATACGCAGGTGGAAATTGAAAACCGGCAGCAGGAGCTGGAAATTCTGGTGCCGTCTTCCGGAGGAAAAAATTTGTAATTGCCGTATTTCCTTTTTTGTCATAATGGGGTATAATACTTTTGGTTGGACATCACTATTTCTTTACGGAGGTAATGAATATGTTAGTATCTGCGGCAGAAATGCTGAAAAAAGCAAAGGCGGGCCACTATGCGGTGGGCCAGTTCAACATCAATAACCTGGAGTGGACCAAGGCGATCCTGCAGACCGCGCAGGAACTCAATTCCCCTGTTATCCTGGGCGTGTCCGAAGGCGCGGGCAAGTATATGTGCGGCTATAAGACCGTTGTGGGTATGGTCAACGGGATGCTGGAAGAAATGAATATCACGGTTCCGGTTGCGCTGCATCTGGATCACGGTTCCTATGAGCACTGCTATAAGTGCCTGGAAGCCGGATTTTCTTCCATCATGTTCGACGGCTCCCACTATCCGATTGAGGAGAATGTGGCAAAGACCACGGAGCTGGTAAAGGCTGCGCACGACAAGGGCGTTTCCATTGAGGCTGAGGTCGGCGCCATCGGCGGCGAAGAAGACGGCGTCATCGGCATGGGCGAGTGTGCGGATCCGGAAGAATGCAAGAAGATCGCGGATCTGGGCGTGGATTTCCTGGCTGCCGGTATCGGCAATATCCATGGCAAGTATCCCGCCAACTGGAAGGGCCTTTCCTTTGAAACGCTGGATGCGGTCCAGAAAAAGACCGGCGATATGCCTCTGGTTCTGCACGGCGGCACGGGCATTCCGGCCGATATGATCAAGAAGGCCATCTCTCTGGGCGTTGCCAAGATCAATGTCAATACCGAGTGCCAGCTTTCCTTTACCGCCGCCACCCGGAAATATATTGAGGAAGGCAAGGATCAGCAGGGCAAGGGCTATGATCCCCGTAAAGTGCTGGCTCCCGGCTTTGAAGCTATCAAGGCTACCGTGAAAGAGAAGATGGAGCTGTTCGGATCTGTCGGGAAAGCCTGAAAAGAATCAGAAGGATAAGAAAGAAAACAGGGCTGTCGCATGGGTCAAACCGGCCCGGGCGACGGCCCTTTTTATCTGCCGCCGTCTTGTTGGGCGCGGCTCTCTCATTCTAATCGCGGCGCTTTACTCATAGGATAAAGCGAGGACATCGCAGCGAGGCGGTATGCAGCAATTCATTCTTTCCGTTATGGAACGGTACGGTTACTTTGGGATCTGTTTTTTGATTCTTCTGGAAAATTTGTTTCCGCCGATTCCGTCCGAGATCATCCTGCCCTTTGGCGGCTTTCTGACGACCTATACCAATCTGAGTGTCTGGGGAGTGACCCTGTTTTCCACCATCGGCTCCACGGCGGGGGCCTTTCTGCTCTACCGTCTGGGTACGATGCTCTCTTTACAGCGGGCGGGAGCGCTTTTGGACAGACGGATTTTTTTTCTGCTGGGGTTTCGGCGGGAGAATTTGGAGAAGGCCATGATTTGGTTTGAGCGGCGCGGGAAAAAAGCGGTGCTGTTTGGGCGGTGCGTGCCCATCGTCCGCAGCCTGGTATCCATTCCGGCAGGCATGGCGGGAGTGGAACTGCCGACTTTTTTTGCCTATACCGTGATCGGAAGCGCCGTATGGAATCTGCTGTTGGTTTCGCTGGGCGCGTTTTTCGGCGCGTCCTGGGGCGTGATCCAAAAGTGGCTGGGCGTCTACGCCCGGTACACCAGGATCGGACTGTGGATAGCCGCAGCGGTTCTTCTGGGAAGGGTATTGGCCAAAAGACATAAAAAACGAAAAGTCAGGTGAGCAGATGAAGCAGACCTATGGCAGCCACAGACACAATGCCGATAAAGCACAGCAGACTTGACAGACAGCTACCGGTTCCCGCGGCCATACCCGGATTGGCATATGGATTGCTGTCATCGTCACCGTCGGAAGTACTGCCGTCGGTTTCCTGGGAAAAAGTGAGGGTGGCCAGTTCGTTTTCTATGAAGTGATCGAACCCGGTTATTTTTCCGTCATGATCAAAATCGTAAGTTCCCATTTCTGGAATCTCCTATATGAAAAAACCCCTATAAAAGGGAGGATGCCAGGCAACCCGCCGTTGCCTGGCATTTATTATGAAAAAGCTATTTAAAGGTTTGGATAATGTCGTTATGAAAATCACAAGTTCTTTCATGGTTTCAGTATAGGGAAAGAAAGTAACGAAAGCATGATGTTGAAAAAAACATTCCGTTAAAGAAATGTGAACAAAACATGAACGGAAAAAGGCTCTGCAGCAACTGCTGCAAAGCCCGGTTTGAGAAGCATAAAAAGCGGTTTTATTCGGTCTTATCCTGCCTGCGCGCCCGGTATCTGGCCAGCGCGTTCTGTATCCGGTCGTTGGGATCGATGAGGTTGCTGATCGATACGTCATGGTTTAAGGTGTCAATCAGGTAAGCGATATATTTGCTCAGATCACAGTTGACATACCACTGCCGTTCCAGCAGAGCCGGCGTCTGGTAGATTAAGTTGGTGGTGAGCACCCGGTCGATGTCGCCGTTGGCAAAGGCCTGATCGAATTTGTCCAGCCCGTTTGTGAACAGTCCGAAAGTGGCGCAGATGAAGATCTTGCGGGCGCCGCGTTTTTTCAGCGCCTTGGCGACTTCCAGCACACTGTCGCCGGAGGAGATCATGTCGTCGATGATGATCATATCCTTGTCCCGGACGCTGGTGCCCAGAAACTCGTGGGCAACAATGGGATTGCGGCCGTTGACGATCCTGGTGTAATCCCTTCTCTTATAGAACATCCCCATGTCCAGGCCGAGCACATTGGCAATATAAATCGCCCGGCTCATTCCGCCTTCGTCGGGGCTGATGACCATCATGTGATCCGAATCGATCTGCAGATCCGGTTCCGCATTCAGCAGATTTTTAATAAACTGGTATGCGGGCTGCACGGTTTCAAAGCCATGCAGCGGAATGGAATTTTGCACTCTGGGATCGTGCGCGTCGAACGTGATAATGTTGTCCACGCCCATCCGCACCAGTTCCTGAAGGGCGATGGCACAGTCCAGGGATTCTCTGGAAGCCCGCTTGTGCTGCCGACTTTCGTAGAGGTAGGGCATAATCACCGTGATCCGGCGGGCCTTGCCGCCTACGGCGGCAATGATCCGTTTCAGATCCTGGTAATGATCGTCGGGGGACATATGGTTGATTCGTCCGCAGAGGGAATAGGTCTGACTGTAGTTTGTGACGTCGACCAGCAGATACAGGTCTATGCCGCGAACCGATTCCAGGATTTCCCCTTTGCCTTCCCCGGAGCCGAAACGCGGGACGCGGCTTTTCAAAATATAACTGTCCCGCTGATACCCGGAAAACGCCAGAGTGGTTTTATGCTGGCTTTCCCGCTCCGTTCTCCACTGTTCCAAGTAAGCGTCGATCTTTTCCGCCAGGGATTCACAGCCTTTTAGGGGGATGATCCCCAGGGAGCCGACGGGAATGGTTTCCAGATCCCGGGTTTCTTCACGAACGGTCATGCAAAAGTCCTCGCTTTCTGACAACTGGGTTATTCTTTTTGAGAGAGTGTTTTCGGGAGCTTTTTACACATACGGATATCGGGGCCTGTCAGCTTGCAGAACTCAAAGCTGCTGGCGATGCGGGAAAAAATCCGATCCTGGTATCTGTCCCGGAAATCCTCCAGGGAAAGATTGGTGGAAATGATCATGGATTTTTTCCGGAGCAGCCGCTCGTTGATGCAGGTAAAAAAGTGGGACAGCGTCAGCGCCGAAGCGGTTTCCGTGCCCAGATCGTCGATGATCAGCAGATCACAGCTAAAAAGGTCGCCGTACAGGGCGGTCAATCCGTTCTGCTCTCTTAAACGGGCGCTGCGCGAAAGCGTATCGAACAGTCCCGCCGCGCTGAAATACAGTACCGAACAGCCCCTGTCCAGGCATTCTTTCGCAATGCAGTTGGAAAGAAATGTCTTGCCTGTCCCCACTGTACCATAAAAGAAAAGATTTTGGTAGATGGTTTCAAAATTTAGCGCAAATTTTTTGCACTTTTCAACGGTTTGGCGATAGGAGGCCAACGCCTCCCCCTCAAACCAACGGTAGGACAGGGTGTCGAAGTTTTCCCGATCCAGCACCTGCTTTAAGTTGGACTGCTCGTACAGCAAGGAAATTTCCGCCTGGCGGAAGCAGTGACATTTCTGCCCGTCGATGTATCCGGTGTCCCGGCAGTCGGGACAGTCGAAAACCGGCTGCAGGAAATTCTCCGGATAGCCGTTCTGAATAAGGAGGCTGGCGCGCCTGCCCGCCAGTTCGGAAAGTCTCTGGCGCAGCTGTTCCAGAGCGGAGGCGTCGCCGGCCAGCATTTTTTTGCCCTGGGCGACGGAATAGGATGCCACGGATTCATCCAGGGCCTGATAGCCTTCCACCGTATCGTAGATATGGCGGAGCCGCTTTTCGTGAAGGTGCCGGTTGCGCGTCTGGCGTTCTTCGTACCCGCGCATGATGAGATTATATTGGGAAACGGTCAGTGCCACATCAATTCTCCTTGAGCAGTTCTTTCTCCAGCGCTTCAAAATCGTAGCTGTTGTGCATGAAGCGGTTATATTCGCTGATGGATCCGGCTTTTGCAGGTTTGGCAGATTTCTCCTTCTGATAGGAGGCGTCCAGGCCCGAAATATCGGAAACGTGGTGTACGCCCGCCTTGTGCCAGGCGGAGAGGATGCTGTCCGCGTAGGCAAAGCGGTGTTTGTCTGTGGCCAGCACGGTGCGCTGGCAGGCTTCCAGGATCACATCCGTTTCAAAGCCGTATTCCTGTGTCCAGCGTTGGATAAAAGCGACTTCGCTCTGCGTGGGCGAATTGGATTTGCCCAGCGCGTTCATGATGCTGTAAACGTTTTTGTCATAGCGGGAGGCCTGATGCTTGGCTTCCTCCGGTGTGGTGACACCGGCCTGTGCCCAGCTGACGGCCACCTTTTCCATATAGCGGAAATCCTTCTTGCCCCGCTCCACACAGTACTGCAGGAGATAGTCGATGAGCTCGTCGGAAAACCGGAGCCTGTCCGAGAAAAACAGGATGGATCTCATATCGGAAGCGCTCAGCGGCCGTCCCAGATACTGTTCCGCCACGTAAAAAAGCTGCGCGGTGCTCTCCCGTTCGCCGAAGGCTTTCAGCTCATCCGCCGAATAGGACGGCTTCTCATAGATCGCCGGGTGCGGAATGGTCTGGTGGGAAACCACTGCAACGCAGGAAGAAGGACTGCAAAGCGGTCTGGAAACGGCGGTTTTTGCCGTGCCTGCATTTCGCAGATCGTTCATATGAATGGCCTTTAAGTTCTTATCGCTGTCAAAGGACAGGGTGAGCACCTGACATTTTTCCCAGTAACGCAACGCGCGCAGCACATCCTTTTCTGTATGGTTAAAGCAGTCGGCAATATCGGAAATGCTCACGTCCGCATGGGCCTGGAGCCTGCGCAGCAGATAGAGATACACCTTCAGCTGCGCGTCGTTGGCGTCCTTCATGTATTGATCAATAAAAAGATTGGAAATGACTGTCGCTTCCGGGCAGCAGTCATTGGTCAGCGCGATATTGCCCATAGTTTGTAACCCTCCCCTACCTTTCGGAATTATATCACAGGATAGGGAAAAAGAAAACAGGAAATTTCCCGCAAAGCCTTGTAAATGCTGGCTCCTCGGGGCTTCGTGGAAATTGTGGAAAGTGTGGAAAACGGTTGGGACAGCCTGTAACTGCCGCTGTTTTTCGACAAAAAATATCCACAGGAGAAAGGGGAGAAAATCCGCCTCCGGCCTGTGGAAAGTGTGGACAATTTTTTACGAAAGCAGAGTTTCGCCGATATTTACCACGTTGCCCGCTCCCATGGTTATCAACAGATCGCCGTTCATACAATTTTTTAAAATAAATTTTTCAATCTCTTCAAAAGTATGGAAATAAAAACATTCCTTGCCGGAATTTTGAATTATTTCCTGGATATCCGCGGAACTGATCCCCAGGGTATCCGTTTCCCGGGCCGCGTAAATGTCCGTCAGGATCACTTTGTCGGCATGGCAGAGCGCGTCCGCGAAATCTTTCAGGAAGGCTTTCGTGCGCGTATAGGTATGCGGCTGGAACACGCACCAGAGGGTGCGGTGGGGGACTTTCTGCGCCGCGGTGAGGGTTGCGGTAATTTCCGTGGGATGATGCGCATAATCATCTATTATGGTGACGCCGTTGATTTCCCCCTTGTACTCAAAGCGGCGATCCGTGCCGTGAAAGGCGCCCAGCGCCGTTTTGGCAATTTCCGGATCCACGCCGAGCAGGTCGGAAAGGGCCAGCGCGGCCAGTGCGTTTAAAATATTGTGAACGCCGGGCACGCCCAGCGTGATGATCTCGCCGTCCTGTCCGAACCGGTGCAGGCGGAAGGTGCCGTCCGCCATGGTGTCATAGGAGATGTCCGTGGCGTAGTAGTCGGCGTCCGGTTTTGTGCCGAAGGTGATGACCCGGCAGGCAAGGCCGGAGGTAATTTCCCCGACGCGGTCGATGTCGGCATTGATAATGAGCGTACCGTCCGCCGGGATCAGCTGCGCGAATTTGCGGAAGGAAGCGCGGATGTCGTCAAGATCCTTGAAAAAGTCCAGATGGTCCTCCTCCACATTGAGGATGATGCCCACCTTCGGGAAGAAGCTTAAAAAGCTGTTGGTGTATTCGCAGGCCTCCGCCACAAAGATGCCGGATTTGCCGATGCGGATGTTGCCGTGGATGGATTTGAGAATGCCGCCTACCGAAAGGGTGGGATCCATGTCGGCTTTCAGAAGAATCTCGGAAATCATGGATGTGGTGGTGGTTTTGCCGTGGGTGCCGCTGACGGCTATGGGCAGCTTGTAGTTGCGCATCAGCTGTCCCAGGAACTGCGCCCTTGTCAGAACGGGAATCCCGCGCCGTCTGGCCTCGGCAAATTCCGGATTGTCCGTGTGGATGGCGGCCGTATATACCACCAGATCGATGTCGTCTGTGATGTTTTCCGCCCTCTGGGGCTTGCCGAAGTTGATGTGCGCCCCCTGGCGTTCCAGCAGATCGGTCAGCGGGGAGCGGTTCCAGTCGGAACCGGATACCCGGAAGTTTTCGGAAAGCAGTACCTCGGCCAGGCCCGACATACTGATGCCGCCGATGCCGATGAAATAAACATGAATAGGATGCTCAAAATCTACATGATACATGGGCGCGTACTTCCTGTCTGGTATTTGGAATCCAAAGCCTGCGCAGGCCGGGAACCTCCTGCTATATTATACGCAAATGAATCCAAAAAACCAATAGAAAAATAAAAAAACTGTAAACTGCCGCTTTGTTTTTCCTTTTTCCCCACTTTTTGACGGATGCAAAAAATGCCTTTTTGTAAATAATATTTGAATTTATCACGTCGAAGTGACAAAATCCGTTAGATATAATGGATAAAAAACGAATTTTTTGCAGATATTTTATATGTATTTTACACAATATTGCATTTTGCGCAATCCGATTTGTGTCAAAAAATGATTCCCTTTTACCGCCGCCTGTGGTATAATATGCGCGAAAGCAATCGCATTCGAGGTGACAACATGATCAGGAAAGAAATGATAGCTATGCTTTTGGCGGGCGGTCAGGGAAGCCGTCTGGGGGTGCTGACCTCCAAGGTGGCCAAGCCTGCCGTATCTTTCGGCGGAAAGTACCGCATTATCGACTTCCCGCTGAGCAACTGTATCAACTCCGGCGTGGATACGGTGGGCGTGCTGACCCAGTATCAGCCCCTGCGCCTGAACACGCATATCGGGATCGGGATTCCGTGGGATCTGGACAGGAATATTGGAGGGGTCACGGTGCTGCCGCCTTACGAGAAAAGCGAGAACAGCGAGTGGTACACCGGGACTGCCAATGCCATCTACCAGAATCTTGATTATATGGAGGGCTATCATCCCGAATATGTCCTGATCCTTTCCGGGGATCATATCTACAAGATGGACTATGAGGTGATGCTGGAATTTCACAAGCAGAACGGGTCGGAGTGTACGATTGCGGTCATGCCGGTGCCGATGGAGGAAGCCAAGCGGTTTGGCATCATGATCACGGACGAGAATAAGCGTATCGTGGATTTTGAGGAAAAGCCGGAGCAGCCTCGAAGCAATCTGGCGTCCATGGGGATCTATATTTTCAACTGGTCCACGCTGAAGAATGCGCTGATCGCAAAGGCCTCCCAGCCGAATCTGGACTTTGGCAAACATATCATTCCCTACTGCCATGAGAACGGGGCACCGATGTATGCCTATGAG
This sequence comes from uncultured Eisenbergiella sp., assembly GCA_947630215.1. GTDB lineage: Bacteria > Bacillota > Clostridia > Lachnospirales > Lachnospiraceae > Gallintestinimicrobium. The sequence goes on along the minus strand of CANRGX010000009.1, from coordinate 16,049 downwards.
TTTAACGGCTACTGGAAGGATGTGGGGACGCTGCACTCCTACTGGGAAGCGAACATGGAACTCATCGACATCGTTCCCGAATTTAATCTGTACGAGGAATATTGGAAGATCTACACCAAGAGCGAGATTCTGCCGCCGCAGTATATCGCGCCGGGCGGCATGATCGAACGCAGCATCGTGGGAGAAGGTTCGGAGATCTACGGCGAGGTATACAGTTCCGTTATCGGATGCGGCGTCACCATAGGCAAGGGTGCCGTGGTAAGGGATTCCATCATCATGAACAATACCCGGATCGGAGACGGGTGCAGGATCAACAAGGCCATCATTGCGGAAAACACCGTCGTCGGCGACGGCGCGATTCTCGGGGAAGGGCCGGAGCTGCCCAACGATACGGCGCCGCATATCTATGATCACGGTCTGGTCACGGTGGGAGAAAAGAGCGTCATTCCGGCCGGCGTATCCATAGGAAAGAATACGGTGGCGGCAGGCATCACGCAGCCGGAGGACTATCCCGGCGGACGGCTGGAGAGCGGCAGGACTTTGATCAAGGCAGGTGAAGAACAGTGAGAGCAATCGGCATTATTTTAGCGGGCGGCAACAGCCGCAGGATGAAGGAACTGACCCGGAAGCGGGCCATCAGCGCCATGCCGGTAGCGGGCAGCTACAGGAGCATCGACTTTGCCCTGAGCAATATGACCAACTCCCACATCCAGAAAGTGGGCGTGCTCACACAGTACAACGCGCCGAGCCTCAACGATCATTTAAGCTCCTCCAAATGGTGGGATTTCGGGCGCAAGCAGGGCGGGCTTTCCGTATTCACGCCGACGGTGACGGCGGACAACAATTTCTGGTACAGAGGGACGGCGGACGCGATGTATCAGAACCTGTCCTTTTTAAAAACCAGCCATGAGCCCTATGTGGTGATCACCTCCGGCGACTGCATATACAAGCTGGATTACAATAAGGTGCTGGAGTACCACATAGAGAAAAAAGCGGATGTGACCATTGTCTGTAAGGACATGCCCGCAGACTTCTGTGTGGAACGTTACGGCACGCTGGTCATGGATGAGGATCTGCGTGTGGAGGAATTTGACGAGAAGCCCATTGTGGCGCGCTCCAATACGATTTCCTGCGGTATTTACGTGATCCGCAGGCGGCTCCTGATCGAAATGATCGAACGGTGCGCCATGGAGGATCGGTATGACTTTGTAAAGGACATCCTGATCCGCTACAAGAACCAGAAGCGCATCTACGGGTACAAGCTGGAAGATTACTGGAAGAATATCGCTACGGTAGAGGACTATTTTGAGGCGAATATGGATTTCCTCAAGCCGGAGATCCGCGATTATTTCTTCCACCAATATCCCGACATCTATTCCAAGGTGGAGGATCTGCCGCCCGCCAAGTACAATGTCGGGGCCAACGTCTCCAACAGCCTGATTTCCAGCGGCTGTATCGTCAACGGGACGGTGGAAAATTCCGTTGTTTTCAAAAAGTCCTATATTGGAAACAACTGTTTTATCAAAAATTCAATCATATTGAATGACGTATATATTGGCGATAACACCCACATCGAAAACTGCATCGTAGAAAGCCATGATACGATCCGCGCACATTCCTTCTACAGAGGAGATGACGGAATCAAGATCGTGATTGAAAAAAATGAAAGATATATCCTTTAAACAATGGCTTAAGGAGGAATTTCGATGAAGATCACGGATGTACGTGTCAGAAAAATTGCCAAAGAGGGGAAGATGAAGGCAGTTGTATCTATCACCATTGACGATGAATTTGTCGTGCATGATATCAAAGTGATTGAGGGGGAAAAAGGACTTTTTATTGCGATGCCGAGCAAGAAGGCCATGGACGGGGAATACAGGGACATCGCGCATCCGATCAGCCAGGCGACGAGGGAGACCATCCAGAGACTCATTCTGGACGCCTATGCGCAGGCGCAGCGGGAAACGGACGCCTACGCGTGAGAACGGTTCCCAAAAGACGGCGGATGCCGTGACACAGACAGAATTTGCGGGAAAACCGCCCGGCAGAGACTTGCCGGGCGGCTTTTTTTATGTTAGCATGAAAAACAGCATATGGGGATCGACGCGCTGTGAGATCTGCCGGTATAGAAGAAAGGAAATGAAGATGAAAGAGGACGGCGGCGTATGGCGGCATGAACTCAAATATGTATGCACAGAACCGCAGCTGGCTATTCTTGAAGGGAGACTTGGCCCGCTTCTGACAAGGGATCCGCACGCGGGCAGAGACGGCAGCTATACGATCCGAAGCGTATATTTTGACGACGCGTGGGATAGCTGTTTCTATGAAAATCAAGATGGGACGGATCCCAGAGAAAAGTTCCGTATCCGGATCTATAACGGCGACACAGGGCATATTACGCTGGAACTCAAACAGAAACTGCGGGGAATGACGCGCAAGATCTCCTGTCCGTTGACCAAGGAGAATTGTGAAAGAATGCTGCATGGAAGGCCTCCCACGGGACAGGAAGATATGCGGGAATCGGGCGGGAATCGGGCGGATATGCCGGAGGTGCTGCGCAGGTTTCTGATACAGCAAAAAGAACGCCTGCTGACGGCGAAGGTCATTGTGGAGTATGACCGCACGCCTTATGTGCTTCGCCATGGAAATGTGCGGATTACTATAGATCGGAACATTGCTTCCGCGGACAGTACATCGTGCTTTCTGGGGCAGGGGTTTTTGAAACGCCCGGTGATGCCGGTGGGCTTTCAGATTCTGGAAGTCAAATACGATGCGTTTCTGCCGGATTATGTCCGGCAGGTGCTGCAGCTGGATACGCTGCGGCGCACCTCATTTTCCAAATATTATGAGTGCAGAAAGAGAGGAACCAATGGGATTTCGGGATATCTTTAAAAATTCTTTTTTGGAAGGCTTTTACAATAAAAATGTGGATCTGCCTGCAATTATCATCTGTCTGGCGGTGGTGGGGCTGATCGCGCTGTATCTTTTCTTCGCCTATCGCTTTCTGACGAGAAGAACCTTCTATAATAAGAGCTTTGCCATTTCCCTGGCCGCGCTTGCGATTATTACGGCGGCGGTCATTCTGACAATCCAGTCCAGTATCGTGATTTCCCTGGGTATGGTTGGCGCGCTGTCCATTGTGCGTTTCCGTACGGCCATTAAGGAGCCCATGGACTTGGTATTTTTGTTCTGGGCCTTCAGCGTAGGGATCATCTGCGGGGCGGGGTTGTATTCGCTGGCGGTTCTTGTATCCCTGGCAGTTACCGCCGCATTGCTTTTGCTGGATCTGATTCCGGTGACCAGAGCGCCTATGCTGCTTCTGATCAATTCCTCCAATCCGGACGGGGAGGAGGAACTGCTGGATGCGGTACGCAAATACAGCAAACACTTTAGGGTAAAGTCCCGCAGTATATCGGGCGGGATGCTGGATATGGTTGTGGAAGTGCGCGTGAAGGAGGAACGGGCGTTGCTGAAGGAGGTCTGCACCTTAAAGGGGATGCAGAACGCTTCCCTGCTTTCCCACGACGGCGAGACGACCTATTGAGGAGGAAAAGACGTGTATGTCATAGCAGGACTGGGAAATCCCAGGAAAGAATATGAGAATACCAGGCATAATATCGGCTTTGCCGTCATAGATATGCTGGCGGAAAAACACGGCATCCGACTGAATGAGGGAAAGCATAAGGGGCTGATCGGAAAAGGCCTTATCGGCGGGGAAAAGGTGATTTTGGTCAAGCCGCTGACCTATATGAATCTGAGCGGCGAATGTATCCGGGAAGTATTGCAATATTATAAAGTAGACAACGAGAGCGGGCTCATTGTCGTCCACGACGACGTCAGTCTCTGCCCGGGTATGATCCGGGTCCGCAAAAAAGGCAGCGCGGGCGGACACAACGGCCTGAAAAATATCATTCTCCACCTGGGCAGCGAAACCTTCCAGCGGGTCAAGGTGGGGGTGGGGGAAAAGCCGCCGGGCTATGATTTGGCGGAGTACGTGCTGGGGCATTTTCCGGAATCGGAAAAGGCCGTCATGGAAAAGGCAAAGGCGGAGGCCTGCGCGGCAGTGGAGACAATCATAACGGATGGCGCGGACGCGGCCATGAACCGTTTTAACAGGAAGGGAAAGCCGGAAGAATGAAGGTTTTAACGGCTCCCCTGTGGGAGCTGGCGGAGTTTGAGGAAGGGAAAAGGCTTCTGGAGGACGGGACGCCGGTAGGTTTTCTGGGCCTTTCCGATTCCCAGAAGCTGCATATGGCGTATGGACTGAGCGATGGTTTTCAAAAAAAAATCATCGTTACTTTCAGTGAGCAAAGGGCCGGAGAGATCTGCGAACAGTATCGGTTCTATGATCGAAACGTCATGGTTTATCCGGGCCGGGATCTGATCTTTTACCAGGCGGACGTGGCGGGAAACGCGCTGGCAAGGGAACGGATGCAGGTGGTGAAAGCGCTGCTTTCTCCCAGGCCGGTGACGGTGGTGACCACCATGTCCGCGCTGATGGCGCCCCTCGTACCGCTGGAAACGCTGCGCGCTGCGGTGCTGACGTTTGACGTTGGAGCGACGGTGGATGAAACCCGTCTTTCCGAGAAGCTGGTGACGATGGGATATGAAAAGACCTGGCAGGTGGAAGCGCCGGGACAGTTTTCCATCCGGGGCGGCATCGTGGATATTTTCGATGTGACGGAAGACAATCCCTACCGTATGGAACTGTGGGGGGACTGTGTGGATTCCCTGCGCAGCTTTGATGTGCTTTCCCAGCGATCCGTGGAGACGTTGAACCGGGTAGAGATCTACCCTGCGACAGAGCTGATGCTGTCGGAGGGCAGACGGCACGACGGATTTTTAAAAATAGACCGGGAGACGGAAACGTTTTCCAAGAAGCTGCAGGAAATGGGAAAAACGGAGGCGGCGGCGCGCATCCGGACGCAGATACGGGAACTGGAGGAAGCGGCCGGGATGCTGGCCAGCGTGGTGAATCTGGAGAGCTTTGTCCATTACTTTTATGAGCGGACGGAGTCCTTTCTGCAGTTTTTTGATCCCGGGGAAAGCGTTGTGTTCCTGGACGAGCCAAAGCGGCTGTCGGAGACGGCGGACGCGCTGGAGGCAGAGTTTAGAGAGAGCATGACGCAGCGTCTGCAAAAGGGCTATATCCTGCCCGGACAGGCGTCCTTACTGTATCCGCAAAAGGAAATTGCCGCGTTTCTGAGCCGGTACCGCTGTGCTTCTCTGGCCGCCATTGATACCGGGAACGGCCTGTTTAAGCCGGAACGGAAAATCGAGCTCACGGTGCGGAGCATCGCGCCCTATCACAACAGCTTTGAGGCGCTTTTAAAGGATCTGAAGCGCTATAAGAGACTGGGCAGCCGCGTGCTTTTGCTGTGCGCCTCCCGCACCAGGGCAAAGCGGCTGGCGGCGGATCTGCGGGAACAGGAGCTGACTGCCTTTTACAGCGAGGATCCCGACCGGACTTTGCAGCCGGGAGAGGTGGAGCTGTTTTACGGGCATATGGAAAAGGGGTTTGAATATCCGCTCCTAAAATTTGTGGTGATTTCGGAGGGGGATATTTTCAGTACCCGCAAGAAGAAAAAGCGCAGGCAAAAACAGCTGGAAGGAACCCGGATCCGGGATTTTTCCGATCTGAAGGTGGGGGACTATGTGGTGCATGAAACCCACGGCCTGGGCATTTATAAGGGAATTGAAAAGGTACAGGTGGAGGGCACCGCAAAGGATTATATCAAGATTTCCTATCGGGACGGCGGGAATCTCTACGTGCTGGCGACCGGGCTGGATGTGATCCAGAAATACGCTTCCGCGGACGCGCAGAAGGTGCCAAAGCTCAACAAGCTGGGCGGCCAGGAATGGGTCAAAACCAAGAGCCGCGTGCGCGCGGCAGTGGACGAGGTGGCCAGGGATCTGGTGGAGCTGTACGCGGTGCGCCAGCAGAGCGAGGGCTTCGCTTTTTCGGAGGATACCGTCTGGCAGCGGGAATTTGAGGAAATGTTCCCCTTTGAGGAAACGGAGGATCAGCTCGCCGCCATTGCCGCCACCAAGCGGGATATGGAGAGCCGGAAAATCATGGATCGGCTGATCTGCGGGGATGTGGGCTACGGCAAGACAGAGATCGCCATCCGGGCCGCGTTTAAGGCGGTGCAGGACGGAAAGCAGGTGGTGTTTCTTGTGCCCACCACCATTCTGGCCCAGCAGCATTATAATACCTTCCTGCAGCGCATGAAGGACTTTCCCGTGCGGGTGGATCTGATGTCGCGGTTTTCCACGCCGGCCCAGCAGAAAAAGACGCTGGAGGACTTAAAGCGGGGACTTGTGGACATTGTTATCGGGACGCACCGGGTACTGTCGGGGGATATGCAGTATAAGGATCTGGGGCTTTTGATCATCGACGAGGAACAGCGGTTTGGCGTGAGCCATAAGGAAAAGATCAAAAAGCTCAAGGAGACGGTGGATGTACTGACGCTGACCGCAACGCCGATTCCCCGCACCCTGCATATGTCCCTCATCGGAATACGGGATATGAGCGTGCTGGAGGAGGCGCCGGGGGATCGGCTCCCGATCCAGACCTATGTGATGGAATATAATGAAGAACTGGTGCGGGAGGCCATAGCGCGGGAGCTTTCCCGGAGCGGTCAGGTCTATTATGTATATAACCGGGTGAACAATATCGCCGACGTGACGGCGCAGCTCCAAAAGCTGGTGCCGGAGGCGGTGGTGGCCTATGCCCACGGACAGATGGCGGGACGGGATCTGGAGCGGATCATGTATGAGTTTGTGAATGGGGAGATCGACGTGCTGGTGGCCACCACCATCATTGAGACGGGGCTGGACATTGCCAATGTGAACACGATCATCATTCAGGACTCGGATCAGATGGGACTTTCCCAGCTCTATCAGATCCGGGGGCGCGTGGGACGTTCCGGCCGGACCGCGTATGCGTTCCTGATGTATAAAAAGGACAAGATGTTAAAGGAAGTGGCGGAGAAAAGGCTTTCCGCCATCCGGGAATTTACGGAACTGGGGTCGGGCTTCCAGATCGCCATGCGGGATCTGGAAATCCGCGGCGCGGGCAATCTGCTGGGACAGCGCCAGCACGGGCATATGGAAGCGGTGGGCTACGATCTGTACTGCAAAATGCTCAACGAGGCCATCCGCGCCCGCAAAGGCGCGCAAAAGAAGGGAGAAGGCGTGCAGGATATGCCGGATTTTTCCACCACGGTAGAACTGGAGGTGGACGCCTATCTTCCGGCGGATTATATTGTCAACGAACAGCAGAAGCTGGATCTCTATAAACGGATTGCGGGAGTGGAAACGGCAGAGGAAAGCGACGAAATGCAGGAAGAACTGCTGGATCGGTTCGGAGCAGTACCCAAATCGGCGGAGAATCTGCTGCGCATCGCGCTGATCAAGGCCAGGGCGCACCGGCTCTATATTACGGAGCTCAAAGGCAGGCCAGGGGAAATCCGGTTCTGTTACCGGCCGGACGCCAGGGTGCACGGCGAAAAGATCCCCCAGCTTTTGGAAAAGCACAGGCGGAATCTGCAGTTTGTGCACAAGGGCAGCCCCATGTTCCTTTACCGGTATGCCAAAAGTGATCTGGTGGATAGAAAGGCGGAGGAACTGCTGGAGCTGACGGAGGAACTGACGGCGGATATGGAGCGCTTCCTGCTTTGAGGGACGCCTGAAAAAACGGGAGAAGGGCTTTATGAATAAATGGTGGGAAACACACAAAATGACGGCTGTGATGGGGGCAGGCTTTCTCCTGCGTCTGATTTACGTGTCCTTTTCCACCATTTATGACCGGCAGTACGACATCGGCAGGATCGATCTGGCCGCAGGGCATCCGATCACCGGCGGCCATCTGGCCTATATCCAGTATCTGTATGAAAACTGGCATCTGCCCGATTTTGACCCCACGACGGTCTATCAGTTTAACCATCCGCCCCTGCACCACTTTATCAGCGCTCTCTGGCTGAAATTCGCCTCCTTTTTCATAAAGGATACGGCTCTTTTGGAGGAATCCTTGCAGATCGTCCCCTTCGTGTGCTCCCTTTTGATTCTGGCAGTGCTGCTGGGGATTTTGCGGCGGCTTTCCATGACGGAGGGGACGCGCTGTTTTCTGATGCTGCTGTTTTCTTTTCATCCGGCGCTGATACTCTTTGCGGGAAGCGTGAACAACGACTGCATGAGCCTGCTGTTCACCCTGTTATGTGTGCATTCGGTTCTGGTCTGGGCGGACAGGCCGTGCCTGCATACGATCCTTTATGCGGCTCTGTCTGTCTCTCTGGGGATGCTGACCAAGCAGAATGTGGCGGAAATGGCCTTTCCCATGGGGCTCGTAATGGGATATGTCTTTGTGAAAAAAGGGATTTTGGGAGGCCTTTCCGGGAAGCTGGCCCGCCAGTTTATGCTGTTTGGCGCAGTCAGCATTCCGCTGGGGATGAGTTTTTATGTGCGCAACAAGATCTTATATCATATGCCGCTGGTCTGGATCTATACGCTGCCGGAGGATTCCTGGCAGTATACGGGGAACGTTCCGCTGTATCACCGCTTTCTGTGGCCGGATATGACGGAGTTTGCAGATAACCTCCGGCATTTTAAGATCGGATGCGGTTATAACGTGTGGATGCAGATCATACGGACTTCCGTTCTGGGCGAATGGGACATGGCGAATGTAGGACGCAGCGTAAAGGGGCTGGCGGTGCTTCTGATGCTGGCCGGCGCGATACTGGCCGCCGCCGCGCTGATTGCCTTGCTGGAGGTTTTTGTGCTCCATCCGAAAAAATATTGTGTGAGCACAACGGTGCGCCTTCTCTTTCTGAGCGCCTATCTGGTGAACCTTATTTTTTATCTGCTGTTTGTCTATCGGTATCCGCAGGAGTGCAGCATGCACTTTCGGTATATTACGATTGAACTGTTGTTCCCGGCGGTGGCGCTGGGGTTGGTACGCCAGCAGACCGAAAGGAAGTGGCTGCGCTGGGGGCTGGACGCGGTTTTCGTCTGCTTTTGTATCCTGAGCGGAGCCATGGTAGGGGTCTGGTGTCTGGCTTAAACGGCGCAAAAGAACGATCCGCCCGGCGCAGGGCGCAAAATGGAGACGGCTATGCCAAAGAGAGTTTGGAAGGGGAGAGGATACGGACAGATCGGCCTTGCCGCCGTGTTGGCGGCAGGGCTGGTCTGCGTGCTCTATGCGTGCAAAGGCTTTTTTCCCTTCGGGGACGGATCGGTGATGATGATAGATCTGTATTCCCAGTATGTGCCGCTGCTGTATCGGTTCTATGATGTGATCACAGGGCAGAAGAATTTGTTTCTGGATCTGTCGGTGGCCGGCGGCGCGAATCTGTATGCGGAAACCATTAACGAGGTACTCAATCCCTTTAATTATGTGCTCTTTGTATTTGGCAGGGAAAGAATCTGGCAGGCGGTGAATGTGCTTCTCCTTCTGTATCTGGCCGGCGGCGCTGCGTCGGCGTCCCTTTTCCTGCAAAAGTTCTGGCCAAACAGGCGCGGCCGTAATCTGACGCTGAGCGTCTGTTACAGTCTGTCCGCTTACAGCGCTTACCAGTTTCAGATCATCAAGTGGATGATTTTCCCGGTGCTGTTCCCGCTTTTTTTGCTGGCCCTGCGGCGTCTGCTGCGGGAAGGGAAAGGGGGCTGTTACGCGCTGCTTCTGGCCTGGCAGCTGGCGCTGAGCATACAGCTGGGCTTTATGACGCTCTTGTTTACCCTGTTTGCCAGCGGGCTTTCGTTCCTGCCGGTCCGGGAGGGACGAGCCGCAGACAAAACCGGCGGGGAGGAAAGGGACGCGTTGGCGCAGACACCACGTCAGGCCATATGCCGTCTGGGACTTTACACGCTGGGGGCGCTTCTGCTTTCCGCTCCCGTGCTGGCGCCGGAGTGGAACATCCTGTTTTCGTCCGCCCGTGCGGAGGAAAACCTTTCCTATTTTCATGTGATGAAGCAGCACGGTCTGACGGATCTGTTCGAGCGTCTTTTTCAGATTGCCCATCCGGTTCTTCTGGCGCTATTTTGCTGTCAGTGGATGCGCCACAGACGGGCCGGCAGGGATGCGCGGGCAAAGGGCGTGTGGGTGCGGCTTTCCGGGGAACAGCGTTTCTGGCTGTGCCTGACCGGTCTTTTGTGGGGGACGGTGCTGCTGCAGCCCGCCAATTTGCTGTGGCATTTGGGATCCTATGTCTGTTTTCCCGTGCGGTACGGCTATATGGCGCAGCTTTCGCTGATCGGGCTGATTGGCTCGCTGGACGGACAGGAGGCCGGGGAGCGGCGTCGTCTGCCGGCGGCGTTTGGCACCCTTTTATGCTGCGTGGCGGCGCTGATCTGCGCGTTTGCGTGGGAGGAGCGGATTGTGCAGGCGTTTTCTTCCCTGGCGATCAGCTCCGTCTGCCCGGCGGAAACGCAGATGGTGTGTCTGATTCTGGCGCTGTTGTTTATTGCCGCGCTCTGTGCCGCAAACTGTGGAAACAAAGGGGAAGGGCTGCTGCTGGCGGTGTCCCTGGTCTGCGGGTTCTGTCTGTTTTTCCTGATCTGCCTGCCCCGGGATTCTGCCCTCCGTAAGGAGAACGAAACGGCATATCGGCAGATGACGCAGCGGTATGCCCAGGAAGGGCAGACGGCGGATCGGCGGGTGAAGGAGTCCGAAGAATTGCCTTTGAACGCCGCTCTGGTAGAGGGGACGAATACGCTGAGCGGATATTTTTCCACGGCGGACGCTTCCTTTAGGGAAGCCATGGGAGCGCTGGGCTATGAGACGCCCTGGATCTCTCTGCGTTCAACGGGCGGCACAGCGCTGTCCGATCTGCTGCTGGATAACGGAGAGCGCCCCGATGGCCTGCCGATCTGCGGGATTGTCTTTTCCGAAACCGCGGACGACTGGAACCTGACAGGCGATACGCCAAAGGCGCGGCAGGAGGAGCTGGAGCGTCTGTGGGAGGAAAACGTATACGGGCGCGCGACGGTTTTGGTGGACGCCGCAAAAGGACAGCTTTTCGTATCTTTCCCGGAGGGGCTGGCAGCGGAGAACGAGAGGACGGTGCTGTTTCTTCCGTTTGCCTTTCTGGACGGATGGAAAGCCCAAAAGGAGACGCAGGAGGGCGCCGGAGACGGGACAGAGGCTGCGGACGCTGTGGTGCGTCCTGTGCTGGGCGGGTTTCTCGGCGTGGAACTGACGGGCGGCGAGACTCGTGTCAGGCTCCGGTTTTTGCAGCCGGGACTGTATGCCGGGATCTGTCTATGGGTGCTGGGACTGGCGCTGGTGCTGACTGCCGGGCCGCTTTCCGGGATAACCCCGGTCAGAGAGGGGTGCTATCGGATCTGGCAGGCGGTATTGGCGGCAGGCGTGCTGGGGATTTATCTGCTGCCTGCCCTGGGCCTGTTGATCTCTCTGGCGTGCAGGGCGGCAAAATGGCTGGGGGTGGGCGGATGAAGCAGAAGCGGATGCTGTGGGCGGCCGCAGTAGGTGCTGTGGGTTTGCTTCTTATTCTGGCGGTGGTTTGGAAACGGGAAAAGGCGGAGACGGTTCTGCGTGGGACAGAGCAGGAAAGCTGGCATATTTTCACGACGGAGCGTGTTCCGGAAGGGCTCCGGGTGCAGACCGTAGGGGAAAATCTGCTGCTTTCTCCCGGGATCCGGGTTTTGGCGGACAGCCTGGAAAACCGCAGCTTTCCGGCCCGGGCGGCCGTGGACGGGAACCACGCGGACAAGAATGTCCGCTGGTCCAGTCAGAATGACTGGGAACAGGAGGATCACTGGCTGCAGGTGGTGTTCCCGCAGCAAACGACGGTGGGGGCAGCACGGATTTACTGGGAGCGGGCCAATGCGCTGGAATACGCGCTGGAATATTCTGCGGATGGGAAAAACTGGATCTGTGCCGCTGCGTTTACCGGGCCGCCGGAGAGTACGGTACAGGACCTTGTTCTGGAAAGGCCCGTGGAAGCGAAGGCCCTGCGCCTGCACGTTACGGCGGTGAAAAAAGAGGAATCCGATCTGAGCCTGTATTACCGGAACGTGTCCGTGCTGGAACTGGAAGCCTATGCGGGCATCGAAGCGGATTTTTTGCTGGAAACGCCCCGGGTGCCTGCCGGGAGCCGCCGGCAGTTGGGAAAAGACGGCGGTAGGATCCCGTATCCAGCTGTGCCGGAGGGATTTTCCCTGGAATTTTTGGGCGCGGATTATGAAATGCTGGTGGATCACAGCGGCAGGATTGCGGACAACGAGGCGGAGGTAGAGGTAGAGCTGGGCTTTGCCCTGGTAAAGGACGGCGTGAGCCGGGAGCTGCCCGGTATCCCCGTTTCCGTTCCCGCCGCGTCCGGAGAGGGCGCCGGAGGGGACGCTGTGTTTTCGGAGCTGCCCGCACTTTTGGAGGACAGCCATGTCATGGAGTGGGTGCCCTTTGGCGGAGAATATGAGCCGGGAGAAGCGCTGCGGCTTCGGATCGCAGAGGAAGAAAATCCGGCGCTGGCAGATGCAGCAGAACTGTTTGCTTCAGAGCTTTCTGCCCTGACCGGGACAGCTGTGCCGGTGGTTTTGCAAAAGGACGGGGAGACGCGGGAGCAGAAGGGGGACATTCTGCTCACCCTGCAGGATTGGGAGGAGACTGCGCCCGACTGGCCGGACGGGCTGGGAGAGGAAGGATACCGGATCGAGATCGGCGGACAAGACGGTGGGATCCGGATTCTGGGCGGCAGTACAAAGGGACTGCGCTGGGGCTGTGTGACCCTGCTTTCTCTTTTGGAAAAGGGAGAGACAAAGCTGCCGGCGGGGAGGCTGACAGATTATCCCCGTTACCCGGTCAGAGGATTTGGCATCGATGTGGGGCGCCGCCCCGTTTCCCTGGATTTCCTGTACCGGCTGGTAGAGGAGCTGTCCCGCCGGAAAATGAATACGCTGCTGGTTCATCTGAACGATAATCAGATCATCGCGACCAGCGGATATGACGGTACGCTGGAGGGCGCAAGAAGCCTTTACGCAGGCTTCCGTCTGGAATCGGATCTGCACAACGGGACGGGAGAGGGCATTACCTCCCGGGATCTGTTCTATACAAAGGAGGAATTTTCCAAGTTTATCCGGGACGCCGCCGTCTATGGCATAGACGTGGTGCCCGAGATCGACACGCCCGCGCACAGTCTGGCGCTGACGAAGGTATTTCCCAAGCTGGGACTGTCCCGAAACCCGGAGAGCGCCGATCAGCTGGATTTGAAAAAACCGGAGGCGGTGCAGTTGGGCAAGGATCTGTGGACGGAATATCTGGAAGCCGACGGGACGCAGGAAGCGGTGTTTGGAGCTTGCCGCGCCGTTCATATCGGAATGGACGAATATTTCGGCGACGAGGAGGCCTTTCTTTCCTATCTGACCCAGATCGCGGATCATGTGGGCCGGCTGGCCCCCGAAAAGCAGATCCGGGCCTGGGGCAGCCTGTCGCGCCTGCAGACGGATTATGGAGAGGTACCCAGGACGCTGCAGCTTCATATCTGGAACACGGACTGGGCGGATCCGCAGGAAATGTACGAGGCGGGCTTTGGAATCATCAATTCCTTAAGCAGTCATTTGTATCTGATTCCCGGCGGCGGGGAGTACGACCGCCTGGATATCGGGTATCTGGAAAAGGAATGGCAGCCGAATCTCTTTGAAACGGCGGAACAGACCTGGATCCTGCCCGCCTGGTCGGATCGGATGCTGGGGGCCTGTTATATGATGTGGAACGACTGGCAGCAGGCGGATGGAATGGAACTGACGCAGGACGATCTGATGGAACGGTTTCTGGAACCGCTTCCGGCCATCGCGCAAAAATGCTGGGGATAACGGCGGAGGAAAATCGAAGGTATGGCGTCTCGTGTGAAAAAAATGACGGAGGGAAGGCCGGTTTCCCTGATTGTGACCTTTGCCCTGCCTTTGATGGTGGGGAACGTTTTCCAACAGTTGTATACCGTGGTAGATACCATTGTAGTGGGAAAGGTGCTGGGAGTGGACGCGCTGGCGGCGCTGGGGGCCGCCGACTGGTTCAACTGGATGATGCTGGGCATCGTACAGGGACTGACCCAGGGCTTTGCCATTCTGATGGCGCAGGAATTTGGAGCGGGCAAACCGGAACGGCTCCGGGAAGTGGTGGGGGCCTCCTGCGTCCTGTCCATCCTTTGCGCTACGGTGCTGCTGTCCGTGGGGCTGGCGCTGTCCGGCCCCGTTCTTGGGCTGCTGCAGACGCCGGAGGAGATCCTGGGAAATTCGCTGTTGTATCTGCGGATTCTGTTTGCCGGCATCCCCATCGTTATGGCCTATAACCTGCTGGCGGCCATTCTGCGCGCGCTGGGGGACAGCAAAACGCCTTTGCAGGCCATGGCCGCCGCTTCCCTGGTCAATATCGGGCTGGATCTGCTCTTTGTCATGGGCTTTGGCTGGGGGATTGCCGGCGCGGCAGCCGCCACGCTGCTGGCCCAGCTTGTCTCCAGCCTGTATTGCCTCTGGCATATTCGCAGGCTGGAAATTCTGTCCCTCAACAGGAAGCACTGGAGGGTGTCAGCGTCCATGGCGGGAAAGCTGTTTTTTCTGGGGCTGCCCATGGCGCTGCAAAATGCCGTCATTTCCGTGGGCGGTATGATTGTGCAGTCGGTGGTCAACGGCTTCGGCGTCCTTTTCATCGCCGGATTCACCGCCACCAATAAGCTTTACGGCGTTTTGGAAATCGCGGCCACTTCCTATGGGTACGCCATGATTACCTATGTGGGACAAAATCTGGGCGCGGGCCGGACAGAGCGCATCCGCAGGGGCGTGCGCGCGGCCAACGGGGTGGCGGTCATGACTTCTCTGGCCATTGCGGCGGTCATGCTGGTGTTTGGGAAGTGGATTCTGGGGTGGTTTCTTTCGGGAACGCCGCAGGAGGTGGAGCAGACGCTGGCTATCGCCTATCACTATCTGGCCGTCATGAGCGTTTTTCTGCCGGTGCTCTATCTTCTTCATGTCACCCGTTCCGCCATTCAGGGAATGGGGAATACGGTGCTGCCCATGGTTTCCGGCGGGGCGGAATTTCTGATGCGGACATTGGCCGCCGTCCTTCTGCCGTCTTTGATGGGAGAAAACGGGATCTTTTACGCGGAGATTCTGGCCTGGCTGGGCGCGGACGTGATTCTGGTGAGCAGTTACTTCTATCTGATTGGAAAGCTGCCCCTGGCGGATAGAAATGGTAGATAATATCGAAAAAATATATATGTTATATCGTATAAATCTCCATTCTTTATGAGAAATCTCCAAAAATAGTCCCAAATTTTTGTGTAAAAAATAGAGTTACATATGCAAATCTTTCATTGAATCTTCCAAATAAAACGAATATAATAAATATGGGAGTATATCTATTTTTTCGGGAAAGAAGTTACGCGGGAAGAAGGAGCGGATAAAATTGGACAAGTCCGCTTGAAACGGAGGGGTAAGGATGAGGAAAAAGAAAACAGGAAGACGGCGGATGCGTTCGCGCTGGTTTGCACTGGCGTTGTGCTTCAGTATGCTGTTTTCCGGAGTGGGGATGTCATTTGCCACAGATTTGGATTTGGAAATTCCGGCAGAGAGCGGGATCCAGGAAGAAGAAAGCGGGACAGAGGAACTCCAGGACGGACTCTGTATTCACCATCCTGTGCATACGCAGGCCTGCGGATATGTGGAAGAAAAGAGTCCCTGTACCCATAAACATACGGATGATTGCTATGAGCAGATCGTTGACTGTGTGCTGGAACGGGAGGAATCCCAGGAGTCGGTTTCTGAAAATCCTTCGGAGGAAGAGCTGCCGGAGGAAACAGTGACGGAAACCGAATCGGAAACGGAAACAGAATCGCCTTCTTCTGAACCGGCAGAGACAGAGCTGCCATCCTCTGAATTTACGGAGACAGAGGGAACTTCTTCTGCGCAGGAGACCGGTTCTGAGGAGGCTTCATTACCGACAGAAAGCCCTGTAGAGGGAACCTCGGACAGTGGGGAGAGCACAGTGGAAGAACCGACAGAGGCAGAACAGTCTCTGCCTTCCGAAAATCCTCCCGCCG
>CANRGX010000008.1 GCA_947630215.1 uncultured Eisenbergiella sp. | reverse complement strand
CCGCATAAATGCTATGCTGTGGCTCTTTTGTATTTATTCTGATTAAGAAGTCTTTTATATTTTATAACTCCCGCCGCCAGCTTATATTTCTTATACTGCCGTACTGCAAAATGCTCCGGCTCCTCCTTTTCCAGTTCCTCAAACAGTTCGTCCACCGCATTTTTAAATTCCTCATCATCCTCCCTGGCTTCGCTGGCATTGATAAATTCAAGCAGCGTGGAAAAATTCTGTTCTTCCTCCGGGGCTTCATAATAGATGTAGCCGATCAGCGCACAGTACAGAAGCCGCTCAGCCTTCACCCAGAAATCTTCGGAAGATTTCTCCCCCTCCCCTTTGGTATTGGCAATGATGGTATTAACCAGCTTCAAAATATCTTTTTCCGAGCGAATATACATGAACGGGTTATAGTGCATACTTTTCCGGAAATTGATGGTATTTAAAACCTTTATCCTGTATGGCTCATAAATGATTTGCCCATCTTTATCCCGGACAACCTTGCCATCCTCCATTTTCGGGGAACCTCTCTTTAGCATCTTCCCGCATTCCACCAGGATGGTGCCTTTCGGGTCTGTGACCACGTAGCTGACGTTTGGCGTCATCTGCATTAAATTCGGCTTCACATAAAACCTTGTCTTGCCGGAGCCGGAACCGCCGATAACGATCACATTCTTATTCCTGGCATACTTTGGCAGCTTCGGGCGGCTGTTCATGGTAAGCCGCTCCGTCTGTGTCAGAAGGATGTTGTTTTCAAACACCGGATCAATGAACGGGGCTATATCCTTCTGGTTCCCCCACCGGGCAGAGCCGTATTCCACGCCCTGCCGGTATTTCTTTGCGTTTTTCCCTTTCAGGTACACCGCCAGTTTTACCGCCGCTGCGCCGACAATCCCTGCAGCAAGGTCATAGATATGAACGCTCGGCATAAGGCTCTCAAACGCCATTTGGAAGTTCAGAAACAGAACCCCCATTTTCTCCACCAGGGAACCGCCGATGCAATGCCGGTACAGCCACGCCACCTTATCCACCAGATAGAACACAATTACATAGGGTATATTCAGCATGATCAGCCGCTTCGTATCCACCGGGAGAAGCCGCTCCCTGACACTTCCAGCCAGTTTCCGCATCAGTTCCGGGATGCCTGCATGTGCCTGCTTTTTCTTCCTGCTCAATGCTCCGGCCCCCGTTCCTTCTGCTTCGTCTTTTCCCGCTCCCTGTGCTTTGCCATGCGCTCCTTTGCAAGCTGCAGTTTCCTGCGGATTGACGGTTTTTTATCCTTGTCCTTCGTAAGCAGCTTCCCGGAATATTCCTTGAAAGCGGCTGTCATTACATCCACATCCTTTGCCTTGAAGAACACAAAATACCGGGCAGGCGATACGGAAGTGTCTTTTTTCAGGCAAAAGTCAATGTTGTACTTCCGGGCGCATTTCTCAAAGGATTTGATATTCCCGTCCGTCACTTCAATGTTGGAGAGCTGGCAGTTCTGTTTCATCAGCTTCTCCATGCTCTGCTTCCCGTGGTAAACGGCTTCCTCCTTCCCCTGTTTTTTCTCCGCTGTTTTCTGCTGTCCCCTCCTTTTCTCCTGCTCCATCTTTGCAAGGGCTTTCGCCATCGCATTTTTCAGTATCCGGGCGGTGATCTTGCCGCCGTTGATACAGAGGGTTAAGGTTTTCTCATTTACTTCATCCTGCATGGGTATCACCTTCTTTCCTGTAAAACTTTACTTTGGCAGGTGCATCTCCCGGAGAATCTTTAGCAGGCAGTACCCGATACATGGAGAATATTTTCCATACGGGCAGCTTCTGCAGTCCCCCTCCTTCCCTTCTGTTTCCTGCTCCGGGAGCAGATAATAGCAGCTTTTTTTCGTGCAGGCTTTCTTCCCCGCACTCCAGAAATAACAGCAGGCGCAGTCCTTTGGCTTATCCTGTGCATACTGTTCCTTAGCCGCTTTTCCTTCCTGCATCCGTTCTGTCCTTCCATTCCATTTTCTCCATCCATCTGTCCTCTTCTGCACCGACACGAATACAGCAGTACAGTACAAAACACAGCAGCATGGAGATTACGCCTGCCCCGATCATAATCCCTTTCATTTTTATCGCCCCTTTCTTACAAAGTAAAAAAGGGCATTCATGGAATGCAGATACAGACCACGAACGCCCTTGCCATCAGTTATTCTTCCTTATTTTTCTTTCTGCGAAGCAGCACCACAGAACCGGCCAGCCCTGCAAGTGCCAGACCGCACAACAACAGCCACAATCCTGCATGGGTATCATCCCCGGTTTTCGGTGTCCCATTGGAAGGCTGCGGTGTTTCCGGTGTCTCCGGCGTTTTCTCCGGCTTTACTTCATCCTTCATAACAACCTTCTGGATTTCCCCGGTATCCTTTACCTCAAAGTTCACATCCTCGGCTGCCAGATAACCCTCCGGAGCAGATTCTTCCCAAAGCGTATAATTTCCGACAGGAAGTTTCTCGATATAATGCGGCTTATCCGTGGAAGTCCAGCTTTCCACCACTTTACCGTCTTTATCAAGGATTGTCAGCTTTGCCCCCGGCAGCTCCTTCCCGGAAATATCTGTTTTGGAAATCTCCACCTTTGTCACATCATCCTTCATTTCAATCTTCTGCACCTCGGCGCTATCCTTCACCGTAAAAGTGATGCTCTCGGCAGTCACATAGCCATCCGCAGGCAGCGTCTCCGTCAGGACATATTCTTTGCCCACAACCAGCTTCTCAATCCGGTGCGGCTCCTTGCCGGAAGTCCATTCGTCTATTACCTTGCCTTCGCTGTCTGTCACTTTCAGCTTCACCCCCGGCAGCTCCTTTCCGTCTGTCAGGTCTGTTTTTGTGATCTCCACCTTTGTCACATCGTCCTTCATTTCAACCTTCTGCACCTCGGCAGTATCTTTCACCGTAAAGGTAATGCTCTCAGCGGTCACATAGCCATCCGCAGGCAGCGTCTCCGTCAGGACATATTCTTTGCCCACAACCAGCTTCTCAATCCGGTGCGGCTCCTTGCCGGAAGTCCATTCGTCTATTACCTTGCCTTCGCTGTCTGTCACTTTCAGCTTCACCCCCGGCAGCTCCTTTCCGTCTGTCAGGTCTGTTTTTGTGATCTCCACCTTTGTCACATCGTCCTTCATTTCAACCTTCTGCACCTCGGCAGTATCTTTCACCGTAAAGGTAATGCTCTCAGCGGTCACATAGCCATCCGCAGGCAGCGTCTCCGTCAGGACATATTCTTTGCCCACAACCAGCTTCTCAATCCGGTGCGGCTCCTTGCCGGAAGTCCATTCGTCTATTACCTTGCCTTCGCTGTCTGTCACTTTCAGCTTCACCCCCGGCAGCTCCTTTCCGTCTGTCAGGTCTGTTTTTGTGATCTCCACCTTTGTCACATCGTCCTTCATTTCGATCTTCTGCACCTCGGCGGTATCCTCTACGGTAAAGGTAATGCTTTCCGCAGTCGCATATCCATCCGCAGGAAGCACTTCTGTCATGGTGTATTCTTTACCAACGACCAGCTCTTTGATAATATGCGGCTCCCTGCCGGACACCCATTCATCCACTGCCTTACCGTTCTCGTCCGTAACCTGCAGCTTTGCGCCCTCAACCTCCTTGCCATCGGTCAGGGATGTTTTGGTAAATTCAAATACCGTAGGCTCATCCTCAAAAGTAAGCTCATAGAATACGGCTTCCTTTTGGGAATCTTCATAGGTAAAGGTAAACTCCTGCGCCTCAGATACTGTGGCAAATCCCGATGCCGGGACAGTTTCCTTTACGGAATAGGAAAATCCGATTGGCAGGTCTGCCGCAAAGGTCAGCTTCCCGTCTTTGCCGGTTGCCTTTTCCTCAATGACAGTTCCAGCTTCCATAATAACTTTTCCGTCCTTGTTGGTGATGTCCTCCTTTGCGCTCAGGGCAAAGACCGCACCCTCCAGTACACGGTCAGAATCCTTCTCCTTTTTCAGCACGGATACTTCCACCTTCTGGCGGTTGTTCTGCCAGTCAGAGGAATAGGTCACCTCCGCCGTATGCTGGTCACGGTAGGTCAGGTCAATCTCCCGGATTTCCCCGTCCAGCACATAACCTTCTGCTGTCTCCTTTTCCTTCACATAATATTTCCCAAGTGGCAGGTTCCCCAGGCTTGCAACCCCGGTATCATCCGTGGTGATCTCTGCGATCAGTTCGTCCTTTTTATAGTAGTCTGCGCTTTCCCCGTCAGCGGCTTTGATATCCTCCAAAGCATACACTTCAAAGGTAACGTCCTTCAGGAAACCGGACACATATTCAAACAGGTGGGCGATCCATCCGCCGATAGAATCCAGGGCGGAAACATCCTCCAGAAATTCCCCTTCTTTGTTAATTAAGAGAAGTCCTTTCGGGACAGCATCCCTCATCTCCACCTTCTGAATTTCTGACGTGTCCTCCACGGTAAACGTGATCTCCTCCGCCTGCAGGTAACCATACGGGGCCAGTTCCTCACGTAAAGTATAAGTCTCGCCCACTGCCAGACGCGCAATGATATGTTCCTCACCCTTCACGGATTTCCATGTGTCTACCACATTTCCATCCTTATCAAGCACGGTCAGCGTTGCTCCGGAAAGCTCCACACCCGTAGTCAGGTCTGTTTTCTTCACGGAAACCACGGTCGGCTCGTTCTGAAACTCCGATGCCAGTTTCACTACTTTCACATCCTGTCCCTGATAAGAAGCAGTTACCTCCACCACTTCATCAGAAGAAACATAGCCAGCCGGAGCTTTTAATTCCTTCATGGCATATTCCCCAAAAGGCAGGTCAAGGGCAAAGGCCGCTTTCCCATCTTTCCCGGTCACGGCCTTTCCAAGCAGGGTGTCCGCTTTTATAATCACCTTACCGTTTGCGGAAATGTCAGCCTTTGCATACAGCCCAAACTCTGCGCCTGCTACTGCGGCTCCTGTTTCCGCATCTTTTTTCACAACGGACACTTCCACTTTCTGGCGGTCATTCTCAAACTCCGCTGTCTGTTTCACCACCGGCGTTTCCTGATCTGCATAGGAAAATGTGACCGTCTGCGGGGCTTCATTCAGCACGAACCCTTCCGGGGCTTTTGCCTCCACAACTTTGTAAGAGCCAAGCGGCAGGTCACTTAACACCGCTTCCCCCTTTTCATCCGTAGTCAATGCTGCCACCAGCGTACCGGAAGCGTATTCCAGAATCCGTTTCCCGTCATTGTCCTTCTGGAAGTCGGCGGTATAAATGTCCTCTGCGGCATAAACCTCAAAGACCGCCCCGGCCAGCGTCTCTTTTCCATAGGTAAAATCATCCTCAAACCCATGAAGCACTTCGCCTTTTTTCACTACCTTCAGCTCACCCTTGACCGGATGGTTTTCATAGACCGCCTCAATGATCACATCCTTGCTGACCTGATCCTGATGGTAGGCGGTGTTGGAATCCACCGTCACTTCATAATAATTCCCATTCAGGGTATAGCCATAGGGCGCATGGGCTTCCTCAATACGGTAATGCCCGATCTTTAAATTCTGCGGCAGGATGAGATACCCCTGTTCATCCGTAAAGTAAGACTTGTGGGTTACCGTAGTCGGATAAGTTGTTACCTGTTCCACGTATTTTTCATGATCCAGATCATACACCTTAAACTCCGTATTCTTTGCCAGAACCGGCTTTTTCGTCTCATCGTCCTGCTTCACGATCTTCAGCTTTGCCTCAAACTCATCATCCAGGAGCACACGCCATACCTGCGGCGCATCCGGCTTATGCTCCGTGATCCGCACGGTAAAATCGTCCACCGGAGTATAATTATGCGGCGTAGTCGTCTCACGGACGATGTATGTCCCGAAGGGGATTGCAATGGATACTGCATGTCCCTTGTTATCCGTAAAGATTTCCGTTGCACCATTCTCCCCGATCACTGCCGGGACTGCGGAATCAAAATCGTAGCTGCCATCTTCCTTTGTTTTGAGGTTGGATACCAGGTAAGCAGTGAAGCCGGCACCGGAGAGCAGGTCCGCATCCGTCTTGCCGTTGTTGGCAGCCTTGATTAATTGGAACGGCTGCTTGATTACCTGTTCCAGCGAAGTCGCTTCCCTTTCCACGGTTGCCACAAGGTCGCCTTCAAAGTCACAGGACAGGTCGTACTCTTTTTCATCCAGCAGGTAACCGCTGGACGGCTTGATCTCTTTTACAAAATATTTTCCCAGGTACAGCCCATCTGCAAAGGCTTTTCCTCCTGCATCCGTTGTCAGCACGGCAACCTGCGTCCCTGCCTTGTAGATCACGCCGGTCTTTTTATCCGGATGTACGATATCCTCCCTTGCAAAAAGCCCATAGACTGCCTTTTCCAGAACTGCGTCGCCCTGTGGGGAACTTCCGGTCTCGGCATCCTTTTTTACCACGCTGATCTTTGCATTGACACGCTCATTCTCAAAGGTATGGGAAAAATGCACAGTAGCTTCTTCCTCACGGGTATACTCAAAACGGAAGGTATAGGAATCCTCCGTATTCCTCAGATACCCGTCCGGAGCCTGGATTTCCTTCACATAATAGCCGTACCCAATCGGAAGGTCTGACTTGTAGGAAGCGTTTCCATCCGATCCTGTGCTGATCTTCTCAATGAAAGTATCCTTTTTCACAGCCACTTTCCCGTCAGCAGTTTTGATATCTTCTGCCGCATAAAGGCCGTAAACGCCGCCGGACAGCGGGTTCTTTGTGGTATCATCCACCTTTTTCACAGTCACGGCTGCTTTCTGGCGGTCATTTGTAAATGTAACATTTCCAAGCACCACACTCTCGGTCTGCCCGTTATAGGAAAGCATAATATTCTTCGCTTCTCCCCTGTTCACAAAGTTTGCCGGCGCCTTTTTCTCTTTTACCGTGTAGGTTCCAAGATATAAGTCAGAAAGCGTCACGCTTCCATCCGCCCCGGTAACCAGATTTTCCGCCACCAGTGCCCCCTTCTGGTAGATCAGCTTTCCTGCGGCTGTCCGGATGTCCTCACCTGCATATACATCATAAGCTGCGTCCTTCTGCTTCCTCAGCTCATACTGGAATACTGTGCCATTCTCTGTCACAGACGCCCCGGTAAGTACTTCCCCTTCCTTATAAATCGTCAGATTTGCCCGTGGCTCATCATTGATAAAGGTATGGGTGAATTTCACCAGCGTCTCCTTCTGTCCGGCATAGGTGAAGGAGAAATGATAAACATCCGCTGTATTCAGCAGGAATTTGTCCGGCGCCTGGATTTCCTTCACATAATAACCGTACCCAACCGGAAGATCTGCAGCAAATTTCCCGTGCCCGCCCCTTCCTGTCGTGGCCTTGCCGATCAGGGTATCTTTGGGCACAACTACCGCCCCGTCTGCGTTTTTGATGTCAGCCTCCGCATAAAGCGCAAAGACGCCGCCAGCCAGAGGGGAAGAGGTTTCCTTATCCTGCTTCACTGCCTCCACCGCTGCTTTCTGGCGGTCATTTTCAAAGGTAACTTCTGCAAAAACCGCTTCCTCTTTCCCGCCAGAGGAAACCGTCACCTCCCGGCTCTCGCCTTTGTTCACATAGTTTTCCGGTGCGCCCGTTTCTGTCACGAGGTATTTACCCAGGTGCAGGTTCTCTACCGTGGCAGTCCCATCAGCCCCTGTTACCACATGCTCTGCAGCAGCAGCACCTTTTTTCAAAACTACCGTGCCGTCCGCCGAGACAATATCCTCTGCCGCCGTTACCGTATAGGCGGCCCCGGCAAGCCTGCGCTTCCCATACTGGAAGGTGGTGCCGTCCGCATTGGAAACAGCCCCGGTCAATGCTTCTCCCTCTTTATAGATTTTCAGGCTTCCAAGAATCTCCGTATCCGTCACCGTCTGCGTGGATGTGTTCCCGGCGGATACCTTCACGCCGGCCGCGCTTACGTTCAGCCTGTATCCCTTCGGCGGCGTGATCTCTTTCAGGTAAACGGTGCTGCCCGAGACATTAAACATTACGCTTGAAGCGCCATTCGTATCTGTGGCAGGCATCTTAACGATCAGATTCTGGCAGGCCGCATCGCTGTAAACCCCATAGACCGCCCCGGCCAGTTTCTTTCCGGAACTCCCATCCTCCTTTACAATCTTCAGCTTTGCCTGTTCCGGCCAGTCCACCTGCAGGGAGATTTCGGAGGAATCCGTATAATATCCAAACCCGATGTCCTGTGAACTCTGCAACTTTAAGAGCATTGCATGGAAATCCAGCGGATAATTGGATGTGACCTCATACTTCCCTTTCAGCCTGCTGATGTTTTCCGCCGTTGCTGTCAGGTGGAACTTGTCGCCGCCCTTCACGGTCACGTTGCCGGTACCGCTTTTACCGGTTGTCTCATTGACCAGCTTCACGCCGTCCTCCAGATGGATGGTAAGCGTAAACGCCTCATTTGCCTTCCATGTGAAGGTTTCCGTATCCTTCCCGTTTGCCGTCACGGACAGGCCCGGAAGCAGGCCCATTGCTGCGGGATCCGGCATTCCCTTTAAGGCTGCCTTGATCTCCTTCAGCATGTTCTTCGCCGTAGTGGAAAGGGCGCCGCCAAAGCCGGATTCGCCATCATACAGATAGTCCACCAGATAATGCTGCATCGCCCTGGTTTCGGAAGTGCAGCCTGCTTTTTCCATGATGGTCTTGATATTATAGCCGTTGAATGTCTTTCCCCATCCCGGCCCGCCATAACCATAGAAAAATGCCTTCCGCAGATATTTGTCATCGCCGCTCTCGTCCAGTTCAACCATGTTTTTATAGTTGGTTCCGCTGGGCGGGGCCGGCATCGAGTGCTGCATACAGTAGGCATTTACCGTATACGTTTTCCCGCCCACTTTATAACGGACATATTTGTAGGAATCATTGCCGCCGCTGCCCATCGCTGAATTGAACGGATGCAGCTGCCCATCGGAATAATAATAGTAAGTATTCGCCTCGATCTCCGTTGCCTCGTCCCACGGAGTGTCCTCCGCTGCCGCCAGCAGCATGGTGCCGCCCATCTCATAATCGGCGGTTACGTTCAGTGCAACATCCTCCGCAGGCATCTCAAAACTGAACGTGTCCGTGTCCGCATGGTAAGTAACCTCAGAGTACAGGATATCCGCCGTGTCACCCTTTGCGTTGGATTCTGTTTTCAGCGCACCCACTGCAGTCAGGCAGCCTTCCGGCAGGTTCGTGGAAAACGTGACCGTCTCCCCTGCATCGTAGCATCCGTCCTCATGGTTCAAAGTAACACCAGGCTCCCCACCGCTTGTGATGTTTACCTTGTACTTGCCTTCCTTTTCTGTCTCAGATTCCGGTTCGGTTTCTGTTTCAGTTTCCATCTCGGTTTCTGTTTCGGGATCAGTCCCCGGTTCCGTTACTGGCTCAAAGTTTTCCACTGTTTCCGGAATCCCGGCACTTTCCTCCGTTTCTGTTTCATCCGAAATTTCCACTGCTTCTGTAAACACTTCTGTTTCCACCGCACCGGTACTGTCCTCCATGCCTGTGCTCTCTGATATCTCATCAGTTTCGATGCCGGATACCGTACCTTCTGTTTCCAGCTCCCCGGTTACTGCCTCCGTGAATGGTTCCTGCATTCCTACCGGCTCTTCCGACGCTTCCATAAGCATCTCAGAATGTGGCTCTGGTTCATCCGAATCCTCACTTTCCGGTTCCCCGGAGTTTCCCTGCTCTCCCGGCGAAGCTGTACGCTTTGCACCTGCTTCTTTTACAGGCTCCTTCACTACCACATGGCGGATCACATGGTAACAGGGATTGCCGCTTACAGGCTCCACAAAGTACACCGCCTTATAAGAACCCGCACGGTTCCCGTCAAAGTCCTGCCCGGCTTCATTCTTTGCTTCATGGAGTGTGACCTTGACTTTTTCCTTATTGATCTCCATGCCGGAAAAATCCGACTTCACATCAAAGCCGCTCCCGACTTCCACCTCATAGTCCTGCACTTTGACAATCTCATCCTCCGCCAGCTTGTCCCTGACTTCCTCCAATGCCGGGTACTCGGCTTCATACGTTGCAGGCTCAGGCTCCGTCTCCGCAGCATAGGTCGTAACCGGCTGCACAATGGATGTCAGGATCGTCATAACGGAGAGCATCCCGGAAAGAATCCTTTTTACTTTTCCTTTCATTACTACATACCTCGCTTTTTCTAATCTGATTTTTCAATACGCTCCAACATACGCTTCCTAAGTTTTCATGGCATTTCCCCTCCTTTCCCAAAACTTCTGTGCTGGGATAACAGCACATCAGTACGGAGAAACCCCGGAGGGCTTCCCCGCACGGCATCTACTGTTATTTAAAATTTGAATGTATTTGAGCGTTTTGCCTGTTTTCTCCCACAGACCCGTTCCAGCCCCGGCTTTCCAGTTCCGCAGCGTTTTCTCCGGCAAGGCGCGCAGGATGCACACTCAGATACCGGGTATCAATCCAGGCAGGCGATGAAGTTGTCAAGGTACGGTGAAAGGGAAAATTTCTGATTTAGATGTAAGAAAAGAACCCCTTCACTAATCGCAGGTTTGAAGGGACAAAATATTGATAGATTTTGAAGAAAATTTATTTTTTTATAAAAATGCCTTTGGAAAAGCTGGAAAACAGGTAACAGAAATGCTATAATCCTGACCAGTAAAAGAATGGTGGGGATAAATTTATGGGAGCCAGCAACAAAACCTGCCCCCGCTGTGGCAGAAAAATGAAACAGCAGTTTATCGGCCTGCAGCACTGCAAATGCGGCATGAGCTGGAAAAAGGACGCCGGATTTTTTGAACGCACCGGCGATATGGTTTTCTGCCTGCTGCGCAAGAAAGTCGGAAACAAAGTCAAACAGTTTCCTGTTATCCATTACAAAGAATAGCGATCCTGATCTGCCATGCCGCAGCTTCAAGCTTTTACCCTAAAGCCGCAGCATGGCTTTTTTATTAAAGCTAAAAATCTAAAAACAGCCGGCTGTAATCCCAAACTCATGCATCTTCTCATTCAGCCCTTTTAATATTCTCTTGCGGCGGTTTTCAACTGTTTTCCGGCTGCATCCACAAAGCTGCGCCGCCTCTTTTACGGTAACTTCCTCAAAAAAGAGAAGATATAAAAGATACATATCTTCCTCCGGCAGCTCATTCATGACTTCCCGGAGCTTCCCAATACACATTTCCCGGATCGCCGTTTCTTCAAGGCTGTCCGTCACAGGAACATATGTGTATCCCTGTTCTTCCATTTCCTCAAAGCTGCACACACCATGCTTCCTGTTCAGCTCCTGCTGATACCGCTCCCTGCGCCTTGACTGATACCACTCCAGATAAACTTCCCTCGTCACTTCCACAAGTGTGCCATCTCCCATGCGCAGCACATAGCTTTTCCTCTCCTTTGGCTTTTTACCCCGCATGGCGTTTTCCTCCTTTCCCGGTCTCCACGTTTTCTGCATTTGTGCCTGAGAAATCCCGTGCATAATGTTTCCGCATCTTTTCGATTGCACCGGAAATTTCCAGCGATACGGTAGACTGTGTAATCCCCAGTTTCTCAGCAATCTCTTTCTGGGTATTACGGGCAAAATAAGATAATTCAATCAACTGGCGTTCCCTTCCGGATAAAATCCTCATAAATTCCTCCGTAATTTCACGCCGGATTACCTGCTCCAGAAGCGGTTCCCCAAAATCGGCCATAAACAGGCAGTCCTCCGCCACCGCACTGTATGAGATGCTCTTTTCCCGCGCCTGTGCCTCCCGGTTACGGAATACCCTGTCCTCCCCTTCCAGAACCAGGCGCACATACCATTCCTGCAAATTGAAAAAGGCTTCCCGGATACACAGGATTTCTCCGGATAACGGATACTGGTAATCTCCGCAGGCATGGACGGAAAATACCGTTGCATACCTCCCAATCCGGTACACCGCATAGCCGCTCTTAAAGACCGTGATCTTTGCATCCTCCCCCAGGTTCTGGCTGATAAAAACGGTCTCCCGCTTCTGCAGATACCTGACCGTCGGCACTTTCCCGTTTTCCTCCGGAATTGCTACTTTCTGCTTAACCTCCTGCAATGTCAGCATAACTACCACCCTTCTGCGGGCGGCCGGCAAGCAGAAACAGCACAGGAACCCAAACAAAAAGGCAGTAAAAAATGGCTCCCGGCGCACCCGTTTTTTTTAACGGGAGCCTGAAACTCTTTTTACTGCCTGTATCAGATTCCATTTATGAAATTTATTTCTTCTGTTTTACGGAAATATCCGTCTGAGGAGCCTCTGTCCCCCTGCTGTCCTTTTCCTGCTCATCTTCCGCAAAGCAAAACGAATAATCCCCCATCGCATCGTATGGGCATTCCCTCCGGTAAGCCAGACCTTCCTCCCTTGTCACGCTTGTATCACCCCTTTCCGGTTCCTGTGAAATTTACGCTTTTTCTGTATCCAGTTTATCAGCCACACTTCTTTTTGCCCTCAGCAGATCTGGGGAGATTTGCTTATTCCTCCCACCATATCTGTGGAAATATGGCTATCTGTGCTTATCTATCCCATCAATCAGTGCATCTATCGTCTGCATCACAATCTCCTGCTCCCCCTTTTCCAGATGCCGGATACGGCATATCAGACTGCAGACAGGGTTCTCCCCATCGGGTAGAATACTGTCTCCTATCAAATCATTCGCGTCTGTTTCCAGTGCCTTAACCA
This sequence comes from uncultured Eisenbergiella sp., assembly GCA_947630215.1. GTDB lineage: Bacteria > Bacillota > Clostridia > Lachnospirales > Lachnospiraceae > Gallintestinimicrobium. The sequence continues at coordinate 65,467 of CANRGX010000008.1, read as the reverse complement.
TCTTTCTGAAAATCTCAACAGACATCGCCGTCTGCCCTCCCTCAACCCGGCTGACCGTGTTGACGCTGACCCCAGCCTTCTCCGCAAAGGCTTCCTGGGATAAATGGATTTCCTGCCTCCGTTTCCTGATCCGCTCCCCTAATTCAATCAACCCCTGCGACACCGCACGGCTACCCAATCTGACACCTCCTTCCACCATGATCGCAGCTCTGGAATCTTGCGACATCGTGTCGTAAAGCTGCCCGGCTCAAAATATGCAGAAAAAAACAGCCTGAAAATGCCCCGGCTGTCTTTACGAATCGTTATTCAGTTTTCTTCTTTGCATGATCCTTCCCCCGCCCGCTCTATTTCTGCCTTCCGGCTATCTTTCCCGTTCTCCACCTGGAAACTGCCGCTATACCGCATAACAGGTAAAACACTGCCCTTGTCACGTTCCATACCAGCGCAAACCCGCCGATCACTCCGCCAACCGGAAGATTGAACACAAGCATACCTGCCGTCCCTCCAAGATCGAAGCCTTTCGGGATCGCCCATACAAACATCTGGTGTACGCCAAATGGGATGCCTGCCAGTATCCACAATTTCCGGTAATCACATACACCGTTTTCCACACACAGCGGATAGAACAGGGCAACGGAGAGTGCCGCCGCCATCAACGGGAAAACCACCTTCTTCAAAAAATCAAATTTCTTCATCGCCTTTATCCTCCTCCGTACATATCATGGTTCACTTCCGCCTGATAATAATTGCTCATCGTCAGCGGTGCATTGTAAAGCGTTGTCAGCAGGTATGCCTTGATATTCCCAACCTTCGTTGTATTCCGGTGCAGGCTGAATAAAACATACTCTATGTGCGAATAGGTCAGCTTCATAAACCGGTTCTTTACAAGGGCCACCGGCTTGTCTACGCCTGCGATTCGCAGGGTATTGTCATCCGGCATCATCATAACCTCCACCATCAGCTCAACAAGCTCGTCCACATCTTCCCCGCTGTGATAAGTATAATCAATGTTCTCCCGGATAAGCTCCCGGTAAATGTTCATCTCCTCAATCACATCTTTCCTGTCCCGTACCATTGCACCTGCAGATTGGATAGGATTTGATTGGATAACCTCAGTCTCACTGATATCTGTTTCGCTTAAATCTGTATAGCTACATTCAGTTTCATTATACTCAGTATTGCTAATATCAGTATTATTAGATTGTGATTCTGGAAATTCAAGAGTTTTGATTTTCACCATTCCTGAATGATGATTTTCATTATTCAGGAATTGTGGTTTTGGAAATTCCTGATTTGTGGTTTCCACAATTCCTGAATTGTGATTTTCACCATTCTTGAATTGTGATTCTGGAAATTCCTGAATTGTAGTTTTCACAACTCTTGAATTGTGATTTTCACCATTCTGCGGATTTACAGGCTTTCCCGGCTGTTTTTCCTCTGTTTCCGGTTCCAGGCATTCCTTTACCATAAAATTCTTCACATAGATCACGTTGGGCTTTCCCAGGCCCAGCCGCTTCTTTTCGATCAGTCCAATCCCTTTGTCCCCGTCTAATTCTTTTAACAGCCTGACTGCTTTCTGTGTCCCACAGTTTAAAAGCTCTGCTATTTCCTCAACCGTGAACATAATATATACCCGATCTTCTTCGTCAAACCACCTGTTCTTAATGCTAAGGCTCATACGGTCTAACATGAGACCGTATAAAACCTTTGCTTCGCAGGAAAGGGACTTGAAGCACTCTGCCGTAAACAGCACCTTTGGCACACGGTAAAAGCTATACTGCTCTGCTTCCATCCCACGGAAATATTTAAACTGTATCTTCTCCATTGCCAGACTCCCCCTTTCCTCCGTTCTGCTTCCATTCCTCCAAAAGTTGAAAAATCACCCGTTCCATTCGTTCTTTCGTATATGCCGGCGGGAAATAATCGCTGAGCTTCTTTGCAGAAATTGTCACACTGGCTTTCCCACTGTCCTTCTTCACAAGAACCGCATAGATACCTGCCTCCGTCAGTTTTCCGGCTTTACTCTCCTCTTTCAACCTCTCTGCCTGTGCTTTTGACGGAAATACCCCGCTGTTTGCAACCGCATCCACAAGCCAACCCTGTTCTTCCGCTTTCAGATAAGACAGCATTTCCCCAATCACAAGAGAAATCTTTTTCATATCCACATATTCTAACAGTTCCGGCACCAGCTCTGCCAGCCGTATGTACCTCTGAACCGTCCTTCCACTCTCCCCGGCAGCTTCCCCCACCGCATCTGCAGTGAACTTTTCCCCTTTGCTGCCCTGGTGCTTCATGGCTTCGTATTTCATTTTGTAGGCTTTTGCCTTCTCACTCGGCAGGATATCCTCCCTCTGGATGTTTGCATCCACCATGATCACTGTGGCGGCATCATTATCCAGATCACGGATGATCACCGGCATTTCCTCTATGCCCGCCAGCTCGCAGGCTCTCCGTCTGCGGTGTCCCGATATGATCTCATATCCTCCTTCCGGATACGGGCGGACAATTCCCGGCACCAATACGCCATGCTGCTTCACACTCTCCACCGTCTCCTGCATCTTCGCATCATCGGCCACCCGGAACGGATGGCCTGCGAATGGATGCAACTGGCTGACCGGTACGGAAGTGACCGCTTCGCTGGACACCGGTTCACTGGTTCCAAATAAATCGTCATAAGAAGTCAGCCTGACCTTCTGTGCGCTCTTACTCTTCATGCTCCAGCACCTCCCCTGTCAGACACCGATACCCATTCGCAACAATCCCTTTTGGATCGTGGAGATAAATACTCTTGCCCTCCGCTGTTGTCTCCGCTGCCCTTATGGACATCGGAATACAATGCTCAAAGATATGGATTTTGTCTCCGTAAACCTCCCGGATCTGTGCGGAAATATCCCTTGCAAAATTCGTCCGCCGATCTACTTTCGTGAGCAAAATCCCCATAATGGAGAGGGCCGGATTCAATTTCCGATGTACCCGTCCAATGGTCTTAATGAGCTGCTGCAGCCCCTTTACCGGAAGATAAGCCGCTTCCACCGGGATCAGCACACTGTTCGCCGCTACAAGGGCATTTATGGTAATCATCCCTAACGAGGGCATACAGTCAATCAGGATGTACTCGTACTGGCTTTTCAAGCCGTTCAGGTACTGCCGCATGATCGTCTCCCGGCTCATAACATTCACAAGTGACGTCTCCAGTCCTGCCAGTTCGATATTTGCTGGGATAAAATCAATCCCCTCCTCATGGTGGATGATCCCCTTCCCCGGCTCGAAATCCTCATCATTGATTAACTTCTCCATGATATTTACAAGCGTCACATCCAGCTCGTCCGGCTCTGCAATCCCCAGGCTCACCGCCATACTACCCTGTGCATCTGCCTCCACCAGAAGCACCTTTTTCCCTTCTCTTGCCAGCCCGATCCCTAAATTCACACAGGTAGTGGTCTTGCCCACTCCGCCTTTCTGGTTTGCGATTGCGATTACTCTGCACATATACTTTCCTCCTGCTCTACTTTTCTTCTTTTTCTACTTCTGCATAAACACGAAAATACTTGTTTGTTCCCTTATTCGTAAAAGGCTTTGAGACTTCCTTCACCTTCACTTCCTCATGCCGTTCCAGAAGCCTTCTGAACCACTGAATATCCTTGATTGTCCCCTGCAGTCTAATTTTCAGCATACATATCCTCCCAATCCACGTTATAGCAATACTCCGGATACCGGATCTTGACTGCTTCCCAAAAATAGCGGGCATAGCCGCAGCAGAACAAATCTTCCACGGTATAACGCTGGACTTCCTCCAACTGACCTTCCAAATCCGAATCGTCGTAGTTATAAATGCCCGGTGTGCCGTTGCAGTACAGATTGAACGCTATCCGAACAATTTTCACGCTACCGCTGGTCTGCCAGCCTTCATGCAGGCACTCCGGTTTTACATTACCTGTCCTGAAATCATAAATCTGATCCACATGTTCCCTTGTGTCCCGGTCAATCCCAAGACAGTAAACCAGCGCCTTGTGGTATACGTCCTGATACCTGCACCGTGGCAGATATTTCTGATAAAACTTTTTGTGTTCCTTGCTCTTGAAAGTAACTGTGCGGGTATTCATTTCTTTGATTGCTCTTATCGCTGTGTTTGCCATTTCATTTTCCTCCAATTCTTATTTTGTTTTGACCATAACAAAAAAGGACACTTCCAAATTCTCACTTGGAAAGTGTCCCTAAAGGTACATACCTTATTAAATTGAATGTCGTATAAAACGTATTATCAAGTATTATTCCGTATTATACGTAGCAAATTTGTAGTAAATTTGTAGTAAATCACAACAGAGAATCGCCGGAAGTCTTGATTTTACTGGCTTTCCTTACCCAAAGTTTTCATCGTCGGGAACAACAGCACATCCCTAATCGCCGGGGAATCCGTCATCAGCATCACCATCCGGTCGATGCCGTAGCCAATGCCGCCCGTGGGAGGCATTCCAATCTCCAGCGCGTTCATGAAATCCTCATCGGTGGTATTGGCCTCCTCATCGCCCTGGGACAGCAAAAGCTCCTGCGCCCGAAAACGTTCTCTCTGATCGATGGGATCGTTCAATTCGGAATAGGCGTTCGCCATCTCCCAGCCGTTGATGAACAGTTCAAACCGCTCCACATAATCCGGCTTGTCCGGTTTTCTCTTGGTCAGCGGCGAAATCTCAATGGGATGATCCATGACAAAGGTGGGCTGTATCAGATGATCCTCCACATATTCCTCAAAGAAAAGGCTCAAAATGTCGCCCTTCTTATGCCTGTCCTCAAACTCGATATGATGTTCCTTCGCGACGGCCCTGGCTTCCTCATCCGTGCGGATCTGGTCAAAATCCACGCCCGCATACTGCTTCACCGCGTCCAGCATGGTGATGCGCGCAAAGGGCGCTTCCAGGTCAATCACTTTGTCTCCATAAGGGAGCTGCAGGGTGCCCAGCACCTCTTTTGCCACATAGCGGTACAGATTTTCCGTCAGATCCATCATGCCGTGATAATCGGTATAGGCCTGATACAGCTCCATCAGTGTAAATTCCGGATTGTGCCGGGTGTCCACACCCTCGTTGCGGAACACTCTCCCAATCTCGTAGACCCGCTCCATGCCGCCTACGATCAGCCGTTTTAAATACAGTTCCAGAGAAATCCGCAGCTTCACATCTTCGTCCAGCGCGTTATAGTGGGTCAGAAAAGGGCGCGCCGCCGCGCCGCCGGCGTTGGCCACCAGCATGGGCGTCTCCACCTCCATAAAACCCTGTCCGTCCAGATACCGGCGGATCGCGCTAAGAATCCGGGAACGCTTGAGAAAGGTCTCTTTGACCTCCTGATTCATAATCAGATCCACGTACCGCTGCCGGTAACGCAGATCCGTATTGGTCAGGCCATGGTACTTCTCGGGAAGCACCTGCAGGCTCTTGGACAGCAGAACCACTTCGGATGCGTGAACGGAAATCTCGCCGGTTTTGGTCTTGAACACCTCGCCCTGCACGCCCAGAATATCCCCTACATCGTACTTCTTAAAATCCGCGTAGGATTCTTCCCCGATATTGTCGCGTGCAACATATACCTGGATGCTGCCCTGCAGATCCTGCACATTGCAGAAGGACGCCTTGCCCATCACGCGCTTGAACATCATACGGCCTGCGATGCAAACCGCCTGTCCCTCCATGCTGTCAAAGTTTTCCTTGATCTGGCCGCTGTGCGCCGTCACATCGTATTTTACGTGCCGGAAGGGATCCTTGCCTGCCGCCTGCAGCGCCGCCAGCTTTTCCCTTCTCGCCTTTAAGATCTGATTGAGATCCTGCTCCTGCGCCTTCCTGTTTTCTTCGCCGCTGTTCTGTGTCCCTACCACGTCTTTCTACCTCTTTGTTTCCTTCCTCAGTTGGAACGCTCAATCTCCAGCACCCGGTACTTCAGGATGCCGGCGTGTGTCTCCACCTCTATCACATCGCCGACCTTGGCGCCGATCAGCGCCTTCCCCACCGGCGACTCATTGGAGATTTTCCCCTTTAAGCTGTTGGCCTCTGTGGAACCCACGATCTTATAGTCCAGCTCCTCATCATATTCCAAATCCAGAATTTTCACCTTGCAGCCGATGTTGATGCGATCCAGATCCACCTCGTCTTCTACCACCACTTCGGCGTTTTTCAGGATTTTTTCCAGCTCCTCAATCCTGGTTTCAATGTCCCTCTGCTCGTCCTTGGCCGCATCGTATTCGGCGTTCTCGGACAGATCTCCCTGTTCTCTGGCTTCTTTGATTTTCTGCGCCACTTCCTGTCTTCTGACCACCTTCAGGTGATGCAGTTCATCCTCGTACCTGCGCAGTCCTTCATAAGTCAGAATGTTCTTTTTTTCTTCCATGACAATACCCTCTTTGTCCCTCTTTGTAGGCGCCCGCAGGAAGCGGGCGACTTTAATCAAATGGCATTATACCTTGCTTTAAAGACAGTGTCAAGGTAATTTCGGGCCGAGACATAGGAAATGTCCCGTCTTTTTTCTCCCAGAAGCCGCTGCTTTTGGGCCCCCGATGTCAAATCCAGATAAATGCTTCCGGACGCCAGCTCCCGAAAGGGCGGACGTGTGTGAAACCGCAGATCCACCACCGCCGTTTTCCTGCCGTCGGTATCCGGAAAGGCTTCCGTCACACAGGCAGGAAGACCGCTCTGCGCATACAGCCAGCCGCAAAATTCCTCCAGGGCCGTTTCCCCTGCGCCCACCAGATACAGACCGTTCAAATCAAAAAAGCATTCTTCCAGAAAGCGCTCCTGCCACCATCTCATCCGCATCCGATCCGATTCGTCCGTCAGCAGGATCAGAATTTCCCGAAACGGCTGCCGCCGGAGGAGAAAAGCCGCCAGCTCCGGTTCCGGCAGCGGACTTTCATATCCGTCAAAAAAGGAATCCAGTTCCGGCGCAAGCCAGACCTGGCCGTCCTCCGGCAGGGTATCCTTTACGTACCGTTTCAGTCTCTCTGGGCCGTTTTCCCTGCGTCCAAAAAAGCGCTCCCGTATGCGCTGTCTGTTTTCCTTTTCCTCCCCTCTGGGCATAAGGAGCCATTCGGAGGGGACGGTATGCAGACAGACGCGTCCGTCCTGCCACAAAAAGCTCGTCTCCCGCGGCCGCGTGTCCTCCTTCTGTTTTCCGGTGTCCGACATAAAATAGTGGATGGTTTGCATGATAAAATCTATGCCTGCGCCGCCCGGATCATGCTTCGCCCAGCAGCAGTTCCGCCATCCCGTCGGCCAGCTGTTCCATCGTTTCCATTTCGTTGATCCGCCGGCGCATGGCGGAGGAATGGGGCAGGCCGGCGGTGTACCAGGCCATGTGCTTGCGCATTTCCCGCACGGCCACGCGTTCCCCCTTGTAAGCGGCCTCCAGCCGCGCGTGCCGTAAAATCATGTCGTACCGCTCCCTCCGATCCGGCCCGGGGGGCAGCCCAGAGGGCAGCCCGGAGGGCAGTTCCTCTCCTGCCAGCGCCGCCGTAATCTGCCGGAAAATCCAGGGATTTCCCTGTGCGGCCCGGCCGATCAAAATGCCGTCGCATCCGGTCTGTTCCAGCATCCGCCTTGCGGACGCCGGATCTGTCACATCCCCGTTTCCCAGAACCGGGATATGCACGGCGGCCTTCACCTGGGCGATGATGTCCCAGTCCGCCTTTCCGGAATAATACTGTTCTCTCGTCCGGCCGTGCACCGCCACGGCTGCCGCGCCGGATTCCTGGGCAATCCTGGCAATCTCTACCGCATTGCAGTGCGCTTCGTCAAAGCCCTTGCGGATCTTCACCGTCACCGGCTTTTGAATGGCCCGCGCCGTTTTTTCGATGATGGCGCCGGCCAGAACCGGGTTTTTCATCAGGGCGCAGCCCTCGCCGTTGTTGACCACCTTGGGCACCGGACAGCCCATGTTCAAATCCAGCACGGAAAAAGGACGTTCTTCAATCCGCTTTGCCATTTCACTGACCGTTTCCGGATCGGATCCGAAAAGCTGCAGGGATACCGGTCCCTCCTCCGGGTGGATCGCAAGGAGCTCCTCCGTATTTTTATTGTGATAAAAGATGGCCTTGGCGCTGATCATTTCCGTACAGACCATCCCCGCTCCCTGCTCATGGCACAGCAAACGAAATGGCAGGTCGCTCACACCTGCCATTGGAGCCAGAATCACCTGATTTTCAAGCCGGACGCCGCCTATCGAAAGCTGGGCCATGGTCACGCCTTCCTGTTCTTTTCGTATAAAATCCGCAGGCCTTCCATCGTCAGCGTACTGTCGTATACGTCAATCGCGTCCGTTTCGTCCGCGATGATCCGTCCCAGTCCGCCGGTGGCCACCACCTTCAGGTTCTCATATCCCGTTTCCTTTTTCATCTGTCGGACAATATACTCGGTCTGTCCGATCTGCCCGTAAACCAGTCCGGCCTGCATACTGGAAACGGTTTCGCGGGCCAGGATACTGGCCGGTTTTTTGATCTCGATCTCCGGCAGCTTCGCCGCCGCTCCCCAGAGCGCTTCCGCGCAGATCCGGATACCGGGCGCCGTGATCCCCACGCCGAACCTGCCGTCCTCCGTCACCAGATCATAGGTGGTGGCCGTCCCGAAATCCAGAATCAGCACCGGCCCGCCGTATTTTTCGTAGGCCGCCACCACATCCACAATGCGATCCGGCCCGATCTCCTTAGGATTTTCCGCCGTGATCCGGATGCCGGTCTTAATGCCGGCGCTGACGATGAGCGGTTCGATGTTCAAATACCGGCGGATCGCCCCGATCAGCGCGTGCATCACATTCGGCACCACGCTGGCGACAATCGCGCCCCGGATCGCGGCCGCGTCCACCTGGTTGCTGCGCAGCAGCTCCCGCAGGCCGATCCCGTACTCGTCCGAGGTACGGGGCGTCTTTGTCATCATGCGGAAGGTGGTCATCAGCCGCTTTCCCGCAAATACCCCGAACGTAATATTTGTATTTCCCACATCGGCCGCCAGTAACATTGTCCCGTTTCCCTCCTACAGCAAATCGGAAATTTCCTCATGCAGAATAAACACCTTATAGTACAGGCTCAAAGACTCCAGCATTTCCTGTCTGTTGCGCCGGATTTCCCCCACCAGCAGGCCGCTGGATACCTCGTCGTATAAAATATCGTCCTCCGCCGCATTCGTTTCAAAAGCCAGCGTCCCGTCCGGCTCGAATACGATAGTAAAAATCCCTCCTACCTCGGCGGTAAAAAGGACGCAGATGATGTGCAGTTCCTCCTGTATGGACTGGGGGATTCCCTTGAATCTTTCGTTGAAATAATATTTCTTCTCATAGGCGTTTGCGCCGCAGAGCACGATCCGCTCCCGCTTTTGGGCCTTTTCAGACATAACCGTAAATTCCTCTCACAGACACTTCCCCGGCGTACACAGTCTCCACGCGTCCGTCTTCCCGGCGTACCAGCAGCTCCCCGCCGTCGTCAATCCCCAGCGCCACACCCTTCCAGGCGCCCTTGGGATCCAGTACCTCCACGGCCGCGTTCTGGTTGAGCAGATGTGCTTCATATTCTTCCCGAAGTCCGGCCAGGCTATGCTCCTTTAAAACCTTTTCATAATATCCCTCGAAAAGAAGAAGCACCCGCGCCAGCAGCCTTTCCCGGTCAAAAAAGTGTCCCGCCTGTTCATACAGGGAGGTGGCACGCGCGCCCAGTTCCTGCAAAAAAGCGGTCTGGTTGACGTTGATTCCCGTTCCGATCACCACATAGAAGCCGTCGTTTTCCAAAAAAAGTTCCGTCAGAATCCCGCAGAGTTTCCTGCCGTCAGCCACCACATCGTTGGGCCATTTGATCCCGGCTTCCACTCCGTTCTCCCGCACGGCAGCGCATACCGCCATGGCCATCAGAGGGGTCAGCAGGGAAGCGTCCGATACCTCCAGGGACGGACAGAGAAGCAGGCTGAAATACAGATTGCCCTCCGGATTTGAAACCCAGGTTCGTCCCCGCCTGCCTTTTCCCGCATTCTGCTTTTCCGCAGTCACAAGCAGGCCGTGTCCGGCTCCCCCGGCGCGTCTGCGGCAGATTTCCAGATTGGTGGAATCGGTCTCCTCCAGACAGACGATCTGAGAGCCGATGGAATGCCCGCGCAGCAGCGGTTCCAGCTTTTCCCGTTCTATCATGCTTCTTTTTCTTTCCAGCCCAGCGTAGCGGCCATCACGGCCTTGATGGTATGCATCCGGTTCTCCGCCTCGTCGAATACCACGGACGCGCCGGACTCAAACACCTCGTCCGTCACTTCCATTTCGGAAATGCCGAAGCGCTCTCCGATCTCCTTGCCGATCTTGGTATTCAAATCGTGGAAAGAGGGCAGACAGTGCATAAAAATCGCGTTGCCCGCATTCTCCATCACGCTGCGGTTCACCTGATAGGGCCGCAGATCTTCTATCCGTTCCCTCCAGACCGCATCCGGTTCTCCCATGGAAACCCATACGTCCGTGCAGATCACATCCGCCCCCCGGGTGCCGGCCTTCACGTCCTCGGTCAGAGTGATACTGCCGCCTGTCCGGGCCGCGATCTGACGGCACTGCTCTACCAGCGACGGATCCGGAAAATATTTTTCGGGGGCGCAGGCCGTAAAGTGCATTCCCATCTTTGCGCATACCACCATATAGGAGTTGCCCATATTATAGCGGGCATCCCCCATATAGACCAGCTTTACGCCCTTTATCCGTCCCAGATGCTCCTGTATGGTCAACAGATCCGCCAGCATCTGCGTGGGGTGAAATTCATTGGTCAGACCGTTCCACACCGGCACGCCCGCATAGGCCGCCAGTTCTTCCACGATCTCCTGTTCAAAGCCCCGGTATTCGATGCCGTCGTAGATCCGTCCCAGAACCCGTGCCGTATCCCGGATGCTCTCCTTCTTGCCGATCTGGGAACTGGCCGGATCCAGATAGGTACTTCCCATGCCCAGATCATACGCCGCCACTTCAAAGGAACTTCTCGTCCTGGTGCTGGTTTTCTCAAAGATCAGCGCCACGTTTTTGCCGCGCAGCGTATCCACCCGCACGCCCGCCTTCTTCAGCGCTTTCAGCTTTGCCGCCAGTTCGAGCAGATAGGCGATTTCTTCCGGCGTATAGTCCAGCAGTTTCAAGAAATTACGTCCTGTCAGATTCATACTTTGCCTCCAAACACCGGGCCTGTCACAGCCCCTTCCTCTCATGTGTTTCCCCTGCACCGGCAATCAGATGCGTTTTTGCCCCTTTAGGGCCGGAACAACCGATGGCCCGCACTGCGGGCCATCCTGTGAACGACGGACGCCCCGTTTTCCGTAGCGTCCTCACGTTTTTCCATCTCTGTCCGGTTTTCTCTGCCGTTTGGCAGGGTCAGTTCTCCTTCAAAAGTTCCTTTGCGCTGGCAAGCACCCCTGCCATATTCTGTATCTCGGAAGGGATGATAATCTTGGTGGACTGGCCGTCCGCCACCTTTTCAAAGGTCTCCAGGCTCTTCAGCTTCAGGACGGAATCATCCGCCCCCGCTTCCCGGATAAAGCGAAGGCCGTCCGCCGTAGCTCTCTGCACCTTCAGAATCGCTTCCGCTTCACCTTCCGCTTCCCGGATCATCTTTTCTTTCTGCGCCTCGGCACGCAGGATCGCGGACTGCTTCTCCGCCTCCGCTTCCAGAATCGCGGATTCCTTCTTTCCTTCTGCCACCAGAATAGTGGACTTCTTTTCGCCCTCGGCGCGCAGGATCGCTTCTCTTCTCTCGCGCTCCGCCTTCATCTGCTTTTCCATGGCGTCCTGAATGGCTGCGGGAGGAATGATATTCTTGAGCTCTACGCGGTTCACCTTGATTCCCCACGGGTCGGTGGCAATATCCAAAGATGCGCGCATCTTGGCATTGATCGTCTCTCTGGAGGTCAGCGTCTGATCCAGCTCCAGGTCGCCGATGATATTGCGCAGCGTGGTGGCCGTCAGATTTTCAATCGCCATGATGGGATTTTCCACGCCGTAGGTAAACAGCTTGGGATCCGTGATCTGGAAAAATACCACCGTATCGATCCGCATCGTCACGTTATCCTTTGTGATCACCGGCTGCGGCGGGAAGTCCGCCACCTGCTCTTTCAAAGCGACGCGCTTGGCCACCCGGTCAACCACCGGCAGCTTGAAATGCAGACCCACGTCCCAGGTGCCCTGATAGGCGCCGAGCCGTTCCACCACATAGGCCTGGGCCTGCGGCACGATCTTAATGCAGGACGCGACAATCACGACCGCAAAAATCAGGAAAACAAAAATAACCAATCCAAACATAACTTAACCCTCCCTGTCAACAATGAGTTTGACGCCGTCGATCCGTCTGACAATGACAACGCTGCCCTCCGGTATCACACAGTCCTCTGCGCCGGAACGGGCCGTCCACTCCATCCCGTTCAACGTCACCTGGCCGCTGCCCTTTAAGTTGTCGATCTCTCCGGTCACAATCCCCTTTTGGCCGATCAGGCTCTGCACGTTGGTTCTCGTGCGTCCCGTGTTAAAATACCGCATGGCAATGGGTCTGGTGAACACAAGCGTGAGCACCGACACCGCCAAAAACAGCGCAATCTGGACAAAAAGCGGCGCGTTGCACGCGGCGGCAATCAGTGCCGCCAGAGCGCCGGCAGCAAACCAGATCGTCGTCAGACCCATTGTAGCAAGTTCTACCAGGACCAGCACCACCAGCAGGATGGTCCATGCCAACACCTCGTTCATCGCCGGATGCCCCCTTTCCTCCAACCTGCTACTATCATACTATATTATGTGCGGAATTTCAATTTATTTTCAAAATAAGAATCTCTGTCCTGCCGTTTTTTTCACCAGAACACGTGATGTCCGACGACAATGCCCTCCCGGTTTCCGGCCCGTCTGAACCTGGTGGCCGATCCCACAGGAGATACGCCCGCCATCGCGGCCGCCGCCGCGCGTTTGCAGGAGTCCCAGATATTCCCCGACGCGATCACCCGACCCAGCTTTCCGCTTCCGGCGGGTGTAAACTGCCCGGATGCAAATATCACATCGCGGATCGTATTGGGATAGGCGCTGCTCATCACGCGGTTCATAACGACGGCTCCCACCGCCACCTGTCCTTCATAGACGTCGGATCCGGCCTCGCACTGAATCAAGGCGGCCAGCAAAGTCGCGTCCGAGGCGTCCATCGCCATGGTCGTCTCAATTTCCTTCTTCCGGTTGGCCGTCTCCTGCTCCCGGCGCTTTTCTTCCTCGCGCCGTTCCACTTCTTCCCGCGTTTCCCCGTGATCCAGGACGAAGTCCACCTTCACAAACTCCGCGGAGACATATCCGGTCCTGCCCTCAAAATCCACGGCCACCCAATCGTCGGAAATCTCCGTGCCTTCGCTGAAGGCAAGCTGTTGGGCGTCCACCACTTCGTATTCCGCCCCTTCCTCCAGCAGATCATAGACTCCCGCATCCAGAGAGGGTGCTTTCCGGATCCGCAAAGAGCCCGTGGTAGTGGTAGCCACCATGCGTCCCGTATCCTGCGCCGCCTTGCGGGCGTCTTCTCCGAAAAGCAGATACTCATCGCTGGCCCAGCCCTTCAGATCGCCGGAAGACAGCTTTGTCCAGCCCTCCGTCTTTTCCAGAATGGTACCGCCGCAGTCCGCGTACAAATATCCTACGATAGGCGCGTCCGCGGACGGCTCCTGCCGCACGTTGAGCACATTCTGCACGTTCGCCATCACCAGGCTGCCCGGAAGTTCCTCTTTCAAATCTCCCCTCCCGGCTTCCTCCTCTGCCGGTTTCGGATGATCCAAAAGCGCCGCGATACCCGCGCCGGCATTCCAGGACTGTGCCGGACTCTGCTCCAAAGGATCGTTTCCCGATACGCTGTCTGGCTGCGGTTCCGCCTTCTGCGCCCCGCTCCCGTCCTCCGCGTCCCGGGTTTCCTTCTCTTTTTCCTTCTCCGCCTCTTTTTCCGTCTCGGTTTCCGCCTGCGGTTTTATGCCTTCAGCGGATTCCGTCTCCCGCTCCGTTTCCTTTGCGGCCGCCGTATGCGCTGCTGCGTCCGTATTTTCCAAAGACAGTGTTCTGGCTTTGGCCCACAGCGTAGTCTGCCCGCCAGACAGCGTAAGCACAAGCACTGCCACAGCCGTCAGGACCCGGAAAGTTACGGCCCCTGTTCTGTTTTCCTTCTCTTTTGGGAACCCAAAGAATGCCGCATTTCTCGCATTCTTCCCGGTTTCCTTCCTTCCCGCTTTCATAGTAAACCCCCAAAAAAAGTTACATTTTTTTTACGTGAAGTAGAACTATAATAGCAAATTTGTAACAACCTGTCAAGAAAACATTTGGCAAAACGCGAAAGGGCGTGCCCCCGCCGACAGGCGCCGTATCCGATACGGCCGCCGGCAGAGCACACGCCCTCCAAAATCCATATGCTGTTTGTCAATAAAAAACGTGTCTTCCAATCACTATACCGGAACGTCCGTTGACCCGTCTGAAGTACAGCTTATCGCCCACCGGTCTGGCGCCCGCCAGCGCCTCCAGCGCCGCCTGGAAGCAGGAATCATCCGCCTTACCCGCACGCAGGGCCCTGGCCAGGCTTCCGTTGCCAACGGGAGAAAACTGCTTTCTGGCATAGATGACCTCCCGTATGGTATTGGGCTGGACATCGCTGTGCACCCGGTTGAGAACCACACTGCCCACGGCCACCTTCCCTACATAAGGCTCTCCGTTCGCCTCACAGTAAATGAGGTTCGCCATCAGATACAGATCTTCCTCCGTTGCGCCGGCCGCCGCCAGTATCAGCGCCCGCTGTGCCTGCGCCTGCTCCAGAAGCGCCTGCTCCTGTCCGGCAGGTTCCGGGACTGAAACAACATCCTGTACTTCTTCGGCCGTCTGGGTTTCCTCCGTCACCGGAGCGGTTTCTGCTTCTACTGTCTGCGTTTCTTCTACAGCCGGAACGGTCTCCGCTTCCACTGCCGGGGTTTCCTCCTGTCCGGTTGGCTCCTCTGTTTCTTCCGGGATTGCTTCCGGTGTTGCTTCCAGTGTTGCTTCCGGTATCTCCTCTCCTTCTGTCAGGACCGCTGTATCCTCCGTCTCTGTACCATCCTCCGTACCTTCCTCTGCACCTTCTGCATCCGGAAGCGCTTCTTCTTTGTCGGGAAGCGGCAGTTCGTTCAGGTTTTGCTTCGGTATCCATCCAATGATTTTCCCTGTCAGGATCTTCAGCCACCCCTCTTTTCTCTCCAATATCGCGGCGGGCGCTTCAGCGGCCGCCTGCCCCACGATTTCGGAGGTCTCGTCCGGTTCTGCGTATACATTTAAAAATTCGGTTTCTTCTTCCGTATCGATCAGCCCGATGCCTTCCGCCGCGGCCGCCGGAAAAGATCCGAAAAGCCATGCCGCTGCGAGGACGAGGCCGACCGTTCTGCAGAGCATCTTTAGGCCCTTAGCGTTCATATCTGCCTCCTTATGGCCCGCAATTATGTTAACTATTGTTCCATAGTATTACGGGTTGATTGCAAATGTTACAAAAATGTTACATGCAACGTAAATTGTATATTACCAACAATGGAAGCAGTTGTCAAGCATTTTTTTGGGATTTCAGCACCCGCCTAAAACAAAAGCCGGGAAAAATAAGGAAATACGGGCAGAAAGCGTGAAAAAAAACAGAATAAAAAAAAGCCCCTTCCAAAAAGAAGAGACGGCAGTGACCGCAAAAAACAGACGGACACGGATCCTTCCTTTCTTGGATCCGCACCGTCTGTCTGACGCCTGTCGGATTGACATAATATAGGTTCAAAGGGAACGGGATTTCTCCACACAGGCGATGACTGCGTCCATCACCGCGCCGCGGAAATTTTTTTCTTCCAGCACCCGGACCGCCTGAATGGTGGTTCCGGCCGGAGAGCAGACCATATCCTTCAGTTCTCCCGGATGTCTGCCGCTTTCCTGCATCAGCTTCGCGCTGCCCCATACCGCCTGGGCGGCAAATTCGTACGCCTGCTGCCGGGGCATCCCTTCCGCCACCGCGCCGTCCGCCATGGCCTCTATCATCATAAAGACCCAGGCAGGCGCGCTCCCGCTGATACCGGGCACCACATCCATCAGCCGTTCCGGCACCTCAATGGCCTTCCCGAAGCTCTCCAGCACAGCCCAGACCTGTTCCCTCTGCTCTTGGGAGACCTCCGGGGAAAAACAGGCCGCCGTGCAGCCCGCACCTACCAGCGCGGGAGTGTTGGGCATGGCCCTGACGAAGGCCAGCTTCTTCCCGAAACGCTCTGCCAGCCAGGACAGACTTTTTCCCGGCGCAATGCTGACAATGGTTTTCCCGGTCAGATCCAGATCCTTAATCTGCGCGATCACTTCCTCAAAAAACTGCGGTTTTACGGCCAGAATGAGAAGTTCTGATTCCTGTGTCGTTTTTTTGTTGTCTCCAGTGACGCATATGTCATAAATCTTGTGGATTTTTTCTTCCGTTGCGGCAGTCTTTGCCGATCCGTAAATTTCACCGGGAGACGCCAGGCCCTCCTTCAAAATTCCCCCTATCATGGCCTGCGCCATATTGCCCAGCCCGATAAATCCGATTTTCACCTTCCCATCTCTCCTCTCTGCCTTTTGGCCTCATATAGAAGCAGTGCGGAAGACACCGCCGCATTCAGCGATTCCACCTGTCCCTCCATGGGAATCCTGACGCACACATCCGCCAGCTCTGCCGTTTCCTTTGTCAGTCCGTTTCCTTCGTTGCCGATGACAAACACGGTGCCGCCCCGGTAATCTTCTTTTGTATATTCCCGCGACCCCTGCAGATGCGCCGCACAGATGCGCACGCCGCTTTGCCGGATTTTTTCCAGTGTTTTCCCAAACTCTTTCGTCCGAAAAAACGGGACGCGGAAGATGCTTCCCATGGTACTGCGGATGACCTTGGGATTATATAAATCTGCGGTATCGCTGCTCAAAAGCACGCCGTCCACGCCGGCCCCTTCCCCGGTCCGCAGCATGGTGCCCAGGTTGCCGGGATCCTGGATATTCTCCAGCGCCAGCAGAAGCGGGGCCTTTTTTGTCAGAGTTTCTTCTATATTATAATGGGATTGTCCCATCACACATAAAATCCCCTGCGGCGTACAGGTATCGGATATTTTTTCAAACAGGCTGTCGGCCACCACCTCATAGCCGGTCTCCTCCAGCCGCCCTCTGCAGCTGCACCGCTCCAGAAAGTGCTCCGATACATAGACCTCTTTTATTTTCTCCGGCGGGGCTTCCAGAAACATCCGGACGCCCTCCGCCACAAAAACATCTTCCTCCCGTCTCAGCCTGGCTTTTTGGTTCAGCTGTATCAGGCGTTTGATCCGGGCGTTGGACGCTGCGGTTATCATGTCTTCCTCACTTTCCCTCCCCAATCTGCCTGAGCAGACGGGATACCGTCTTTCTCTCTCCCAGCACCATCAGGTGCTCCTCCGCCTTCACCACATAATCCGCGGAGGGCATGATGCGCTTTTCCCCCGACTCATCCCGCACGCCCAGCACCATCACGCTGTGTCTGCGCGCGATATCCGATTCCCGGATGGCCTTTCCGATCCACTCGCGCATGGGGGGAATTTCATAGACGGCGTAGTCGTCGTCCAGCTCGATATAATCGAAAACATTGTCCATGCTGTAGCGCTCCGCGCATTTCTCCGCGATATCCTTTTCCGGATAAATCACTTCGTCAGCGCCGTTGCGCAGCAGAAACTTCGCCTGTATGTCCCGGGTGGCCTTGCTGACCACGTGCCGCCCGCCCATTTCCTTTACCAGACTGGTAATTTCCAGACTGCTCTGGAAATTCGTCCCGATGCAGACAAAGATCAGATCGAAATTCCTGACACCGAGGCTCTTTAACACCTCCGGATTGGTGCAGTCCCCGATCTTGGCACTGGTGGCGTAGGGCACCATATCCTCCAGCCTGCTCTCCTCCGAATCTATGATCATCACATCGTTTCCCAGCTCCAGCAGATTCTGCGCCAGATGGTGTCCAAACCTTCCCATACCGATGATCAAAATGGATTTCATCCAAACCCCTCCCTTTGTCCTATCTCCTTTTTCCGGTTCTTTTTTATCAGCCTACCACGATCTTCTCTACCGGCTGCTGCACCGGCGGCACAATGCTGCGCTGGGCGAACACCAGCGCAAAGCTCAGGCTTCCCAGCCGCCCGCAGTACATCAGCAAAATCAGCGCCACCTTGGACAGCGGCACCAGCTCTCGGGTGATCCCCGTAGAGAGCCCCACCGTGCTCATGGCGGATACGGTTTCCGTGAAAACGTCCGTAAAACCCAATGGCTGCAGCGCCAGAAGCAGCAGGGACGCTGCGAGAATCAGCGTGATATTGCACATCACGATGGCGCTGGCCCTGCGGACCGCGTCCTCCTCCAGTCTCCTGCCGAAAATATTGACCCCCGGCGTGCGCCGGATCGTGGCCCAGGCGGAAAAAAGCATCACCACAAAGGTCGTGATCTTCACGCCGCCCGCCGTGGAACCGGATCCGCCGCCAATGAACATCAGTAACATATTCAATAGCTTGGAGGCCTCGCTCATTCCCGCCAGATCCGTGGTGTTAAATCCCGCGGTTCTGGGCGTCACCGCGGCAAACAGCGCTCCCAGCGCCTTCTGCTTTAGCGTCATGCCGGCAAACAGACCATCATTTTCCAGAATCCAGAACAGCGCCGCGCCGCCGAACACCAAAACTGCGGAAGCGGACAGCACAATCTTGGTATGCAGCATATATTTTTTCACCCGGAAACGGTTCCGCGCGAAATCGTCCCAGACCAAAAAGCCCGCGCCGCCGATCAGAATCAGCGCCATGATGGTCAGATTCACCAGAGCGTCCCCCTCATAGGCCGTCAGGGAACTGTAGCTCTCCCGGATCCCCATCAGGTCAAAGCCCGCGTTGCAAAAGGCGGAAACGGAGTGGAAAATACCGAAATAGATCCCTCTGCCCACGCCGAACTGCGGGATGAACCGTATCATCAAAAGCAGGGCGCCGCACAGTTCAAACAGCAGGGTACCCTGTATGATCTTTTTCACCAGCCGCACCACACCCGCAATTTCCAGCGTACTGACGCTCTCGTGGATGGCCGTCCTGCCGCGCAGGCCGATCCTTTTTTTGAGGAGGATATTCAGGTAGGCGCCGATGGTAATAAATCCCAGTCCTCCTATCTGAATCTGTCCCAGAATGACCAGCTGGCCAAACAGACTCCAGTGCCGGTAGGTATCCGCCACCACCAGACCCGTTACGCAGGTGGCGCTGGTGGAAGTAAAAAGCGCGTTCAGAAACGGCGTCCAGGTTCCGCTTTTAGAGGAAACGGGCAGCGACAAAAGCAGCGCGCCCGCCAGAATAATCAGGCCAAATCCCAGCGCCAGCATCCGGGTATATGACCGGTTCTTTTTCATCTTTTTCAAAATCGTCACCTAAATTGCAAGACACTTGCTGACCTGATATTCATAGTCCGAAATGCCCTTCTGCATCTCCAGCGCTTCCTCGATATCGAAGTCCACAAACTTCCCGCCTTTATACGCCACCACCCGGTTCGTACTGCCCGCGCAGAGAATATCCGCCGCGTAGGCGCCCATAATGGAAGCATAATAGCGATCCTTACAGGTCGGACTGCCGCCGCGCTGCATATAGCCCAGGATCGTGGCCCTGGTTTCTATGCCCGTAGCGGCCTCGATCCGGCGCGCCATGGAAGTGGAATGGCCGATGCCCTCCGCATTGATAATCAGATGGTGGGTTTTGCCCCGCTTCCGGTTCCGGATGATATTGTTGATGATCGCCTGCTCGTTATAATCGTAGGTTTCCGGGAGCAGGATGTCCTCCGCCCCGTTGGCCACGCCGCACCAGAGCGCAATGTAGCCCGCGTTTCTGCCCATCACCTCGATGATGCTGCAGCGCTCATGGGAGGAGGAGGTATCGCGCACCTTGTCAATCGCCTCCATGGCCGTATTGACCGCGGTATCAAAGCCAATGGTATAATCGGTACAGGCGATATCCAGATCGATGGTGCCCGGAAGGCCGATGGTGTTGATGCCGTGCCGCGACAACGCCTGGGCGCCGCGGTAGGAACCGTCGCCGCCGATGACCACCATGCCTTCAATGCCGTGCTTTTTGCAGATCTGGGCGCCCTTGCTCTGCCCTTCCTCCGTCATAAATTCCATACAGCGGGCCGTCCCCAGGATGGTGCCGCCCCTTTGGATCGTGTCGGAAACGCTGCGGGCGTTCATATCGATGATTTCCTCATTCAAAAGGCCCTGATAGCCCTTTTTGATCCCCTTCACCGCCACGCCGTTGGAAATCGCCTTGCGGACCACTGCGCGGATCGCCGCGTTCATGCCGGGCGCATCGCCGCCGCTGGTCAAAATCCCGATTGTTTTCACCTTTGCCATTTCTTTTTCCTCCACTCTGTTGACTATTTCTCAAACGCCGATATGGGCTGTCTTACATCAATTTCACATTGTCCTGCCCGACCAGTTCCGCCAGCCTCGCCAGCAGTTCCTCGTCCGCCCGGACGTTGTAGTTTTGGGGCAGCAGCTTCCGGGCGCGCTGGGCCTCCACGTAGATCACCACGCCGTCCCGCCCGTCGCAGTCCTCCAGGATCCCGTACAGCGGCTGCTCCGCCTTTTCCCAGTCCTGCATGGTGGGAAAGCGCAGCCACACCTTCTTGGGCACTTCGTCAAAAGTCTGGACGGACTCGCAGATCAGCTTGCCGTCCCGATCCTCTCCGGCGTCCACCCTGCCCCTGACAAAGACCTTGGCGTCCTCCGTCAGTTTGGATGCGTACTGCTCATAGGGCTTGGGGAAGACCACCACCTCCACGCTGCCCACCAGATCCTCCACCTGCAGAAAGGCCATCACCTTGTCCGTCTTGGTGTATTTGATCTTTTTCTCCGTGATCATCCCGCCGATGGTCACACGGGCCCCGTCCGGAACATGGATCGTATTGCTCTCCTCGTCCAGCAGAAAATCCCCGGTGGTATTGGTGATATTTTTCTTCCAGAGCTGCTCATATTCTTCCAGCGGATGGCCGCTGATATAAATGCCCAGCACCTCCTTCTCAAAATTCAGAAGGAGTTCCTTGGGATATTCTCCCACGTCCGGCAGCTTCATTTCAAAATCGCCCTTTTCTTCCTCTCCCGCCAGATCGAAAAGGGAAAGCTGCCCCGCCAGATTGTTCTTTTTATTCTGCTGCTGTCGATCCATCATCTGGGAAAAAACGCTCATGAACTGCTTGCGCGTCCCTCCCAGGCTGTCCAGGGTGCCGGACTTGATGAAATTTTCCACATTCCGCTTGTTGACTTCCGTATCCGCCATCCGATTGATGAAATCGGACAGACTTTGAAAAGGCCCTCTGGCGTTTCGCTCCCGCACCACGGCGTCCGTCACCGGATGTCCCACTCCCTTGATGGCGGTCAGCGCGTAGCGGATGGCGTGTCCGGAAACGGAAAAGCCGGCCTCTCCCTCGTTAATATCCGGCGGCAGAATGGAAATCCCCATCTGACGGCACACCAGAATATACTCCGCCACCTTGCCGGGATTGTCGATCACAGAAGTCATCAGAGCCGCCATGAACTCGACGGGATAATAATATTTCAGCCACGCGGTCTGATAGGCCACCACCGCGTAGCAGGCCGCGTGGGACTTGTTGAACGCATATTTGGCAAAATCCATCATTTCCCCGTAAATCTGCAGTCCCACCTGTTCCGGAATGCCGTTGTTTACACAGCCCGGCACCCCTTCCTCGGGGTTTCCGTAGACAAAATTCGCCCGTTCCTTTTCCATGACGGCCTGTTTCTTTTTGCTCATGGCGCGGCGCACCAGATCGCTTCTTCCCATGGTATAGCCGCCCAGATCCCGTACGATCTGCATGACCTGCTCCTGATAGACGATACAGCCGTAGGTGGGCGCCAAAATAGGCTCCAGCTGCGGGCAGGCATAGGTAACCGCGTCGTGGTTGTCCTTGCCCCGGATATATTTGGGGATAAAATCCATGGGGCCGGGCCGGTACAGGGAAATTCCGGCGATCACATCCTCTAAATTCTGCGGCTTTAGTTCCTTCATGAAATTTTTCATGCCGCCGCTTTCCAGCTGGAACACGCCGTCGGTGCGCCCGGTGGCTAAAGAGTCGAAAACCGCTTTATCGTCATAATCCAGATGGTCGATATCGATCCGTTTCCCGGTGTCCTTTTCAATCAGATCCACCGCGCTTTTGATCACCGTCAGCGTCCGAAGACCCAAAAAGTCCATTTTCAAAAGTCCCAGCTCCTCCAGCGTGGTCATGGTAAACTGGGTGGTGATGGAACCGTCCGCCCCCCGGGAGAGCGGGACAAAATTGTCCGCCGCCTCCGGGCAAATCACCACACCGGCGGCGTGCATGGAGGTGTGCCGCGGCAGACCCTCCAGCCGCTTGCTCATCTCGATCAGCTCATGCACCTGCCCGTCCCCCTCATAGAGCCTGCGCAGCTCCGGATTCATGGACAGGGCGCGGTCAATGGTAATATTGAGTTCATTGGGCACCATCTTGGCAATGGAGTCCACAAAGGCATAGGGCAGATCCATGACGCGCCCCACGTCCCGTATCACGCCCTTGGCCGCCAGCGTACCGAAGGTGACGATCTGCACCACCTTTTCCGCCCCGTATTTGCGCCCCACATAGTCGATGACCTCCTGACGGCGCTCGAAGCAGAAATCCACGTCAATATCCGGCATGGAGACGCGCTCGGGATTTAAGAACCGTTCAAACAGCAGATTGTACCGGACAGGATCGATATTGGTGATATGCAGGCAGTAGGAAACGATACTGCCCGCCGCGGAACCCCGCCCGGGTCCCACCGGAATATCGTTCTGCCGCGCATAATTGATAAAATCCCAGACAATCAGAAAATAATCCACGTACCCCATCCGGCGGATGATATCCAGTTCGTAGTCCAGACGCTTCTGCAGCGTGCCGTCGTCCTGCGGATAGCGCTCCTTCAGGCCGTCTGCGCAGAGCCGGTTGAGATAGCTCCAGGAATCATATCCGGCAGGCACCTCAAAATGGGGCAGTTTGGTGACGCCAAACTCGATCTCCACCTGACACCGATCCGCGATCCGCTGGGTGTTTTCCACCGCTTCCCAGGCATAGGGAAACAGCCCCTTCATTTCCTCCTCGCTTTTGACGAAGTACTGGCCGCCCTCGTAGCGCATCCGATCCTCGTCCGCCAGCTTCTTGCCGGTCTGCAGACACAGCAGGATGTCATGGGGCTTCTCGTCCTCCGCATAGGTGTAGTGGACATCGTTGGTGCACACCAGCGGAATATCCAGTTCCTGTGAAATCTGCAGCAGCGCCGCGTTGACCGTCTGCTGGGCCGGGATCCCGTGATCCTGCAGTTCCAGGAAAAAATTGTCCTTCCCGAAAATGGACTGATATTCCAGCGCGCACTTCTTGGCCTCTCCGATCAGCCCTTTCTGGATATAACGGGGCACCTCCCCCGCCAGGCAGGCGGAAAGGGCGATGATTCCCTCGTGATACTGACGCAGCACCTCCTTGTCCACCCGGGGCCGGTAATAGTACCCTTCCGTAAAGCCCCTGCTGACAATCTTGGTCAGATTGGCATATCCGGTGTTGTTTTCCGCCAGCAGCACAAGATGGTAATAGCGATCCTCCCCGCCGGTCAGTTCCCGGTCAAAACGGGAATTGGGCGCCACATAGACCTCGCAGCCAAGGACAGGGTGGATCCCCTCCGCCTTGGCCGCGCGGTATAAGTCGATGACGCCGTACATGACGCCGTGGTCGGTGATGGCGGCCGCCGTCATGCCCAGGTTTTTCACCTGCTTTACATATTCCTTTATCTTGTTGGAGCCGTCCAGCAGGCTGTACTCCGTGTGGACATGCAAATGTGCAAAAGCCATATTTTCCCTCGATAAACCGGGCAAAAGCCCGCCCGCAGGCAGGCCTTTACGCTTCTTTTGCCGGCGACGGCGTCTCCTGGGGCGCAGGATCCGGTTCGCCGTATACCATTTTTTCATAGGCCTCAACGGACATGGGTCTGGCAAAGAAAAATCCCTGCCCTTCCTCGCACCCGATGCTCCGGAGCGCCTCTACCTGTTCTTTCGTCTCAACGCCCTCGCAGATCACATGGCAGCCCAGTCCCTTGATCATGCCCACCAGATGCTCCAGGAAATAGATCCCTTTCCTGCTGGGCACGCACAAATTGATAAATTCCTTATCCAGCTTCAGCGTATTGAAGGGAATGTCGATGACCGTATTCAGGATGGAAAAGCCCGCCCCGAAATCGTCCAGCACCGTCCGGATATGCACGTCCTGCAGCTGCCGGAACCATCTTTTCACACTGTCGTAATCGGAAATGGTGGCGGTCTCCGTCAGCTCCACCTCCACCAGATCCGGTTCCACGCCGTAGCGGTTCAGGATTTCCAGATAGCGATCCACCGTTTCCCCGTCCGTGGCGTGCAGGATGGAGGCGTTGACGGAAATGGGGTACTGTTTTCTTCCCAGCGCTTTATTTTTGGCCAGGAATGCCACTACCTGCTCAAAGACCTGCATATCCAGCTCCAGTATCCGCCCGTTTTTCTCATAGTAGGGAATGAAGGAGTCCGGATAGAGGATGGAACCGTCTTCCCGTTCCCACCGCACCAGCGCTTCCGCGCCGACCACTTTGAGCTCCCGCATGGAAAACCGGGGCTGCAGATAGACCTTGAACTGCCTCTTCTGCAGGATCTCGCCCATATTGTTCATGATTTCCATTTCCAGCTGCTGTTTCCTGCCCAGCTCCTCGTCGTAAAATTTCACGCTGGAAGAACCGAAATCCTGGCAGTGCCGCCTTGCGAAGTTGGCGGCGTCAATGGCGGCGGAAGCGCTGTTGCATTCCGGCCCCACCATGTAAATGCCGCTGCGCATATGGATCCGGCTGCTGGGATATTTCTTCATCTGCTCCGTAATAAACTGGCGGTTCAACTCCTCTACCACGCTTTCTATATCCAGCGACGGATCGTAGGGCGTAAACAGGATGAATTTGTCCGCCGTGACCCTGGTAAAGTACACCTCCGCTATGATTTTTAAGTTTTCAATGATAAATTTACTGAAATCCTGCAGGAGCTGATCCCCCGTCTGGAACCCGTATTTGTGGTTAAAATATTTGAAATTCACAAAATCCGTATAGGTCATGACATAGATGGTATTGTCATTTCCCACAATCACGCGCTCGACCTCCTCCCGGAAACGGGTGAAGGACAAAAGCCCCGTCAGCGTGTCGTAGCCCGGTTCCGCCGTCCAGCTGCGGTTGGAAGCGTTGACCACCAGATTTCTGGCCAGATGCGCCGAGATGATCCGCGTCAGTTCTCCCAGCTGGCTCCTGTCTTCCTTCGTCCAGAAGCGCTTTTCCCGGCACACCACAAAGGAGATTGCCCCCGTATATTTGCCGTCGCAGTACATCGCCGCGTAAACCACGGTCTTGGCGTCCCCCTGCATCAGAAGCGCCGCGCCCGCCTCGGAATACATCCCCATGTTATCGTACTGCAGCACCGTGGTTCCGTATTCGTCATAGCTGCGAAACAGCGTTAAAAAGTCCTCCTTCTCAAAGCCCTCCATCCCGGTGAGCACCTCCGGCGTCGCTCCCAGCCGCCACTGATACTGCCTGGTGACGTTGCGCCCCGCAATGTCCGTCCGGATGACGGAAATGCGATCCAGCTGGAACCGGATGCCGATCACCTCCAGCAAAAGATTCATCGCCGCGCCGAAGGCGCTGGTTTTCTCAAAGATTTCAAACGCCGTGGAGATAATGTCGTTGTGCAGATACCGGGCGTCGACGCCGGGGACATTCACATCCGCCGTCGTATGCGTCTCCCGGTAGCGCTGCAGATTGTCGCAGAAGGCGTACCGGTTCCTCCCGTTGTTCTTCGCGCTGTAAAGCGCCCAGTCCGCATTGGCAAACAGCTGATTATAGGTAAACCCGGATATGTTCTCGGGCAGATAGCAGACGCCCAGACTGCAGGTCAGGGAATAATCCTGCTCCTCAAACTGAATCTCCCGCGCCGTCTCCACCAGCTGGCTCGCCTTTTTCACCAGCATGGTATGGCTGATATCCCTGAGCAGAACGACAAATTCATCGCCGCCCGCCCGGATCAGAATGTCCTTTGGAGAGAAGGTCATACGCAGAAATTCCGCGAATTTTTTCAGCACCGTATCGCCGAACAGGTGCCCGAAGCGGTCGTTCACCGTCTTGAAATAGTCGATGTCCATCACCATGATGCCGCAGGACGCATAGGGATTCTTGTTGTGCAGATACTCGTTGACCAGCTCCTTGCCCGCATAGATATTATAGAGCCCGGTCAGGGAATCGCGCATGGCGCGCTCCTCCAGGATCTGCTCCCTCTTTTTTTCCTGTGTGACATCCTTGATGCAGCCCACGAGGACGCAGGTATCCTCCTTCCCGTCCCCGGACAGGGGAAGTGCCTGCACCAGCACCCGGCGGCAGCCCCCGTCCTCCTCCTGGACGCGGAACTCCAGCGGGCCGCTCAGACGGCCCTGGAAAAACTCCGTCACCTTCCAGCGTTCCTCCGGATGAACGACGGAGTTCGTGTTCTGATCCTCCAGATAATGGTCTATCTGACGGGGACCGGCCTTCTCCCTGTCGTAGATCACCAGCCGATCCGCATGACGGTCATATTCAAAAATATAGACGCCCACCATTTCCAGCGCTTCTGACAGCGCCTTGCCCTTTCCCCGGGCCGTCGTCAAAAGTTCTTCCACATTTCTGCCCTGCATATCCTGTCTTGTTCCTTTCGGTTCTCTCCCATGTATCTCCGGAAACGAAGTTCCAATCTATACTATTGTATCACATCTGTCCGCTGGATGCTATAGCGTTCCGCCGGGAAAAATGGGAAATCTGCAAATTTCATTTCCGGCTCCCGAGCAGAAAAAAGGAGGGCCCGCCAGGCGGCGTCCCTCCTTTTTTTGCAGATTACAGATACTTTTTCAGCGCTTCCGCCCTGTCGGTCTTCTCCCAGGGCAGATCCAGATCGTCGCGGCCAAAGTGCCCGTAGGCCGCCGTCTGTTTATAGATCGGGCGGCGCAGATCCAGCATTTTGATGATGCCCGCCGGCCGCAGATCGAAATTCTCCCGAACCAGATCCACCAGCTTTTCATCGGAAATCCTGCCGGTGCCGAAGGTATCCACCATGATGGAGGTGGGCTGCGCCACGCCGATGGCGTAGGACAGCTGGATCTCGCACTTGTCCGCCAGCCCTGCCGCCACAATGTTTTTGGCCACATAGCGGGCCGCGTAAGCCGCGCTGCGGTCCACCTTCGTGCAGTCCTTACCGGAAAATGCGCCGCCGCCGTGTCTTGCGTAGCCTCCGTACGTATCCACAATGATCTTGCGGCCCGTCAGCCCCGCGTCCCCGTGGGGGCCGCCAATGACGAAGCGGCCGGTGGGATTGATGAAGAACTTTGTATTTTCATCCACCATGTCTGCCGGCAGAACAGGATCCAGCACATATTTCCTGACGTCCGCATGGATCTGCTCCTGCGTCACATCCGGATCGTGCTGCGTGGAAATTACCACGGCTTCCAGCCGCATCGGCCGGCCCGTCTCGTCGTATTCCACCGACACCTGGCTCTTGCCGTCTGGCCGCAGATAGGGCAGCGTGCCGTCCTTGCGCACCCGGGTCAGCTGCTTGGTCAGCTTGTGGGCCAGGGAAATCGGATACGGCATGTACTCCTTCGTCTCATTGGTGGCGTAGCCGAACATCATGCCCTGATCGCCCGCGCCGATGGCTTCGATCTGCGCGTCGGACATCCCCGCTTCCCGGGCCTCCAGCGCCCGATCCACGCCCATGGCAATGTCGGACGACTGCTCGTCGATGGAAACCATGACCGCACAGGTATTGCCGTCAAATCCGTACTCCGACTTATCGTACCCGATCTCCTTCACGGTCTCTCTCACAATATGCGGGATATCCACGTAGGCGTTCGTGGTAATCTCACCGGTTACCAGCACAAAGCCGGTACAGCTTGCCGTCTCGCAGGCGACGCGGCTCATGGGATCCTTTTCCATCAGGGCGTCCAGGATCGCATCGGAAATCGCGTCGCACATTTTATCGGGATGTCCCTCTGTCACGGATTCCGAAGTAAATAAACGTTTCTCCATCTCTTTCCTCCTGTGAAAGAAAAAAGCCCGCTTGCTAAGCGGACCCAATTTTGATAATCAAATCCTCTTATTGTTCGATTGACTCGCTCAGGTTGGCACCTTCCGCAGCGCGGGGTTGCCGTGGCTTCTCAGATCCTATGTATCTCCACCACTCTGAATAAGAGAGAACGCAATATGGAATTTTCTTATCGGCTGCACCTATACCATACAACAGTTCCCCCTGCCTGTCAACAGGGGAAACCGGAAATCTTCCGTGTCAAATCAGGAAATTTTCAGGCGGAATTTCTGCAGCTCCCGCTCCGACTCCACCTTTTCAATCTGAGCGCCCAGATGTTTTAATTTGATGTGGAAATCCTCGTATCCTCTTTCGATATAACGGATATCGTCCACCACCGAAAACCCTTCCGCCGCCAGCGCCGCAATGACCAGCGCCGCTCCCGCGCGCAGATCCGGCGCGCTGATGCTGGCCCCGGTGTAGCGGGGCACGCCGTCAATGATGGCCGTGTTGCCCTCCACCTTGATGCTGGCCCCCATGCGGATCAGTTCTTCCACATAGCGGAACCGGTTTTCAAAAATGCTTTCCGTCACGATGCTGGTGCCATGGGACAGTCCCAGGGCCACCGCGATCTGTGGCTGCATATCCGTCGGGAAACCCGGGTAGGGAAGCGTCTTGACCTGCGTATGGTGCAGCGAATGGGAGCATGCCACCCGTACCGCATCGTCCGACTCGTGTACCTCACAGCCGATCTCCGACAGCTTGGCACTGATGGATTCCAGGTGCTTGGGAATGACATTGCGCACCGTGATATCGCCCTTGGTCACCGCCGCGGCAAACAAAAACGTGCCCGCTTCAATCTGATCCGGTATAATGACGTATTCCGTCCGATGGAGCTTTTCCACCCCGCGGATCCGGATCACATCCGTGCCCGCGCCCTTGATATTGGCCCCCATACTGTTCAAAAAGTTGGCCAGATCTACCACGTGGGGTTCCTTGGCCGCGTTCTCGATGGTCGTCCTGCCCTCCGCCAGCACGGCCGCCATCATGATGTTGATGGTAGCGCCCACACTGACCACATCCAGATAAACGTGACTGCCCATCAGGTGATCCGCTTCCGCGGTAATCATGCCATGGGCGATCTTGACGGAGGCGCCCAGCGCCTTAAACCCTTTGATATGCTGATCGATGGCCCGGCACCCGATGTCGCACCCGCCGGGCAGTACCACCGTCGCCTTTTTGTATTTTCCAAGCAGCGATCCCAGGAAATAATAGGAAGCCCGGATCTTCTTGACGGAATCGCCCTCCACCACCAGGTCGTGGATCCGGGAAGCGTTTACCTTTACTGAATGCCGATCGACGCGTTCCACATGGGCCCCGATCCCCTGCATCGCGTCCAGGAGGATATTGGTATCCCTCACGTCCGGCATATTCTCTATCAATACGGTTTCATCGGTCATGAGAGAGGCGGCCAGAATCGGAAGCGCCGCATTTTTGGCTCCGCCGATTTCCACTTCTCCCACTAATGGATTTCCACCGTAAACTGCATATTGTTCCATATCTACCTCTGCCTATGTAGAGTGCTCTATTTTCAGCTTCCGGGACAGCAGACAGTTCCCCGGCGGGAAACGGCCTGCCGTCCACAGGAATGAGTATCTTCGTTTTCCAGCGGATTATGCGCACGGACAGAAAAAACTTCTCCCATGCTATCCACAGAGTTATAGCACATTCCGGCCCATTTGTAAAGGAAAATCTTCTCCGGCCCTTCCAAACGCGCTCTTATCCCGTCCCAAAAACCCTATCGGGGCACGTAGTTGAACGGGTTTACCGCCTGCCCGTTCACGCGGATCTCGAAGTGCAGATGCGGTCCCGTGCTCCGGCCCGTATTGCCGCTGAGCGCAATCTTCTGGCCCTGGGACACCTTCTGCCCTACCCGTACCAGCACCTTGCTCAAGTGTCCGTACCGGGTTTCCTTGCCGTCCTCGTGCTGGATATAAACCACATATCCGTATCCGCTGCCCCATCCGGCCCTGGTCACAACGCCGCCGCTGGAGGCCATGACGGCGGTTCCCACAGGGGTCGCCCAGTCGATGCCGGCATGGTTGGTGGAGGCCCCCTTCATGGGCGCGCTGCGCCGTCCGAAGTTGGAGGACACCCTGCCGCCGGAAATCGGTTTGATATAGGTGGGCGGTATTTTCGTCCCGCGCTCCACGATTTTGGGAACCGCTTCGTACAGGATTTCTTCCTTTACCACTTCTTCGGAAACCTCTGTGTCGTTGCGGTAGGTGACCAAAGCCGCCGCCTTCCGGAAACCGGCCGACGGCTGCTGGCGCACTTCGGATTTGGTGGTATACCAGTCGTCATTGTCCAGATAGACCGTGTCCGCTTCGTAACTGTCTTCTTCGTAGATGCGTTCGCGGTGAATGACGGAAAGCTCCGGTTCCGGCACCGTGATGATCAGTTCGTCCCCCACCCGGATCAGAGAATTTTCATCCTCCAGGATCGGGTTGATGGCGATCAAATCCTCCATGGGCAGCCTGTTGTCCTCCGCGATCTGGGAGAGCGTATCCCCGGCCTTCACTTCATAGATCTGCTCCTTGGCCTGATCCGCCGTCACCTCCGAAATCGCGGTTTCCAAAGGCGTCAGCTGCCCCTCGGGCAGATACGCCTCCACGATTTCCACGGGATCCGCAAAACCGATATCCACAAGTCCGTAATCCAGACTGGAAAAGTCGCTTTTCCCCAGATCCGGCTCGATCCGGGCGAAAACCTCCTCGTAGTATGCTTCAATTCCGCTTCCCCGTCCGGCGGTGCCGGTGGGCACAGCTTCTTCCCCGCGCTTTACAATACTGGTGGTCAGCACGTTCAGTTCCCGGTTGGGATCCACCACCAGATCCACCCGATAGTCCTTCTGCGTATCATACTGTTCCAGCACGGCCTGCAGCAGTCCGAGCACCTCTGCGCTGTCGGACAGATTCACCAGATATTCATTGATTTTTACCGTATAGGCATGCTGCAGCGTCTCCCGCGCACTTTCCCGCAATACGGCGATCATGCGTTCCACAAGGCTACGGCTTGTGTCAACCTGCCCGAACAGGATCTCCCGGCCTTCGGTCTCCACTTCCACCGGAACATAGACCATCTCCCCGCTCTGAAGCGACAGCTCCCTGCGCGCACGCGCTGCCAGGGCGTCCGCTTCCTCCCGACTGCCGCAGGCGCCCACCTGCGTCCCATTGACGCGCACGGTAAAATAATTATCCTCCCCATGCTCAAATTTCGGAATGACAGGTACAAAAAGAAGTGCCAGTAGCAAAACGGCACAGGTAGTAAACAGATATGTGACTTTAAACCTTTTATATAGATTAACGGGATTGTTCATTTCTCTTTTTTGACACTGTAACCGAATTTCCCGATGGCCCTGCCCAGTTCATGATACGTCCCGTGGGAATAGACAATCGGCTCCGCCCAGTCCAGATGAAATCGGTTCTCTTTGTCCAGATATTTCTCATCCACGCTCACGGAAACCACTTCGGCCACAAACATCGTGTGACTGCCCAGAGCAAGCGCATGGGCCACCCTGCACTCCAGGCTCACCGGGCTCTGCGCGATCTGCGGCGCCCCGACCTTTTGCGAGGGGACGGCTGTCAGCCCCATCTGCGCAAACTTGTCCACGCTGCGCCCGCTTTTCACCCCGCAGTAATCGGTGGCGTAAGCCAGCTGCCTGGTGGTCAGATTGAGGACAAACTCTCCGGTCTGCTCAATACAGGAATAGGAATAGCGCTCCGGGCGCACGGAAACAGAAACCATCGGCGGGTCGCTGCAAACCGTCCCCACCCAGGCGGCGGTAAACACATTGGGCCGTCCCTGGCTGTCCGCCACGGAAACCAGCACTGCCGGCAGCGGATAGAGCATATTGCCGGGCCGCCACTGCACCCTTCCCATCAAAACACCTTCAGGATCTGGAGGATCAAAAGCACCAGATTGGCCAGGGAGAAAAGCAGGGCGCCTCCCGCCATGCACTTTAAGACCGTGCCCTGCCGCTTCAGGGCGGCATTCTGATCCATCAGCTCCTCCGTCCTATCGTTCATTGCCTCGGTCTGCTTTTTGACTTCCTCCACTACCACTGCCTGTACGTTGCGGTATACCTTCACATTCTCCTTATGGGTGAAGTCGTCCGACTGCTTCATCAGCTCCTGCATCTTCTCCAGATGCTCCTTCACCGCCTGCTCCAGCCGCTCTACCGAAGCGGCCGACTGCCGGATCGCTTCCTCGCCTGCCGCCGAAATCTGTTCCAGCTTTTCGGCGCACTCCCGCGACGTGCGGTCCATATCGGCTTCCCGGGCCGCGGCCATCCTGTCCAGATTGCTGGTGCCCGTCTCTATGATCTTGCGAAGTCCCCCGGCGCTCTCGGCGGTAACGCGCTGTACGCCCTCCAGGCTCTGTTCCGCCAGCTTCTGCATTCCCGCCGCGCTCTTATCCGTATACCGCTGGATCACTTCCAGCGTATCCATGTTCTTCAGTGCGGCCTGACGCATCTCCTGTAAACGGCTTTCGTATTCCATCAGGGAATCCTTCAGTCTCTTGGCTTCCAAATCTTCCATCTTTCGCTCCCGTCTGCGCCGCAACGCGTTTTCCCTCCGGCGCGTCCGGGCCATACCCGGTGCGGCCGATTTGTATCCTATCCTGTTTATTTTATCATCATCGGCCTTTCGATACAAGAGTTTTCCCTCTCGTTTGTATATATTGCACGAATTATTGTCCGCTTATCCGGCGTTTCTGTAAAATTTAACCACATATTCACAGCACATTCATACTTTATTCATATTTTACTGCTACAGTAATAAATAGAAAAAGCAGGAATCGCATATTGCACACAGATAATTTTTTCATAATAGCCCAGGTGCCGTGAGGCCCTGGGCACTCCTCATGTTTGGGGCCAGTTCTGTGCGCTCTCCTCTATCTTTTTGATCTCCTCGTTGAGTCCCTGCATCCGGCTGTCCAGCGCGGAAACCATCTGGGCGCACTCCACCAGCTCGGTCTTTACATACTCCGGCGCCTTCCCCTCGAATTTATAATTGATCTTGTGTTCCAGGCTGGCCCAGAAATCCATGGCTACCGTCCGAATCTGGATCTCCACCTTTACATCCACCGTTTTGTCCGACAGAAAAACCGGCACCGTCACCAGCATATGATAGCTCTTGTAGCCGCTGGGCTTGGGCTGGCGGATATAATCCTTCACCGCCACCACGCGGATGTCGTTCTGCAGGCGGATCATCTCCGCAATCCGGTAAATATCGGAGGAAAAGGAACAGATGATACGCACGCCCGCAATATCGTTGACATAGTTCACCATGTTCTCAATGGTGGACTCGTAGCCGTGCCGTTTGAGTTTTTTGACGATGCTTTCCGGGGTCTTAATGCGGGATTTGATATGCTCGATGGGATTGTACTGATGCACATGCTGAAACTCGTCGTTTAAGATTTCCAGCCGGGTATTCATCTGCTTTAAAGCCGCGTTGTAAACCAGCGTAACCTCCTGCCAGGTTTCAATCTGGTTTTCCGCATCCAAAATTGCTTCCATAAAAAACACTCCCTTGCTTTCTTGTTTTCATTATAACACAGGCCCGTAAAAATGTGTATCTTTTACATAAAATTTATATTTTCTTCAATTTTTTTGTCGAAATAAACAAGGCGCGCGATTTGCTTCCTATTCTCTTACTGCTATTTTTATGCAAAAAGTACAGCGATTATGACGAAGAAAAGGTAGGGCAGGGCAAAGATTTCCCTTGTCCCTCCGCCGTTTTTTTCGTATAATCAGGAAAAAAGACGGGAGGGCGATTGTATGTTCCGTTTATGGGCAAAGCTCTGGAAGGACAACCGGATGTTAAAGGATACCGTGATCTGCAACGACGCGGACGATACCCGGACGCACAAAGTTTTCGACGCGATCCATCAGATCTGCCTTCAATTTGATCTGAGCGAACCCATCTGGCTGGAAAGCAACATCCAGGATTTCCGGCGGCACGCGAAAACCCGCTTCACCCAGGATTCCTTTGTGGAGTCTGTGGACTTCGACCATCTGGAAATCCAAATCATTGAGGAGGACTGAAAAAAAAGATTGACTTCCCTTGCATCATGTTGTAGTATTTACATATGCTATATGTAGTTTTCAAAACCACATGATGAAAGGCGATGATTTTATGGATATCAGAATACGGGAGCCGGGAAGTGCTCTCACCCATTTTGCCGGGATGCTGCTGGCGGTGTTCGCTGCGGTTCCGCTGTTGATCAAGGCGGCGCTGGACTCCGGCGAGGTCTGTTTTTATGCCATGGGCGTTTTCATGGGAAGCATGGTGCTGCTGTATGCAGCCAGCGCTACCTATCATTCGGTGAATGTGCCGGCACGGATCCTGAAGATCTTCCGCAAAGTGGATCACATCATGATCTTTTATCTGATCGCGGGCACGTATACGCCGGTCTGTCTCGTCACGCTGCCGGGGACGCAGGGACGTCTTCTGCTGGCCGCCGTCTGGGGCATCGCGCTGGCGGGCACGCTGATCAAAACCCTCTGGATCTCCTGTCCGAAATGGTTTTCCTCCGTGCTCTATATCGCCATGGGCTGGGCCTGTCTTTCGGTGCTGGGGACATTGTGGAACGTGCTGCCCCTGTCCGCTTTCCTCTGGCTGCTGGCCGGAGGGCTGCTCTACACGGCCGGCGGCGTCCTTTACGCCCTCAAGCTCCCCCTGTTTAACGCCCGGCACAAGAACTTCGGTTCCCACGAGATCTTCCATCTGTTTGTCATGGCCGGAAGTCTCTGTCATTTTATCTTCATGTTCCAGTACGTAGCTTAGAAGGATACGGGTTGGATGCAGAAAATAAGCGGACGCTGCACACGATGCAGTGTCCGCTTTCTGTTCTCTCAAATGCCCCGCCGTTCAAACTCCTGCGCCAGTTCTTCCGCTGTTTCAAGCCGGTTGCGCCAGCGGTATCGCCCCAGATCCACCTTCCAGCCCTTTGGCGTCCAGACCGCCGGCACGCCTTCTTCTTCCAGCAGCAGCTTTTGCATATCCGGCGTTTCAAAATAGAGAGCGCCGCTCAAGCGCCCGTCGGCGCTCACCACCCGGTGGGCGGGCACACGATCTCCCGCCAGCTCCTCCCGCAAGCCATAACCCACCTGACGGGCATTGCCGGGCTTTTGACAAAGCAGAGCGATCTGTCCGTAGGTCGCCACGCTTCCCTTTGGGATCCGTTCACAGACCAGCGCCATCCTTTTGTAAAAATCCATGTTTCCTCACATTTCTGCCGGGCGATCAGTCCTCATACCCGTTGGGGTTGCCGGACTGCCATCTCCAGGAATCCTCACACATCTCCCGGATGCCGTTTTCGGCCGTCCAGCCCAGTTCCTCCTTCGCCTTGGCGGCATCGGCATAACAGACGGCAATATCGCCGGGGCGCCGGGGTTTGATGACATAGGGCACCTTTACGCCGGTGGCCGCTTCAAAATTCTTTACGATATCCAGCACGCTGTAGCCCTTGCCGGTTCCCAGGTTATAAATGCTCAGGCCGGACTTGTCCTCAATCTTCTTTAACGCCTTCACATGCCCCTTCGCCAGATCCACCACATGGATGTAATCCCGGACGCCCGTCCCGTCCGGCGTATCGTAATCGTTGCCGAATACTCCCAGCTCTTTCAGCCTTCCCACTGCCACCTGGGTCACATAGGGCATCAGGTTGTTGGGGATTCCGTTGGGATTTTCCCCGATCAGGCCGCTCTTGTGCGCGCCGATGGGATTGAAGTACCGAAGCAGCACCACGTTCCACTCCGGATCGGCCTTCTGGATATCGGTCAGAATCTGCTCCAGCATGGATTTCGTCCAGCCGTAAGGGTTGGTGCACCGGCCCTTGGGACAATCCTCCGTAATCGGAACCGTGGCCGGATCGCCGTATACGGTGGCCGAGGAGGAAAAGATCAGATTCTTCACGCCATGTCTGCGCATCTCATCCACCAGCGTCAGCGTCCCCGCGATATTGTTCTCATAATATTCCCAGGGCTTGGCCACAGACTCTCCCACCGCCTTCAGGCCCGCGAAATGAATACAGCAGTCAATGGACTCCTTTTCAAAGATGCTTCGGAGCGCTTCCCGATCCAGAATGTCGGCCTTATAAAAAGGAACCTTTTTCCCGGTAATCTTTTCCACTCTCTCCAGAGCCTTTTCGCTGGAATTGCACAGATTGTCCAGCACCACCACATCGTAGCCCGCGTTCTGCAGCTCCACCACCGTATGGCTGCCGATGTAACCGGCGCCGCCTGTCACCAAAATTGTCATTGCATCCTCCCATCCCGCCGCCGTGGCGGCACTTTCCTTTTTCTTACTTTGTCCGCCCTCTTACCACAGGACGTCCGGATAAACCCCTTCCGCCTTCAGCTTCGCTACGGATTCCATCACAAAGGGTTTGTCCTCCTTATAGGTCACGCCGAACCACTTATCGGCGGAGTGCAGCACCTGTACCGTGGCCTTGCCGGCCTTTAACAGCTTATCCACCTCAATGGGCAGAAAGCACTCCGACTTCAGCGGATTCTTCTCCACCTCCTGGGCAAAGAACCGTGACACGGCCCCCTCCAGTTCTCCCAGAATGCTGGGGGAAAAGGCCCACATATTCATGGAGACCGGCGTATCCAGCGCCAGGGACGTCCAGGTCTTTCCCTCATCCTCGGTATAGGCCGCGCCCTCCTTCGTCCTGACAATCTTGGTCCGCTCGGCGATCTGAACCAGGTACCCGGCGTCGTCCGTCACGCACACGCCGCGGGCGACGGAACCGTTTTCCGTCAGGGTATTGCCCAGCTGATATCCCACCATGGCATACCGGTATTTCTCGTCGTCCTGATGGGTGGTCAGGAAACGGTACAGCTCTTCGTAGGCACTTCTGCCGTAGAAATCATCCGCGTTGATGACGGCAAAGGGGCCGTCCAGAACACCCTTACAGCAAAGGATGGCGTGGGCCGTCCCCCAGGGCTTCACACGCCCTTCGGGAATGACAAACCCTTCCGGCACCCTGTCCAGTTCCTGAAACACATACTCCACCGGCACATGACGGCTCACCGCATCGCCCACGCACTCCTTAAAGTCCTTCTCGTTTTCTTTTTTGATGATGAAAACCACCTTGCCAAATCCGGCGCGAACCGCGTCGTAAATGGAAAAATCGATGATCTTATGTCCTCTGTCGTCCACCGGATCGATCTGCTTTAATCCCCCGTAGCGGCTTCCCATGCCCGCCGCCAGAATCACTAACGTTGGCTTACCCATTTGTCCCCTCCTGTCAGTTTTTTATGGAAAAAATTATATCATATCCTGCCAAAACACGCCAGTTCTTTCTTCCGGCGCCCTCACAGCAGACCGCAGTCCGCCGCCGCCTTGTAAAACAGGGACAGGGGCAGGAAACTTTGGGCAAAGGTTTTGGTGCCCTCTCCGGCGTTGATCAGCGCGTCGCCGATCACGGATTTTGTGCCGCCCACGCTGCGTTTCGTCCCTTCCACCGTACTTTGGAAGGTGCGCAGCCCGTATTGCAGGTACCGGCTCTCCCCCGTCAGCTCCCAGGCGCAGGTCAGC
This sequence comes from uncultured Eisenbergiella sp., assembly GCA_947630215.1. GTDB lineage: Bacteria > Bacillota > Clostridia > Lachnospirales > Lachnospiraceae > Gallintestinimicrobium. The sequence continues at coordinate 27,729 of CANRGX010000008.1, read as the reverse complement.
GCTTCCAAAAGCAGCGTGTTGTTGCCCAGACGGTTTAAGCTGGGCAGTTCCTTATAGTAAAACAGGCCGTTCTCCATCAGGCAGTTGTCCACCAGGTCGTCCACCGCCTCCAGGATCATGGCGCGGATTTCCTCCCTGGGGAAAACCCGGTAATAGCGCATGAGACTGCCCACCGCCACCGCAATCATGAAGCCCGTGCGGATCATGGTGTTGTCCGTATAGGGCGCTAGCCAGCCGCCGTAAAGCTCCTTCCACTCCCGGAACTGATCCACGATCTTTTCGCACTTGGGCAGCCACCTTTCTTCCCCGGTTTCCAGATAGAGGGCCGACAGCGTCCGCAGGGCCCAGCCGGTTTCCCGGGCGTTGATCTCCCCGCTTTTCTGATACATGGGAGTGTCCAGCAGACGCAGGACATTCTCCCCGATTCCCACCGCCGTCTCCAGCGCCCGTTCCTCTCCGGAAAAATGATAGAAATCCAGCAGTCCTTCCACCCACTGATGGGAGCAGACGATCACACTGTCCACACAGTGCCCGCGGGAGTGCTCCCACTGGCCGCCCAACAGGAGCGGATCCTTGCTGTAATGGCACACATCCACGTCCATCCAATGCGACGCCGCCACAAACACGTAATCCAGGAAGCGCCGTTCCCCGGTCCGGGCATACAACAGGGCGCAGGCATGGGGATAGTCGTATTCGTTATTGGTCCAGACCGGCATGCCGCTGCCCCGTCCCTGGGTGGTATAGCCCGGATCGGGCGCGTCTCCCCAGTTGAGCATCCCATAACAGCGGGCGTGCCCGTCGCACCTGGCGATCAGCGCAATTTCCACTTCGTCCTTCCGCTTTTGTCTCTCCACGAAAATATCCGGCATGACGCCCGCGTCCCGAAACACTTCCGGCGCCAGATAGGGCCGGTCGGGCATCTGATAGATGAGGCTCCGGTTATCCAGTTCCCAAAGCCTGTCCGCGGGGCTGTGAAAATGCAGGAAAATCCGCTGTTCCCGGGACATTCCCGGCTGCATGATCACCTGCTGTTCTCCCTTGGGCACCAACAGGATGTGTACGCCTGCCATATCGGCCCGGATGGCCTTTGGGTAATTCTGCTGGGCCTGATAAATGCTGGCGCACACACCGCCCGTTTCATCGGTTCGATCCGCAAAGAAGGTGCCGTAGAACACCTCCGCCATATGTTCGTTGGCTTCCTTTAACAAATACGCCGCATCTACGGATTTTTCCACCGCCGCTCCGTGACTGCCCACGCAGAAATCCGTCCTGTAATTGGACGCGGCGGCGCAGGTGCGCACGCCCTCTATGCTGCTTTCTATCCCGGCCAGTTCCGCGGTGCCCAGCGTGTGAACGATCCTGCCGCGGCCTTCTTCCTCCTTAAAAACGCAGTCTGCCCCGCCGCCGTTGCGCGCCAGCACGGAAAAACGCAGTTCGGAGATCGCAAGCAGTTCGTCGGTGGTATTGATGATCCGATAGGCAATCTCCACCCAGGGCTTCTCCGAATAGGCCGTCAGCTTTACCTCGAAGGTCACCGGCCGCGGCCCCCTGCATTCGCCCATACAGCGCAGCACGGCCACCAGAGGGCCCCGTTCCGTGGCCCGCCATTTCCCCAGACAAAGCGTATAATGGCCGCCGTCACTATCCTCCAAAAAAGGCCCCGCGAACCGATCCGCCCCGTATCTTTCGCGGCCGTCCTCCAGCCAGTCAAACAGAGAGGACGCACCGTCGGATACCTCAAACCGCAGGCCGCCGTCCACCACAAATCCATGTCCCGTCGGTTCCAGTTTCAGGCCCTCATAGGGAAGGCGCTCCGGCGCTGCAGCTTCCCCCTCGTCCCTGCCGCCTTCTCCGGTTTCCAGCCGCAGCACGGTCTTTTGATTCGCCGGCAGATCCGCCAGAAAACGGACAAACAGGTAACGGATGCTGCCGTCCCGGTAGCGGGACGTGACCTTCGTCTGAACCGGCATCTGTTTTTCGCCCTGAAAAACCCGTACCCCGTCCGCGCTGCCAAGCTTTCCCTGTGCAAAAGGCACCGCGATAGAACAGTGCTCCCGCAGCCTGTCGTAACGGTACAGTTTCGGAAAATAAAGTTCCATAAAACCCTCCTTTCGCCCTGTCCTTTCCCCTGTTTTGCCGCCTATAAGGCGTCCGGCTGCTGGCCGTCGTGCGCCTGCCACTTACAGTCCGTGATCTCCATTCCGGTAAAAACCGCTTTGAAAGAAGAATCCTCCGGGCTGCAGGCATATACGCCAAACGAAATTTCCCCGACGGCATCCCACATATGACAGATCCGCATCTGGGAGAAACGGATCCCGTCCCGGGAACATTCGATGCAAAAATCGTCCTCCCGGCGGCTCAGGCGGTACCACATGGACTTGACCGCCGCGTCGATCTCCGTGGTCGCCCAGTCGGAATACCCGTGGTTGGTCACGACGCTGCCCAAATGCTGAAATTCCCCGTTTTCGTATTCGATAGAGCCCTTCAGCCAGTTTTCGCTGTCCAGATACAAAACCACGCCGCACTGGTCGAACCTCTTCTGACTTTCAAATTCCGTCTTTACCACAAAGGAAAAATACTTCTCCGCCGTCCGCATCTGTAAAACCGGGGCGTTATCGTTCCGAAAATGATAATACGTCCTCTGCCACAGATCCGTATGGGGCCTGGTTATCACCTCAATCCGGCCGTCCGCGACGGTATAGGACAGCGGTTCCCGCGTCCATGTCATCTTTGTTATGTCAACCATCATATTCCTGTCCCTCCTGCGATTTTTCTCCCCACATTCTCCTATCTGTCAAAGGTGAACCAGTCAAACGCCGCCTCGCCGTCGCCGCAAAACTCAAAGTAGACCGCGCGCCTGCCGATGATCCCGCAGGTTAGCGGCACATGGTACTCTATCTTTCCCGGCTCCAGAGAAAACTGTGCGATGACCCTGCCGCGCCAGGCGTCGATCCGGACCTTTACATCCATCTTTCCGTCGCAGGACGCTGAAACGGTACAGGTTTTGGGCGCGTTTGACCCAAACTGCAAATACCGGAACCCGGCGGTGGTGCCGTCTTTTATCTTCACAATCGGGGCCGAAACGCCGTCCGTCTGTTCGTATACCGGCTGAATATAAGCCTGACCAAGCGGCGAAAGGTGACAGGCATAGCCCGCGGAAAGGATCTGATACGCGTCGATGCCGTTGACCGACGCGCCCGAAGAAGTCTCCTCCACAGGTTTTGCGCCCACCGGCTCGCCGTTGACATAGGTAACGTCGCCGATGTAGATCTTTCCGTCCTTGCCAACGGCAATATCCACCGGTTCGATCATGCCCTGCCGGGAAAACTCGTCGGTTCCCGTGTGGCGGTGATAGAAAATGTACCACTGGCCGTTGATCTCCACCAGACCGCCGTGATTGTTCCCCCAGCGGTACGTCTGCTTTCCGGTGCCGTCGGGAAGCCTCAGGATCTCGCCGCCGTTGAACGAAATATCGCCGCCGTCCTGATAGCCCGAAAGCGGGCTGTCGGACCACTTATAGCTGAGAAAGCCGTTGCACGACTCATATACGCCAAGCTCCGGTACCGGCGTCACATACCGTTTGGAATAAACGTAGACGTATTTTCCGTTGATCTTTCTGGGCGAAGACGCCTCAAAAAACGCATCCCGCAGATCCACGCCGGACGCATTGTTCTTTTCGTTCCACGGATCGGGGACGTGTCCGATGGGATTGCGCACGAGCGTTCCTTCCTTGATCGTACACATATCGTCCTCCAGTTCCGCGCAGAACGCCGCGCAGAATCCCCAGAACGCATATACCCTGCCGTCGTCGTCCACCAGCACGCCGGGATCGAAACCAAGCTGGGTCAGTCTCGGGTTTTCAAACGGCCCCGCAGGATTTTTGGAGGAAGCTACCACGATCCGGGAACCGTGATCCTCGGCGGCATAAAGATAGAAGGTATCGCCCTTCTGCACCACGTCGGGCGCAAAAAGAATGGAGTGATCGGCCGCCTGATAACAGACCCCGTGATATGTCCAGTCGGTCAGATCGTCCACCGGCGCGCTCCAGACCACCTGATCCCTGCCGCAGTAGGCGGTGCGTTCGGTATCGTGGGAACCGTAGACATAGACGCGCTTTTCGCCGTGATACTCAAAAACGCGCGGTTCGCCGTCGGGAATATGCTCCCAGAGGGGGAGGTAGGGGTTAGCGGATTTCAAACGTTTTTTCATTGTGCATCTCCTCTCTGCAAAGGGTTTCGGGTTATGGATCAACCGGCAGGTCAGCCGATCAATTCGGAAAGGGAACGGATCTTCAAATAGGGCGAAGCGACGTCGGAGGCCGGATTGGCGGCGACGAGAACAGGCGTTATGCCAAGCCTCGCCGCTCCCTCCAGATTCCTTAGCGAATCATCAAGGAACACCGTATCTTTTGCACTGCACCCGCATTTTGTGAGAGCGTCCAGATACATTCGTTTATCCGGCTTAAAGGTTCCGAGAAAACAACTGTATGTGCAAAAGGAAAAATAATCGCGCAGTCCCATGGAGGAAAGCTGGAGTTCGATACTGGGCCACGTATCTGAAATAACGCCGAGCCTGTGGGACTTACTGAGGATTTCCAAAACCTCCCTGCCATCCGGATATGCCGCATAATTCTCCATGTTATAAGTGCGATCATACGCGATTGCCCGAATTTCATCTTTCGTCAGATGAAGATCGAGTTTTTCCGAAATAATTGCATAAAAGTGAATGAACTGTTCGTATTCCGTATCAATATCCTTTACCCGGTGATGCTTCCCCAGAAAGGCATCACCGGTTTCCCTGGCCCTCTGTATTTCCTCCGGGCTGTGCGAATCCAGCCCGCCGCCGACCAGTTCATAAAATTTCTTTGTGAACATCCAGTCCCCGGAGGCCGGGTAAGCAAGCGTATATCCTACGTCAAAAAAAATCACTTTTTTCTTTCTCAGCAGTTCCGCCGCGGTTGCTTTGCCGTACATCTTTTCCTCCAAACGATACGCCTTTGCCCATGCTCCTCTTTTGACCGGATATGAGCCGGCGTCTGTATCACGTATGATCACATTATACTTGATCTACTTCCTAAAATAAATATGGGATCTGATCGAAAAGGCTATTTCTTTTGCGCGCTGCGCATGAAAGCGCGGCGACAGGACATACTAAAAAAAACGGCCGGAGACAGTCCGGGCGGCAGAAGGGAGACAGACATGGAGAATAAAGACACGGTATATTTGCTCAAGGAATGTGACGCGGGCACAAAAATGGCCATTTCCTCCATCGACGAGGTGATCGACCGCATCGGCGACTCCGCCATGAAACAGCTTTTAAACGAGAGCAAAAGCCATCACGAAAAGCTGGAAGCGGAAATCCACAGCCAGCTTGCCCGGCACCAGAGCGAGGAAAAGGATCCGACGCCCATCGCCAAAAGTATGTCCTGGATGAAAACCAACATGAAAATGACCGTGGACGACAGCGACGCCACGGTGGCGGATCTGATCACCGACGGCTGCAATATGGGCATCAAAACCCTGCACCGCTATTTAAACCAGTACAAGGCGGCGGACGAAACGTCGAAGGACATCTGCACCCGTCTGGTTTCCATTGAGGAAAAGCTGTGCCGGGAGCTGCGCAGCTACCTATGAGGCTTCAGTATCAAGAATAATGTGCTGCAACAAGGGGCACCGCAGAAACCTGCGGCGCCCCTTTCCTTTTGTCCCGGCCGGACAACCGAAACTCAGACCGTTCCGGAAATGATCAGCGTGCTGACGCCGGGGTTGATGCTAAAGACGCCGGTGGCCGGATCCTGCGTATAGGTGGCCGCGGGAACCGTCACCTGGCCGGAAACGGTGGTGAAAATTCCGGTCATTTCGCTGTAGGTATAATTCGTCCCCTCAGACCAGGCCGCCCCGTTGAAGGTGACGGACAGGTTGGTGAGGACAGGATTGAACGTATCCGTAATAACGGCCGCCGCCGCTGCGTCCGCCGCGGCATTGCCCGTGTTCTGGATCAGAAACGTATAGGTCAGGGTGCCGTTTTCCGTTACGGGCACCGGGCTGACGGACTTGGTGATGCTCAAAATGGGTTCGCTCTCCGCCGTAACCGTCTCCGTCACGGTGACGGGCGTAACGCCGGTACCGCTGACAACGGCCTGGTTGATGATGGCCGCGTTGGCTCCCAGCGGTGCGAACTGATTCACCTGCGCTTCATAGATCAGAAGCACATTGCCGCCGGCGGGAACCGTAAGATTGGAAATCACCAGAGGGGGCCCTGCCGTAACGGCGGGCGCGTTCTGCAAAACGCCGTCAGAATAATAGCGGATCGTCCCTGCGCTGTAGGTCAGCGGCGTCACCTGCTGCGCGCCTACGGTATAGGCGCCCAGATTATCCGTTACGGAAATGCCGGACAGCGCTGCCGTGCCGGAATTGACAATGCTGACAATATAGGTCACCCTGTCGTTTTGTCCGTATTCCTCCCGGACCGCCGTTTTTGCCGCGGACAACACCTCGCGTATCTCACCCACCGCGACATTGGAATTCGTCACCGAATTGTTGTACGCCAGACGGGCCTGATTGGTAAATTGTGCCATGATAAAACCTCTCTCTTTTCGTATTGTAGGAACCGCTTGGGTTCTCTCTATATCCTATTCCCGCAATACAAGAGAGTGACAAAAAATACCTATTCTTCGTAATCCATACACAGCCGGATTTTCACAAAGGGCCGCACCCTGCCATCCGCCACCTTTACGTGTTCCGGGTGCACACTGTAGCCCTTGAGCGAGGCCGCGTCCACAAAGGTGGAATCCAGCATCAGATCCGCGTTGGAGGAAGCCAGCCCCTCGGTGTGTACCCGGATGGAAACGAGCCCCGGGATCCTGCCTGCAAGTCCCTCCAGCCCGGATTTGATCCCTTCCTTGACGGCGGCCTTTTCCTGCTCCGTGTATCCGTCCTTCAACTGCCATAAAATCATATGTCTGACCATTGTTTTCCTCCATTCCCGGATAAGCCGGTTTTTTCAAAGGAAGTATAGCACAAAAGTAAAAAAACGCCTACCCCCTTTTCCAAAACCGCCATCCGGCAAAGGCGGTCAGTTCAGCAGCCAGATTCCCAGATTCAGATACCCCGCAAAGGTCACCCACAAAAGATAGGGCACCATCAGATATGCCGCCGGGCGGGAAATGTGCCAAAACCGCCGGATGGTCACCACAATCAGCACCCAGAGCAGAAGCAGCCAGAAGAAGGAAAACAGATACCAGCCAAAATCAAAGAAAAAAACCGGCCAGAGAAAATTGACCACAAGCTGATAAAAATAGACGAGAAGGGCCTTCTGAATCTCTACGCGATCCGCCTGTGAAGACAGCACCAGATAGGACGCGATCCCCATCAGTACATACAGCACGGTCCACACCACAGGAAACAGCCAGCCCGGCGGCGACAGCGGCGGTTTCTCCAGCATGGCAAAGTCCTGCATCCCGCCGCCCGATAACAGGGCAGACAGCCCGCCCACCAAAAGCGGAAGCGCAATACAAACGGCAAGCGTCAGACGGTTTTTGTTCATTGTCTCACCTCCTATACAGAATATGCGGTCAGGAAATTCGGGTATTCCTCATTTTTATGGTTGACTTTAGTCTGCTAACTTGCTAATATTGTGACGTAGCACGACTACAACAGATTTGGAGGAGAAAAAAATGAAAAAATTACTGGCAATGACACTGACGCTGGCCATGGCGTTTTCCCTGGTCGCGTGCGGAAACTCTGCGGCTCCCGCCGAAACCGCGGCTTCCGATGAAACCGCAGCTCCTGTAGAAACCACGGCTCCTGCCGAAAACGACGCTGCGGACGAAAGCGACCTGGCCTATGTGCAGGGCAAGGGTACCCTGGTGGTGGGCATCACGGAGTTTGAGCCCATGGACTATCAGGACGAAAGCGGCGAATGGATCGGTTTCGACGCGGATATGGCCAAGGCGTTTGCCGAAAGTCTCGGCGTGGAAGCGGAATTTATTGTCATCGACTGGGACAACAAGGTTTTAGAGCTGGACGGCAAGACCATCGACTGCGTGTGGAACGGCATGACGCTGACCGACGAGGTGACCAGCTCCATGGAATGCTCTAACGCATACTGCAACAACGCCCAGGTGGTGATCGTGCCCGCCGACACGGCGGATCAGTATCAGGATGTGGACAGTCTTTCCGGTTTGAGCTTCGCGGTGGAAGCCGGAAGCGCCGGCGAACAGCAGGCCCAGGCCCTGGGACTTACCTGCACGCCCGTGACCGCCCAGTCTGACGCGCTGATGGAAGTGGCCGCAGGCACCTCCGACGCCGCCATTATCGATTCTCTGATGGCCGGCGCAATGGTAGGCGAAGGCACCGGATATGCGGATCTGACCTATACCATCGGCTTAAACAGCGAGGAATACGGCGTCGGCTTCCGCAAGGGCTCCGATCTGGCCGCTGCGCTCAACGACTTTTTCAAGACCAGCTACGCGGACGGAACCATGACAACCTGCGCGGAAACCTACGGCGTACAGGCCGCGCTGATCGAACAGTAAGAAGCACGCCGCCAAAAAGACCGGCCGCACTGTGTTTCAAACCAACCTATCGTACCCAATCAGAGGGCGGCACTTGTCCGCCCTCTTGTTTCTAAAGAAAGCGGGAAGACCTTATGAAACTGATCCTGGAACAGATGCCGGTGGTCATAAACGCGCTGAACATCGGCTTTTTACAGACGCTGAAGCTTTTCCTCGTCACCCTTTTGGGCGCGTTTCCCCTGGGACTGATCATCGCCTTTTGCTCCATGTCCCGGTTTCAGCCTCTCAGCCTGATCGCCAAGCTGGTGGTCTGGGTGGTGCGCGGCACGCCGCTGATGATTCAGCTTTTGATCATCTATTACTTTCCGGGGCTGATCCTGAACAATCCCATCTGGGGCGGCGGTGAAACCGGACGGTTCCTGGCCGCTTCCGCCGCTTTCATCTTCAACTATGCCTGTTATTTTTCCGAAATCTACCGGGGCGGCATCCAGAGCGTCCCTGTGGGACAGGAGGAAGCGGGGCTTGTGCTGGGTATAAAAAAAAGCCAGATCTTTTTCCGGATCAAGCTGCTTCAGATGATCAAACGGATCGTCCCGCCCATGTCCAACGAAATCATTACGCTGGTAAAGGACACTTCCCTTTCCCGCATCATCGCCCTGCAGGAGATCATCTGGGCCGGGCAGTCGTTCCTGAAGGGCTCCCACGGCATTTCCGGCGCCATCTGGCCGCTGTTTTTCACGGCGATCTATTATCTGATTTTCAACGGCATCCTGACCCTTCTGCTGGGACGTCTTGAGAAGAAACTGGACTATTTCAGATAGGGGGAAGAAAACCATGCCGATTTTAGAAGCAAAGAATCTTTGGAAAACCTTCGGCCGCACGGCCGTACTGAAAGATATTGACCTGACGCTGGAAAAGGGACAGGCGCTCTCCATCATCGGATCCTCCGGCAGCGGCAAGACCACGCTGCTGCGCTGTCTGAATTTTCTGGAACGGCCGGATAAGGGTATCATCCGGGTCAACGGCGAAACGCTGTTTGACGCCGCCGATCCCGCCACACAAAACGAAGCCTCCATCCGACAGAAGCGTCTCCACTTCGGACTGGTATTCCAGTCCTTCAACCTGTTTCCCCAGTATACGGCGCTGGAAAACGTGATGCTGGCGCCCAAGCTGCTGGCGGCCCAGCAGCCCGGCTTTCAGGCGAAAAAGAAGGAGCTGTATGCCGGAATCGAAACGCACGCCCGCAAACTGCTGGAGCAGATGGGACTGTCCAACCGGACGGACAACTATCCCCACCAGCTCTCCGGCGGTCAGTGCCAGCGCGTGGCGATTGCCCGGGCCCTGGCACTGCATCCGGATATCCTCTGTTTCGACGAGCCCACCTCCGCCCTGGATCCGGAGCTGACCGGAGAAGTTCTCCGCGTCATCCGGGAACTGGCCGTCCAGAATACCACCATGATCATCGTCACCCATGAAATGGCCTTCGCACGGGACGTGGCCGACCAGGTGATCTTCATGGACGAGGGCGTCATTGTGGAACAGGGCGATCCCAGGGAGGTCTTTGAAAATCCGAAGGAAGAACGGACAAAACAGTTTCTGTCCCGCTATAAACAGGGCTGACCCCCACTGCCCCGGACAAAGGGCCGTTCTCTATCATAAGGGAGGGCTTTAGCCCGGCACGGGGATTCGCAGCTTCTGTCCAATCTGAAGTTCATTTCCGACCAGTCCGTTGGCCTGTTTGATCGCTTCTACCGTAGTGCCGTACCGCTGCGCAATCAGCCAGAGACTGTCTCCGGCCTGCACGATATATTCCACATAGGGACGCGCAGGCACGGGAATGCGCAGCACCTGCCCGATCTGAAGGGCGTCCCCGGTCAGTCCGTTGGCCTGTTTGATCGCTTCTACCGTAGTGCCGTACCGCTGTGCGATCAGCCAGAGACTGTCTCCGGCCCTGACCGTATAGGTGACGTCGTCCTCCGCCGGTCCGGGCATCGGCACATTTTCCCCAATTCCCAGATACACATCATACAGTGCCTGCCAGGTGCGCGGGCCCACGATTCCGTCCGCCGTAAGTCCCATCTGTCGCTGGAACGCTTCCACAGACTGCCCGGTTTTGCTGCCGAATATTCCGTCCTGGGCCGGCGCGGGCACCTGGTTATAGTAGCGGGACACCACGTTTAAAAGGTACTGCAGCGTCACCACGTCCTGTCCCCGCGCCCCCTGCCGAAGCACGGAGGACGGCGGAACCGTGCCGATTCCCAGATCCGTCCCCTCGCTGTCCAATTCCGCCAGTCTGGTAACCGCCGTATAAACGCTGGACAGCTTATACCAGGTGGCCCTGCCGACAATGCCGTCCGGGCTCAGATTGAAAATCCGCTGAAACGTCTCGACCGCGGCTTTCGTGCTCTCTCCGAAGTTCCCCGCAGAATCGGTTATCGCAGGGATCGCCGGATAGTTTCGCCGGATACGGTTCAAATAGGACTGGATGGTCTGGACGTCCAGCCCCGTGCTTCCCCGGCGCAGGGGCGTACCCGGATAGGAGGACAGCCCGCCCGCTACAATATTGGTTCTGTCAATCCCGATATCGCCGGGATAATAGTACCGCAAGATCTGCAGCGGCGTATAGCCCTGATTGGCCAGCGAAACCGTCCCCCACTGGGACATTCCCTGGCAGGCCACGGTGCTCCCGTTGCAAAACGAGGTGAAATAGGGCGCGCGCTGCCCCTGGCGGCGGACATATTCTCCGTACACCTCCTCCACGGCGTCGCTGATGGAACTGTAAACGGGATGCCCCGGTACATAATACTGATCGTACGCCGTACTGTTGGTGATATCGAAGTCATAGCCGCGGCTTGGATACCATTCCGTGTAGACACGGTTCAGCGCAAACGTCATAATCGCGTAAATGTTGGCCTTGAGCGACGCTTCCGGCCAGGTGGGGTAAATCTCGCTGCTGGCCACGTTTTTTACATAATCCAGAAAAGGCACCTGTACGTTGGCCGCATAGGCGTCCGGCGCTCCCAGATGCACCGTAATCGGATCCGGGAGCACAACCTGCCGCAGTACCCGTTCCGTCTGCGCGGTTCCTTCCTGATCCCGATCCTGTGCCGAGACCACGGCCGGCGTCCCCACCTCCGTTTTCTCGTTTTCCCCCTGTTCCTGATTCTGCTCCAAGGGGAGCAGCGCCACCGGCAGTACCGCCGTCTCTCCGTCGAAAATGGGAATTTCCGTAATTGTCGCCGGCTCAAATCCTTCCGCTTCCACCGTCACTCCGTAATTGGCATAGGGTTCTCCCTGAAAACCGGGACTCTGGGAGAAGCCCCGGTCCAGCGTTTCCAGCGCCACGGCCTGTGTTTCGCCGCTCTCGTCCGTCACAAGCCGGTAAAGCGTATTTCCTTCGTCGTCCAGAACGCGGATTTGCGCCCCTCCCAGCGGGATGGCATCCTGCGCCGTCCTCGCCTGTATCTGCAGATATCCAATGGCCATATATGCTGATCCTTTTTCCTTATTATCCTATCTATATGTAAAAAAAAGAAGGATGTGCGGCGCTTCCGCCGGACATCCTTCTTTCTTCCCGTTTTCCGATCCTTTACTCTATTTCTTCTATCCCGCTGATGGCTTTGGCTAAAATTCCCTCCGCATCACTGCCTTCTATATCCAGGTTTTCCGCATAAAGCAGCCTTGTTTCCCGGATGCCGAACATCCCCTTTGCGAGACGGTCTATGTAATCGAAGCTGAATTTCGGACGATAGCTTCCGCCGGCCGTCGTAACATAGTACAGCTTCTTTGCTTTGCACAGGCCCAGCGGACGTCCGTCCGCCGCATATTTTGTCACAATGCCTATAGCATAAATATTTTCCAAATAAATTTTCAGGATGGCAGGAAACTGGCCGTCCCAGTAGGGGGCCGATACCACTATGAGATCGGCCTGCGCAAACTGCCTGGGCAAGGTAAAAATACTGTCCTCGTAATTTTGCTTTGCAATCTGCGCCTCCCGATACGCCAGTCTTTCCCCATTCAGCGGCTGAAGTTCCATATCGGCCAATCTGACTTCTTCAAAGGCGCCCAGTTTATGCAATAAGGCCCTGGCCAGTCTGTCCGTTCTGGATTCTGTTCTCACACAGGCATTCACGTATAAAATCATTTTGTACCCCCTATCTGGATGCGCATTTACTCCTCTAATATCGGCAGATTATTCAAGCAGTGCGGCAGATTCCCGGAACAAAAACATGCTATATCTGTTTCTCCAATAAAAAGAATTTGCCCTTTCTCCAACAGGCAACGCCGGTTCTTTGATAGCCATTATTCGTGTATAATTTCAGTGCATACGGATTTTCGCAGAATACATCAAGCCGTATTGCCATTGCCCGTTTTTGTATTGCTCATCACATTGTTCATTTAAAGCGCAGACAACTACTATTTTATCATGGATAACCCCTATATACAGCGATTTATTTTTAATGTCCTTTCTGAAAATTTGTTTTACGGCACATTCAACCAACCGAAAAATGTCCTCTAAATCATCCATGACCGCTGCCCTGTATGATATTTCCATAGTAATCTCCATTTCGTTCCGATAATTTTCACCTTTTGGTTCCAAGGACAAGCAAACCAAACAGGAGGATCAGCGGAAATATTGCGGCAACGAGCAGGCCTATTTTCAGATTTCCTCCGGCCATATTGGAAATGCCGCCGACCATCGCAGGACTTACGGTGGCACCCAAATCCCCCGCCAAAGCCAAAAATGCGAACATCGCCGTGCCGCCCCTCGGACACTTCTGAGACGAAATGCTGATAGAACCCGGCCACATAATTCCAACCGCGATGCCGCAGAGGGCGCAGCCTGCCAGTCCAAGCGCCGGCAAGGGGGCCAGGGATGCCATCAAATAGCAAAGCACACAGAGCAGTGCGCACACCGTCATCGTCCGAACCAAGTCCAGCTTCTCGCTCATTTTGCCGTATATGACCCGGGATATTCCCATAAACACAGCAAACAGACAGGGGCCTGCCAAATCGCCAACGGTTTTGGAAACCCCCATTGCCGACTCCGTAAATGCGGACGCCCATTGCGCCATAGAGGTTTCGGACGCACCGGAGCATACCATCAGCAGGATCAGCAGCCAAAACAACGGCAGCCTGAGCAGCTGCCCGGGACGCATACCTTCCCCGTCCTCTATCAGCCGTTCCATCGGGCAGCGGATAAAATTCCATACATTATATAACGGCACCACGGCCCAAAGCAGGGTCAGTATCTTCCAGTTTGCTATGCCAAAGACCGTAAAAAAGAGCGTCGATCCCAAAATCACACCGACTGCGCCCCAACAGTAAAAAGAGTGCAGCAGACTCATCATACCGTTTTTATTTTCAAAGGGACAGGCTTCTATAATCGGACTTACCAATACCTCAACAAGACCGCTGCCCAGGGCATAGAGCACCACCGCAATCAAAATCCCCCAAAAAGGAACCGGAAGCAGATCCGGCAGAACCGCCATGAGAACCAAGCCTGCCGCAGACAGCGCCTAAGAGGATACGACGCAGATACGGTATCCTATTTTATCGACAAATTTCGCGGCCGCAAAATCGATCAGTAATTGGGTCAAATAGAATGTAAACGGAATCAGCGCGATCTTTTCCAGTCCAATCCCATACGTATTCCTAAATGTTAAAAATAACAGCGGTGCAAAATTGGCAGAGATAGCCTGGGTGACAAATCCAAGATAGCAGGCCTCCAGTGTTTTTCGATACTTTCTGTTTTTTTCCATATGCCTTTACTCGTCCGCCTTTAAAATCCCATAATAACATTCATCGCACAGGCCCTGATTGTTCCGCCCCGCGCTGCGCAAGGTTCCCTCATACCGCATCCCGCATTTTTTCATCACGCTGCCGGAATTGGGATTATTGGAATCATGTCTTGCTTCGATACGGTTGGCCCCCACCTTGTCAAAAAAGAAATCTATGACCGCCTTCAGCGCCTCGGAAGTAATTCCCTGATGCCACCAGGCCCGGCCGATACAATATCCGATATGAACCATCGAAATACTCTCCTTCATCTCTACGACGCTGATGCTGCCAATCGGTTCCTCCCCGTTTTCTTTCAGAACAATTGCCCAGTTATAACTATTTTCATCCGCATAGGAGTTGACCCACTGCTCAATGACATATTTGCTGACACCAATGTCGGAATGCGTGGGCCAGGCCAGATATTTTGTCACCAAATCGTCAGATGCCCAGTTTTTATACATCGCCCCGGCATCCTCCCGGACAAATCTTCTCAAAATCAATCTTTCTGTCTCTATCCTTTGCGTTCCGCAGTGATGCATTGTGTCATCTCCTTTTTAAAATCAAGAATCAAACTCCCGTAAAAACAGCAGGTTCTCTATGGTTAAAATCGCCTTGCACCAGTTTTCGGCGACATACCATTCTTTGTCGTCGCTGCCCCACGTCCACGGGACGGGATAGGAGCCGTCGGGAAGCTGCGTGCTTTTGATATATGCGCACTCCGCACGGCAAAGCTCCTCGAGCCCCTCGTGATAAAACCTGCTGCTGCGGGAGGTCACAAACGCCGAAGGTCTGGGGATATATTCGCCCCAGCGCGAAACATCGCGGCAGATGGATCGATCCACGATTTCCTTCAGCTTCTCCATCAGCGCTTTTTCATCGAAGGGCATCACGCCGGCCTGTGTGCAATACTCGTACAGCGAAATAAAACATCCCGCAATATGCCGTTCCGGCGGAGCGTCTTTGAGAAACCAGTCTGCGGCTTCTTTCGCTATCCGGATACCCTTTTCATACAGGGCGCTCTGTTTTTTGGCATACCTGATGAGAAATCCGGCAAGCGCGGCGGTGGGGTTATAGGAAAAAGCGCTGCCACTTTCCGGATATTTCCACCAGATCGCACAGGGATAGTCGTTACTTGTCAGAACCGTGTTGTTCCATTGATTGTGGGCCCGGTCGAAGCCATCGCCATCCGCAAGATAACGAAGTATCCCCAAAATCATCGGATGCTCCGGTTCCATCCCGCCGATCCGGGAAATATACTCCGTTGCATTCCAGACGCCCATGGGCAGGGAATTGGGGTTAAAATTGTCGGCTTCGATGCCCCATCCGAAACCGCCGTCCGGATTCTGATAGGCCGACAGGGCGGCGATTACGTTTTCGCGGGATCCGTTTTCAAAATGGTACTGAAACATCGCCAGATCCAGGGGGCGCGCATTGCGGTAAATAAATCCGCGGGCTTTTTCAAAAGTGTGCATCGTAAGGTCTCCTTCACATAAGATTTGGAATCGTATTCCTTTTCCACTTTATCAAAGCGCTCCCGGACCTGTCTTGTAAAAATCCGACAAAATCGGTCAAAGCCGGAGCGCCCGCGCCGGAGTCATACCGTGTCGGAACCGAAAATCATTCAGCAGATGCGCCTGATCCGCGTAGCCGTATTTTTCCACCAGATCCGAAATATCCGTACTGCCGCCGGCCATCTCCTGCCATACGAGCTGGTAACGGATCAGATTGGAAAGCGTCTTGGGGCTGACGCCCACGTTCTCTGCAAAGATACGTTCCATTTTTCGTTCCGACAGAGCGTTCTGCCGTGCAATTTCAGAAATTCTCCTGTGGCCGCGATACGTGATCATGTCGCTTATGGCGTTCATCAGATCGCAGTTCATCCGGTTCTCATTCAGTCTGCAAAGAAGCAGTTTCTCCGCCGCCTGCGCCCTTTCCTGCAGCGTGTGAAAACGACTGACGATCCCGGTCAGCTCTACCGTAATGCCCCGGAAAAATACATCGGGGCAAAAAGCCCGGTTTTTCGTATGCCGAAAGCTCCCCGCGCCAAACAGCACCGCGCTCCAACAGAAAAACCGAATCCCAAAAGCAGACCGGGCGTCGGCGTCTTCGGTCCAGTAGGGCCGTTCATCCATGGCGCAGAAAACGGTGGAAACCGTATGGCTGGCAGGATGGACCCGTACAATAATGTCCATACAGGTATCGGGAATTACAAGACGCCCCGCCGTTGCCGACAAAATCCGCGGACGCTCCTGTCCCCAAAAGCAGCGGATATATGGCTTGAGCGTAGTGCATGGCGGTATCTCGCGGTAATTGCCGCTTCGTGGAAACGGCGTAGACGTTATGGGACGGTATGACATGGAAAGGCTTGCAATCCCCATTCCTTTTCCCCCGATTTTGTTCAACCCCTGAAGGAAGACGGTTTTATCCGTGCTGTGATATCCTGTGTTTCTGTAAAACTGCAGGGCCGCATTTTCCTGCTCTCTCTGGCCATAACGCCCTTTTTTCGTTCTTTATTGAAAAGCAAGCTGCGCAAATTGATAAAAGCCCAGATACCAGATGTTGAAATCGTGACCGCCCCTCAGCTCCCGCCACATAAAGTTTTTGCCGTCCTCAAACTTATCACAGATATCGGGCAGGGATTTTGCCGCCGTCCGGGCGCTGTCATACGCAATCTTGTCATCGGTCCCGCAAATATTATAAAAATACAATATCTCGTAAGGGCTGTCCGCCAGAAGCTCCGCTGTTTTGGAAGCGGGATTGCTGGTGGGCGCGGCGGAAAACGCCCCAAAGTAGCCAAACAAATCCACACATTCGCCAATCCCGATATTGATCGTCTGCATACCGCCCATGGAAAGCCCCGCCATGGCACGATGTTCCCGCGCTGTGGCAGGATCGTACCCGTCCGCATCCCGATTCCCGTAGGTGGAATAGGTCGTTTCGATATAGGGGATCAGATCCTCCCTCAGTTCCTTGCCGAAAACGTAAAAGGAATGATAGTCCGAACCCTGCGCTTCATGCTGCCTGCTGGAACGTCCGTTGGGTGTTACCACAATAAAGGGCTCTATATCTCCATAGTAAATCAGGTTGTCCATGATGAGCTTTACCCGGGAGCTTACCGTGTTCATGCCCCATTCGTTTTCATCGCCGCCGATGCCGTGCATCAGATACAGCACGTTATAGGGCCTGTCCTTGCTGTAGCCGTAGGGCAGATAAACGTTCGCGCTTTTGGTGATCTCCCCGCCGTCCCCAAAGTAATCCCTGGTAGAATATGTAATCTTCTCTATCGTTCCGGATTCCTCCAGCTGATACCCCGTATATTTGGACGGAATCCGATCCTCTATTTTGGCGGTCGGCTCCCGAAGCGTCTGCTCCTCCGGCTCCGCCTGCGCGCTTACGGTTTCTTCTATTTTGGACGTTTCCTGCCGGATTGCCTCTGCAATCCTTTCTTCCTTTTCTTTCATTTCCGCTTGTTCCCCCTGTGTGTTCTGTTGTTCTTCCGGCTGCGCGTTTGGCAAAGAGACCCGGTCTTCTTCAAGATCCGGCGTCCGGCAGGCACAAAGAAAGCAGAGCGCCGTCAGCAGAACAGCCGCCTTCCCGCCCGGGAAGCGTTTTGGCATCACTTTTTCCTCCCTTTTTCTCCCGGCCTTACCCGGGCATTGGAAACCCTATCGATAATCGGGCACTCCCACCTGCGGCGCCGCATCCAGCAATCCGCTTTCCCGGATATCCCGCACCACCTGCCGGTGATCATAGGGAATTTTTAAAAAAACCGGATTCCAAACTGTTTGGCCGTTTATACAAATATCTTCCAGCAGCATGCCGTGCGCATAACCGCAGACGCCAAGCGGAATGCCTGCCGAACCGCAATTATAATAATGCTTCCCATCTTCCTCCAGCTGACCCTGCAAGTGCGTATGCGCACAGATCAGATAGTCCGTGTCAATGTCCGTCAGCCATTTTTTCGTATTTTCTCCTTCTATCAGCAATCCCTCCCGGGAATTTGCCGGAGAACCATGGCACAGGGTTATCGGAGGATATCCCTCTTTTGCGTACCGGAAGCTGATGGGCAGCCCCTCAAAAAAAGTAAAATCCTTTTCCTCCAACTGCCGGTAAGTAAACAGAAGATTTCCCGTCGCCGATCCCCATTTCCATTTCCTACTTTCCACGCCCTGCGCAAGGATCCTTCTTTGTTCCAGCATATAATCTTCCTGGTTTCCCCTAAGGAACAGGCAGGAATGCTTTTCGGAAAAATCGTAAAGAAAATCCAGCGTCTCCCGCGCATGGGGGGTATCTGACACATAATCCCCAAGAAACAGGTATTCCTCGCAGGAAAGTGAGCCCATATAGGAAAGGCAGGCTTTCAGCGCGATCAGGTTACTGTGTATATCCGCTATGATTCCAATCTTCAAAAGCAGTTCCTCCTGTTTTGCGCAGGATATCCAGCGTATGATGCGAAGCCCCGATCAAGTCCTGCCGTTCGCAAATCGTGAAATGATACTCCATCCACCTGGCAAAGGTCGCGTCGTCCATGGCGTCTATCCATTCCCGCCTGTAATTTGTGGCGCCGTCCGAAGCGATCAGCTTGATCCTTTCAACCGGAACCTCTGCGTCCAGAGAAGCAATATCCTCCGTCCTCACCAGCTCAAACAAATCCTTCGGCCTGCTGATACAGTGCCAGTCCGGCGTAATCATATTCTGTTCCGTCACTTCCTGCAGCCGATTCGCGCCAAAAACATACTGAAAAATCGTGGGCTCATTCATGCAATAGGCAACCAGAATATAACCGCCCCGCCTGGTCACACGTACCGCTTCCGCAAGGGCTTTTTGCTTCTCCTGTCTTGTATAAAGATGGTACATCGGCCCCAGAAGCATCGTCAGGTCAAATGCAGCATCCGGCAGAAACGACAGATCCAGAGCGTTTCCCTGTATGGCCGTAAGCGGCTCCGAACCGTCCAGCTTGGCTTTCAGACACTCCAGATTGTGAGCAATCAGCTCTACCGCCGTCACCCGATACCCTTCCTTTGCCAGCGCGATGCTGTATCGCCCGGTTCCCGCGCCCACCTCCAGAATAGCCGGTGCAGAGAACCCTTCCAGACACGCATGAATATATTTCATGGTGGTCAGATACTCAACCTGTCCATGCCGGGAAAGCAGCCGCCCTTCTTCGTCATAGTTGTTGTAATAATCTTCCAGATAACTCATATTTTTCTTCCATTCCGGAGCGTTACAAGTTGTCAGTTGCGGACGGATACCCCAAAAACTGCATCGAATTGAGGACTTCCCAGTCGTGGCAGTATTCCAGGGAAACCGCCGCAAGCTCCTGCGCTTTTACGCAGTACTTGTCCCCTTTTTCCCCGATCACGTTTCCTTCACTATCTACAGCCAACAGCCGCACCGGAATCAGCTTCTCCCCGGCCGTAAGCTCCGTGCACACCCTGTAGTGTCCTTTAACCAGATAATAGAAATGCTGAAACTCCACGACCTCAACCGGCTCGTCCTTTCTCTGCTCCCCGAAATCCGCCGCGCTGTCCTTTTCCATCTCCCCCACCGCCTTTGTGGGAAGCAGCCTTTGCGGGGACAAATAGATCTCCCGACGTCCGGCGCCGTTTCCCGCTTTCTCCAGGATCAGCTTCGCCAGTTCCTCAGGTGAAATAAAGGTAGAATCCACGATCAGATCATAGTTAGAAAAATCCGTCGTCCTCACCGAATAGATCTCGGCGAACCGGGAATCCTCCAACTGCTTTCTCTTTCGCAGGCTTTTTGCCGCTTCCTCCAGGGAAGCATACTGCTCCTCCACTCCCCTGCCCGCTTTTATGACCCGCTGCGCGGCCATATAGGAATCTACCGTGACGTAGACCTTGAACGACTCCTCCACAAAATGCCAGGCCATCCGGGAATCAAACACCACGTTTCTGCCCCGGTTTTCCCGGGAAATCTCTACGGTTTTATCATCGATCATTTTGTCGTAGATATTGTTCACATCGTTCGACATCAGCTGATTTAACTCCAGCGTCGTAATCCCCTTTTCCTTTGCGATTTCCCGCTGAATACTGCCCGTAGAATAGAAATCGAACCCATACTCCTGATTCAGAATTTTGGCCACTGTCGTCTTTCCGCTGCCAAGTTCGCCCGTGATTGTGATAAACATGATGTACTCCTTCCCCAATGCCGCCGATACCGGCCGCGCCGGACTTTTGTCATGTCCTGTATTTTACCATATGGCCCGCTTTTTTTCCACATAAAAATACCTGGCCGGTATCGTCCCTTTTCTGTTTGAAACGATACCGGTCAGGCTATTTTTATTTCTTTCAACAGGGGCCGGCGTATTGGCAAAAGCAAAAACAGGAGGAACCTGTGTGCATCCGATTTTTACATTGAAGTATGGAAAATCTGCCGTGGCAGATAAACTTTGCAAATCATGAATTGCGATCTGAAATTCCATACCCGGTATTCTGGATGATGTGTATCAGGTATCCTATCTTGCAGAGAGAGAAGGGGATGGATTCTCCCTTACAAAGATTTGGGATCGACTGGAAGGTTGCTCACATTTCTGTTATGCTTTGACCACTGGCGGCTGGAAAGAAGCTGCTATGTCAAAGTTTTTATCTTATGAAGACCGTCTCATCATTGCCAAACGCCTTTAGGGGAATTCTTCCTTTGGTAGGATTGGAAAGGAACTGGGATGCGACAGGACTACCATTACGAGAGAGATTAAAAAGTACCCTTATGATAAGAAAAGCGGCCGTCTAGGCTATCCTTACAATCTCTGTAAGTCCCGTACTACCTGTAAGATAAAGCGACTCTGTGGCTCCGGTTGTACCCACCAGTCCGCTTATAAGTGCAGCTTATGCTCCGAATGCAGCATTCATTGCCCCGATTTTGAGGAGAAGATCTGTTTCGCGAAGAATAAGCCTCTTTATGTCTGCAACGGATGCATTCTGATTTTCAAAAGTTCCTTGCAGACAATTCGGAAACCACGGTCGTCCAGATGGACAGTGTCATCGGACGCGACGGAGGCAAATGCCTGCTGACGATCCATTTCGTTGAGACCAGTCTCATGCTGGCGTTTCTGAGAGATGCCAATACATCGGGTTCTGTCATCCGTATCATAAATCTGTTGGATGAGGTCTTGGGGCAGAGGAGTTTAATCGGTTGTTTCCCGTTATCCTTACGGATAACGGCAGTGATTTTTCCAATCCCAAAGAGATCGAATACTGAAAGATGTCCCCATACTTGAGGACGCGGGTCTTTTACTGCGATGCAGGTTCACCTTATCAGAAAGGCTCGTGTGAGGTAAATCACGAACTGGTACGCCGAGTCCTGCCGAAAGGGAGCAGTTTTGATGACCTGACACAGAAAGACATCTTTCTGATAATGGGCCATATCAATTCCTACAAAAGGAAAAAGCAGAACAATCGCAGCTCAAACGAGACGTTCAGCTTTTACTACGGAGAAGCTCTGCTTAAGGAACTGGGATGTTCGCCGGTAACCGCCGAGAACATCATCTTAAAGCCGAAGCTTCTCAAAAAGTAACAGAGAAATCTGCATAAGCTGCCAGAAAAACAACCTAATCACACCATGCCAAAGGGATGGATTCTCGAAATACAAAAATTTCGAGCGGGAATTGCTCCCTGGTTTTGGTATACAGATTTTCTATTGAACGCATTAAAACATATCGATTCAGAAAAGAAAAGTATGGGAATCTCGCTTACAAAGTGGGACTCTTGGGTTACAAACAAGACTCTCGGCTTACTATTCACCCAACTTTCCCTAATTTTTATCCCTATTCCGCGTCCCCACGCTTCTATATAACCTGTGCAAAAGATGTATTGGCAATCAATGGATTATACGCTCTGGAATTATGCTTCCCAAGTAATTTTTCAACTGTCCAATCTTCCGAAAATACACATTCGCTTCCGATATATACTTTCCTTAAGCCGACGTTATAACGTGTTAATATTTTCTATATTTAATACATTTTTTATCTTTTTAATATAGATTCGAAGATCTTGTATACAAATCGTACAAAGAACCATTTTTAATATTCTTTTTCCATGT
This sequence comes from uncultured Eisenbergiella sp., assembly GCA_947630215.1. Taxonomy (GTDB): domain Bacteria; phylum Bacillota; class Clostridia; order Lachnospirales; family Lachnospiraceae; genus Gallintestinimicrobium. Next base: position 5,375 of record CANRGX010000008.1, on the reverse strand, counting down.
TGTCTTTTGCAAAAACATATTCTTTGTTCTCTACAGATAATGAATTAATCAAAAATGCACTTTTACCATCTTGATATACTGTTATTGAAATATAATACTTGCCAGGTTTATTTATTACTTTTTTCAGATCAAACATATATTTCCAATGCAAATATTCATTGTTTATTAATATTCCTTCTTTCACCTTTTCATCATCAATTTCATTATTAATGTACTTATCTTCTAGTGCAAACAGCAATTTCCCCTTTTCAACAGACTCTGTATAAATTATTTTTCCATCGATATTCAATATTTCTATATCCAGTCCATTATAGTTTTCCGCTGACGTATTACCAATTTCAACTATACCATCAGTATTATAGCTTACACTAATTTTTGCTTTATTGTTCACAATAAATATAGCACTTATTGCAAAGCAGAATAATGCTACTAATATCAATTTTATAATTTTCCCTACAGCCTTCGGAAAAATTCTCTTAAATTCCTCTTTACCCTTTTGTATTACCCATTGTACAGCAAGAGCAACAACACCAAATGTACACAAAACAGAGGGCAAAATCTCATTCCAGTTTTGACTCTCCTTTTCATAAATTACAGATAATGGGACAGATAAAATGAATATAAAAAAAATCATTATTGTATATGTTCTAAAATCACTTATTAAGCACATGTATCTGTTGTCTGATTCCTGATCGTACTGCTTATAATTTTGATCTAATACGTTGTATCTTTTTAGGTCACTTATTACATACTTCACTATGTCAGAAAAAATAATGACCGATGTTGATAATGCGAATGTAAAAAGTATTTGTAAATACCAATATATTACCCTTCCTCGCTCTGCCCAAACGTTTAATGAACTAATTGTCATTTTAAATAAAAAAGCACATATCGTCCCTATTACCGCGACAATAGCAATAGTTGCTCCTAATCTGGTTGTCCTTCGTTGCTCTTTATCAGCAGCATCTACTAATATCTCTTTCGTTTCTTTTACCTGTTCTTTATCACCATCGGTGCTCAGCAATTTTTGCTGGTTTCTTTGTTGCATTTTATGTATTTCTCCTTTTTTATTCTCCCTGTCTTTCTTTTTTTGCATATAAAATTCTTTCCATTGATGTTTTGCCATACTTTTTCTCCGCATTCTTTTCAATTCACTACATATGTATAGTGAATTATCACACTTTATTAAAGTTCTGTCACAATATCCTGGTTTCAACTTGATCAAAGAACAAATTGTCACTATACGTCATAATTCACTTTAATCTCTTATAACTTACATTATTGGTATTTCCTGATGCTTCGACTGCATTACAATTTATCAATATCTGTATATATCTCCAAGCTATAGTTCTTGATTTCTTTTTTAATTCCATAAGCTCTTAAATTCTGATGGTTTCTTAAGCAGCTATTTTTTCAATAATTGGTTCCACTTTTTTATAATTCTTTGATTATAAAACTTGTTTCATGCTTATTTCATTTTTGTTTCACTGACTGAATTACTATTCTCTTTCCCATCCGAAAGCAGCTCCAGATACCTGTCACACTCCTTGCAAATCACCATGCCCTTGGACTTGCTTATATTATATTCTAGCAGAGGGTCGTCATATCTGGCCCAGGCTTCTTTGATCTTATCAAATCCACGTCCCCATGCTTCGATCATTCCGTCCAAAAAGAGATATTTGCCAATTTAGGATTATAGGGTTTTGAAGAATGTTTCATAAGCAGCTTATCCGTTGAATCCAAACCTTCCGGCATCTCCACATCATTCCAGATATAGATCTTATCTTTATACACACTGTTCTAAATTGGATTACAAGCACTATAATCCTTATGGACGATGGCATTCAGCAGAATCTCCCGAAAAACATCCTAATGAAACATAAACTGTTCCACCCGTTGGATTCCCTCATAGGTAATCAACGCTTTCATGTATTTCGTATATACCAGAGCAACCGTCTTGTCCACCTGTTTGCTCAAAGAGCCATGCACTTCATCCTGATACCTTAAATCAACATCGGACTGATCAAAAAAGCCTATCTTCACATAAGCGCCTGTCACCCACTTCTCCGGATCTTTATAAAATGCCAGCATAGGCACTCGAATAAAGTACCCGTCTTCATCAAACAAGCGCAAGTTTTCCCGCAAAATAGCATCTTCAACTCTCATTTCCTCAGGAGTCAGTCTGCCACGCCTTACCGCCTTCTTCTTAAATAATTCTAACGCTTCTCACCTTAAATTTCCAACTCTCAAATTCGGAATCGGCATACCATCCCATAACCTGCCTCGGGATTTCAAGAGCGCTTTATCCATCTCTTTCCCAGTAATTGTTCTCATGGTGCTACCGGAACAATGAAAACGCTTGCCATAAAAGCTGATGAGATAAGGATTCTTTTCCAAAATAATTTCAATATAGTAGATTGACATCTGCCACAATACCCATTGTATCTGTAATCTTGTTGGGAATGACTTCCAACAGTTTTCTGCTGTCCTTATCGCTTATGTCAATAACATCACCGTCATCACTTTTGCCAGTATAAAACGTTCCTCCATATGCGTTTGCATAGCCACAGATCCATTCTCAATATTAATCATGCTATGCTTTTTCCTATTCTATTGTTTAATGTTCCTGCATGGAGTTTGCCCGTTTTGTGTTTACTACTCCAGTTCAGCGTGTCCTTCTCGTTCTTAACTATATTTATTTAGATTCTATGCAAATACACACCACTTTTCATTTCAATTACATCATTTATTCTAGCTTGCTAATTTTCTGTTGCCAAAATGTTGCCAAACTATCTTTACTCTAAGCGTTGCTTCAATACATTGTAAAAACGTTCTGTTTTTCGTTGTTGACTTGCAGTTTCATAAATCAAACGAAACTCTCTATCAACGTCATTTCTCGCTAATACGTACTTTCTAATATCCGCATATTTCTTTAATCGAGGCCAGTATTGTAAAAACTCTGGTAAAGAAACATTTTCCTTTAAAAAAGTCGCTGTTGGCATACCTTTTTGTGCCGCCATGCCCACCTCAAAAGGAACCCACTGTGAAAATCTTGTCATATTTGACATAACAACGATTATATCTGTACAACTATTTAAATTTGCACGGATGTGATCAGTTAACGCTTTACCATTTTCTGTTATAGAATTATCAAGTAAATCAAGATAATATCCCACTTTAAGCTCTTTCAATTCTTGGGCTATCAAATTTGCTGAAGCTGCATCTGCTAATTTATGAGATATAAATATCTTCATTCCTTACCACCTTATCCCCAATTAATGCATGTTTCGACGAATCCATTCTTCCAATGAATCCCTTCGTTTAGCAATCACTGGAATATTTAAACTTGTGATATTTGAACTTGTGCTTTCTGTAATCTTAATCGCAACAACCGGTTTCCCTATAGAAATAGCAAAGCGTATCTCATCCATCGACATTCCATAATTATTAGCCGGACGATTAGAACATACTACTACGCTTGCATACTTTATTTGTTTCTGAATTTGTGGATCAACATTATATCTTCTATCAATGTTATCAAAAGGTGAACTACTCGGAACAGAGTAATCCCTCACATTAAACTTCGTCCTATCCAGTAAAGCACTTATTTCTGAATAATCATCGTTATTCCAACGATGTGGTATAAATACATTAATCATTTTAATTCCCTCCCTACAATTTCGCTAGTGTCACAATCTAAAACCGCCTATCTTTTGACAGTTTCCAATAATGTAATCCTAATGCTGTTAGCTTGCAAGCCTTATTTTCCATTGCTGCAAAATACATATGTTCTGTCCCAATAGGTTCAATAAGACCAACGCTTTCAAACAATTGCAGTTCTTTAAACACTCTAACATGTTCCGCATCAGCATAAGGTTCTATGACCTGATGTTCGACCTCTGGAGCATTTGTATATTCATATGATGGGTCTAGCTTAAACTCATCTGTCGGATTTTTAAAATATGTACTCAATTTTCTAAGTATTCTCTTAGGAACCTTTGCCTGTATAGTTCTCAATGGCAAAAGCTGAGATATATTTGTCTTAAAAACCGGACGTTGCTGCCATGCACCTAATGACTGGTCTACAAACGAATATAAACTTGCAGGTGTAATATTACCACTAATATCTGCAGCACTTCCTTTTAATCCTTGCATAAGTAATTCAGTAAATACACCATGTTGTATTGCACCATTTTCCGCAGAAGTTTGCCACGACTGACTTGCTGCCATTATTGTTACTCCTTCTCCAAGTACTGAATTATTATTAAGTAATATAGATTCTCCCATCTTGGCTGCAAAACAACAGTCTAAAATAATGACCTTATTCCTACAGCGGGATTTATTAGCCATTTCTAATACATCTGACATTCTAACACCATAATCACTTCCCGAAAAATCCGTAGTACAAAGATATCCGCCATCTATATTTGCACCATGTCCCGAAAAATATAAAAGTGCTATATCTACATCATCAGAAAATAATCTCTCAATAGCCGCTTTCAATTTATCCTTTGTGCAACAATCAATAATTGAAACCACATCAAAGTTAGGAGAACCATCTCCATTAGATTCTATCAGTTCCTTAATTGCAATTGCATCATTATCACACCACTCCAATTTACAGTCCGGATAATTATTTAAGCCTACTATTAACGCTTTCTTCACTGTCTTTTTCCTCTTTGCACAATTAGGTGTATCCTTTGTTGTTCTTAACTATATTTGTATAATTTATATGCAAATATATTCTACTTTTTACTTTAATTACATCATTTATTATGGCTTACTGATTATCTGTTTCTATATACATTATACGATTCCTTCCTGGAAAAATCAAACACAAAATAAGTTATATTTGGACTGCAATAATCTTAATATCCTCAAATAAATATTCTAGAAATTCATCGTCTCCTGCGCATTTTTTTGAACAAATGATTCAATAATTTTTCCCAACTCTCTTTTTTCTCATTAACAGCAGATTCCATCAGTGCAGCTTATATCTATATGTGTTCCTCCTTTTCCCAATCAGATTCAGTTAAAGATTTTTTCAGTAAAATATGTCTAATAACGTCAAGCAAAACAAACTCACATAGATTGTCTATGTCATCTCTATACTTTGATAATACATCAATTATATATTCCATCGGGAAAATGCCAAGAAATTTCTGTTCCTAATAAATACACCGTATTTATTCAAATATTTTGTCAATCCCGGTATGTTTGAAAATATCCTTTAACACAGGATAATCCAAAATCAGAATTGTATTTTGAGGTTCAAATCTGGAATCATAACTCTAAAAAAGTCTGCAAATAAAAAGTCAAGCAGAAAATTGTGAACTTTGAAAATTTTATACAGGTTGAATGAAAAGTACAAAAAC
>CANRGX010000007.1 GCA_947630215.1 uncultured Eisenbergiella sp. | reverse complement strand
TAAAGTAAAACTGTGCGATTGGGAAGAGGTTTCGGCCTCTTCTCTTTATTTTTGCCAACTATAATTTTACACTAACCGGGAAAAATGGCAGGGGAAGACGAAGAAACGGGGAATCCTGCCGGCAGCATTGTCAGACGGCGGAATCTATGATAGACTTAGAAAACGAACAGGCTGTGCGCAGCGTAAGGAGGAAGGATATGGAAGGAAAGATCGGGACAACCCCGCTGTCCCTGCGGCGGATACAGGTGACGGATCCGTTCTGGAAAAAGGAGATGGAGCTGGTCAGGACGGAGGTGATCCCGTATCAGTGGGAGGCCTTAAACGACAGGGTAGAAGGGGCCACCAAGAGCTTTTGTATGCGGAATTTCCGTGTGGCGGGAAAGAAAAACCAGGAGCGGCGCAGAATGGGTGCCGCTTATGTGGAGCCGGCCTACACCTACCGGGGATTTGAAGCGCTGCCGGAGGACCCGCAAAATCCGGGCGATCATTTCTATGGCTTTGTGTTCCAGGACAGCGACTTTTCCAAGTGGATCGAAGCGGTAGGCTATTCCCTGGCCCAGCATCCGGATCCGCAGCTGGAGGAAGTGGCGGATGGGGCCATCGACGTGGTGTGCGCCGCCCAGCAGGAGGACGGGTATCTGGATACCTATTACATCATCAACGGACGGGACAAAACCTTTACCAACCTGCGGGATCACCATGAACTGTACTGTTTCGGGCACCTGGTGGAGGGGGCGGTGGCCTATTACCAGGCCACGGGAAAGGACAGATTGCTGCAGGCGGCGATCCGGTTCGCGGATTATGTGGCTTCCCGCTTCGGGCCGGAGGAGGGAAAAAGCAAGGGCTATCCCGGCCACGAGATCGCGGAGATGGCGCTGGTGCGCCTGTATGAGGTGACGGGAGAGAAAAAGTATCTGGATCTGAGCCGCTTTTTTGTGGATCAAAGGGGGACGCGTCCCTATTATTTCGATCAGGAGCATCCGGAGACGGTCAGAAAAGGAGAGGAAAACGCCCTGCGCCATTTCTATCATCAGGCCCATCTGCCGGTGCGTATGCAGGACGAAGCCGTGGGCCATGCGGTGCGCGCGGTCTATTTGTATTCCGGCATGGCGGATGTGGCGCGGCTGACGGGCGACAGGGAGTTATACGCCGCCTGTCAGAAGCTGTGGAACAATATCACCGGCAGGAAAATGTATCTGACGGGGGGCATTGGCGCCACGCATATGGGGGAGGCCTTTTCCTTCAACTACGATCTGCCCAATGACACGGCCTACGCGGAAACCTGCGCCTCTATCGGGCTGGTCTTTTTTGCCCGCCGGATGCTGCAGATAGAACCCGACGCCCGCTATGCCAACGTGATGGAGCGCGCGCTGTATAACGGGATTTTAAGCGGGATGTCGCTGGATGGCAAGAGCTTTTTCTACGTCAATCCGCTGGAGGTACTTCCGGAGGCCTGCAGAAAGGACGAGCGCAAGGCCCATGTAAAGCCGGTGCGGCAAAAGTGGTTCGGCTGCGCCTGCTGTCCGCCCAATCTGGCGCGGCTGATTTCTTCCATCGGTTCCTATGCCTTTACGGAAAATGCGGATACGCTGTTTGTGCATTTGTATTTGGGAGGCGTGCTGTCCAAAAAGGTGGGAGATCGGGAAGTGGACGTCTGCGTGGAGTCCGCCTTTCCCTGGGACGGGGACGTAAGGATCCGGGTGCGCGCCAACGGGGCAAAGAATTTCCGGCTGGGCCTGCGGCTGCCGGACTGGTGCGGCTCCTATAGCGTAGAAGGAGCCGGGGAAACCGCGTATGAGAAAAACGGGTATCTGTACGTGCAAAAGGAATGGGGGGAGGAAGATTTGATTTCCCTGTCCTTCCCTATGCAAGTGCGGCTGGTGGAAGCGGATCCCAACGTGCGGGAGGATACCGGCAAAGCCGCCGTGACCAGGGGACCGGTGGTCTATTGTCTGGAAGAAGCGGATAACGGGAAACAGCTGCATCTGCTTTCCCTGGACGGGACGGCCGTCCCCACAACCGAACAGGATTCTGTGTGCGGCGAGCCGGTGCGGGCAATTTGCTTCCCGGGCTGGCGCCGCGCCAGAGGGCAGGATGGAGAGGAAGACGGACTGTACCGCGTATACCGGCCCGCGAAAAAGGAAGCCGTCATATTGCGCTTTATTCCCTATTATACCTGGGCGAACCGGGGAGAAAATGAGATGCAGGTCTGGACCAGGGTGGAATGAGAGAAGACAGGCCTTGCCCCTTCCTTTCAGACAGGATGGGTTCCCTCCAGAACCCGGCGCATATCCTGCGGCAGGGGCGCGTGAAATGCCAGGGCCTCTCCCGTGATGGGGTGGGCAAAGGAGAGCCGGGAGGAGTGCAGAGCCTGTCGCGTGATGTATTCCATATCCGGATTATAAAGGGAGTCCCCGATCAGGGGAAAGCCCAGATATTTTAAATGGATCCGGATCTGATGGGTGCGGCCGGTTTCCAGGTGGATCTTAAGCAGGCTGTGCCCGTTGCAAAAGTCCAGGGTTTCATAGTGGGTGACGGCGGATTCGCCGTTTTCAAAGTCAATGGTACGCTCGATGAGAGAGCCGGGCCTGCGCCCCAGCGGGGCGGTGATCGTGCCTGCAGGCGGCGTCACCCTTCCCCGGACAATGCCCAGATACTCCCGATGGATCCGGCGCTGCTTTACCATAGTGGAAAGGATGCTGCCGCTGACCATGTGCTTGGCGACGATGGTCAGTCCGGAGGTATTGTGATCCAGACGGTTGATGCAGCGAAAGACAAACGGGCAGTTCTGGCGCGCAAAATAGCCGGCCACCGCGTTGCCCAGGGAATGGGTGTAGTTTCCCATGGAAGGATGGATGGGCAGTCCGGCGGGCTTGTTTACCACCATCAGATCCGCGTCCTCGTACACGATCTCCAGAGGAATATCCATGGGCGGGATCCTTTCGGAGGAAACGGATTCCACGATGTGGATCGTCAGCGTGCCGCCCCCAGAGAGCGGATGGATCATATAAGCCGGACGGCCGTTAAAAAGCACGCCGTCCGGTATTTTTTTCAGAGCCGTCAGATTGGCGGAGGAGTACCCTTTTTTCTTTAAAAACTGCGCCACCGTCAGGGTCGTATCGGCCCCGGCGATGGCGTAGGAAATCAACCGTTCCATTTTGTCTGAAAAGTCCTTTATCTGGATTTGACCTCTTTCCACATTTCGTTATACAGTCCGTCGCCTTCCTCTCCCAGATAGGTGAAGGTTTCCAGATTTTCGTACTGGCTCAGATCGGGAAAGGCGATGGAGGAGTTGCGGATGTCCTCGTCCTCAATCAGTTCCCGGGCGGCGTCGTTGGGCGTGGAGTAGGTGATGTACTCAAAGTTTAACAGCGCGATGTCGGGACGGCACATGAAGTCGATGAATTTCTCCGCGTTTTCCGGATTGGGCGCATTTTTGGGAATGACCCAGGAATCGATCCAGACGTTGGTGCCCTCCTTGGGAATCACGTATTCCAGATCCGGGTTTTCCCGCTGGGTATAGATGGCTTCGCCGGAATAGATCACGCCCAGCGCCGCTTCGTTTCCAATCATCTTATCGCGCACCTGGTCGATGACATAGGCCTGCACCAGGGGCTTTTGCTCTATCAGCAGATCCCTGGCTGCCGCCAGTTCGTCCGGATCCATGGAGTTCATGGAGCAGCCGTTCAATTTCAGCGCCACCATGAAAGCGTCCCGGACGGAATCCTGCATCAGGATGTTGTCCGCGTATTTTTCGTTCCAGAGGATAGACCAGCTGTCCACGGGCTCATCCACCATGGTCTTGTTGTAGAGGATGCCCACGGTGCCCCAGCAATAGGGGACGGAGTAGCGGTTGCCCGGGTCGAACTGTTCGGACTGTTCCCAGTACTGGGCGCCGATGTTGGCCTTGGCGTTGGGGAGGTTGTCAAAGTCAAGCTCCTGCAGCAGGTCGTTGTCGATCATTTTCTGGATCATGTAATCGGAGGGGCAGATCACGTCATATTGGGAAGCGCCGGCCTCCACCTTGGGATACATGATTTCGTTGGTTTCAAATTCATCGTAGATGACCCGGATGCCGGTTTCCGATTCAAACATCTCCAGCGTATCGGGATCGATATATTCGCCCCAGTTATAGACGATCACTTCGCCGTTATCTCCGGCGGCCGATCCCGCGTCCGAAGCGCCGCATCCGGTAAGCAGTCCGGTCAGCAGGCAGCAGGCGGCAGTCAGGCCGACCAGTTTTTTCCAAACGGTTTTTCTTTTCATTTCTGTGTCCTTTCCGCCCCGGGGATGGCTGCATCCTGTGGCTTGGGTCTGTAGTTGACGAGCAGCAGGAGAATCAGAACGGTGAGGAAAATCAAGGTGGAAAGAGCGTACATTTCCGGCTTGATCCCTTTTTTGACCTCCGTATAAATTTTCGTGGACAGGGTGTCCACACCGGGCCCTTTGGTGAAATGGGTAATGATGAAATCGTCCAGCGACATGGTGAAGGCCATTAAAAAGCCGGAGACGATGCCGGGCAAAAGATCCGGGAACACCACCCGGAAAAAGGCCTGGAACCGGGAAGCGCCCAAATCCAGCGCGGCTTCATAGACGCTGGGATTTAACTGTTTTGTCCGGGGCATTACGCTCAAAATCACATACGGGATATTGAAGGTAATGTGGGACAGCAAGATCGTCCCGAACCCGAAGCGGATGCCGAAGGAAAGAAACAAAAGCATCAGGGAGATGCCGGTGACAATCTCGGCGTTGAGCATCGGGATATTGGTGACGCTCATAAAAACGGCCCGGCTGCGCCGTCCCATTCCGGAGATGGCCAGGGTGGCGGCGGTGCCGATGAGGGTGGCTGCCGCCGCGGAGAGCAGGGCGATGGACAGCGTGTTGGAAAGCGCCTGCAAAATGGCCTGGTTGTCAAACAGTGCGGCGTACCATTTGAAGGTGAAGCCGCCCCATTTGGCCCGGGTTTTGCTGTTGTTAAAGGAGAGCACCATCAAAGTGACGATGGGCGCATACATGAACAAGACGATCAGGCCGGTATAAATCTTTTCCGCGCTCTTTTTTATCATAGTGCCGTTCCCTCCCCGTTTTTGTCAAAAATACCGGTGAGCACCATATTGACGAGAATGAAGGCCATCAGCACGATGGAAAGGCCGCTGCCCAGATGCCAGTTGCCGGCCTGGGTAAATTCCTGATCAATGACGTTGCCGATCAGGAGAATTTTGCTGCCGCCCAACAGGTTGCTGATGACGAAGGTCGTCAGTGCCGGTACGAATACCATGGTAATGCCGCTGATGACGCCGGGGATACTCAGAGGGAAGATGACCCGGCAAAAGGTCTGCGTCCCGTTGGCCCCCAGATCGTAAGCCGCGTTCACCACACTGGGATCGATCTTGGTCAGGGAATTATACAGGGGCAGGATCATAAAGGGCAGGAAATTATAAACCATACCCAGAATGATTGCCCCCGGCGTATTGATGAGGTTTAGGGCCGGAAGATGTAAAAAAGACAGCACGGCGTTTATGACGCCCGTCTTTTCCAGCAGAGTCTGCCAGGCCATGGTGCGCAGCAGAAAGTTCATCCACATGGGAAGGATGAAGATCAAAACAAGGAAACTTTGCTGGCTGACCTGCCGTCTGGCCAGAATCAGCGCCAGCGGATAGGCCAGAAGAAGGCAGAGCACCGTGCTGACAAGCGACAGTCCCAGTGCCAGCCAGAGCGCCTTGGCGTGCTCCGCGGTGGCGATGGCGGCCACATTCACCAGCGTAAAGGCTCCGCTTTTGTCCGTCAGGCCGTAATATAGGATCATCAGCAGCGGAATGATAATGAACGCAACGGCCCAGAACAGATAGGGCGCTGTCATCGCGGTCTGGTTAAAGTAGGAGATCCGGGGGCTTTCCGGTTTTTTGCTCATTTTTTTACGCATCCAGTACAACGGCCTCCTCGTCCTCAGATTCCGGCTTGTTCATGATCTGGATATCGAAGGGATCCACGCGGATGCCCACCTTGGTACCCACCGGGAACATATCGGTGGAATGTACCAGCCATTCAAAACCGTTGGCGGTAACCTCCATTTCATAGTGGACGCCCTTGAAAATGAGGTGGGTGACCACGCCCTGCAGCGTGCCTTCCTCCGGTTTTACCAGATCCACGTCCTCGGGCCGGATGACCACGTCCACCGGCTTGTTTTCGCCGAACCCCTTATCCACACAGGCAAACCGCGCGCCCAAAATCTCCACCAGCTCGTCGCGGATCATGAGAGAGGGCAGGATATTGGAGTCCCCGATGAAATCCGCCACGAAGGCGTTTTCCGGTTCGTTGTAAATCTTTTCCGGCGTGCCCACCTGCTGGATATAGCCCTGGTTCATGACCACGATGGTATCCGACATGGTCAGGGCCTCCTCCTGATCGTGGGTGACGTAAATAAAGGTGATGCCCAGTTCGTTTTTCAGCCGGATCAGTTCGTACTGCATATCCTGCCGCAGCTTGAGGTCCAGGGCCCCCAGCGGCTCATCCAAAAGAAGAAGCTTGGGCTCGTTGACAATGGCGCGGGCGATGGCCACGCGCTGCTGCTGGCCGCCGCTGAGAGAATCGGGCATACGGCTCTCGAAGCCGTCCAGATTCACCAGTTTCAGGGCATACTTGATCTTATCCTGGATATAGGTCTTTGTCTTGCCTTTGATTTTTAAGCCAAAGGCGATATTTTCCGCAATGGTCATGTGCGGAAAAAGGGCGTATTTCTGAAATACGGTATTGAGCTGCCGTTTGTTGGGAGGCAGATTGGTGATTTCCTGCCCGTTGAACCAAACCGTGCCCTTGTCCGGCTTTTCAAATCCGCCGATGATGCGCAGCGTCGTCGTCTTGCCGCAGCCGCTGGGCCCCAGCAGCGTAAGAAATTCGTTTTCCCGGATATAGAGATTCAAATCGTCCAGGACGGTGTTGCCGTCAAAGGTTTTGGTAATATGCTGTAAGTCGATCAGTCTTGTGCTCATTTGTATCCTCCTTACAGGGGAAACACGGTTTTTTCAAAGTCTGCCCGCCGTCAGAAGCTGGGCGGGCTGGATACCCAGATTAAGCTGGCGCCGGTTTTTTCACCCGCGGTAATATAGTGCGTGGAACGGGGCGTAAAGTAAAAGGATTCCCCCCGTTTGGCGCGGATGACCCGGCTGCCGATATGGATGGTGATGCTGCCGGAGAGCACGTAGCCGAACTCCTCGCCCTCGTGAGGGTTGTCGGGATAGGTGCTGCCGCCGGGATTTAAGGTGAGCCGGATGGGCTCCATAATATTTTTCTGGGCATTGGGAATGATCCACTCCGTTTTGTTGCCCAGTCCCTCGTCCGTTTTTTCAAAATAGTCTGCATCGCGGAAGACGATCTGTTCGTCCTGCTCCTCGTTGAAAAAATCCTTCAGATCCGTTCCGAGCGCCTGCAGAATATCCATCAGGGTGGCGATGGAAGGGGAAGTCAGATCCCGTTCCAGCTGGGAAATAAATCCCTTGGAAAGCTCCGTCCGATCCGCCAGTTCCTCCTGCGTGAGGTTTTTGGCCACGCGCAGCTCTTTTATTTTCCCTCCGATGTTCATGTGATCCGGTATCCTTTGCGTCGTGTTCTCCCAACGAGGGACAGGGTGCGGCACAGGCCGCCTGCCGTTTGCCCGGCCGGGAATGCCGGCCGCCGGGAAAAACACAAATTTTAAACAAAAAGTTTACTAAAACTAAACAAAGCACTGACACCTATTATACTGTCTTTTTCGTATCTGTCAATGGGAAAACAGAAAAAAGATAAAAATGAGATGCGGGGATTAACAAACCGGCCAGACTCTGCTATACTTGCAATAGAAAAAGGAGGAGACGCTATGGCGGAAAAATATGTGGCGTATGTGTCCACCTATACGATGGGGACGCATCACGGTATCGCGATATATGACGTGGATTTGGAGAACGGAAGATTTTCGCTCAAGGACAGGGTGGAGATTTCCAATTCTTCTTATCTGACGATTTCCCATAACCGCAAGTGGCTGTATTCCATTACGGATTTCGGCGTGGAGTCCTATGAGATCCAGCCGGACGGCAGCTTAAAAACCATCAATGTGGCCGGCATCAACGGCATGAGAGGGCACCATCTCTCCACGGACTATAAAGACCGTTTCCTGTTCGTGGCGGGCTGGCACGATGGGAAGATCACCGTGCTGCGGCTGCAGGAGGACGGGAGCGTGGGAAAGATCACGGACGAGGTGTTTCACAGGGGGCTGGGCAGCATTGCGGAACGCAATTTCCGCCCGCACGTGAGCTGTGTCAAGATGACCAGGGACAACCGCTATCTGTGCGCGGCGGATCTGGGACTGGATCATACCAAGGTGTACCGGCTGGATCACCGCACGGGAAAGCTGAATCTGGCGGATGTGATCCGCAGCGAGGTGGAGTCCGCGCCCAGCCGTATCAAGTTCAGCAAAGACGGGCGCATCCTCTATATTGTCCACGAGCTCAAGCGGATCATAGACGTGTATACGTATCGGGAAGAAAACAACAATCCGTTCTTTGAAAAGATCCAGACCATCTCTACGGTGAACGATTACCATGCCAGCGGAACCGCGGCCTGCACCCTGAACCTTTCGGACGATTTTGCCTATCTGATCAGCTCCAACGCCGGAGACAACAGTGTGGTGATCTTTCGGATCGCAGAAAAAACGGGTCTTCTGGAAAAGGTGCTCTGCCTGCCCATCAGCGGGGAGTATCCCAAAGACGCGGCGCTGTTCCCGGATAACCGCCATCTGGTTTCCTTAAACCACGAATCCAACACCATGACCTTTTTCACGGTGGACATGAAGCGGGGGCTTTTGGTCATGAACGGAAAAGAGATTCGGGTCGAACAGCCCAACTGCGTGATCTTCCACCGGCTGGGATAGGATCAGCGTTTCCGGTAAAACTCTGCCATACGGTCCAGACGGGCGGTCATGTTGGCCATGATTAGATCCAGCAGGGCCAGGGCGGACATACATTCCACCACCACCACGGCCCGGGGAACGATGACCGGATCGTGCCGGCCCTTGATTTGGACGGTGCAGTTTTTTCCATCCGTTCCCACCGTTTCCTGTTCCCGGAAGATGGAGGGAGTGGGTTTGATATGGGCGCGCAGCAGGATGGGATCTCCGTCGCTGATGCCGCCCAGAATGCCGCCCGCGTGGTTGGTACGCTTATGGATTCCGCTTTCGTCCGCAAAAAAGGGATCGTTGTTCCGGGAACCGGTGGAGTGGGAAACGGCTGTGCCGTCTCCGATTTCCACAGCCTTTACCGCGCCGATAGACATGACGGCGGCGGCCAGACCGGCGTCCAGCTTGTCAAAGACGGGTTCTCCGATGCCCGCAGGAACGCCGGTGATGCGGCATTCCACCACGCCGCCGGCAGAATCCGTCCTTTTCATGCAGTCCGTCAGATAGGCTTCCGCCTCCAGACTGGCCGTCCGATCCGGCATGGCGGTAGGCGTTTCCAGAATGGCCTCTTTTTCAAAGCGGGACATATCGATACAGACAGGACCGATGGATTTGGTGTAGGCGCACAGTTCGATGCCCAGTTCCTTCAGGATCCGGGCCGCGATGGCGCCCGCGGCCACCCGTCCGGCGGTCTCTCTGCCGGAGGAACGGCCGCCGCCCCGGTAATCGCGCAGGCCGTATTTTTCCGTATAGGTGTAGTCCGCGTGTCCGGGCCGGTAGCAGGAAGCGATCTGGGTGTAGTCGGCGGAACGTTGGGAGGTGTTGGGGATCAGCAGGGAAATGGGCGTGCCCGTGGTCCTTCCCTCAAAGACGCCGGAGAGGATCTGTACCTCATCGCTTTCTTTGCGCGGCGTGCTGTAACGGGTCATGCCCGGCCTGCGCCTATCAAGATAGGACTGAATGTCTTTTTCACACAGCAAAAGACCGGCGGGACAGCCGTCTACGACGGCGCCGATAGCCTTTCCGTGGGATTCCCCCCATGTGGTGACGCGAAACTGCCTGCCGAAACTTGAACCTGCCATGATCGATCCTGCTCCTTTGTGTTTTCTTTGCTTGTCTGCGGTTTCCCGCGCCTGTGTCCAGTATACAATAACTTTTTGACGAACACAAGGAAATCTGCTATAATTCAAACCATGGAAAGCCGACGGACGGAGGAAATACGTGTGAAAAAGGAAAGACAGGCAAATCTGGAGCTCTTGCGCATCATCTGTATGCTGATGGTGGTGACGGCGCATCTGGTCAACCACGGAAATCTGATTACGTTTGCCCAGCCGGGCAGCCTTTCCTATTATCTGGTCTGGACGCTGTTCGGCGTTTCTTTTGTCTCCATTAACGTCTATCTGCTGATCAGCAGCTATTTCCTGGTGGAAACGAAATTTTCCGTCTGGCGGCTGGCGAAGCTGGGCGGCCAGGTGTTTTTTTATGCGTTCGGGATCACGGCCCTGTTCTGGATTTTTGGGGACGTTCCGCACGATTTGGAGATCTTTGTCTATTCCGTGCTGCCGGTTTCTTCCGACTTTTACTGGTTCCTTTCGATGTACGCGGGCATGTATCTGCTTTCCCCGATCTTGAACCGGCTGATCCGGGTGCTGACCAGGCGGCAGCTTCTGTGCGCCATGGCCCTGTGCTTTACGCTGGTGTCGGTCTGGCCCAATCTCATTTACTTTTCCTCGGCTTTGAATACGGCGGGAGGCGTGAGCATCAGCTGGTTCCTGACGGTCTATCTGTTCGGCGCATATTTGCGGCTGTACTATGTGCCGGACGGAAAATTTGCGAAAAAACTGGGACTGGCGCTGGCGGCGTCCCTGCTGATCCCTTTAAGCCGGTTTCTGATTGAAGCGCTTTTGCGCACGCCGCTGAAGGCGGTGGGCGTGCTGGACGATCTGATGTGGGGCTACAGCGTTTTCTTTGCCTACAGCTCGATTCTGGTCAGCCTGGCCTCCCTTCTGTGGTTTGTCGCGTTTTTAAATCTCAAAATCCCGTCCGGCAGGACAGCGCGGGCGATTACCGCGGTGGCGGGCGCGGCCTTCGGCGTCTATCTGATTCACGATCATTATTATGTCCGGGAAAAACTCTGGACCAGGCTCGGCAGCGTATCCTGGCTGGGAAAATGGTATCTGCCCCTGGCCATGCTGGGGACGATCCTGGCGGTCTATGCAATCTGTACCCTGATTGAACTGGCCCGTGCCAGGTTGTTTGTTCCTCTCAATGAAAACCGGAAGCTGCGGGGGTTCTTCTCCCGGATCGACCGGAAGCTCTTTGCACTGTGGCATGGGACAGAGGAGGAAAGCTGATATGGGATACCGGATACTCAAGCGGGAGGGCAGGGCGAAGCGGGCCGTGATGGAAACGGTTCACGGCACCATACAAACGCCTGTCTTTATGAACGTGGGGACGGCGGCGGCCATCAAGGGCGCGGTTTCCACAGAAGATCTGGAAGGGCTGGGGACGCAGGTGGAGCTTTCCAACACCTACCATCTGCACGTGCGGCCCGGGGATGAGATCATAAAAAAACTGGGCGGACTGCATCGGTTCATGTCCTGGGATCGCCCCATTCTGACGGATTCCGGCGGTTTTCAGGTGTTTTCTCTGGCCGGACTGCGCCGGATAAAGGAGGAGGGCGTGACCTTCCAGTGCCATATCGACGGACACCGGATTTTTATGGGGCCAGAGGAGAGTATGCGCATCCAGTCCAATCTGGCCTCCACCATCGCCATGGCCTTTGACGAGTGCCCTCCGGCGAAGGCGGCGCGCTCTTATGTCCTCCCTTCGGTGGAGCGCACCACCCGCTGGCTGGAGCGCTGTAAAAAGGAGATGGATCGCTTAAACGGGCTGGAGGATACGATAAACCCCCACCAGCTTTTATTTGGCATCAACCAGGGGGCGGTCTATTCCGATATCCGGATCGACCACGCGAAGCGGATTGCCGAAATGGATCTGGACGGCTATGCGGTAGGCGGTCTGGCAGTGGGGGAAACCCATGAGGAGATGTATCATGTGCTGGAGGAGACGGTGCCGTATCTGCCTGCGGACAAGCCCACTTATCTGATGGGGGTGGGGACGCCGGCCAATATCCTGGAAGCGGTAGAGCGGGGCGTGGACTTTTTCGACTGCGTTTATCCCACCCGGAACGGCCGGCACGGGCATCTGTATACCAATTTCGGAAAAATAAACCTGTTCAACGCCAAATATGAACTGGATGATCGGCCCATTGAGCCGGGGTGTGGCTGCCCGACGTGCCGCCGTTATTCCCGCGCCTATATCCGGCATCTGCTCAAGGCCAAGGAAATGCTGGGGATGCGTCTGTGCGTGCTCCACAACCTGTATTTTTACAACACGATGATGACGGAGATTCGGGACGCGCTGGATCGGGGAGATTTTGTGTCCTATAAGAAGCGAAAGCTGGAGGGGATGCAGGCGGGCGCGCAGGACGGAGCGGGAGAAATCTGAAAAGAAACTTATCAAAAAAGAAATTTTGAGGGTGTCGCGGCAGCGGCACCCTTTTTTTGCGATCAGAAAGATGAGAAACGGAGAATTGCGGATGCAAAAGGGGAGGTTCCGCGGCAGGACGCCGGTGTTACAACCGATCCGCAATCTCTGCCAGAGCGCGGATGACGGAAACGTACCGCTCATAGTTGGCCTCATTATTCTGCTTTACCAGTTCGATGATGCTGGCAACGGCCGCATCGGGATCCGGGACCTGGCCATACAGCAGGTAATCCGGACTGACATGAAGCGCCAGGGAGATGGCAATAAAAGTTTCCAGGGACATTTTGCGGGTCCCTCTTTCGATATGTCCCATGAAGGAGGGAGAAATATCGCACATTTCCGCGAGAAATTCCTGAGAAATATGCTGTTGGTTCCGCACATACCGGATCTGTTTACCGATCATTTTATAATCCAGTTTATTCAATTCCATATCCTCCGAATGTGTCCGCCTCTGTTTCTGGTTTTATTCTATATGAAAAAATGGTCATACAATAATAGACTATAAGAAGCGAAAACTTGACTATAAGAAGTATATGGGATATACTATTCTAGGAATACAAAATAAAAACAGAAAATACGGAGGAGGACCAATGAAAAGAGAATCAAAGTGGGTAATGGAGGATATTTTTGAAGCTGTGGAGTTGAATCGGTACGGTTATTATCAGCTCAGAAATATGAACAGTACGAAGGAGCGCGAGGACGTATTCGGGAATACTTATTTCCAGGATTACAACGGGTATACATATTCCAAGGAGTATACGCAGGACGAGTTGGATTATCTTACCCGAAAGTTTGAAGAAAAGGAATATGTGATCCAGGGATGTCTGAAGAAGACCGGCGCATGGAAAGACGAACACTACAGCCTTCTGGATATCGGCTGCGGAGAGGGTTTCCTGATGAAATATTTCAGGCAGAAGGGGGTAAAGGTAAAGGGATTCGATCTGGGAAGCTATGCGCTGCGGCTGCAGAATCCCGATATGGAGGATGTGTTTGAGCAGGGAAACATGGACGATATCCTTCCGAAACTCGCTGCGCAGGGAGAATCCTTTGATGTGATCAATATGAGCAGAGTGCTCGATATGTGTCTGGATGCCGAAGGCACGCTGCAGAGGATACGGAAGCTGATGACCGGACAGAGCATTCTGGTGATTAAGACCTCCCATAATTATTCCCATCTGCAGCAGCGTCTTCTGAAAAGCGGGGAGCTGAAACAGGAATATTGGCTGGACGCGCCGGATCATACCAATTACTTTAATAAAGAAGGAATGATCCATCTGCTGGAGGCCCAGGGGTATGAATGTATGGATTTCTTTGCGGATTATTTTATTGATCTGAACCTTCTCAATCCGCTCACCAATTACTATGAAAAGCCGGAGGTGGGCAAGGAGTGCTATAAGGCTTCGGTGCGCCTGGCAAACCTGATGCACGACCTTTCCTTGGAGAAGACGATCACGATCTATCGGTGTCTGGCGGATCTGGGCTTCGGCAGGGAGATTACCGGTGTCTTCCGGCTGAAACAGTGAGGATGGCGTATCGTGAAAACAGGGATTAACGTTGGACTTTTCCCCAAAATCAACCCGATGGCTTGACGGAACGGAATTTATTGTGTATGATAAAAAACAGGTATCCGGCAAGAAGGCAAAGCGGGCCGTGCGTGAGCGCAGCGTTTCCGTCTTTGCAGAGGATACAGGTTTTGGAGGAAGGCAGGAGGAAAAGTTCAATGGGCATTTTATTGACAGAAGCGGCAGGCGCGGGAGGCATACTCCCGGTGATTCTGATGTATGTGGTCATTTTCGGGGCATTTTTCTATTTTGTCCTGTACCGGCCCCAGAAGAAAGAACAGAAGAAGATGAGCGCCATGCTTTCCTCTCTGGAAATCGGCGACTGCGTGCTGACCAGCAGCGGATTTTACGGCATCGTCATCGACATTACGGACGACACCGTGATCGTGGAGTTCGGCAACAATAAGAACTGCCGGATTCCCATGCAGAAAAGCGCCATTGCGCAGGTGGAGAAAGCGGAAGAGTAAGAGGGAAGGATTCCAATGAAGAAAAGAGCAATGCTGCGGACAATCGCTCTGTGCGGTCTGACGGCAGGACTTTTGTTTTGTCCTTCGGGCAGGCTGACGGCCAGGGCGGAGGAAATTGTTGCCACGGTATACGGCACAGTTCTGTCGGATACCTCGGCTTCCATTCTTTATCTTTCCACCGAAGACGGCGTGATGGAGATCAAGCTGGACGACGATACGGATACCAGTGCGTGTAAGGTGCTGATTGCGGACAAGCGCGTCAGCGTCTCCCTGTCCCACGGTTCCGACGGATATCTGCACGCGGAAAAGATCACGGGCAGCACGGAGGCGGAGGAAATCACCATCGACAGCTCCACTGCCGTTGCCGTAAGCGGAACGCTCAGCAAGAAATCCAGAGGGAATATTCTGTATTTCAAAACCCCCCAGGGGGACATGGAAATTGAATGGGATGATTCTACAGATATGAGCGGCTGCAGCCGTCTCGTTCCGGAGAAAAATTATACGATCACCTGTGCCCGCGGATCGGACGCCTATCAACATGCACTGCGCATCGCGGACGCTTCGGGGACGGCGGCGGTTTCCACTGCGTCTACCTCATCGCTGACGCCCGCTCCGGCGGATCCTTCCGGGGTTTCTACCGCCACGGCGGCAATCATAGGCACGTCGGCTTCCGGTACAAAAGACGGACTTCTGTTTCTGGAAACCGAAGACGGCACCATGCAGATTGTGATTAACGAAAACACCGATACGCGCAACGGGCTGGTTCTGACGCCCGGCAACCGGCTGACGGTTTCCTTCTGCCGCGGATCGGACGCCTATCTGCACGCGGTGACCGTGACCGGCGTAAAAAGCGGGGAAAGCGCGCCGGTGATCGATACCTCCGCAGCCGCCAGCGCCACTGTCACGGGAACGGTAGCGGGGAAATCCACCGAGGATCTTTTGTACTTAAACACGTCCTCCGGAAGTATGGAACTAAAGCTGGACGCCCTGCAGAGCGTAAACGGGTTAAAGGCGCTGTATTCCGGCCGGAAGGTTACCGTGGTCTGCGCCCGCGGATCGGACGCCTATCTGCATGCCATCAGTATCACGGCGGCATAGGATAGGGCAGGAGGACGCAGATAACAGCATAGGTCAGTTTGGGGGCGTCCCTTACAAAGGGGGCGCCCTGTTTGTATCGGACGGAAAGCGGGGGCGCATAGCGGAAGCGCATAGCAAAAGCGCATAAATGCGTGGCGCTGCGCAATAGAATAAAGAAAAAAGGACGTGAAAATATGAAGGTTGCGGATATGCACTGCGATACCATATCGCGGCTTCTGGATAACCGGGACGGATGGACGCTGGCCGAAAACGGACTGCATCTGCGGCTGGACAAAATGGAGCAGGGAGATTATCTGCTGCAGAATTTTGCCCTGTTTCTCCATGCCGGGAAAAAGAAGGATCTTTACCGGGAGGCGCTGCGAATGGCAGACTGCTTCCGGGAGCAGATGCGGCTGTGCGCGGATCGGATCGGACAGGTGACATGCTGGAGCGAGATTGAGGAAAACCGGGCGCGGGGCCGGATCTCAGCGCTGCTCACAGTGGAGGAGGGCGGCGTCTTTCAGGGCAGTTTGGAGAAGCTGCGCAGGTTTTATGATCTGGGCGTGCGGATGGTGACGCTGACCTGGAATTTTCCCAACGAGATCGGCTGGCCCAACGTGACGCTGCAGGAGGGGAAGGAGCCGGATTTTCAGACGCCCCAGACAAAAAAGGGGCTGACACAGTTCGGCTTTTGCTTCCTGGAGGAAATGGAACGTCTGGGGATGATCCCGGACGTGTCCCACCTGTCGGACGCAGGATTCTGGGATGTGTGCACCCACGCGAAAAAACCTTTTGTGGCCAGCCATTCCAACGCCCGCGCCGTCTGCAATCATATCCGCAACCTGACGGACGACATGATACGGGCCCTGGCCGAGAAAGGCGGGGTGACAGGACTCAATTTCTGCCCGGATTTCCTGGAGAACACAGAGGCAGGGCAAAAAGGCGAAGGCGCCATTGCGGCGGCGGTGCGCCATGCAGCGCACATCGTAAAGGTGGGCGGTATCGAATGTCTGGGGCTGGGCAGCGATTTTGACGGCATCCCCACGCCCGACGGGCTGACGGGCGCGGACAAACTGCCTCTTTTGGACGAGGCGCTCAAAAAAGCCGGATTTGCTGCCTCCCAGCGGGAAAAAATTTTCTCCGGAAACGTGCTTCGGCTTTACCGGGAGACACTTTAGCATATGCTTGCACACCGGGGAAAAAGGTGATATACTGAACTTCGGTGAGCGTCCGGCAGGGCGCTTGCACTACGAACGGATACGGATGGCCCGTAAAGCGTGTCACCCAGGGTTTTGGCGGAGCGGTTTTGGCAATGAACATCAATGAAATCGCAAATATGGCCGGCGTTTCGAGAGCTACGGTTTCCCGTTTTTTGAACGACGGCTATGTCAGTACGGAAAAACGGGAACGCATTCAGAAAGTGATCGATCAGACCGGCTATAAGCCGTCGTCGCAGGCGCAGATGCTCCGGACAAAACGCACCGGACAGGTAGGCGTCATCATCCCCTTCACCGACTCGGAATCCATCAGCAGAATGATTTCCGGCATCAGCGTCGTCCTCAGACAGGCGGGGTTCCAGATGCTGCTTGCCAATGCGGAAAACAGCGTCAGGGAAGAACTGGAATATTTGAAGCTGTTTGCGGAAAACCAGGTGGACGGCATCATTTTGTTTGCCACGGTTTTTTCCCGGGAGCATAAGAAGGCGCTGGAAGCGCTGCAGGTGCCGCTGGTCATTCTCGGACAGCGGCTGGACGGGTATTCCTGCGTGTATCAGGATGATTTCAACGCGGCCAAGGAAGCCGCCCGGATGCTGTTAAACGGCGTGGACCGGGTGGGCTACATCGGCGTTTCCGAACAGAACAAGGCCATCGGCAGGGCGCGCAAACTGGGATTTTTAGCCGCGCTGCGGGAGAAAGGGATCCCCTGGGACGAAAGCTGCTATGCGGAGTGCGGGTTTTCGGCCGAGGACGGGTATCAGGCGGCGGAGGAACTGATGGATCGCCATCCGGAGTTAAAGGCGGTGTTCGGCGCTACGGATACCATTGCACTGGGCGCCATGGCCTGGATCCAGGAAAACGGGAAGCAGGTGCCGGAAGACGTGGCGGTGGCCGGTATCGGGGACATGACGCTGGGCAAGCTGATTCGGCCCAGTCTTTCCAGCGTCCATTTCTACTATCAGGCCAGCGGACAGGAGGCCGCCCGGATCCTTTTGGATCTGATGAACGGCAATCCCACCAACAAGGAAGTCAAAATGGGGTACCGTGTGCTGCCCCGGGGCACTGTCCGGGGGTGACCGGCTATATATGTCAGGAATAATGGAGACAGTTTCCATTCACAGAAGTTATAAAGGCCATATCGAAAGGATATGGTCTTTTTTTACCTTATTATTGAAAAATGACGGATTGTAAGATACAATAATGTATGACTCACCGTCCGGAAGGGGATTCTTTGCCCTTTTTTAGACGGCGGGGCGCAAAGAAGGAGGTTTGTATGGAATTACATATTGTCTGTATCCCGGGAGACGGGATTGGCCCGGAGATCGTGGCCGAGGCAAAAAAGGTTCTGCAGAAAACGGCAGAGAAGTTCGGCCATACGCTGGTGATGCAGGATGTGCGGATGGGCGGCGCCTCCATCGACGCCTATGGCGTGCCCCTGACGCAGGAGACCATCGAGGCGGCAAAGGCGGCGGACGCGGTGCTGATGGGTTCTATCGGCGGCGATCCCAATACCTCCCCCTGGTACCGGCTTGCGCCCGACAAGAGGCCGGAGGCAGGACTTTTGGGGATCCGCAAGGCCCTGAATCTGTTTGCCAATCTGCGGCCCGCTTATCTGTATCCCCAGCTGGCGGCGGCCTGTCCGCTGAAGGAGGAGATCAGCGCGGCCGGGTTTGATATGCTGATTATGCGGGAGCTGACCGGCGGTCTGTATTTCGGCGAAAGAAAGACGGTGACGGAGAACGGCGTGCGCCGTGCCATCGATACGCTGACCTATGACGAGAATGAGATCAGAAGGATCGCGGTCAAGGCTTTTGAGATCGCAGGCAAGAGAAAGAAAAAGGTGACCAGCGTGGACAAGGCCAACGTGCTGGATTCTTCCCGGCTGTGGCGCGCGGTGGTCAATGAGGTGTCAAAAGACTATCCGGATGTGAAGCTGGAGCATATGCTGGTAGACAACTGTGCGATGCAGCTGGTCAGGGATCCGGCCCAGTTCGACGTGATCCTGACGGAGAATATGTTCGGCGACATTCTCTCGGACGAGGCCAGCATGGTGACAGGATCCATCGGGATGCTGGCTTCCGCCAGTTTAAACGATACGAAGTTCGGTCTGTATGAGCCCAGCCACGGCAGCGCGCCGGACATCGCGGGAAAGAATATTGCCAACCCCATCGCCACCATTTTGAGCGCGGCCATGATGCTGCGCTACAGCTTCGATCTGGACGCAGAGGCGGATGCGGTGGAGGAAGCGGTGCGCAAAGTCCTAGAAGATGGCTATCGGACCGGCGACATTCTGTCGGAGGGATGCGAGCGGGTCAGCTGCTCTAAGATGGGAGATCTGATTGCCCAACGGATTTGAACAGGGCAGGTTTTTGAGGGATCGCATGGGCCGCACGGGCGGCGGCACGGAGGAAAACGATGAGAAGTGAAAATGTGACAAAAGGGGTGCAGCAGGCTCCCCACAGAAGTCTTTTTAACGCGCTGGGCTATACCGAGGAGGAGCGGAACCGGCCGCTGATCGGCATTGTCAGCTCCTACAACGAAATTGTGCCCGGTCATATGAATCTGGATAAGATTACGGAAGCGGTGAAGATGGGCGTCGCCATGGCGGGCGGTACGCCGGTGGTGTTTCCGGCCATCGCGGTATGCGACGGGATCGCCATGGGCCATGTGGGCATGAAATATTCGCTGGTGACCCGGGATTTGATCTGCGACAGCACCGAGTGCATGGCGCTGGCCCATCAGTTCGACGGGCTGGTCTGTATTCCCAACTGTGATAAAAACGTGCCGGGACTGCTGATGGCGGCGGCCCGGGTGAACATCCCCACGATTTTCGTATCCGGCGGCCCCATGCTGGCGGGCCGCGTGAAGGGAGAAAAGAGAAGCCTTTCTTCCATGTTCGAGGCTGTCGGATCCGTGGCGGCGGGCAATATGACGCTGGAGGATCTGGCGGAGTTTGAAGAAAAGGTATGTCCTACCTGCGGCTCCTGCTCCGGTATGTATACGGCCAATTCCATGAACTGCCTGACGGAGGTGCTGGGCATGGGATTGAAGGGCAACGGCACGATCCCGGCGGTTTATTCCGAGCGGATCCGGCTGGCCAAGCACGCCGGCATGCAGATTATGGAGCTGGTCAGGAAAGATATCCGGCCCCGGGACATCATGAGTGAAAAGGCGTTTTTAAACGCCCTGACGGTGGATATGGCGCTGGGCTGCTCGACCAATTCCATGCTGCATCTGCCTGCCATCGCCCATGAGGCGGGGGTGGAGCTGAATATGGAGATCGCCAACGAGCTGTCGGAAAAGACGCCCAACCTTTGCCATCTGGCGCCTGCGGGCCCTACCTATATGGAGGATTTAAACGAGGCAGGCGGCGTCTATGCCGTGATGAACGAGCTGAACAAAAAGGGACTGCTGGCCACGGATCTGATTACGGTTACCGGCAAGACCGTAGGAGAGAACATCGCCGGATGTGTAAACCGCAATCCCGAGGTGATCCGTCCGGTGGATAATCCCTATTCCCAGACCGGCGGCATAGCCGTATTAAAAGGAAATCTTGCGCCCGATACCGGCGTTGTGAAACGCTCCGCCGTGGTGCCGGAAATGATGGTGCACGAGGGCCCCGCGCGGGTGTTCGACTGCGAGGAGGACGCCATTGAGGCCATTAAAGGCGGCCGGATCGTGGCGGGCGATGTGGTGGTGATCCGCTACGAAGGGCCGAAGGGAGGCCCCGGTATGCGGGAGATGTTAAACCCCACCTCCGCCATTGCGGGCATGGGCCTGGGTTCCAGCGTGGCGCTGATTACGGACGGCCGTTTTTCCGGCGCTTCCCGGGGCGCGTCCATTGGACACATTTCTCCGGAGGCGGCGGTGGGAGGCCCCATCGCGCTGGTGCAGGAGGGGGATATCATCTGCATCGATATTCCCAATCACCGTCTGGATGTAAAGCTGTCCCAGGAGGAGCTGGAGGAGCGGCGCAAAAACTGGAAGCCCAGGGAACCGAAGGTCACCACCGGCTATCTGGCGCGTTACCGGGAAATGGTTACCAGCGGCAACCGGGGCGCCATTCTGGAAATCCAACACACACACTGACAGGAGAGTGCGCATATGCAGTTAACAGGTGCGGAAATCATCATTGAATGTTTAAAGGAGCAGGGCGTGGATACCGTATTCGGGTATCCGGGAGGCACCATACTGAACGTATACGATGCCCTGTATCGGCACAGCGACGAGATATTCCATGTACTGACCTCCCATGAGCAGGGCGCGGCCCACGCGGCGGACGGGTATGCCAGAGCCACGGGCAAGGTGGGCGTCTGCATGGCCACCAGCGGCCCCGGCGCCACCAATCTGGTGACGGGCATTGCCACGGCCTACATGGACAGCGTGCCCATGGTGGCGATCACGGCCAACGTGAACCTGCCGCTTCTGGGGAAGGATACTTTTCAGGAGGTGGATATCGCCGGCGTGACCATGCCCATTACCAAACACGGCTATATTGTAAAGGATGTAAAGATTTTGGCGCAGACGCTGCGCAAGGCCTTTGCGATTGCCCGTTCCGGCCGTCCGGGGCCGGTGCTGGTGGACGTGACCAAGGACGTGACGGCCAATACCTGCGAGTATGAACCGATGCCGCCGGCGGAAGCGGTCAAGGTCAACAAATACACCGAAAGCGAGCTGGAAGCGGCGCTGGATCTGCTGAAGAAAGCGAAGAAACCGTTTGTCTATCTGGGCGGCGGCGCCATTCTTTCCGGGGCATCCCGGGAAGTGCACGACTTTGTCAAAAAGCTGGACGCTCCCGTCTGTGATACGCTGATGGCCAAGGGGGCCTTTGACAGCTACGACCCGCTCTATACCGGCATGATCGGGATGCACGGCACCAAAGCGTCCAATCTGGGCGTCAGCGAGTGCGACCTGCTGGTGGCGCTGGGCGCGCGTTTTTCCGACCGGGTGGTGGGAAATGCGGCGAAGTTTGCCAGCGGCGCGAAGGTGCTGCATATCGATATCGACGCTGCCGAGATCAGCAAAAACGTAAAGGCGGACGTGGCCCTGGTGGGAGACTTAAAG
The DNA here is from genome assembly GCA_947630215.1 of uncultured Eisenbergiella sp. Classification (GTDB taxonomy): domain Bacteria; phylum Bacillota; class Clostridia; order Lachnospirales; family Lachnospiraceae; genus Gallintestinimicrobium. The sequence continues at coordinate 72,530 of CANRGX010000007.1, read as the reverse complement.
GCGGTTCTGACCGAGCTGATCGCCAGGATGGACACGATGGAGCATGCCCAGTGGACGGCGCATGTCCGGGAACTGAAGGAAAAATATCCGCTGAAATATGACGACAGCCAGCTGAGCTGTCCCTATGTGATGGAGGAACTGGATCGGATCACAAAGGGCGAGGCGCTGATTACCACAGACGTGGGGCAGCATCAGATGTGGGCGGCGCAGTATTACCACTACACGCAGCCCCGCACCTTCCTTTCCTCCGGCGGCCTGGGCACGATGGGGTATGGCCTGGGGGCCTGTATCGGCGCCAAAATGGGACGGCCGGAGAAGATCTGCGTCAATATCGCGGGGGACGGGTGCTTTCGCATGAATATGAACGAACTGGCCACCGCCAGCCGTTACCGGATCCCCATTATCCAGATCGTGATCAACAACCACGTGCTGGGGATGGTGCGTCAGTGGCAGACGCTGTTTTACGGCAAACGCTATTCCCAGACGGTGCTGGAGGATGCGGTGGACTTCTGCAAGGTTGCAGAAGGACTGGGCTGCGCTGCGATCCGGGTGACGAAAAAGGAGGAAGTGGCCCCGGCGATTGAAAAGGCGATAGCGCTGGGCGGGCCCGTTCTCATCGAGTGTGTGATTCCAAAGGATGATAAGGTGTTCCCGATGGTGCCCGCGGGCGCGGCCATCAGCGAGGTTTTCGACGGGGATGACCTGAAAAATAAGGAGGCATGAAAAATGGCAAGAGTGTATAATTTTTCGGCGGGCCCCGCGGTACTGCCGGAGGAAGTGCTGAAGGAAGCGGCGGAGGAAATGCTGGATTACAGGGGCTGCGGTATGTCCGTCATGGAGATGAGCCACCGTTCCAAAGTGTTTGAAACCATCATCCAGGAAGCGGAAGCGGATCTGCGGGAACTGATGGGGATTCCGGACAACTACAAGGTGCTGTTTTTACAGGGCGGCGCCAGCCAGCAGTTCGCCATGATCCCCATGAACCTGATGAAAAACGGCGTGGCGGACTATATCATCACGGGCCAGTGGGCCAAGAAGGCCTATCAGGAGGCGTGTCTGTACGGAAACGCCAAAGCGATTGCGTCCTCCGCGGACAAAACCTTTTCCTATATTCCGGACTGTTCCGATCTGCCTATCGACGAGGACGCGGATTATGTTTACATCTGCGAGAACAACACGATTTACGGCACGAAATACAAGACGCTGCCCAACACCAAGGGCAAGATCCTGGTTTCCGACGTATCCTCCTGCTTTTTGTCCGAGCCGGTGGACGTGACCCGCTACGGGTTGATTTACGGCGGCGTACAGAAGAACATCGGCCCTGCCGGCGTGGTCATCGTGATCATCAGAGAGGACTTGATTACCGAGGATGTGCTGCCCCAGACGCCCACCATGCTGCGCTATAAGACCCACGCGGACGCGGGCTCCCTGTATAATACGCCGCCCGCTTACGGCATCTATATCTGCGGCAAGGTGTTCAAGTGGCTGAAGAAAAAGGGCGGCCTTACAGCCATGAAGGAATACAATGAGAAGAAGGCGAAGATCCTGTATGATTTCCTGGACGGGAGCAAGCTGTTTTACGGTACGGTGCGCAAAGAGGACCGGTCGTTAATGAACGTTCCTTTTGTCACCGGGAACGCCGATCTGGACGCAAAATTTGTAAGCGAGGCCAAAGCGGCCGGGTTTGAAAACCTGAAAGGGCACCGCAGCGTGGGCGGTATGCGCGCCAGCATCTATAACGCCATGCCCATAGAGGGCGTGGAGAAGCTGACGGCCTTCATGAAACAGTTTGAAGCGGCCAATCTTTGATACACGACAGGGAGGAGAAAAATGAAATATCGTTATCTGTGCTTAAACCCGATTGCCGAAGCGGGACTGGACAATTTCACAAAGGACTATGAAAAGACGGAGGATCCGGCGCAGGCCGACGGCATTTTAGTCAGGAGCGCGTCCATGCACGAAATGGAGCTGCCGGAGAATCTGCTGGCAGTGGCGCGGGCCGGCGCGGGCGTCAACAATATCCCGCTGGAAAAATGCGCCGAGAAGGGAATCGTGGTGTTTAACACCCCGGGCGCCAACGCCAACGGCGTCAAGGAACTGGTGATTGCGGGCATGCTGCTGGCCAGCCGGGACATTGTGGACGGCATCAACTGGGTGAAGGAAAATCAGGACGATCCCAATGTGGCGAAGGCCGCGGAGAAGGAGAAGAAGAAGTTCGCGGGAACCGAAGTGATGGGAAAGAAGCTGGGCATTATCGGTCTGGGCGCCATCGGCGTCAAGGTGGCCAATGTGGCGCGGCACCTGGGCATGGAGGTTTACGGTTACGATCCTTATGTTTCCGTGGCGGCGGCCTGGAGTCTGAGCCGGGACGTCAAGCACGTGATGGATGTGAACGAGATCTATGAGCAGTGCGATTTCATTACCATCCATGTGCCTTTGATGGACGCCACAAAGGGAATGGTGAACGCAGAGGCCATCGGCCGCATGAAGGACGGCGTGATCCTGCTGAACTTCGCGCGGGATCTGCTGGTGGATGAGCAGGCCGTGTTAGACGGGATTGCTTCCGGTAAGATCCGCAAGTACGTATCCGATTTCCCGAATCCGGTGACGGCGGGAAAGGCAGACTGCATCGTGATTCCCCATCTGGGCGCGTCCACGGAGGAATCCGAGGAAAACTGTGCGGTGATGGCGGTGCGGGAACTGAAGGAATACCTGGAGAACGGCACGATCCAGCACAGCGTCAATTTCCCGGACTGCGACATGGGCGTCTGCCAGTGCGCCAGCCGCGTGGCCGTGTTCCACAAGAACATCGCCAATATGATCGCCAAATTCACTTCCGTCATGGGCTGGAACAACATCAACATTGTCAACATGACCAATAAATCCCGGGGCGACGTGGCCTACACGCTGCTGGATCTGGAAGCGCCTGCCAACGAGAGCATTCTGACGCAGCTGCGTACCATCGACGGGGTTTCCCGTGTGCGCGTCGTGAAATAAACGGGCGGTGATAAAAGAAACAGATTTCAAAAAGCGCCGGAAGGCCCGCGTGGCGGGCCACCGGCGCTTTTTTGGGAAAGGGCGGCGTCTGGCGCATTAAGACTGGGTCAGGCAGCAGGAGCAGTTGTCTGCCGTGGTGCCGCAGCGGCTGTAGCATTCCGGCGTTTTGTCCTGTACGCGGCCCAGCGTGGTGTTGTCGCAGGTGCGGTTCTGAAGCTGCACCACCGGATTGGGAGCGACCTCGAAGCGGTAGTCCGCGCCGCAGCGGCGGATGTGCTGATCGATGACACAGTGGGTAGAAACGCTGTCCAGCGGCGTGTTGACGGTCTTCTGGTAGAAGAAGAACGGATCGTTGGATTTCAGTTCGCCCAGAGGTACCACGCACTCTTTTTTCTGGGTGTTACCTACAGTGGTTTCCAGCACCTTGCGCACGTATTCGATATTTGGGCGCAGCTGCAGGATCGAAGGGAAATCGCCATCGCCCACCACCTGCTGATACTCCTTCTTTTCATATTTCCAGAGCAGATCCTTGGCCATGTGCAGATGGGTGATCTCCTGATTCAGACACTCCTCCCAGATCTGGCGGATACAGCTGTCACATTCCGTCATCATGCAGGAATAATACAGATAGCATTCCGTGTATTCGTGCAGAAGCAGGCTTTCCAGCCAGGTTGCCCGGGTGTCGATGAGACTCTCGTACTGGCTTACGTGTTCTTCTTCGATCATACCGATCTCCTGGTACATCCGGCGGCCGAGATCGGACACGCTATAGAGGTTTGCCACGTTCATGTAGTAGTTCATGGTCTGCTGTTCCGCGGCGGTGATGATGTTGACGTTGAGCTTGGTCTGCAGACAGGCCTTGCCGTTGTTGATATCGCGGAAAATGCTGTCCTTGGGATAGCGGTGTTCACTGATGGTGGGACGCCCGGGCGTGATCTCCGTATAGCCGCCCACCAGCTTTTCCGGATAGACGCCGTATTCTAAGTTCAGCAGATTCGAGTAGCGGTAGAGGTGGTCAAAGTCCTCTAAAAGCGCCAGGCTCAGAGCGTTGATGACGTTGCAGTCCGTTTCCTGTTTTGCCAGTACGCTGGTCAGGTCCACGGCCAGCTGTTCATAGGAAATGGTGTGTTCCAGAATGGTTTCGTCCTTCGGCTTTAAGCAGCTGATGCGTTTTTGCTGCTGTTGTTCGATCCGGCGTGTCATGGCGAGATCGCGGCGCAGATCGTCGTCGCAGCAATGCCGGGAAAAGTTCCTGGAAAACCACTGGGCTTCAAATTCCGTGCCGTTCATCAGGATCACGCGGCATTTGGTGTAGGGATCCGCCGTTTCCTTATTGTACGGCTTGGGGTACATGGTGTTCCAATTCATAAAAGTCTGGTCGATGGGGACCGCTTTTTCTGAAAATGGATTAAAAGACATAAAAATCTCCTCCTTTCTATCCTTAAGATATGCGGAGGAGATTTTTTGGTACGGTGCCATAAGGTTTTTTGGAAAGAACGGACGGTTTTGTCAGTCGAAACGAAAGGAACCGCCCTCGTCGTCCGAGTCTCCGACGGCTTCCTTGAGCTTGTCGTTACTGGCCACAAAGGCTTCGTTTGCCAGATCCAGATAGCGGATAAAAATATCCTCCACCGGTTTTTTTTCTTCCTTTGCGATGGTTTCAAAAATGGGCATCATCCGTGTCAGCTGTACGGAAACCTGGGTCTTTTGGGGATCCAGATCCGGCATGGCCGCGTTGGCATACGCGGTGATGCGATCCAAAAACGCCTTGTCTTTTTCGGAAAGCGCCATGGTAAGTTCCCCCTTTCCTGATTCGGACGGCCCGGATGGTGGATCCTGTCGTCCGCTTCTGTCATCTACGCCCATTTTAGCACTTGCGTATTATCCTGTCAAAATGTAAAATAGGGGTAAGATGATCAGACAGGAGAAGAAAAATGGCACAGATCAGACCGTTTCGGGCGATAAGGCCCACAGCAGGCTATGAGGCGCAGATTGCCGCGCTTCCCTATGACGTGTTTTCCCTGGAGGAGGCGAAAGCAGAGGTGGACAAGGAGCCGCTTTCCTTTTTGTCCATCGATCTGCCGGAGCTTTCGGCGGCCCCGGGAGAGGATATTTACCAAAGGGCGGGCCGCCTGCTGCGGGAAAGACAGGAGAAAGGCTATTTTATGCGGGAGGATGTGCCCTGCTATTATTTGTACGAGCAGTCCGCAGGCGGCAGGAGCCAGACCGGGATCTGTGCCCTGACGCGGGTGGACGATTATTTAAACGGCAGGATCAAGCGCCATGAGAATACCCGGGCAGAGAAGGAGGCGGACCGGGTGGCCCATGTGGACGGCTGCCGGGCGCAGACCGGGCCGATCTTTCTGGCCTACCGGTCGCGGACGCAGATCCGGGAACTGACGGCCCGGATCCGGGAAACGCAGACGCCGATCTATGATTTTGTATCGGCGGACGGCGTGGGGCACCGGGTATGGCGCGTGGACGATAAAGAGCGGATGGAGGAGATCGCTGCGGCCTTCGGGCAGGTGGATACCCTTTACATAGCGGACGGGCACCACCGCTGCGCGGCGGCGGCGGCCTGCGCGGGAAAGTACCGGGAGCAGAATCCTTCTTACAGCGGGGAGGAACCCTGGAATTTCATTCTTTCCGTGCTGTTTCCGGACGAGGAGCTCAGGATTCTGGATTACAACCGGGTGGTGAAGGACTTAAACGGACTGTCCGCAAAACAGCTGCTTTCCCGGCTGGAGGAGTGCTTCCTCGTGTCCGGGGCCCAAAAACAGCCGCCCAGGCTGACGGAAAAAGGGCAGTTTGGCATGTATCTGGAGGGCGCATGGTATTTTCTGCAGTTAAAGGATGCGTATAAGGACAGCGATCCGGTGGAAGGACTGGATGTCTCTGTCCTGCAGAACCGTGTGCTGGCGCCGATTTTTCAGATTCTCAAGCCGCGCACGGACAAGCGGATCGATTTTGTAGGCGGTATTCGGGGCTTTCAGGAGCTGGTGCGGCGTGTGGATTTGGAGGGCGGCGCAGCGTTTCTGATGTATCCCACGTCCCTGGCGGAATTGTTTGCGGTGGCGGACGCCGGACGGCTGATGCCGCCCAAATCCACCTGGTTTGAACCGAAGCTGCGCAGCGGACTTTTGATCAGCGGCTTTGAGGATGGAGAAGATAAATAGGCGCGTCCGGACAGGGACGGGAAGGGAGGAAAAGGATGACGGAGAAGCTGTATAAGCTGATGAACTGGCCGGAAATCGAAGCGGTCATCTATTCGGAGGAGGACAAGCCCCACCGTCTGCTGGGCGCGCACCCGGAAGGCACGCAGACGCTGGTGCAGGCCTTTTTCCCGGGGGCGAAGGCGGTGACATACTGCCCCCAGAAGGGCAGAAAGGTCGAAATGGAGATGGCGGATGAAGCGGGATTTTTCGCGGCGCTGGTTCCCGGCGGGAAGCCAAAACCCTATACCTTCCAGGTGACAGAGGCGGACGGGACGGTGAAACAGGTCGAAGATCCTTACCGGTTCGGGCCTGTTATCACAAAGGAGGATACGGCCAGGTTCCATGCCGGTATCCATTATGAGGCCTATCGGATTTTAGGCGCGCATCTGATGACGCTGGACGGTGTGGACGGCGTACATTTTGCGGTCTGGGCGCCCAACGCCGTGCGCGTCTCCGTGGTGGGAGATTTCAACAGCTGGGACGGCAGGGTGCATCAGATGAGCAGGCTCTGGGATTCCGGGATCTTTGAAATCTTTGTGCCCGGCGTATCGGAGGGGGAAAACTATAAGTTTGAACTGAAGGTAAAGGGCGGGCTGACCTACCTGAAAGCGGATCCTTACGCTTTCGGACAGCAGCTGCGGCCGGACACCGCTTCCGTGGTGCGCAGAATCGACGGCTTTTCCTGGGAGGACGAGGCGTGGATTGCCAGACGGGAGAAACTGGATTTCCATAAGGAGCCGATCAGCGTCTATGAAATGTACCTGGGTTCCTTTGCCAAGCCGGAGGAAGGCCGGGAATATGCCACTTACCGGGAGCTGGCCCCGAAGGTAGTTTCCTACGTCAAAGAAATGGGCTATACGCACGTGGAACTGATGCCGGTGATGGAGCATCCTTTGGACGGCTCCTGGGGGTATCAGGTCATCGGTTATTATGCGCCCACCGCGCGCTACGGCACGCCGGAGGATTTCATGTATTTTATCAATGAGCTGCACAAGGCCGGGATCGGCGTGATCCTGGACTGGGTGCCGGCCCATTTCCCGCGGGATACCTATGGGCTGTCCGCCTTTGACGGCACCTGCCTGTACGAGCATAAGGATCCCAGGCAGGGGTATCATCCCCACTGGGGCACGCTGCTTTATAACTACGGCCGTCCCGAGGTGAGCAATTATCTGATCGCCAATGCGCTCTACTGGATCGAACAGTACCATGCCGACGGCATCCGCATGGACGCCGTGGCTTCCATGCTCTATCTGGACTACGGAAAGAGCGAGGGCCAGTGGGTGCCGAACCTGTACGGCGGCAACGAAAATCTGGAGGCGGTGGAGTTTTTAAAGCATGTCAACAGCATGATTTTAAAGCGCGGCAGAGGGGCGCTGTCCATCGCCGAGGAGTCCACGGCCTGGCCGAAGGTCACGGGGGCCCTGGACGAGGAGGGGCTGGGCTTTTCCTTCAAATGGAATATGGGCTGGATGAACGATTTTCTGGGCTATATCCGCAACGACCCCTACTTCCGTTCCTATCACCACAATGAACTGACCTTTTCCATGATCTATGCTTACAGCGAGCATTTTATGCTGGTGCTTTCCCACGACGAGGTGGTGCATGGAAAGGCGTCGATGCTGGGCAAGATGCCCGGCGAGGAGCCGCAGAGACTGGCGAATCTGCGGGCGACCTACGCTTACATGATGATGCACCCCGGCAAAAAGCTGTTGTTTATGGGGCAGGACATCGGGGAATACGACGAGTGGAACGAGAAGCGGACCGTGGAGTGGGAACTGCTTTCCGAAAAGAAGCATGAGGGCATCCGGCAGTTTGTCAGGCGCTTAAACGAGCTCTATGTAAGCAGTCCCGCGCTCTATGAAAAGGATGACAGCTGGGACGGGTTTGAGTGGATCAACTGCATCAATTCCAATGATTGCAGCCTTTCCTGGATCCGAAAGAGCGGCCGGGAGGAAGAAACGCTTCTGGTGTGCGTCAATTTTGCCGATGTGGAGCGCAGGAGATATCGGATAGGCGTGCCCTATGAGGGCAAGTATGTGGAGATCCTCAATTCCGACGGCAAAAAATACGGCGGCGAAGGGCGCGTCAACAAAACGCCCAGGGCGTCCAGGCCGGTGTCGTGTGACGGACGGGACAATTCCATTCAAATCCGGCAGGCCCCGCTGTCCGTCAGCGTCTTTGCCTATGTTCCCTATACGGAGGAGGAAAAGAAGACCCTGCGGGAGTCGGAGGCACTGAAGGCGGAAAAGAAAGCGGAAAAGAAAGCGGCCAAAAAGGAAAAGAAAAGATGAGAAGCGGGTGTGCTGTATTTCTGACCCTGACAGAGGCGGTGCAGGAGATGGGAAAAGAAGCCGGCGTCATGGGGCGGTATCTGGCTGCGCTGCCGGACAGGCTGCTGACGCTGGGCGCGCACGCACTGCTGGCGCTGGCAGTGTTTGTACTGGGCGGCCGGGGCATTGCCCTGCTCAGGCGGCTGATTGGGCGGGCGCTGAAGAAGACCGGCGCTTCGGTGGAAGCGGGACAGTTTCTGGATTCGGCGGTCAAGACGCTATTGTATGTGGTGCTGATTTTCTGGATCCTGCAGATTTTCGGCCTGGAAGCGGCCAGCATCGCCACCGTCATCGGATCCGTGGGTGTGACGGTGGGCCTCGCCATTCAGGGAAGCCTCAGTAACTGCATCGGCGGTATCCTCATTTTGATCCTGCGGCCCTTTCAGGTGGGGGACTATATCGTGGAGGATACTTACAAAAATGAGGGCATCGTACAGGAAATTTCCATTTTCTATACGAAGCTGGCCACGCTGGACAATCGGATTGTCCTGATTCCCAACGGCGCGCTGGCAAACGCCGGGATCACCAACGCCACCAACGAACCGTTCCGGCGGATCGATTTTACCGTGGGAATTTCCTACGATTCCGATATCCGTAAGGCCCGGCAGGTGGTACAGCGCCTGGCCAAAGAGCACCCGCTGGTGCTTGACGACCGGGAGGTTTCCGTATTCCTCGACAGCTTCGGGGAAAGCAGCGTGGTGCTGGGCATACGGTTCTGGGCGAAAAGGGAAGATTTCTGGCAGGCCCGCTGTGAGATGATGGAAGCCGTCAAATACGGCTTTGACGAGGAAGGGATCCGGATCCCGTTCCCGCAGATGGAGGTGCGCCTGGAGCGCTGACGGCGGCAGGAAAGGCCCGGAAGGAATTGAAAAAAAATGCTTGCCAAATGTCCCTTTAACGGTTATAATATCCATTGCTGAGGGTTTGCCGGGATAGCGCAGTCGGTAGCGCAACTGATTCGTAATCAGTAGGTCGAGGGTTCGAGTCCCTTTCCCGGCTTGGTTGTAAGCATACGAATGGGCGAAGCGGCTGATGGAGGTAACATCTGTCGCTTTTCTTATGAAAAGATCCGGATCCGCCGGACGCTGCACAATCCATACAAAAGGAGAGAGGAAAATGACGGCATATCAGGACAAAAGCAGGGAGGAGCTGCTGCAGATCAGGGAAGAACTGCAGGCTGCGTATGAAAAATTTAAGGAGAAGGGGCTGAAGCTGGATATGTCCCGCGGGAAGCCCAGCGCGGAACAGCTGGATCTGTCCATGGGCATGATGTGTGTGCTGGACAATTTCACCGACCTCAAATGTGAGGACGGGATTGACTGCCGCAATTACGGCGTGATGGACGGCATTCCGGAGGCCAAGCGCCTGCTGGGAGAGCTGATCGAGGTGCCGGCGGATCACATTATCATCTACGGCAACTCCAGCTTAAACGTGATGTTCGATGTGGTGTCCCACGCGTACACACACGGCGTGATGGGCATGACGCCCTGGTGTAAGCTGGACAAGGTGAAATTCCTCTGTCCCGTGCCCGGTTACGACAGGCATTTTTCCATCACCGAATATTTCGGCATCGAGATGATCAACGTTCCCATGACGCCGGACGGGCCCGATATGGATATGGTGGAAAGGCTGGTGAGCCAGGACGAGGCGATCAAGGGCATCTGGTGCGTGCCCAAATATTCCAACCCTCAGGGGTATACTTATTCCGACGAGACGGTGCGCCGCTTTGCCAACCTCAGACCCGCCGCGAAGGACTTCCGCATTTTCTGGGATAACGCCTACAACGTACACCATCTTTACGACGAGCCGCAGGACGTGATCCTGGAGCTTTTGCATGAATGCGAAAAGGCCGGGAATCCGGATATGGTTTATAAATTCAGTTCCACCAGCAAGATTTCATTCCCGGGATCCGGGGTGGCCGCCCTGTCCGCTTCCCAGGCGAATCTGGCGGATCTGCGCAAACAGCTGAAGGTGCAGACCATCGGTCATGACAAGGTGAACCAGCTTCGCCATGTCCGTTATTTCAAGAGCATAGAAGGCATTGAGAAGCAGATGAAAAAGCACGCCGACATCATGCGGCCCAAGTTCGAGGCGGTGCTGGGGATGCTGGAAAAGGAACTGGACGGCTTAAAAATCGGCACCTGGACCAAGCCCCACGGCGGCTATTTCATTTCTTTTGACGCGCTGGACGGCTGCGCCAAGGCCATTGTGGCAAAGGCGAAGGAGGCCGGCGTGGTGATGACAGGCGCAGGCGCTACGTTCCCCTATGGGAAGGATCCTCACGATTCCAACATCCGGATCGCGCCTTCCTTCCCGCCCATCGAAGAACTGATCCAGGCAACGGAGCTGTTCATCCTGTGCGTGAAGCTGGTGAGTGTGGAGAAAATACTGGAAACCAAATAAATACGCGGAGGCGTTATGAGTAACTGCGATACCTGTATCCATTACGTATACGACGACGAGGAGGAGTGCTGCTTCTGCGACATGGATTTGGACGAGGATGAAATGTACCGGTTCTTAAAAAGCTCCTTTGACGACTGTCCCTACTACCAGGTTGACGACGAGTACCGCATTGTGCGTCATCAGATGTAAGACGGCAGTCCGGCCGGTCCGTTTGCGCAACGCAAATGCGCAGCGCGAAAACAGGTGAAAATAGTTCTTGACAAACACAGGGGCTGTCGGTATAATTCATAGAGTGTGGATGAAGTCCGCAGGGGCTTTGTCTGCCCATTAGGAGATACTATGTTAGTGAATTTAACAGATGTCTTTACATCCGACGGCAAGGTCATCGAGACGACGTGTCCTTATGAAGCCACGACGGTCATCCATGAGGGCGTTTCGTATCCGGTGAAGGAGTGCGGTACGGTTTCCTTCCGGGCTTCCCATACGGCGCAGGGAAAGGCGCTGGCAGAGGCCAGGCTCAGGATGGCGGTGCTGATACCCTGCGACAGGTGCCTGAGAGAAGTGGAGTACGCCTTTGATCTACATGCGGTCAGGCCGGTTGTCCGGCCGGAATTTGCAAACGCAGAGGAACTGGATGAGCAGGCGGCTTTCATGGAAGGTTATGAGCTGAATATAGATAGCCTGATTGAAGATGAGATTGTGATGAGCTGGCCTATGAAGGTGTTGTGCAGGCCGGACTGCAAAGGGCTCTGCCCCGTTTGCGGAAAGGATCTGAACGCGGGAGCTTGCGGCTGCGATACTTTCGTTCCCGATCCGAGAATGGCGGCGATTGCGGATGTCTTTCACGAAAACAAGGAGGTGTAACGATGTCTATCTGTCCTAAGAATAAGACTTCAAAGTCCAGAAGGGATAAGAGAAGGGCGAACTGGAAAATGAGCGCGCCCACTCTGGTGAAGTGCAGCAAATGCGGCGCTCTGATGGTGCCCCACAGAGTATGTAAGGCCTGCGGTTCTTATAACAAACGCGAGATCATCAAGGTTGAGGATTGAGCACAGCAAAGAAATACAGAATGACAGAGAAGCTCCCGGAAAGCGGGGGCTTCCTTTTGTATTTTATCCTTTTCGGGGGAGTAATTGGAAAAAGTGGAAAAAATGATTGATGGAAACTTGCGTTGTGTTTTGTTATAATTCTCATAAATAAACGTGATCGAACGTCACGGGATGTAAGAATATACCAAAACAAAATTGTGATAAATATATAATTCCCAGTCATATATACAGACATAATTATGAATATTTTCAACAAAGAAATGAAAAAAAGTTAGTAAAATGTGTTGACATAATCGGATTTATCCTTTATAGTTGACTGTAAGAGGGCAGATTGGTCAATGCCCTTCCGTTTGGAGCTTGCTCCGGATGGGAGAAAAGTATGTAAGGAGGAGATAAAATGATCAAATCAGGAACAATCAAGAAGTTGCTTTCCGCTGCTTTGGCGTTTGTTCTCGTCACTACTCCGGCCATTTGTGTAAATGCGACCGGCGATGATGGGGGAGAAGGAACGTCCAATTCTACAGTGACGGCGGAGGAAGCGGCGGCAGTACCGACTACCAGTTCCGTTACGGTAGACGGGAAAGTCGTTGCAACCACTGTTTCCGGTGCGTATCTGAGCAATACGGTTCCGGGGGTGGCTGTGACAACCGGTATGGCTGCAATCAGCCAGGGCTATGCTCTGGAGTCCGGTGCAAAGCCTTACGTGAGGGTGTATGATATTTCTGAAAAGCAGAGCCCTGCGGCATACGCCAGCATCAATGCAGTTGCGGATTCTATCGGTGCCAGAGTGATTGCCAGCGTGAACCTGGAGCTGGGAAGCATTCTGAATAGCAGGTTTACCCTGCTGTCTCAGGATGGCACGCCTATCAATATCAGCTTTGCCATTCCGAAGAAGGCTCTTTCCGCTGGCAGTACATATGCTATCATCTGTGTACGCCCCGGCGGAGTATTCGAGGTATTGCCTGATCTGGATGACGATCCCAACACGGTAACGTTCGATACGACCGGAGGCCTTGGCGCATACGCAATCGTTGTTTATTGATTGCAGCAATCTAAAATGGTCAGATGACTGGGAGATGAACTGCGGGATTCCCAAAGTTCGTTTCCCAGTATTACTGTAAGGGTTATGTATTTGAAAAGAACTGAGAACAGGACTGCTTTCTTTCTGGCGGCAGAGATGCTCCTGTGTATATGTATATGTTTTTACGGGCTGCGGCGTATATTCGGGTTTTCCTTTTTCCCGGATGAATTTGGATACTGGGCGCCGGCCGCACAGAGACTGGGATGGGACTGGTCTGAAATCTGTTCTGTCGGCTCTTATTACTCTTTTGGATACAGTTTGATCCTCACGCCGATTCTGTTTTTTTTTAAAGATTCCGTCATGGCGTACCGGGCCGCTGTTCTGGTAAACGCAGGCCTGATGTGCGTGGGGCTTTGGATGCTTTATCGGATTGTGAAGGAGGCGGTTGAAGAACGCAGCGGCAGGGACGCGGTTTTTATTGCCGGCATAGCCGTTATTTATCCTACGTGGATTTTTTATACGCAGACGACGCTGTCTGAAGGGCTCCTTTTCTTTACCTATCTTTTATGCTGTTATTTGTTCTGGAGGCTTCTGAGGAATTTCCGGCTGATAACGGCATTGGGACTGTCTGCAGCTTTTGTTTATCTGTATTATGTGCATATGCGCTGTGTCGGCGTATTGGCTGTAGGCGCAGGAATGTTCCTTTTCCTTTTTTTCAGTCGGGATGGGAAGAAAGAAAAGAGAGAGATCCTTCTGGCGCTTGCGGAATTTGTTCTCCTTTTCCTGGCAGGGGCATGGATAAAACAGTATCTGATGGAAACTCTGTATGCCGGTTCTTCCGCCGAAATGCTGCGGATGAATGATTACGCAGGTCATATGGGAAAATTCCGCTATCTCCTGACGTTGGACGGAATGCGGGATTTTTTGCTGGGATGGATTGGAAAGCTATTATATCTGACGCTGGCCACTGCCGGATTGGCCGCCAGGGGCCTTGTTTATTCCGGTTCCCGTTCTGTACGTCTGATTCGCCGGATGTTCCGTGGGGAAGACGGAGACGGGGATTTGTTTTGGCTGTTTGTGTTTTTGTCTTCTATGGCCCAATTATTTGTGGCAGTTGTATATACGCTCGGAGGGGTCAGGGAAGAAAACGACAGATTTGATATGTTTGTCCACGGAAGATACGACGAGTTTGTTTTTCCGATTCTCATAGCGGCAGGACTTTATCAAATGATCGGAGAAAAACGCGGTCGGAGGCTCTGGACGCAGGGACTGCTCCTGACGTGCTGCACCGGTGTGTTTTCCGTTATAGCGGCCCATATCGCGCAGAAGCTTTCCCTGACACAGGTGAACGGTTATTTTATTCCGAGTCTCAGTTACCTGATAGAGGATGCCGCGTTTGTGCCGGAGTCCTTTCTGCTGCGGACATGGGTGCTCGGGAGTATCATGATTTTCTTTTATATCCTGATTGTTTGCTGTTATCGGAAGTTTGCGTATGCCAAATGTTTTCTGGCCATTCTCCTGGCGGTTCAGATCCTCGGAGGAATTCATGTCTGCGAGCATTATGTTTATACGGGGAACACATATGCTTATCTGGATCTCCGAATGGCGCAGGAGCTGCAGGAAATTTTGCAGAAGGAGTCTTTGAACGGAACGGACGGAACCGGAAAAGTTATCTGTATTTATGAAGGTGAGTTACCTTATATCTCACGGATCCAGTTCCGGTTGAGGGAATTGCGCATCGAAATTTTGGATGTTGCAAAGCGGGAAGCAAAGGCAGAAGAACTGAGAGCGGAAGATAAGGTTTTGGTTGACTGTGACAGCCAGTGGAACGAAATACTCAGGGGAAAATATAACAGTTCCCAGACGGAAGGACATTTCAGCCTGTATTACAACGAACCGTCTTTGGAATCGGGAAAAGATGATCGGTCATAAAAAGAGATGGAAAGGATGCGGAGCATGGGAATCGAGAAGGATGAACGGCTGAGGATGATAAGAAAATACATTATTTTGCTGGCGGCAGGCTTCTTTCTGTTTTGTTTCCTGCACCCCTTACAGGCCCGGGCAGCTGCAGCTGACGGAGTGGAAGGAACGCCGATGGTCATCTCGAAGCGGGTACAGGCACGCGAGGAGCCCAGGGAGGATGCTGCTGTTGTAGTGGGACTGGAGTCCGGGAACACGGTATTTGTCACACAGGATCGAGGGGACGGCTGGTGCGAGATCTACTATCAGGGGAAGACCGCTTATGTAAAATCGGATGCGGTTTCAGACATTCAGATTGATCTGGATTCCCTAAACGATGAGCTGAAGCAGGCTGAGGATAACGGGAAATCCTGGGTTGAGTCATTTGAAATGCAGAAGGATGCTATCCGCC
The DNA here is from genome assembly GCA_947630215.1 of uncultured Eisenbergiella sp. Lineage (GTDB taxonomy): Bacteria > Bacillota > Clostridia > Lachnospirales > Lachnospiraceae > Gallintestinimicrobium. Next base: position 57,144 of record CANRGX010000007.1, on the reverse strand, counting down.
GGTCAAAAATATGGCGCTTCGTGATCCTTGGGTTGATTCTTGCTATTTTTGTGACAGGAGTGGTATCCGCCTTGAAAAAGAATGAAGAATAAAGAAAAATTGCTGGTGACTTCCTCCACCTTTCCGCGGTGGGAAAACGATACGGAACCCAGATTTGTTTTGGACATGTCCCTTCATTTGTCGAAGCAGTATGAGGTGACGGTGCTCGCCCCGGCGGCGCCCGGAGCGGCGGAGCAGGAATACATGTACGGGGAATCCGGCGGTCGCGTCAGGGTTCTGCGTTATCATTATCTTCCGATCCACAGATGGGAAACCCTGTGTTATCCCGGCGCCATCGTCTCGAGAATAAAAGAAAAAAAAGTCAGGGTTCTGCAGGTTCCCTTTCTTGTTCTTGCCTTGTTTTGGAATCTGTTCCGGCTTTTGCCGGATTATGACGTGGTACATGCGCATTGGCTGATTCCGCAGGGGATCATACAGTCTTTTTTTGGAACGCCGTATATCGTCACGGGGCACGGCGGGGATGTGACCTCGTTAAACAAAAGACTGCTCAGAAAATTAAAATGCCGCTGCATAGAGAAAGCCGTATATGTTACGGTGGTTTCCGACTATCTGAAGGAACGGATCCGAGAGCTTTCGCCCCGGACCGAAGCGCTCGTCCTTCCCATGGGGGTGGAAAAAGAACGGTTCAGCAGGCGGTATTACCGGGAGAATTTCTTTGGGCAGGGGAAAGCGAAGGTTGTATTATTTGTTGGCAGGTTAGCCGAGAAAAAGGGCGTCTCTTATCTGATTGAGGCGATGAAGCAGGTCGATGCCATGCTTGTCGTCGTAGGAGAGGGCCCTTTGGAGAGAAGCCTGAAGGAACAGGCGAAGGAAATGGGGGACAGGGTCCGGTTCCTTGGGCCAAAATCTCATGAGGAATTAAAAGCGATTTACGCATCGGCGGACGTATTTGTGGTTCCTTCCATAACGGCCAGGGACGGAGATGTGGAAGGACTCGGCCTGGTTGTGCTGGAAGCGATGTCCTCCGGAGTCCCGGTGGTCGCAAACGATTCGGGGGGCATTCGACAGTTAATACGCGACGGAGAGAACGGCCTGCTGTGTGAGGAAAAAAATGTACGGCAGCTTGCCGATGCCATTAACCGTATCTTAAAGGAGGACGCCCTTTCTGATGCGATCAGAGAGAAAGCGTATCAAAGCGTCCGGGATTATGATTATTCTATTTTGGCGGGACGGTACCTGGAGCTTTTGGATCGCATCGTTCTGTGAAGGCCGGTGCAGGCGGCTGGAAACTCTGTTTTTGGGGAACGGGTGAGAACGCATGGTATCTGTCATCACTGTGGTGAAAAATGATGCGGCACATATTGAGGAAACCATGTGTTCCGTTTTGGATCAGCAATATGGGGACTTAGAGTATGTGATTAAAGGAGGCAGATCCAAGGATGCCACACCGGAAATCGTCGATTCCGTCATAAGACAGTATCCCGACAGAAGGATTCGGTATGTGGATACGCCGGATGGAGGCATATACGATGCGATGAATCAGGCTGTCGCCATCTGCCGGGGAGAATGGATCCTCTTTATGAACAGCGGGGATTTGTTTGTCTCTCCCCATGTATTGGCCGATATTTTCGGAAAGAAGGATGTGCAAAAGGCCGATGTGCTGTACGGGGATGCCATCGTAAGCGCAAAGGCGGGACAGGCAGTATGGAAGGCGGATTTTCCGTCAATCAATCGGAAAATGCCGTTTTGTCATCAGGCGTGTCTGATCCGGCGGGAATTACTGAAGCAGACTCCGTTCGATTTGCAGTATCGGATTGCCGCAGATTATGACAATCTATTGACGCTGTACGAAAAAGGGGCCCGGTTTCTGTATGTGGACAGGCTGATAGCCGTCTTTTGCCTGCAGGGTGTTTCCTCTACCCGGTTCGTGCTGCGCTATCGGGAAACGGAAGCGGTGAGGCGAAAGCATGGTCTGCAGCCAAAAGCGGGACCGGGACGTTTTGCGGGGCTTCTGCTGGCATACGGCAAAGAGGTATGCGCTAGGATCGTGCCGAACAGCGGGCGGTTATGGCTGGAAAAAATATATCTGAAGCACAGATACGCCGCGTTTACAGATGGAGAACGGGAGAAATCAAAATGAAGGTAGTAATCCTCGCGGGAGGCTATGGGACAAGAATCAGCGAAGAAAGTATGTTTAAGCCCAAGCCCATGATCGAAATAGGCGGGAAACCGATCCTGTGGCACATTATGAAGCTGTACGGGTATTACGGATTTAATGATTTTATTATATGCGCAGGGTATAGGCAGCAGGTGATTAAGGAGTGGTTTGCCAATTATTATCTCCACAATTCTGATGTAACGTTTGATTTGAAGGCAAACCGTATGGAAGTACATTCCAGTCATTCTGAATCGTGGCGGGTGTCTGTAATAGATACCGGACTGGATACTATGACAGGCGGAAGAATTAAACGGATAGAAAAATATGTCGGAGGGGAACCGTTTTTGCTGACTTACGGAGACGGTGTTTCTGATATTAACATAGAAAAACTGGTAAGATTTCACCGGTCGCACGGAAGGTGCTGCACTGTGACGGCAATGAATGTGGGACAGCGGTTCGGCGTACTGGAAATAGATAAGGATAATCGGATAGAGGGGTTCCGGGAGAAGGATAAATCCGACGGCAGTGTGATCAATGTTGGCTTCATGGTGTGTGAACCGACGATATTTCAGTACTTAAAAGGCGATGACACTGTATTTGAGAAGGAACCGATCAATCAAATGATCCGAGACGGCCAGCTTATGGCTTATACGCATACTGGTTTCTGGCAATGTATGGATACGCTGCGGGAAAAGGAAAGATTGGAAGATTTGTGGGAAAGCGGAGAAGCGCCGTGGAAGGTATGGGATACATGAAGGAAACGTTGGAGTTTTACCGGGGCAAAAAAGTGTTCGTTACCGGGCACACCGGCTTTAAAGGGTCATGGCTGTGCAAGCTGCTGACGGATGCCGGCGCTGACGTGACCGGATACGCGCTGGCGCCGCCTGAAGGCCCCAATTTATATGATCTGAGCGGAACGGCCGGTAAGCTGCACAGCGTGTTTGGCGATGTGCGGGATCGTGACAGACTGCGGAGGGCTTTTGAGGAAGCACGGCCGGAAATTGTATTTCATCTGGCCGCACAGCCGATTGTCCGACGGTCTTATCAGGATCCTGCCGGCACCTTCGAGACAAACGTCATGGGAACGGTCAATCTGTGTGAATGTATCCGAAACAACGGGGGCGTCAGATCGTTTCTGAATGTGACAACCGATAAGGTATATCTGAACCGGGAATGGGCCTGGGGGTATCGGGAATATGAACCGCTGGACGGATATGATCCATATTCCAACAGCAAATCCTGCTCGGAACTGATCACGCATTGTTATAGGGACTCATTTCTGACACAGCGCAATACTGCGGTTTCTACAGCGCGCGCCGGGAATGTGATTGGCGGCGGAGACTTTGCGCAGGACAGGATTATTCCCGATTGTGTCAGGGCCGCTCTGCAGGGACGGCCGATTATTGTGAGAAATCCTTCCTCTATCAGACCGTATCAGCATGTACTGGAGCCGCTTTTTGCCTACTTGATGATTGCCAGAGCGCAGTATGAAGATATATCGTATGCCGGCTGCTACAATGTCGGGCCAAACGAGGAGGACTGTGTGACAACAGGCGACCTGGTCGCCTTATTCTGCAAAGAGTGGGGGAAGGAACAGAGCTGGGAGGCCCAAGACGCAGGCGGGCCGCATGAGGCCAATTTTCTGAAGCTCGACTGCTCAAAAATCAAACAGAAAATCGGCTGGATCCCGCGCTGGCATATTGCTAAAGCCGTCGAGCAGACTTGCCGGTTCACCCGTGTGTATCTGGAAAAAGGGGATATTGCCCGGGAGATGGAGAGGGAAATAGGAGAGTATATACGCAAAACGGATGAAACCGGATGAAGGGACTTTAAGAAGCTATCAAATACAAGGGATAGAAAAATGAGAAAATGGAACAGTGAGACACAAGCAAGAGAACAGATCAAGGAACTGATTCTAAACTATTATAACGATTTTAAGAAACCGGAGCAGCTCAAAGCGTTCAAGGAAGGCGATAGAATACCTTACGCTTCCAGAGTTTACGATGAACAGGAAATGCTCAATCTGACAGATGCTCTATTGGATTTTTGGCTTACCTCCGGCAGATTTACGGATTTATTAGAAAAAAAACTTTCCGATTATCTGTGCGTTCGGTTCTGCTCTCTGGTTAATTCCGGCTCGTCGGCCAATTTGCTTGCTTTTATGGCGCTTACCTCTCCGCTGCTTGGAGAAAGGAGGATCAAACGAGGCGACGAAGTGATCACGGTGGCCGCCGGGTTTCCTACTACCGTAACCCCCATATTGCAGTATGGGGCAGTTCCGGTGTTCGTGGATGTGACGATCCCGCAATACAATGTGGACATCTCAAGGCTGAAGGAAGCCTTATCGGAGAAAACAAAAGCGGTCATGCTCGCGCATACCTTGGGGAATCCGTTCGATCTGGCTTATGTGCGCCGGTTTTGTGAGGAAAACGGATTGTGGCTGATTGAAGATAACTGTGATGCGCTGGGATCGAAGTATACAATAGACGGTACACAAAAGTATACGGGAACGATTGGCGATATCGGGACGTCGAGCTTTTATCCTCCGCATCATATGACAACAGGGGAGGGCGGAGCGGTATATACGGATAATCCGTTACTGCATAAGATACTTCGTTCCTTCCGGGATTGGGGACGTGACTGTATCTGTCCGTCCGGAACGGATAATTTGTGCGGACACCGGTTTGACGGGCAGTATGGAGAACTGCCGGCAGGATATGACCATAAATATGTTTATTCTCATTTTGGCTATAATCTGAAGGCCACCGATCTGCAGGCCGCGGTCGGCTGCGCGCAGGTGGATAAAATACCGTGGTTCACGGAGCGCAGGAAGCACAATTTTAACCGTTTGAAAGAGGGATTGAAGGGAACGGAAAATGCTTTTATTCTTCCGGAGGCCTGTGAGAACGCCGAGCCTAGCTGGTTCGGATTTCTTATTACCTGTAAGGAAGGAACGGATCGGAACCGTGTTGTGAGAAATATTGAGGCGAAAGGGATTCAGACGAGAATGCTTTTTGCCGGCAATTTGCTCAAGCACCCCTGCTTTGATGAAATGAGAAAGAGCGGACAAGGGTATCGTGTCGCCGGTTCTCTGGAAAATACGGATCGGATCATGAGGGACAGCTTTTGGGTAGGGGTATATCCGGGAATGACAGACGACAGGATCGATTATATGGTGAAAATGATTGTAAACAGCACTAAAGGAGAAGCATTGTGAAAACGACGATTATTGCAGAAATCGGAATTAACCACAACGGGGATTTGGCTCTTGCAAAAAAGCTGATCGACGCCGCAGCAGCGGCAGGATGTGATGCCGTAAAATTTCAGAAGCGCACTGTGGACAAGGTGTATTCCAAAGAGTATCTGGACAGCCCGAGGCAAAGCCCCTGGGGAAATACTCAGCGTGCCCAGAAGGAGGGGCTGGAGTTTGGCAAGGAGGAGTACGATGAAATAAACCGGTATTGCAGGGAAAAAGGAATCGCATGGTTTGCCTCCGCATGGGATGTGGACTCCCAGAGATTTTTGCGTCAGTACGACTGTAAATTTAACAAGGTAGCTTCCGCTATGTTGGTTAACGATGAACTTTTAGAGGAGATTGCCGGAGAGGGGAAGTATACCTTTATTGCCACCGGCATGAGTACATATGCCGAGATTGACCATGCGGTGGAAATATTCAGGAAACATAACTGTCCTTTTGAACTGATGCACTGTAACAGTACCTATCCTATGCCTGAGGAAGATGCAAATCTAAAGCTGATACGGGTACTCGCAGACAAATATCATTGCCAGGTCGGATACAGCGGACATGAAAAAGGGATATTTGTAAGTATCTGTGCGGTTGCGGCAGGCGCGGCCTCCATCGAGCGTCATATTACACTGGATAAGAATATGTACGGTTCCGATCAGAAAGCATCCATTGAGCCCCATGAGCTGTGCGGATTGGTTCGGGATATTCGTAAGACGGAAAAGATTATGGGTACGGGAGAAAAAGTTCTGACCGCCGCCGAAGAAGAAGTAAAGAAAAAACTCAGAGGTTGATTTTATGATCGAATTAATCGTATTGGATATTGATGGCGTTATAACGGACGGTTCCGTCATCGTTGATTCTGACGGGAAAGAACAAAAGCTGGTTAATCTAAAAGATATAGATGCTATTTTTGAACTGCATCGCAGGGGATATAAGCTCGTCGCCATTACCGGCGAGGACACGGACATTGTGAATTATTTTGAAAAAAGGTTTCCCTGGCATTCTTTTTACCGCGGCAATAAATCAAAAAAAGAAACTCTGCAGCGGATCGAAAAGAACACCGGCATCGGCAGAGAAAGAATCTGTTATATCGGCGATGGAAAATATGACGTGGAGCCGCTTTCCTATGCGGGGCTTGGCATATGTCCGGCCAACGCTATCGACGCGGCGAAAAACGCTGCGGATATGATTCTGCATAATGATGGCGGAAAAGGATGTATTTGGGAAATTATTTCCATATTGGAGAGATATAACAACGAAAACTGCACGCAGCATTTTTTTTATCAGAAAATCGAGGAACACACGAATATATTTAAAACACTTGCATCCGATCAGGAATTGACAGACAAAGTTATGGCGGTCGGAGAGAGGATGGTTTCGGTTCTGAGAAAAGGCGGATGTATTTATCTGTGCGGCAATGGCGGAAGCGCCGCGGATGCGCAGCATATCGCAACGGAATTTATCAGTCGGTTTTACAGAGAACGTCCCGGACTGAATGCGGAAGCTCTGTCAGTCAACACCTCCACGCTGACCGCAATCGGAAATGACTATAGTTTTGAAAGGGTGTTCGCAAGGCAATTAGAGGCAAAGGCGCGCGAGGGGGATATGTTAATCGGACTTTCCACCAGCGGGACAAGCAAAAATGTACTGGAAGCGCTGCGCTACGCCAGACAGAACGGGATCGTATCGGTTTTGCTTATGGGAGGATTTGAGACCCCGGAGCTGAACCATGTGGCAGATTATATGATTCAAGTACCGTCATTGGTGACACCGAGGATTCAGGAGGCACACATATTTATAGGGCATGTAATTGCAGAGTATGTGGAATATAAAATGTTTGAAAAACAGGATTGAAGGAAAAGCATGATAAAATTATCTGATTACGTATTTCGTTTTTTGGAGGAGAAGGGGATCCGGCATGCGTTTATGCTTCCGGGAGGAGGCGCGATGCACCTGGATGATTCCATTGGAAAATCGGGAATCCAATACGTCTGCTTTTTACATGAGCAGGGCGCTGCGATTGCCGCGGAGGCCTATGCTCAGCATACCAATACGCCCGGGCTGGTTCTGGTGACGTCCGGCCCCGGTGCAACGAATACGATCACCGGCGTTACGGCGGGATGGATTGATTCTACCCCTATGATCATTATTTCCGGGCAGTCTAAACGCGCCGATCTTGTCGGCGATAAGGGAGTGCGCCAGATCGGGTCACAGGAAGTCCAGATCGTTCCCATGGTGAAGGGAATCACAAAATATGCCGTACAGATTTTAAACCCGGAGGAAATCCGTTATCACCTTGAAAGGGCATATTACGAAGCTACCAGCGGAAGGCCGGGGCCTGTCTGGCTGGATATTCCGCTGGATGTGCAGGCGGCTTTGCTGGACGAGACATTATTGCGGGGCTTTGAGTATCCTGCGGCAGAGAAACCGGATATCCGGGAAGCAATCGCCAGGACGGTTTTTCTGTTAAAGACAAGTAAAAGACCGCTTGTTCTGGCCGGAAACGGCATTAAATTATCCGGGGCGGAAGATAAGCTTTATCAGTTAGTAGAACAGTTGGGTTTGCCGGTGGAAACCACCTGGAAGACCATCGATATGTTTGCTGAGACGGACGGTTTATATGTGGGGCATCCGGGTATTATGGGCGACAGGGGAGCCAATCTTATCCTGCAGACTGCCGACTTTATTTTGTCCATAGGCTGCCGCCTGGATACGAGCGTGACGGCGTTTAATGACAGAAACTTTGGAAAATGCGCAAAAAAAATTATTATCGATATTGATCCCAACGAAATTGCCAGAATGGATATGGAAAAGGAGGCATACGCCGTATGCGACGCGGGATATTTCCTGGACGGTCTGTTGGAGGCGGTGAAAGAAAACGCTGCGGATGTATGGTCGGACAGGATCCGGGCAGAACGAAAGGAATGGATTGAATATTGCAGGAATATCAGAAAGAAATATCCTGTTATTACAAAAGAACATAAGGACGTAAACGGCTATGTCAGCGCCTATTACTTTATCGGAAAGCTGTGTGAGCTTTTGAGAGAGGACGATGTGATTGTACCGGAGAGCTCCGGAGGAGCGGGTGAAATTACATATCAGGCGTTTCAACTCAAAAAAGGACAGAAGATGAAGAATGCGGCCGGCCTGGGTTCCATGGGATTCGGTCTGCCCTATGCGATTGGTTCCTGTATTGCGAATGACAGAAGAAGAACCGTATTGATCAACGGGGACGGGGCCTTTCAATTAAATATTCAGGAACTGGAGACGCTGCACCGGCTGGGACTGCCCGTCAAGATGTTTATCTGGAATAACGACGGGTATGCCAGTATCCGGGCCATGCAGCGCAATAACTTTTCGGGACATTATGTGGCGAGTGACAAAAACAGCGGGCTGACTATGCCGGAGATTTCAAAAGTCGCAGAAGCGTATGGGTTTCGGACATATCAGATACATAATAATACGGAGTTGGATAAGCTGCTGCCAAAGCTGCTGGCAGATGATGAACCTATGTTGTGCGAATTGATGGTACTGCCGGAAGAAACTGTCTCCCCAAGAGTAAAAGCAATCGTAGGAGAAGACGGGAAAATGACTTCGGGCCCCCTGGAAAAAATGTGGCCGTATGAAAATGAATAAATTTGTGCCGCAATTTTCCTGCATATTTGGATAAAGGAGAAACAAGACGATGAGGCAGGAGACAAGGCAAATAGCCGATTGGATGACTATTTTTAACAGAGAAGAAACCTATGTTCTTTGGGGGTGCACAGAATTTGCGGAGTCGTTGATTGCATCCATCGGTGATATTATGAAAATCGCTTATATTGTTGACAGAAATGAGCAGATATGCGGAAAATCTTTCGCGGGGTACGAAGTAAAAAGTGTCAAACAATTATTAAGTGATCGGAGACACAAAATCATAATAACCAATCATTATCCTGTCACAAGAAATGCGATCTGTGAAGAATTAAAGCGCATGGGCTATCAAGAAAATACGGATTTCTCATATTACCAGTATTTTATTTCTTATTGGGGCTGGGAATACCAACAGAAGCTGGCCGTTCCCTATATGGAAATGCCAATTACCACATTATGTACGTTAAGATGCAAAAAATGCGCGGCGTATATGCCTTATGCGTTAAACCGTAAAAACCGTTTACTGGAAAGCTTAAAAGCAGATCTTGAAAGGTATTTTTGCAATATCGACTGGACCGCGCGGTTCAGGCTTGTAGGGGGAGAGCCGCTTTTATATCCCCGATTGAAGGAGTTGGTAGAGTATATTGGGGAAAATTACAGACAGAAGATTGGGGAATTTACTCTTGTGACAAACGGCACTGTTATTCCAACGGAGGAACTGCAAAAAACGCTGGTGCGCTATCATGTGAACTTTTTTATCAGTGATTATTCCTCCTGCGGGCATCCGTTAACGTCTGATACGCAATATGATAAATTGAGGAAAGTACTGGATAACAGCAAAATAAAATATGTGTTCAGCAGAACTCTTAGGTGGATTGATTTGGGAAATCCCCTGCAGCCTTCGGGCTTAACAAAAGAACAGCTGATTGAGCGTTATGAGGATTGTAAATTAGATCGCAGATCCCTCATAGATGGAATGATCTTTCCCTGCGGACAGTTGGGGAACGCATATATTGCGGGAATTGCTTCGGTAAAGGAATGCGCTAAGGATGAAATTATACAGCTTGATGTTTTCAATCGGTTAAGCAGGCAGGAGATGCTGCGGGAGCTGCTAAGATTTGATGTAGAAAATGCTTTTGAAAATGGATATATTGCTTTCTGCGACCGGTGTAAAGGTGAGGGAGCGTTGAATCAGGAATATGTTGCCGTAGGAGAGCAGCTATAAGGATCCATGATACGCCGGGACTATGGAGCACACAGTTCTATTGGTATCTTATACAGGAGATGATGGTTATGAAAAAAGTAAGTATATCCGTTCCCTGCTATAATGAAGTGGGAAATGTTCGGGATATGGCAGAAACCCTGACTGATATTATGCAAAAGCTCCCATACGAGTATGAGATAATATTTACCGATAACTGTTCTACCGATGGCACAAAGGAAATTTTACGTGAACTTGCGTCTCAGGATAGGCATATTAAGGTCCTGATGAACAGCAGGAATTACGGAACAGACGGCAGATCCTTCAAAAATGCCTCAAGATATGTAACCGGTGACGTCCTGGTTATTATTGCCTGTGATTTTCAGGATCCGCCGGAGCTGATCCCTGATTTTTTAAAATGCTGGGAAGAAGGGTATAAGATTGTTTGCGGACAGAAGACCAGTTCTGAGGAAGGAAAAATAAAATATGCCCTTCGTCATTTTTATTATAGGATTATAAAAAATTTATCCAATGTACCGCAATATGAGCATATATCAGGCATTACTCTTTGCGACAGAGATATTCTGGAAAGGTATATGAAAACAGACTATGATTTTCAATTACGGTTTGCTATTGCAGACATGGGATGTGAGGTGAAGCTGATCCCCTACGCGCAGAAAAAGAGGAAAAGTGGGAAATCCTCTTATAATGTATGGAGGTATCTGAGTTTTGCCGTCAATTCTCTCGTTACCACTTCAACCGCGCCTATTCGTATTATGACAGTTGTGGGATTGGGACTTTCCTTTTTTAGTTTTGTGATCGGGCTGGTTTACCTGGTCCTAAAACTGATCTGGTGGCACAGCTTTCAAGCGGGAACTGCGCCGATATTGATCGGCATGTTTTTCCTGGGATCCGTACAGATTTTTATTTTGGGGATCCTGGGGGAATATGTGGGAGAAGTATTGAACCGGGTGTCCACATTGCCTGATGTGGTTACAACGGAAGAAATCAATTTTGAAACGGAAGATTCGGCCGGTATCTGACGGGAATTTTACAGTATGGCGGACGGTTTTAAGGGGAAAAGAATGCAAAAGATTTTAGTAACAGGCGGCGGTGGATTCATTGGCAGGAATCTGGCGGAAGGTCTGAAAGAGCAGTATCAGGTATACGCGCCGTCCCGTTATGAACTGGATCTGCTGGACACGGAAAAGACCGCACAGTATTTGGAGGAACATTCTTTTGATACGGTAATTCACTGTGCCAATACAAATAATACCAGAATCAATAAAGAGAATGTAAATCCGTATGACATTTTGTACGGAAATTTGAGAATGTATTGGAATCTTGCACGGTGCAGCCAGCTCTATAAAAAGCTGTACTATTTTGGCTCGGGGGCAGAATTTGATACGCAGCACTATATCCCCAATATGTCGGAAGGATACTTTGGGACACACATTCCGCAGGATGCCTATGGGTTTTCCAAATATATTATGAACCAGAGTGCAAGAAAGTCAGAAAATATATATAATCTGCGTCTCTTTGGCGTATATGGGAAATATGAGGAATGGAACCGGCGGTTTATCTCGAATAATATGTGCCGAATATTAAGAGGGTTTCCGATTTCCATTTATCAGGATATGGAATTTGATTATCTGTATATCGATGATTTGCGCCGGCTTATGATTTGGTATATTGAACATACCCCTGAATATCATGATTATAATGTGTGTACGGGAAGTGCCGTCAGACTTTCCAAGATAGCGGATTTGATAGGACAAAGGTGCGGGAGAGGATTTCCCGTCCGCATACGCCAAGGGGGGGATAAGCTGCCATATACGGGTGATAACACAAGGCTGCTTGCAGAAATAGGAGAATTTACATTTACCGATCTTACCGGCGGCATAGAACGGCTGTGGGAATATTATCTGAATGAATATCATACCAATGCAGGCTTTAGAAAGCAGCTGGAAATGTATTCATTTGGAGAGTAGAAGGATGATTGCAGACAGGAGAAAGAACATGAAGATATTGAGCGTAGGAATTGCGGCCTATAACGCAGAAAAGTATTTAAATAAAATCATGACCACATTATTGGATAAACGGATTTTAGACGACGTAGAAATCATTATTGTTGACGACGGTTCGACGGACGGTACTGCCCAAATTGCGGATGATTATAAAAGCGGATATCCGGATGTCGTCAAAGTAATACACCAGGAAAACGGGGGCCATGGTTCCGCTATCAATAGCTGTATACAGGCGGTAACGGGAAAGTATGTATATCTTTCCGATGCTGATGATTGGGTGGATACGGAGAATTATGTCAAACTTATACAATATATGAAAAAATGCGAATCGGATTTGATCGTCGCAGATATGGTTACAGTAGATTCCGATGATAAGGTGCTTCAGGGCGGGGGAATTAAGGGATTAAAAGGGAAAAAAGTAGTAGACGCAGGGAAAATTAAGAACTTGCCAAGCTTCCGGGAAGTATTATTGGACGACTATCTTGGAAAGCAGATCCCGCTGTTTGGAATGCACAATTATTTTATAAGGAATACTGTTTTACAAAAGGCAAATGTGCGGTGCCACTGTCATCATTTTTATATTGATACAGAGTATGTCCTCTATTCTTTGTGGTATGCCAAAACGGTTACCTATGTGGACTGGACGATATGCCGATATTGGCTGGGAAGGGACGGACAGAGCGTGGCTATGGAGAGCCGGCGGAAAAACCATGGCCAGTATATGGATGTCGCAGATTGGCTGGTCGCATATTACAATCAGAATAAGGATAAATTGACAGAAAACCAATGTAGGTTTTATGTACGATACATCAATAACCATATTCAGGGGATTTATGCAGTTTTATTAAGTTACAATAACAAAGTGAAAAAGGAAGAAATGATAGCGTATGATCAAAAACTGAAGATGCAGTCAGCAGATGTTTATTACGCAAATGAAAATTTGTGTATTCAATTATTAAGATACAGCCGTTTTAAATTGTATAAACTGACGGCCCTGATCTATCAACTGGTGGAGATGTAATTTTGAGCCAGCATATGCCGGTATTTCATATATAGGAGTCATTATGCGTGTAAACGGGATAGATGAAGAAAAAATCGGAAAGGAAGACAGAGTTTTAGTGGCCATTCCTAACCAATATATGCTTTTTCAAACAAAATGGTATCATTCTATGTACCCGGAGGGGATATGGGAGGCTGTAATCATTCCGTTTACCGTTGGGAACACCGGAAAAAGAATAGTAAATATAATGTATAACGAATGCTTGAAGTGCGGTTTTTTTTCGAATGTATATGTTGTTGAAAATGGAAGAATGGATTTGCCGGTGTTAGAGAAAATAAAGATTGTAGTAAATTATTTTTTCCTGAATCTTTTCCGGAAGCGTGATCTTTATGACAAAAAACTGATTGAGAGTATTACGGGAAAAACGGATTACAAAAAAATCATCGTGCATTCAAGGTGCAATAGTATTGAAAACACATTTATCAACATTGGAATTGGGACGAAAAAAATTCTAATATGTATGGAAGAAGGACTATCTGACTATGCTCCGCTTTTTCATATACGGAATGTTGTGAATTGGGAACAGATACTCTATTTCATCCTGGCCAAGCTGAATATTATGAATTTCGTGAGCCACGGGTATCAATATAGAATGAAGTGCGATTCCAGCATAATAAAATACAGCAGCCTTCCTGACAAACTGAAATATAGAAATTATAAGAAAATAAAACAGTTATTTGCAGATGAAACGGAAAGGAAACAAAAACCGGAAGCAGGAATAAGGGAAGCGGAAAAGAAATATGACCTTATTATTTTCTCTGCGCCGTTCGTTGAAAACTATCATGCAGACTATATCTATGAATTTTTGCATAAATGGTTAAAAAAAGAATATGCAGATAAGGCCATCCTGATAAAACCGCACCCGAGAGAAGAATATCCTTATCAATGGGACGATTTGAATGTCAAGGCAGATTATATGTCGATATCTGGAGAGGAGGTTCTTGATTTATTTCCGGAAACGCCGTTGTTATTTTTATCTGTATCTACCTTGTTGCTGAAAGCATGCAGAGAGAACCGTCAATTCAAAGTAGTGTATTTTAAAAATATTCAATCAAAGTCATATCACAGCGTTTTGAACTGGACAAGTAAGATCATGGAACTGCAGGAAGAAAACTGGATCGTAATAGATACGTAAATAGGAGAGAAGCATGAAAGCCAGGTTGAGAATCCCTGTTATGATAAGCGTTTTGCTTTTATTGGTGTATTGTGGAATCAGCGCCTTTTTTCAAGAAATTTCCGTAGTTTATGCGCTTATTTTTCTCCTGTTTCAAACGTTCGGGATTTTAACCGTTGGGTATGCCGTACTCAAATTGATTGATATTGAAAATTTGGATTTTTGGGAAACCTTCGGTATATCGTACGCATTTGGATATGCTTTTAATATAATTCTTTATTTGATTGTTTTTCCCCTCTATGGAAAAACACCTCTGATAATATCCTTATACTGCATCAGTATTTTGTCTTTTATATATTTGATTAAGTCGGGTCATTTGAAACAAATTTGCAGACTGGATAGAAAGAAGAAGAATTTTGTCTATCTTTTCTTGCTTTTTGTTTTACTGTTTCAGTTTTTTGTTTCCGCTGCAAATAATATGAGTCCCGGGCTGCTGGGATTTAATACATATTATCGGGATTCTTTCTATTGGGCAGGAGATATTGTCAGTTTATCAAAGAAATTTCCCCCGGAAGACTACAGAATTATCGGTGCCCCGTATTATTACCATTATTTCTCCAGTATGCAGGGAGCTGTCGTGTGTATGTGTACGGGCATTCCCATTAATGGTTTTGTGTTTGGGTTTTCATTTGTTCAGTCAGCGATATTGCTGGTGTGCGCAGCATATTGCTTTTTTAAGACAGTATTGAGAAAACCCTCATATATTGCGTTTGGAATGATTCTTGCGTTGTTTACGACAGGAGACGAACAGCTTGTCAGGGTGACGATAATTTCCCATCTGTTTACCTCTCCCTTTGGTTACGATGTAGGTACGGCATTCGGGCTGCTGACAATGGCTTTCTGGATGAAGCAGATTAAGGAAGTCAGGTTCAACTGGAGATTATTTGCCGCCATACTGATATGCTTCTTCACCTGTGTTGGCACCAAGGGACCGATTGCAGCAATCGTATTGCTGATGATAGGCATAACATGCGTATGTTGGGTATTGATTCCGAAAAAAAGAAATCTTGTTGGCGGATTCGTATATGGAAGCGTTTTGCTTTCGCTTTTCCTGAAGCTATATATCCTTGTTGTCAGCGGCCCTATAGGCGGAGCAGCTTCAAAAGCGGCCTCTTTTGTGGGAGGAGGGACGGGGAGATCGCTTTTGGCTGATAGACCGGAGTTGATTTCTGTTTATTCGGTTACAAGCAAGTTGCCCATTGTTGGAGAATTTGTTTTTTCGCTGTTTTATGTATTAAAGGCGCAGCCGGCAGTATTTGTCTTATTCTGTGCTGCAGTTGTACTCCTGGCGGTTAATTATAGGAAAACGGATGTTGTCGATATCATTACACTCTGTGGATTTATAACCGGAGTAATATTGACAAGAGCATTAAAACTGGGCGGCTATTCGCAAATGTATTTTATAATGGCCGGTATTCCGTATGGAATAGGTTTCTCTTTAAAAGTTATAGAAGAATTTATGGAGGGTGATTTCTTAAAAGCACATTCTAAAATGAAAAGGATACAGCCGATTGGAGCTATGCTGCTCCTTTTGATTGGAAGCTGGTATTTTGTATGCTCCAATTCTTTTTTTTACCCGATGGAGTCGGGCCTCACAAAAATAATATCGGTAATCAGCGGAGAAAGAAACCAGACAAAATATATGGTTTATAATCATAGCGAGCCGAGATGTGATCTGATCGCGGATCTGCCATCGTACGAGAACGGTAATATTCTTATTACAGAGAAAGAATATGAAGCGGCATTATGGATTAAGTCGAATACAGAGGACTATGCCATAATTACTGCAAATTTACAAAAAGACACCATGTTTTACCAATATCCTTTTGGGATTATAGGAGAGCGCCGCATTTGGAAAAAAGATAATCAAATTATCATGGACGCGGCACAGGGAGATGAACAGGCTATAGAAGTGTTGATCGATGAGGATGTGGATTACTTTTTGACCTTTGCGGAAAATAAAGAAACAATTTTAAATATTTTAGAAGCCTCAAGTATTGTGTATGAGAATGAAGAAGTGATTATTGTAAAATTAAGTTAGCAAAGGAAAGAGTATTATAAAGACAGGAAAACTATGAACAATAATATAAAAGCTTTAAAATCGGGAGTATGGTATACGCTTTCTTATGTTTTAGTACGCGGGATCAGTTACTTGACGATTCCGATTTTTACGCGTATCCTGACCAAACAATCATATGGAATCTACAATAATTATACTTCTCTGTTGGCTATTTTGACGATCCTTGTTACGTTAAATCTATCTTCAACAATGGTCTGTGCTAAGTATGATTACGCAGATACGTTTGACAGTTATATTTTTTCTGTATTATTGCTCAGTTTCATGTCCGTAGCAGGATGGACCGTTTTTTTCAATATTTTTTGGGAATATCTGGAACCTTTTTTTGGAATTGAAAGGCAGCATCTGAATATCATGATGTTGTATCTGCTTTTTTCCCCTGCGGTGGATTTGTTCCAGGCAAGGGAAAGATTCTGCTTTGCATATAAAAAGAATGCGCTGATCAGTATAATTGTCTCTGTATGCAGTTTGATTTTCCCGCTTATATTTTCCCTTATTCTGGAAAATAAACTGACTGCCGTTATTCTGGGAATGGCCGTCGGAACAATTTTTTTGGGCGGAGCGCTATTCCTGTTTTTTGCACATAGAAAAAAGAGAATTTATCTGTCCAGTTGGAAATATGCGTTACAAATCGGGCTGCCGTATATTCCGCATTCCTTATCGTTGATTGTGCTTCATTCAACGGACAGACTGATGATTACCTTTTTTTGCGGAACAGAGAAAACCGCTTTATACGGTCTCGCATACAACTGCGGACTTATCATGATGTTATTACTGACGGCATGCAATATGGCATATAGCCCATGGCTTGCAGAAAAACTTGCCAATGAGGAGTATGATCAAATTCGGCTTTTTTCCTTTAAATATATAGACGTTTTTGCCTGCTGCAGTTTAGCCGTTATGTTGATTGCTCCGGAAATCCTGTGGATCATGGGCGGACGTTCCTATATGGAAGCCGTATATGTTATGCCGCCGGTAATGCTTGGGTGTGTGTGCCAATTCTTATATACCATGTTCGTAAACGTAGAGCAATGCAAGAAGAAAACAGTGGGGATGGCATTTGCCAGCGTATCTGCTGCGCTGTTGAATTTGATACTGAATTATGTTTTCATTCCCAGATTCGGGTACACCGCCGCCGCCTATACGACTCTGGCCGGTTATTTGTGGCTTTTGGTGATTCATATGGTTCTGGTTGCCCGACTGGGATATGCAGGGGTATACAGTTATAAAAAGGTGTTATTAACGGTTGTACTTGGTTTTGCGGCCTCCGGCATATGCGCATTTTTATATAGCCATACAATCGTTCGATATTTGGTCCTGGTTTCCTACGTTTCTGTTTTGACTGTTATGTTTGGGAGGAAAATAAAGTGCAAAAAAAATTTTTTATCGGATCTGTTGAAGTCGGAATAGGATGCACGCCTTTGGTAATTCCGGAGATTGGAATCAATCACGAGGGCAGCCTTGAGGTTGCCAAGCTGATGGTGGATGCGGCACATAGGGCGGGCGCGAAATTGATCAAGCATCAGACACATATTGTAGACGATGAAATGAGCCATGCGGCAAAGTCCGTTATTCCGGGGAATTCCGATGTGTCGATTTATGAGATTATGAAAAGGTGCGCTTTATCGGAGGAGGATGAAAAAGAACTGAAGCGATACACAGAATCTCTGGGGATGCTTTTTTTAAGCACGCCGTTTTCCAGAGCAGCGGCCGAACGTCTTGAGAGATTTGGCGTACAGGCATATAAAATTGGATCCGGGGAGCTAAACAATTATCCTTTGGTCGAATATGTGGCGCAGTTTCATAAACCGATGATTGTATCTACAGGGATGAATGATATCAAAAGTATTGCTAAGGCGGTAAACATATTGGAAAAGCATGGCGTCGCATATGCGCTTATGCATACGACCAATTTATATCCGACCAGGCCGGAATGGGTCAGACTCGGGGCCATGCAGGAAATGATGCGGGAATTTCCGGATACTCCGATTGGGCTTTCCGATCACACGCTGAATAACAATGCCTGCATTGCAGCAATGGCTCTGGGCGCATGTCTGGTGGAACGGCATTTTACAGATAAAATGGAACGAACCGGCCCGGATATCGTGTGTTCTATGGATGAGCAGAGATTGAGGGAGCTTGTTGCTGCGGCAGACGAGATCCCGCTTATGCTCAACGGAGAGAAAAAAGCTATTCGAGAAGAAAAAGTGACGGAGGACTTTGCCTTTGCATCTGTTGTTACCATTGAACCGGTAAAAGCCGGGGAACCTTTCACAAGGGAGAATTTATGGGTAAAGCGGCCGGGTGTCGGAGGGATCCTGGCGGAAGAATATGAAAGTATACTTGGGCGGCGCGCGGCCTGTGATATCGAACGGGATATACAGCTGCAATATTCTATGATAAAGGCAGAGTAACGGGGGTATGATGCGAAAAAAGGTATTATTTATAACCGGCACCCGTGCGGATTACGGGAAAATAAAGAGTCTGCTTCGTGCTGTGGATGAAGATGAGGATTTTGAAGTTTTTGTTTTTGTATCCGGTATGCATCTGCTTCCGCAGTTTGGTAATACGTTTCGGGAAATCGAAAAGGACCATTATGAAAATATATATCTGGCATTTGGCTTGGCGCTGACAAATGATATGAGTTACAATCTGGGAGATGTAATCTGTGAACTGAGCGGTTATATACAAAAAGTAGGGATTGATATGATCGTTGTTCACGGGGACCGCATAGAGGCCCTTGCCGGCGCCATTGTCGGTGCGTTAAAGAATGTACGGGTGATTCATATCGAGGGCGGAGAGCTTTCAGGGACCATTGATGAGTCTATCCGTCATGCCATATCCAAGTTTGCCCATATACATATGGTCTGTAACAACGAGGCCAGAAACAGGCTGATTCAGTTGGGAGAGGAGGAAGCAAGAATATATGTTATCGGTTCTCCGGATATTGATATCATGTTGTCCCCTCATCTGCCTGCTTTTCCCATGTGTAAAAAGCGCTATGACATTCCGTTTGAGGAGTACGGTATTTTGATGTACCATCCGGTGACCACGGAATACGAATCTATATCCGATAGAATCAGCCGGGTTGTCGGTGCGGTCCTTGAATCGGGTGAAAACTATATTGTCATTTATCCGAATAATGATTTGGGCTCCGAGATTATATTGGAAGAATACAAAAAATTTAGCAACAGTAAACGCTTTCGTGTATTTCCCAGTATCCGGTTTGAATATTTTCTTACTTTATTGAAAAATGCAAAATTTATTATCGGAAATTCAAGCGCAGGGATCAGGGAAAGCGAGATATACGGCATCCCGTCTATTGATATAGGGAGCCGGCAAAGCGGAAGATATGATGAGAATGCGATAAAAAATATACAGCATGTAAAAGAAGATAAAGAGGATATTAAAAATGCGATAAGGAAGGTGGAGCAATATCGTTTTTCCGGGAAACATTTCGGAATGGGAAATAGTACGCGGATGTTTTTGGATATCCTTCATCAGGATGAAATCTGGAAGTTCGATATTCAGAAGAAATTTATTGATCTCAAATGGTCAAATGACTAAAGGGAAGGTTCAAAATGTATAAAAATTATAAGATCCTGGCAGTTGTTCCGGCAAGGGGCGGCAGCCGGGGGATTCCCCATAAAAATATTGTGAAGGTAAAGGGAAAGGAACTGATAACCTATACCCTTGATGCGGCGAGAGCCTCAAAATATATTGATAAGATAATTGTCAGCACAGATGACAGTTCCATCGGGGAGGTCGCATTGCGGGAAGGAGCCGAAGTGTTGAACCGTCCGAAGGAGCTTGCGCAGGATACCAGCAGGACGATTGATGTGTTGCTCCACGTTGTTGAAAAAATGGGTGAATGCTTTGATTATCTGGTTTTGCTGCAGCCGACACAGCCGTTGAGAACCGCGTTGCATATTGATGAAGCGCTGGAGCTGATGATTGACAATCAATATCCGTCTCTGTTGAGTATCTCTCCCGCAAGAAACCATCCGCTGTTACTGAGGCGGATGGATCAGGAGGGGAAGCTGACGTCTATGCTTCCCTGTCAAAGCACGGTACGAAGGCAGGATTTCCCGGATTATTATGTTGTGAACGGTGCGATTTATATTAACAGAATCCGGGATTTGACCGCCGAAACCAGTTTGAACGACAATTTATACGGGTACGAAATGCCCTCGGAATTTGATCTGGATATAGATGAGCAGCGGGATTTACTTGTACTGGAAGCCTTGTTAGAAAATAAAGGAGAGGGAAAATATGTTAATTAAATATGGAAAGCCGATGCAAATGAGAAAGATTTCCAGAAATTTGGGAACCATTCGGAATATGATTGACGAGGATAGGAAACGGTCGGAAGAATGTTATAAGGAACCGATGGAGGGGGACGCGCCCCGGTGCCGTATATGCGGGGGGGGGGTATTCAGATTTATTTGTATCGGTCTGGGGAAAATATCATTATTATTTGTGCAAAACATGCGGCGCGGTTTTTCTTCATAATCTCCCGGACATTAAAAAACTGTACGCATCGGATCACACCGCAAATGGCAGTTTTTATATAGACGAGTCTGTTTATATGCAGAGAGTAAGGCTGATATCGGAGCCAAAGGTACGGTTTGTTCTGGAAGCATGCGAACAAGACGGGTGTCCTGTCCGCCAATGGCTGGATATCGGATGCGGCGGCGGGGAAATCCTTACATATCTGAAAAACACAAAGATTGAAGCGGTGGGAATCGAATCGGACCCGGATGAAGTGCGTTTTGCTTCCGAGCACGGTTTGAGGGTATATCATTATTATATTGATTTGACAAAGGAAGAAAAAGAAATCAATGATCTGATAAGCACAAGCGATATTATTTCATGTATCAATGTGATTGAGCACGTTGAAGAACCGGTACGGTTCGTTAAATATATCTGTGACAGAATGAAAGCCGGCAGCGTTTTTGTGTTTGAAGTTCCCAGGCACCCTTCGCTGGCCTCATTTGCAAACCAGACCTGCCCTAACGCGGTGTACCGTCATATCGTACCGCCGATTCATCTGCAGGTGTTCAGTGAAAAATCCCTTATATACCTTTTGGGCGAACAGTTGGAAATCATCGGGAAATGGGAGTTCGGGCAGGGGTATACGGATCTTATTAACAATGCGATGATTCTTGGCGGTTTGGAGGAATCGGAATTATATGTCAGTTTGATGAATATAAGCAATCGGATTCAGCCGGTTATTGATGAGGCGGGATACGCGGATCAAATGCTGGTGGTCGCAAGGAAGAAGAAATGTTCCGATGAACTGTCAGGGAGCAGCAGAAAAATATGACCTTCTTTAACAAGTAGACGTTGGTGAATGCCGCTGACTTATTTATGATGGATAAGAATCAACATAACATGACAACAAAACCGAAAAAGATGTTTTCGCTTTCCCCTGTTTTCTATGAGCAGCTGCTGATAGCAGAAATTCCCGTTCTGCTTTTCCTTTTGGGCGGTATGACGGCGGTTCGGAGGAATGGGGAAACGATTTCTTTCGGCGTATACCTGGCGCTGTTTCTTCTGATATTTCTGCTCGTATGGAACGCGGGCAAATGCCGGTTGGAATATAAGACGGGGAAAACAGGGCCGGTCGTCTGGCTGCGGGCGAAAGGCGGCCTTCTTTTTCTCCTGTCGGTTTCTCTGTTGCTGCGTCTGCCGCAGATGGAGACGATGGTGCGCAATGACAGCGCCGCTTATTATGCTGCTTTGTATCGCGCCTGTAAAAATTTTACTTTTGATCTCTCTTATTTCCTTTCCAGCTTCCGGCTCGCTGCACATCCGTCCTACGGTTATGCGGCGCTTCTTGCCGTTGCGGAATTTTTCCGGCCCGGCAGATTTGAAAATATCTGGCTTATACAGACGGCGCTTTCTCTTGGCGCAATTTTTTGTGTCTATGATATTGTGCGGGAACAGAAAAGGATAGGAGAGAAGGGGGCGTTTTGGATCGGGCTTCTGACCGGATGCTGTCCCATGTTCCTTGGTTTGGACAGTTATCTACAGCTTGACTTCGGATGCACGGTGTTTTTTTGCTTTGTCCTTTGGGCCTTCTTCCGCAAGAAGCTGCTTTTGTTGATTTTCGGTTCTCTGATTCTGGTTTTCAGTAAGGAATTTGGAATTGCGCTTCTGTGCGGCTTCTTCGCAGGCGTCGTATTTTATGAAGTCATCTTCGTGGAAAAAGGGCCGCTGTTTGGGCGGGCGGCGCGGACGCTGCGGCGGACGGAGAATGCGGTTCTGGCTGTGCTGTGCCTGTTGGGTGGAATAGGAGTGTTGTTTTATCTGTTCGGCCCGTCCATGGGATGGCTGGGAGGAGGGAAAATACTTCAGGGTCAGGCCGAATATCTGGGGGGAAGTGCCAGAGGGTACCTTGGGTTTGACGGCCGGTATATATTAGATAAATTTGGACAGTGCTGGTGTGTGAATTTCGGCTGGTTGTCCTTATTACTGGCGGGACTGGGGGGCGTCAGGCGGTTTCTTGCAAAGCGCAAAGGCCGGGAAAGAGACCGCCGTCTCTTTTCGGAGCGATTTGCTGTGCTGTGTTCCGGTATCGCCGGCGCTTCGCTTATTTATTTTTTCTGCTCCTGCCTGGTCGTCACCTATCCTATCCCGCGGTATAATCTGCCGATTCAGACGGCGCTTGTCATACTGTCTTCGACCGTTTTCGCCGGCAGCTATGGAGGAAGGGAAAAACTGACCGGATTCCTTTGTTTGTCGGTGTCTCTGCTCTATATCCTGCAGGCTTACGTGACCGTCGATCCGGTGATGCTGACAGTGTACCGAAATGTAGATACGGGTTCGATGCCGTTGGTTACCTGCAATGAGGAGGGGAGCTGGAAAGGGGATTATCTGATCTATAATTATCAGTATACCTATCTGGACAGGTGTATCCGGGATGCTTTCCGGACGGCCGGGGCAGACGCAGAGACAGATATTATTGTTCTTGGAAGCAACCGCGGCATTGCTCTGGGAAGCGGCGGCCGGGGATGGAACATACAGGCAGGAGACTGGCGAATGCTTGAGGAGCCCGGCACGTTGGAACTGTCCGTTTACGAATCCGCAGAAGATCCGGGTTTGCAGGGGGCATATGAAAAGGGCCTTTTAAAGGATAAAGCGATTTTTTTGGAAACCGCTTTCAACGATGGCCGGGTCGGTCAGGAGAGCCAGCAGACTTTGTTTGAGCATTATAAGGATGTGAAAAAATTTCAGGCAGACAGCTTCGGCGGAGCTATCACTTATTATACCGCCGTCCTGGTCCGCTGATATAAAAACGGAGAATCGGAGGAGCAGGATTGAAGAAGTCAATATCCGGGAATATTATATTCAATGTCATTTATGCTTTATGGAATGCGGCGTTTCCTCTGATTTCTTCTGTATATGTAGCAAGAATCCTGCTGAAGGAGGATGTGGGACAGATCGCGTTCGCGCAGAATATTGTTTCGTATTTCCTCACGTTTGCTTCTTTGGGGATCCCCAAGTACGGTATTCGGGAGATCGCCTGTCATCTGGAAGACAAAAGAGAAAGGGAAAAGATTTTTTCGGAGCTGTTTGTTATCAACCTGTTTTCTACGGTGGTCTGCAGTCTGCTGTATCTGGGAATGATTTTTGCCGTACCGTATTTCCGGGAGAGACTTACGGTATATCTGGCGGTGGCATTGCCCCTTTTTGCCAACATCGGTAATTTGGATTGGTTTTATGCAGGACAGGAAGCTTATCGGGAAATTGCGCGGCGGAACGGACTGACAAAGCTGCTGTGTATGCTTGTCCTGATCTTTTCTGTCCGGGATCGTTTTGATGGCCTGCCGTATGCCCTTGTCTGCAGTGCCGCCACGGTCGGATATTTTGTATGGAATGCGCTGCATCTGCTGAAAGATGTCAGGATTTCGGTTAGAAAACTTGACTGCAGGCGGCATTTTGCACCGGTTATGCTGCTTCTTGGTTCCATCATTGCCAATGACATTTATGTAAAGGTGGATACGACAATGCTGGGCATCCGGGGAAGTGCGGAGGACGTTGCGGTATATACCTATGCTGTCCGTCCCATCCGGGCGTTATGTATGATTGCCGTGACAGCCGGCATGGCGGTGCTGCCGAGACTGAGTCTGTGTCATGCGCAAAAACGGCGGGAAGAATTCTCCCGGTGGGTGTCTGATACATATGAAATAATTCTTTTGTTTGCCGCTCCCTGTACGATAGGGCTGCTGTTGATCCCGGAGATGATGACCGCCGCGCTGTTTGGAGGGCAATATCTGGAGTCTGCCGCCCTTTTGCGCATTTTGGCGCCGTTGGTTCTGATTATATCGTCCTGCGGGCTGTTGGGGCAAAGTGTGTTGATTGCTTCCGGAAAAGAGAAATATCAGCTTCATGCCATGGCCGCGGGAGCCGTACTCAGCGTGGCGCTGAACCTTGTGCTGATCCCGGCGTATGGGACTGCCGGGGCGGCGTTCGCATCGGTGATCAGCGAATTGTCGGTACTGTTTTTTTATTTGCTTCAATCGAAACGGGAGTTTCGTCTCCGATTTGAAAAGGGGTATCTCTCGTCCTGGGCTGCGGGCTGTGTTATCTTTGGCATTACCCTGACGGCGTTAAAAAGGGGTATGGGAAATAACGGGGCAGGTTTTTTTATCTGCTGCGGTATCGGTGCGGCTGTTTATTTTTCTGTTTTAATTGCTTTTAAAAATCCGGTTCTTACGAATGGAACAAAACGACTGAAAGGAAGGTTGAGGGGTAAATGAAGCGGGAAGAAGGGGAAAAAGTGGAAAGGAAAAAAACCTTTCTGAAACAAATGAGAGAAATATGCTTTCCGGAACTGGCCCGGGACGGCAGGATCGTGCTGGATTACTACATTCGCATCATGTTGTTTTTGTTTCCGCTGTTTCTGGCTTCTGAACAAATATTGGGGAATCTTACAGAGAAGACGCTCCTATATGTACTGATGACCTGTGTGACGGCTGTAATCTTTATCCTTCTTGTTTCCAGAGGGCGGGTCTTGTGCCGGGTCCAAATCGTGAAGTCCGAGCTGATTTTGCTCATGGCGGCAATTCTGCTTGTCCTTTGGACGGCCGGGACGGTTTTACGGGGAAGCATGGAATTTGAAAGCGCTGTTTTTCTTTGCTGTCTGATTGGAACCTATTTCCTGCTGCGCTTTGCTCCCGGGAGAAGCGCATACTATCTGGGGCTGCTTATGGCGGCCGGACTGGTTTTAGATGCGGAAATTTTAGCATATTATTTTTCCTTTACGGAAAATACCGATATCAGACTTCTGCTGGCGCAGCCGGAAGGAACCGCTTCCTGGCTGATTCTTGCAGCCTGCGTTGCGTCCGGTATGTATTGTGTGGAGGAGGGGGAACGGGCAAGTATCTTTTGCCTGGCTGCGGCTGCGATCAGTTATCTGGTTCTCTTTTTCTATCAGGATCCCGTGGCAATTTGTATTACGGCGTTTTTCCTGCTTATGCTTCCTCTAATACTGCCGGCAACTGCTTATCTGGTAAAGCGGGTTTTGCTCTTGTCTTTTGTTTTTCTGATTCTTTTGAGTAATATCCCGTTGGTCCAATATGTGAAGGGGTATCGGGAGACAATGCGTTTTACGCTGGAATACAGCGTTTATCTGGACGTATTTCTCGTAATTGCCGGCTTATTGGTACTGAAATACTGGGAGAGAGTGCCCAAAGGGGATCCCAAACGAATCCTTATGACACGGTTCCGGCGCGGATTTGTCTATGCGTTGTCTACCGTAGGAATATTAGTTATCAGCTGCCTTTTCGTAGAGGAGGGCGGGGGTGCTTCCTCTCCTGTTTTATCTGCGTTCAGTGAGGAAATCCGGCAGTCAGTGGAAATAAATCAGAATATGATTGAGAATATTTTAGCGGATTACGGTATTGTGGGAGAGATCGTTCTGGGCCTGGTGCTTGCCGTGCTGGCCATGATGATCGCAAAGGGGTGGAAGAAAGCGGCCTGCGGGCTGGATAAGGTATATTTGATGCTTTCGGCACTGTTTTTATTTCAAAGCTTTTTCTATGGCTTTCAGCCGATCAGTTCTCCGATTTTTGTCATCCTGCTGGTATTGGCGTTGTAACTGTCCCTGTATCAAACGGATAAAGCAAGAGGGCATGCAGAACTGACGCTTGATTTTTACGGCCGAGTTTAGTATAGTAAATTATGTTATGAAAGAATCGGATGCCGCGGAAAATGGGGCCGCTGCCGGAGCGCGGTTTCCCCTGCCGGGGCAGAATGGAGCAGGATATGTCGGAATTGGTGAAGGTCGCGCTGGACGCCATGGGCGGGGACAACGCTCCGTCCCAGATCGTACAGGGCGCTATAGAGGCGGTGCGCGCAGACGGGCGGGTGAAGGTATATCTGGTCGGCGATCAGGACAGGATTGGGGAAGCGCTTTCTGCTTTGGGCCCTTATCCTGAGCACCGGGTGGAGATTGTGCACGCTTCGGAGGTCATCGAGACAGCAGAGCCGCCGGTCAACGCGATCCGCAAGAAGAAGGATTCCTCCATTGTCAAAGGGCTGATGCTGGTAAAGGCGGGCGAGTGCGACGCCTTTGTGTCCGCCGGGAGCACGGGAGCCGTCCTGGTGGGCGGACAGGTTCTGGTGGGAAGGGCCAAGGGCGTGGAACGGCCGCCGCTGGCGCCGCTGATCCCCACAGAGAAGGGCGCAGCGCTTCTGATCGACTGCGGCGCCAACGTGGACGCCCGTCCCTCTCATCTGGTGCAGTTTGCCAGAATGGGATCGATTTATATGGAAAACGTGATGGGGGTGAAAAACCCGCGGGTGGCCATCGTGAACATCGGGGCAGAGGAGGAGAAGGGCAACGCGCTCGTCAAGGAGACGTTCCCGCTGCTCAAGGAATGTCAGGATATTCACTTCATCGGCAGTATAGAGGCGCGGGACATTCCGGCGGGCTATGCGGACGTGGTGGTCTGCGAGGCCTTTGTGGGGAATGTGATCCTCAAGCTCTACGAGGGCGTGGGGGGCACCCTGATCCGGAAAGTGAAGGCAGGCATGATGACCTCTCTGCGCAGCAAGATCGGTGCGCTTCTCGTAAAGCCTGCCTTAAAGGAGACGTTGAAGGCGTTTGATCTGGAGGAGTACGGCGGCGCTCCGCTGCTGGGACTCAAAGGGCTTGTGGTCAAGACCCACGGCAGCTCCGGCCCGGTGGAAATTCGCAATACCATTCTGCAGTGCGTGACGTTTGGCCAGCAGGATATCATTGGAAAGATCCAGTCGAGCATAGCAAAAGCTGCATCAGGGACGGCAAAGGAAGAAGGCAACTGAGTATGGAACTGGAAAAGCTGAAAGAAATTATTGCAGAGGTTTTGAGCGTGGATCCGCGTGAGGTGACGGAAGAAACCCGGTTTGTGGAGGATCTGTGCGCGGATTCCCTGGATGTCTATCAGATCGTTATTGGAATAGAGGAGACCTTTGACATCGATATTGCAGAGGAGGATGTTCTCCGGATCAAAACGGTGGGCGAGGCAGTGGCGCTGATCCGCAGGAGCGTATAAGGCGCCGGACGGGAAAGCGGTTTGGGAGGAGGTGTGCGTGCAGCGGCGCGCACACTTTTCGCGTAAGGATGTTTTGCGGCGTATGGCGGCCGCCGGCGTGAGGGCAGAGGAAGATGATTGCGGAAAACCGGATGGAAGAACTGGAACAGAAAATCGGATACCGTTTCCGGGACAGAGGACTGCTGCGGCAGGCGTTGACCCACAGCTCCTTTGCCAATGAGCAAAAGATCAACCGGTATCCGGATTATGAACGGCTGGAGTTTCTCGGGGATGCGGTGTTGGAGCTGGTCTCCAGCGATTTTTTGTTCCATGAGAACCCGCAGATGCCGGAGGGCAAGCTCACCAAGCTGCGTTCCTCCATGGTGTGCGAGCCGGCGCTGGCTTACTGCGCCAGGGAGCTGACGCTGGGGGAATATATTCTGCTGGGCAGGGGCGAGGAGGCCGCCGGCGGGCGGAAGCGGGATTCCATCACCTCGGATGTGATGGAGGCTCTGATCGGCGCCCTCTATCTGGACGGCGGTTTTGCGGCGGCGCACAACTTCATTCACCGTTTTGTGCTGTCGGATCTGGAACATAAAATCCTGTTTTATGACAGTAAGACCGTGCTGCAGGAAACCGTACAGGCAACGGAAGGCAGCGTCCTTTCCTACGAGCTTACGGGAGAGACGGGGCCGGATCACGACAAGGAGTTTCTGGTGGAGGTATCCATCGACGGAAAGGTGATGGGGAGCGGGCGGGGCCGGACCAAAAAAGCGGCGGAGCAGCAGGCCGCCTATGAAGCGCTTTTGCGCCTGCGCCGGCAGTGAGCGTAAGAAGAAGGAGTTTTCGCTTTCATGTATTTAAAGAGTATTGAGGTACACGGGTTTAAGTCTTTTGCGAACCGAATCCACTTCCAGTTTCACAACGGTATTACCGCGATTGTGGGACCCAACGGCAGCGGAAAGAGTAACGTGGCGGACGCGGTGCGATGGGTGCTGGGCGAGCAGCGCATCAAGCAGCTGCGGGGCGCATCCATGCAGGACGTTATTTTTTCCGGTACCGAACTGAGAAAACCGCTGGGGTATGCCTATGTGGCCATCACACTGG
The DNA here is from genome assembly GCA_947630215.1 of uncultured Eisenbergiella sp. Lineage (GTDB taxonomy): Bacteria > Bacillota > Clostridia > Lachnospirales > Lachnospiraceae > Gallintestinimicrobium. Next base: position 27,938 of record CANRGX010000007.1, on the reverse strand, counting down.
ACAACCGGGATCATTCGCTGGCCGTCGATTACGATGAGGTGACGGTGGCCCGCAGGCTCTACCGTTCCGGGGAGAGCGAATATCTGCTCAACGGAACGGTCTGCCGCTTAAAGGACGTCAACGAACTGTTTTTTGACACGGGCATCGGCAAAGAGGGCTATTCCATCATTGGACAGGGACAGATCGATAAGATCCTCAGCGGAAAACCGGAGGAGCGCAGGGAACTGTTCGACGAGGCCGCCGGTATTGTCAAATTCAAGCATCGCAAGGACGCGGCGGTAAAGCGGCTGGAATCCGAGAAGCAGAATCTGCTGCGCGTCACGGACATTCTGACGGAACTGGAAAAACAGGTGGGCCCGCTGGAGAAGCAGTCGGAAAAGGCGAAGGTCTATCTGAAAAAACGGGAAGAATTAAAATCGCTGGATGTGAACGTTTTTCTGCTGGAAAGCGAGCGGATACGCACCCAGCTGTCTTCCGTGGAAGAAAAACACCGCATTGCGTCGGACGATTTGCGCACCACAACGGAGGAATACCAGGGGATCCGGGAAGAATACGAGCGGATACAGGCCGGGATTGAGGAACTGGAAAAGCAGATGGATCAGGCCAGGGCGCAGCTGACGGACACCTCGGTCCTGCGGGGAAAGCTGGAAAAGGAGATCGCGGTTCTAAGGGAGCAGATCCATTCGGCGCACGGCAGCGAGGAACATCTGCAGAACCGGAAAAAGACGCTGGAGGAAGAAATTTCGCAGCGCCAGGGCCAAAAGGATGGGATCCTGGAGGAAAAGGCGCAGTACGACCAGCGCTTTGCCCAGCTTGCGCAAAGCCGCGACGAGGCGGCCGCCGCGCTGGAAACGGTACAGGATCGGATCGCACAACTCAACGATCAGATCGAGACGAAGAAAAACGACATTATCCATACCTTAAACGACAGGGCGGCCATTCGTTCCCGTATGGGAAGCCACGACGCCATGCTGGAGCAGATCCAGATCCGGCGGGCAGAACTCAATTCCCGCCTGCTGCAGGTGAAATCCGACGAAGTGGAACAGGCGGAGACGATCCGGGATCTGGAAGCCGCGTTTCAGGAGGTCAGCCAGGAGATTGAAAACATCCGTCATACGCAGGATTCCCTGGAAGAAAAGCTGGGCGGTATGCGGGAGGAACTGGCAGAGAAGGATCGGAAGCTGCGGGATACCCAGATCCTGTATCATCAGGATAAGTCCCGACTGGAGGCGCTGAACAATCTGACGGAACGCTACGAAGGCTACGGCGGCAGCGTCAAGCGCGTCATGGAGCAAAAGGAGGGCAATCCGGGCATCATCGGGGTGGTAGCGGACATCATACAGACAGAAAAAAAGTATGAGACCGCTATCGAGACCGCACTGGGAGGAAACATTCAGAATGTGGTGACCCGGGACGAGGAAACGGCCAAGGCCATGATCGCCTACCTAAAGCAGACCAAGGGCGGGCGCGCCACCTTTCTGCCGCTGACCGCCGTAAAAAACGCCCAGGAACTGAAACAGAAAGAGGTGCTGGCGGAAAAAGGGGTGCTGGGTCTGGCCCATACCCTGGTAAAGACAAAAAGCAGCTATGCCGATGTGGCAAAATCCCTGCTGGGCCGTATTGTGGTGGCGGATAACGTGGACAACGCGGTGCGTCTGGCCAGAAAATACGGCTATGCCTTCCGCATCGTCACGCTGGAGGGCGAACTGTTGGTGCCCGGCGGCGCCATCAGCGGCGGCGCTTTTAAAAACAGCAGCAATCTGCTGGGGCGGCGCCGGGAAATCGAGGAATTGGAGGAACAGGTCAAGAAACGGCTGCAGCAGGTGGACGAGCTGCTGGACGGGATCGAACAGACGAAGCAGCGGCGCAACCGTCTCCGGCTGGAACTGGAGGAGACAAAGGCCGGTCTGCAGCAGGCCTTTCTCCGGCAGAATACGGCCAGACTCAACGTGCTGGCGGCCCAGGAAAAGCATTCCCAGGCGGAAGCGGGAGTCGATTCCCTGAAGCTGGAGGAAGCGGAAATCGAGAAGCAGATACAGCAGATCCGGACGGACAAGGAAGCCATCGGCAAAGAGCTGGAGTCCTCGGAACGTTTTGAGAAAGAGACGGAGGAGAAAATCGCTGTCCTGCAGGAGGAACTGGAGCAGAAAAGACGGGAGGAGTCCGACTGTACCGCGCTGCTGGGAGAGCGGGATCTGGAGGTGGAGAAGCTGCGTCAGCAGACGGGCTTTGTCCAGGCCAACCTGGATCGAATCGAAAGCGAAATGGAACGCTACCGCGCGGAATTGGCCGAGGTGCAGGAGGGAATTGCAGCCGGCCAGGAAGGTATCGCGCAGAAGGAACATAATATTGAGGAGATAGAAAAGACCATTCAGGCTTCCCACCGGGCGCAGGATGACACCCAGCAAAAGCTGGAGGAGGACACAAAGAAAAAGGAGCAGCTTTCGGCGAAGCAGAAGAACTTTTTCGCCGCCCGGGAGGAGCTGTCCGGCCGCATGAACGCACTGGATAAGGAGGTGTACCGTCTTGGCGCCCAGAAGGAGCGTCTGGAGGAGAACCTGGAGAACCAGATCAATTATATGTGGGAGGAGTACGAGATCACGCCGGGGAGCGCGGAGACCTTGCGGGACAGTGCCCTGACGGATCTGGCAGAAATGAAACGGCAGGCGGCTTCGGTGAAGGACGACATCCGGAAACTGGGGGATGTGAACGTCAACGCCATCGAGGATTACAAAAATCTGATGGAGCGCTATACGTTCTTAAAAACCCAGCACGAGGATCTGACGGAGGCGGAGAAGACGCTGACCAACATCATCCTGGAACTGGACGAGGCCATGCGCCGGCAGTTTAAGGAGAAGTTTTCTGAAATCAGCAGGGAATTTGACCGTGTGTTCCGGGAACTGTTCGGCGGAGGAAGGGGAACGCTGGAGCTGATAGAGGACGAAGACATTCTGGAAGCGGGCATCCGTATCATCGCCCAGCCGCCCGGGAAGAAGCTGCAGAACATGATGCAGCTTTCCGGCGGAGAAAAGGCGCTGACCGCCATCGCCCTGCTGTTTGCGATTCAGAATCTCAAGCCGTCGCCCTTCTGCCTGCTGGACGAAATAGAGGCGGCGCTGGACGACAGCAACGTGGGACGGTACGCCAGGTATCTGCACAAGCTGACCAGCCATACCCAGTTCATTGTCATCACCCACAGGAGAGGCACAATGGAAGCGGCAGACCGGCTGTACGGCATTACGATGCAGGAAAAGGGCGTATCTACGCTGGTCAGTGTAAATCTCATTGACAAGGAGCTGACGGATTGATATGAGCGAGGAAAAGAGAGGGTTTTTTGCCCGGCTTCGGGACGGGCTTTCCAAGACCAGGGCAAATATCGTCCACGGGATCGATTCGGTTTTTTCCGGGTTTTCCTCCATCGACGAGGCGTTTTATGAGGAACTGGAAGAAGTCCTGATCATGGGCGATCTGGGCGTTGGCGCGACGGAGGAAATTCTGGATCGGCTGCGCAGGCAGGTGAAGGAGCAAGGGATCCGGAAACCGGAAGACTGCCGCCAGCTTTTGACGGACAGCATCAAAGAACAGATGCATGTGGGCGAGACGGCCTATGATTTTGAACAAGAGCAGTCCGTGGTGTTTGTGATCGGCGTCAACGGCGTGGGAAAGACCACTTCCGTAGGCAAGCTGGCGGGGATGTTAAAAGCGCAGGGCCGCCGGGTGCTGATTGCGGCCGCGGACACCTTCCGCGCCGCGGCCGGCGAACAGCTTTCAGAGTGGGCGAACCGGGCCGGAGTGGATGTGATCGGCGGCCGGGAAGGTTCCGATCCTTCCAGTGTGATTTTTGACGCGGTCAATGCGGCAAAGGCGCGCCACATCGACGTACTGCTGTGCGATACGGCGGGACGGCTGCACAATAAAAAGAATCTCATGGAAGAACTAAAGAAAATGAACCGCATCCTCGACCGGGAGTTTCCCGGCGCGCACCGGGAGAACCTGGTGGTGCTGGACGGCACCACAGGACAGAACGCCCTGGTGCAGGCGAGGGAGTTTGCCAAAGTGACGGATCTGACCGGTATTATCCTGACCAAAATGGACGGTACGGCCAAGGGCGGCATTGCCGTGGCGGTACAGTCGGAGCTGGGCATTCCGGTGAAATACATCGGGGTGGGAGAACGGATGGAGGATCTTCAGAAATTCGACGCGGATCAGTTTGTGAACGCGCTGTTTGACAGAAAAGAGGAAGAAGAAGGAGGCCGGATAGAAGAACCATGACAGAGGAGAAGATGCTGACGCTGGAAAAATTTGAGGAAGCCACCGAGGTGGTCAAAAGGGTGACGCTGGAGACCAAGCTGGTATACAGCGATTACTTCAGTGAAATGACCGGCGGCAAAATTTATCTGAAGCCGGAGAATATGCAGTTTACCGGCGCCTATAAGGTGCGCGGCGCCTACTATAAGATGAGCACCCTGTCCGAGGAGGAAAGGCAGCGGGGCGTGATCACAGCTTCCGCCGGGAACCATGCCCAGGGCGTGGCCTATGCGGCCAAGTGCTACGGGGTGAAAGCCACCATCGTCATGCCCACCACCACGCCGCTCATCAAGGTGAACCGCACCAAGGGATACGGCGCGGAGGTGATTCTGTACGGGGATGTGTATGACGAAGCGTGCGATAAGGCCTATGAGCTGGCCCGGGAATATGGCTATACCTTCGTGCATCCCTTTGACGATCCTGCCGTGGCCACCGGACAGGGCACCATCGCCATGGAAATTGTGAAGGAGCTTCCGCTGGTGGATGATATTCTGGTGCCTGTGGGCGGCGGCGGACTGGCCACCGGCGTATCCGTGCTGGCCAAGCTGCTGAATCCCAAGATCAAGGTCATCGGCGTGGAACCCGCCAACGCCAACTGCCTGCAGGTCTCCATACAGAACGGGAAAGTGACCACTCTGCCCAAGGTCAATACCATTGCGGACGGCACGGCGGTCAAGACGCCGGGAGAAAAGATTTTTCCCTATCTGCAGGAAAATCTGGACGACATCGTGACCGTGGAAGACGAGGAACTGGTGGTGGCGTTTCTGGATATGGTGGAAAACCATAAAATGATCGTGGAAAACTCCGGTCTGCTGACCGTGGCCGCCTTAAAGCATCTGGAGCTGAAGGGGAAAAAGGCGGTCGCCATCCTAAGCGGCGGCAACATGGATGTGATCACCATGTCCTCCGTGGTGCAGCAGGGACTGATTCTGCGGGATCGGATTTTCACGGTATCCGTCCTTCTGCCCGACAAGCCGGGAGAGCTGTGCAAGGTTTCCGGCATTGTGGCAAAGGCCAACGGCAATGTCATCCGGCTGGCCCACAACCAGTTTGTCTCCATCAACCGCAATACGGCGGTGGAGCTGCGTATCACCATGGAAGCCTTCGGGACGCAGCATAAGAACGAGATTCTCCAGGCGCTGGAGGAAAGCGGCTATCAGCCGAAGGTGGTGCGCACGAATATCTGACCGAAGGTATATATGCCGGGCAAATTTGCCCGCAAATATGCCCGCAAATATACCCGGCAAATTTGCTCTGTAAAGAAAAAATACTTGACAGCACTCCCGCAATCGTGTATGATACCCAAAGTGAGGTGTCCGTCATGGAAAAGATCGTGGAGCAGGGACTGCTATATGACTTTTACGGGGAGCTGCTGACCGAGCATCAGCGGCGGGTCTATGAGGATGTGGTCATCCACGATATGTCCCTGAGTGAAATCGCCCAGGAACAGGGCATCAGCCGGCAGGGCGTCCACGATTTGATCCGGCGCTGCGACAGGATCCTGGCCGGATATGAGGAACGGCTGCACCTGTTGGAGAAGTTCAACCGCGTAAAGGACACGATAGCGCAGATCGAGCGGACGAGTTCGGAGGAGAGCGTAAGACTGCTGGCGCAGCAGATTCTGGAAGAACTGTGAGAGCGTGCCCGGCGCCGTTTCCGGGAGAGGATAGATGGCATTTGAGAGCTTAACCGACAAATTGCAGAATGTTTTTAAGAACCTGCGCAGCAAGGGACGGCTGACACAGGACGATGTCAGGGCCGCTCTGAAGGAAGTGCGCATGGCGCTGCTGGAAGCGGACGTGAACTTCCGGGTAGTGAAGCAGTTTGTGAAGTCCGTGGAGGAGCGGGCCATCGGCCAGGATGTGATGAACGGTCTCAATCCGGGGCAGATGGTCATTAAGATCGTCAACGAGGAAATGACCGCGCTGATGGGCTCTGAGACTACGGAAATCGCGCTGCAGCCGGGCAAGGCATTGACTGTGATCCTGCTGTGCGGTCTGCAGGGCGCTGGCAAAACCACGGCTGCGGCCAAGCTGGCCGGCAAGTTCCAGCAAAAGGGCAAAAAGGTACTGCTGGCCGCCTGCGATGTCTATCGGCCGGCCGCCATAGAACAGCTCCAGCGAAACGGTGAGAAGCAGGGCACAGAGGTCTTTTCCATGGGAACGGGCCACAAGCCCGTAAACATCGCCAGGGCGGCAGTGGAGCACGCCGGAAAGAACGGCTGCAATATCCTGATTCTGGATACGGCGGGGCGGCTGCACATCGACGAGGAAATGATGGCCGAACTTTCGGAGATCAAGGAGAATGTGACGGTGCATCAGACCCTGCTGGTGGTGGACGCCATGACCGGACAGGACGCCGTAAATGTGGCCAGGGAGTTTGACGAAAAGGTGGGCGTGGACGGCGTCATCCTTTCCAAGATGGACGGCGATACCAGAGGCGGCGCGGCGCTTTCCATCAAGGCCGTAACGGGAAAGCCGATTCTGTATGTGAGCGTGGGAGAGAAGCTGTCCGATCTGGAACAGTTTTATCCTGACCGCATGGCCAGCCGGATTCTGGGCATGGGGGACGTGCTCACCCTGATCGATAAGGTTTCGGCCAACCTGGACATCGATGCGGACCGGGAAAAAGAGATGGCCGCAAAGATGAAGAAGGGGAAGTTCGACTTTGACGACTACCTGGAGAGCATGAAGCAGATGCGCAATATGGGCGGTCTGTCTGGCATCCTGGGGATGTTCCCCGGCCGCGCCGTCCCTGGCATGGGCGATCTGGAATCCATGGTGGACGAAAAACAGCTTGCCCGCACGGAGGCCATTGTCCTGAGCATGACACCGCAGGAGCGGCGCAATCCCAAACTTTTAAATCCCAGCCGTAAGCACCGCATTGCGCGGGGGGCGGGAGTGGATATCAGCACCGTGAACCGTTTTATCAAGCAGTTCGAGCAGAGCCAGAAAATGATGAAACAGCTCCCCGGTATGCTGGGCAGCAAAGGTGGAAGAAAAGGAAAGTTCCGATTTCCTTTCTGATAGATCGCGCGATGGCGCGGCAGAGAACAATATCAAGCAAACCTGGAGGTAAGAAAAATGGCAGTAAAGATCAGACTGAGAAGAATGGGTTACAAGAAGCATCCGATTTACCGGATCATCGTGGCGGATTCCAGATCTCCCAGAGACGGACGTTTCATCGAGGAGATCGGCAGCTACGATCCCAACACGGATCCCAGCACGATCAAGGTGAATGAGGAGCTGGCAAAGAAGTGGCTGAGTAACGGCGCGCAGCCTACCGAAGTGGTCAGCAAGATCCTGAAGGCAGCGGGTATCGGAAAATAACCACTGGATTTGGAGGTGCAGTATGAAAGCGTTGGTGGAAGTGATCGCGAAAGCGCTTGTGGACAATCCTGATGAAGTGGTCGTCACGGAAAAGGAAAACGGCAGAAACCTGACGCTCGAACTTCACGTCGCTCCTTCCGATATGGGCAAGGTTATCGGGAAACAGGGACGCATTGCGAAGGCAATCCGCACCGTGGTAAAAGCGGCGGCGATGGAAGACAACAACAGGAGAGTCGATGTGGATATCGTCTGAGTCGGCAAAAGGCGTTCCCCTTCGGGTGGACGCCTTTTTTCGTAAGGACGGCAGGAACGGGAGAGGACAGAATGGAAAGCAGATTTCAGATCGGCATCATTTCCTCCACCCACGGCATCCGTGGGGAAGTGAAGGTATTTCCCACCACCGACGACGTGCGCCGGTTCGGGAAGCTCAAAGAAGTGATCCTGGATACGGGAAAGGGAGATTTGAACCTGTCGGTGCAGAGCGTGAAATATTTCAAGCAGTTTGTGATCGTGAAGTTCGAGGGACTTGACGATATCAACGCAGTGGAAAAGTACCGCGGCAAAAGTCTGTATGTCACGCGGGAAAACGCGGTCCGGCTGCAAAAGGACGAGTATTTTATCGCGGATCTGATCGGCCTTAGCGTGCAGGACGAGACAGGGGAGCCCATCGGCGTCCTGGAGGATGTTCTTGGCACGGGAGCCAACGACGTCTACCGGATCCGTCTGAACGACGGCAGGGAGCTGCTTTTGCCGGCCATCCGGCAGTGCGTGCTGGAGGTGGACGTGCAGGCCGGTTTTATGAAGGTGCATATCCTGGAAGGACTGTTATAGGCAAAGAGGGCGAAAAGATGCGGTTTCATATCCTGACTCTGTTCCCGGAGATGGTGGAGAACGGCCTGCGGACCAGTATTCTGGGGCGGGCCTGTCAAAAGGGGATTCTCGACATTCACGCGGTCAACATCCGGGATTTTACCCTGGATCGGCACGGACGGGTGGACGACTATCCCTACGGCGGCGGCGCGGGGATGCTGATGCAGGCCCAGCCCATTTATGACGCGTACCGCGCCGTGGCGTCGGCCTGCCGGTCGAAACGTCCGTTGCGGGTGATTTATACGACGCCCCAGGGCAGGATCTTCGATCAGAAGATGGCCCGGGAGCTGGCGCAGGAGGAGGAACTGATCTTCCTGTGCGGCCACTATGAGGGCGTGGACGAACGTGTGCTGGAGGAGATCGTGACGGACCAGGTCTCTTTGGGCGACTATGTGCTCACCGGAGGGGAACTGCCGGCCATGGTTATGATCGATGCGATTTCCCGGATGGTGCCCGGCGTTTTAAAAAATGAGGAGTCGGGGGAAACGGAATCGTTCGGGGACGGTCTGCTGGAATATCCCCAGTACACCCGGCCGGAGGAATGGCGCGGCCGGCAGGTGCCTGAGGTTTTGCTTTCGGGCGATCATGGCAGGGTGGAGAAGTGGCGGCAGGAGCGTTCCCTGGAGCGCACCCGGCTGCGCCGTCCGGATCTGTACGCCCGCTACGATCTGCCGGGAAAGGCCCTGGAATATTTGCGGCAGGACCGGCTGGGGCATACGGATATGATAGAAAATATCCGCCGCAGGCTGGTTCGGGTAGTGGCGGCATCGGAAAGCGGCGTGCTGCTTTGGAATCCAAAAAGCAGCGTCTATCTGCTCACGGCCCGGGATCGGGACGCGGGGGAACGGCTGCTGTCCCTGACAAAACCGGACGGTGCGATCTATTGCTGTCACCAGCGTTTTCTGGCGGAAAGCGTGGCGGGCCGGTTCGGCAGGGAAACCGTAAGAGAATGCTGTCAGGCGGTCTATTCCAGAAAAACGCCGCTCCCGGAGCCGGAAGACGTGGCGGTAAGGCCGCTTGACAGGACGGAGCCAGAAGGGGCGCTGCCCCGGCATTTTGCGTCCGTCCACGGGGAGGATCCGGACTGTCTGATCCGCGAGGGACGGCTTTTCGGGGTCTGTCCTGCAGACGGAGACGAGGGGCCTGTGGGCGTGATCGGCCTTTGTATAGATGGCAGGATCGGGATGCCGCTGGTTCTGGCGCCATACCGCAGACGTGGGATCGGGCAGGCGCTTTTGCGCTTTGGGATCAACCGGACGCTGGAAATGGGTTGGACGCCCTACGCACAGATGGGGGCGGACGATATGCCGTCTCTTACCCTGGCGGAAGCGGTCGGCATGAGGATTTGCCGGGAAAAGCTGTATTGGATCTGATAACCGGCCCAGGACGCGTCCGAAACCGAAAATAATCCTTGCAATACCGGCAGGGTTATGCTATATTATTACTGTTGCGAAAACAGGAGATGGTCCTCTGTTACGAAAAGACGTATTAAGAACATCCGGGAAACAGGAGGAAAAGCAATGAACGAGATCATCAGAGAGATCGAAGCCGGTCAGTTAAAGGCCGAAGTGCCGGAGTTTTCCACGGGCGACACCGTCCGGGTCTATGGCAAAATCAAAGAAGGAAACCGCGAGAGGATCCAGGTTTTTGAAGGGGTTGTCTTAAAGAAGCAGGGCGGAAGCAACCGCGCCACCTTCACGGTGAGAAAGACCTCCAACGGCGTGGGCGTCGAGAAGACCTGGCCGCTGCACTCCCCCAACGTAGAGAAGGTGGAAGTGGTGAGAAGGGGTAAGGTCCGCCGGGCGAAGCTGAATTACCTCAGACAGAGAGTCGGCAAAGCCGCAAAGGTAAAAGAAGTTGTGAAATAAGGAGCGATTCCCGATAATCACAGGCATACAGGAGGGGCGCCACTTTGGTGGTTGTACCCTCCTTGTTAACGTAAGGGCGGGATATGAGGAAACGTCGCAGAGGTCTGCATTTTTATCATAAGAAAAAAGGGATCAATGCCACCCTGATGCGGGAAATTTTCAGTTGGATTGTCGTTGTGTTTGTGGCGGCGTTTTTTGCCTTTACGCTGACCTGGTTCGTGGGGCTGCGCACAAATGTGATCGGTCTTTCCATGGAGCCGGGGCTGTCCAACGGACAGGGAATCCTTGTGAACCGGTTCACCTATCAGATTTTTTCCCCGAAAGCAGGGGATGTGGTGGTCTTTTGGCCCAACGGAAACGAGAACACGCACAATTATGTGAAGCGCGTGGTGGCCGTGCCGGGACAGACGGTGCGGATAGAGGGGGGCATCCTCTATGTGGACGGCGAAAGATACGGCGACGACAGCATGGATCTGATCGCGTCGGCGGGGATTGCGGAAAACGAGATCCGTCTGGGCGACGACGAGTATTTTGTGATGGGAGACAATTTCAATAACAGTGAGGACAGCCGTTCCGCGAATATCGGGCCGGTCCGCAAGAGCGCCATCATCGGAAAGGCGTGGTTTCATTTCGGCGGCGGCGGAGACGGATGGGGCCTGGTGAAATAGGAGAGACAGATGATCTATCAATGGTATCCGGGACATATGACCAGGGCGCGAAGGGAGATGGAGGAGGATATCCGGCTGATCGACCTGATCCTTGAGCTGGTGGACGCCAGGATGCCGCTCTCCTCACGCAACCCGGACATCGATAAACTGGGAAAAAACAAGGCGCGGCTGGTGCTTTTAAACAAGGCGGATCTGGCGGATGAGGCCGCCAATGCAGCCTGGTGCGCCTGGTTTGAAAAACAGGGGATCTATGCGCTGCCAATCAACGCCAAAAGTGGGGCCGGCATGAAGGAAATCACCGGAATGGTGGCGAAAGCCTGCCGGGAAAAAACGGAGCGGGATCGGCGCCGGGGGATCCAAAACAGGCCGGTGCGGGCCATGGTGGCGGGCGTGCCCAACGTAGGCAAGTCTACCTTCATCAATTCCTTTGCCAGAAGGGCCGTGACCAAAACGGGAAATAAACCGGGCGTTACCAAGGGAAAGCAGTGGATCCGGACAAACGCCGGTCTGGAGCTTTTGGATACGCCGGGGATCCTCTGGCCGAAGTTTGCGGATCAGGCGGTGGGGAAAAGGATGGCCTTTATCGGTTCCATGAACGATGAGATCCTGGTAAAGGAGGAACTGGCGGTTGAACTGATTGCCTTTCTGACGCAGGCTTATCCGGACGCGCTCCAGAACCGCTACCGGACGGAGGGAAAAAAAGGCGCAGAGGCGCTGTGTCAGATTGGGGAAACCCGGAAATGCTATAAAAAAGGCGGCGAGGTGGATCTGGAAAAGGCCGCCGGCATTCTGCTGGAGGATTTCAGAAGCGGGCGTCTGGGACGCATTTCCCTGGAGTGGCCGCCGGAAGGAGGAAAAACGTCATGAAGAACGTAATCAGGGAAGTGATCAGTACGGTGCTCTACATTCTGGTGGTGCTGGTGGCCGTTTATCTGTTCATCGCCTTTGTGGGACAGCGGACAGGCGTGCGGGGCAGCTCCATGGAGCCGACGCTAAGCGACCGGGACAATCTGATTGTGGATAAGATCTCGTATCGTTTTCATGATCCGGAGCGGTACGATATCATCGTATTTCCTTTTCAGTATGAGGAGAACGTTTTCTATATCAAACGGATCATCGGTCTCCCGGGGGAGACGGTGTATATTGACGAGAACGGCGGCATTTTTATCAACGGGGAGCTGCTGCAGGAAAACTACGGCAAGGAAGTCATACTTTCCGCCGGACGGGCGGCAGAGACCATCACCCTGGGCTCAGACGAGTATTTTGTGCTGGGGGATAACCGCAACAACAGCTCGGACAGCCGGGATCCCAGCGTGGGGAACATAAAGCGGAATCAGATTGTGGGCCGGGCGTGGGTCCGGATCTGGCCCTTTTCCAAATTTGGTGTGCTAAAGCATCAGTGACGGACATACGGAACAGCATGCAGCTGTCAGCGGGAGCATACAAATGGATAAGATTGCGGAGATTAAGGCGGCATTCGACGCCTGCAGCATAGAGGAACTGCCGGGGCTGATCGCCCGCTTCCGGGAGGATGGGCGCACCGGCGTACAGGCGCAGATTCAGCGGGCCGGCAAAAGGCTGGAGGCACTGGAAGCGGAAAAACAGCGGATCTTTCAAATGAAATCCTATGAGCGGCAGTATGAGGCGTTCGGTTTTCTGTGCGGCATCGACGAGGTGGGACGCGGCCCGCTGGCGGGGCCGGTGGTGGCGGGCGCGGTCATTCTGCCCAGGGACTGTGAAATCCTTTATCTGAACGATTCCAAACAGCTTTCCGCCAAAAAACGGGAGGAACTCTACCAGGTGATCCTGGAAAAAGCAGTTTCCGTGGGGCTGGGATTTGTGGGCCCCGAGCGCATCGACGAGATCAATATTTTAAACGCCACCTATGAGGCCATGCGGCAGGCCGTGGGAAAGCTGACCACAGAGCCTGCGGTGCTGTTAAACGACGCGGTGACCATTCCGGGCATTTCCATCCGACAGGTGCCCATCATAAAAGGGGACGAAAAGAGCGTTTCCATTGCGGCCGCCAGCATTGTGGCCAAGGTCACCCGGGACAGGCTGATGGAACAGTACGACGCTATTTTCCCGGAGTACGGCTTTGCTTCCAACAAGGGCTACGGATCGGCCCAGCACATTGCGGCGCTGAAAAAATACGGGCCGACGCCGATCCACAGGAGGAGTTTTATCGGCAATTTTGTCTGAACTATCCTGTGCAGGAGAAAAGGATGAATACAAGAAAGGAAGGAAAATTCTGGGAGGACGAGGCCGCCGGGTATCTGCGCAGAAACGGCGTCCGGATCCGGGAACAGAATTTCAGGTGCAGCCAGGGTGAGATCGATATGATAGGATATCATCAGGGCTGCCTTGTTTTTTTTGAGGTGAAATACCGGCGGGACGAACGGTTCGGAAGTCCCCGGGAGGCGGTGGACTTTTACAAACAGCGGCGGATTTGCCGCTGCGCGGATGTCTATTTGTACCAAAAGCGGATCCCGGCGCAGCAGCCGGTGCGCTTCGACGTGGTGGCGATCTGTGCCGGACGGATCGACTGGATCCAAAACGCTTTTGATTACAGGGGCCGGTGACGGCGGCAGGGCAGGAGGAAAGAGATGGAAAAGAAATGGACGCAGCTTTGGCTGGCTTACCGGCCGTGCCGGGAGAGCGAAAACGGCCCCGTTGTGCGGTACACAGCGCTGGAAGGATTTGACCTGGCGCATCCCGTGGTAAAAAATGCCTGGCGGGAATGGCGGCGGGGAATCGGCGGGATGCTGGGCATAACGCCGAAGCTGACAGAACGGGAAACGCTGCAAAAGGAGGGCGCGCGGGGCGGTCTGTGGATCCGCAGAAACGAGGACGGGCTGATTCTGGGAGGATACCGCATTCACGCGGACGCGGCGGGGACGGTCTGCCTGGAGGCAGGGGAGGAAACCGGCCTTTTGTATGGGGTGTTTTATTTGCTCCGATGCGTGGCCATGCAGCGGCCCCTTACGGAACTTTCTATCTGCTGCAATCCGGACAATCTGCTGCGGATGACAAACCACTGGGACAATATGGACGGCAGTATTGAGAGGGGATATTCGGGCCGTTCCTTTTTCTTTGAGAAAAACCGTGTGATTGTGAACGGGCGCACGCGGGATTTTGCGCGGCTGGCCGCCAGCGTGGGCATCAACGGAGTGGTGATCAACAACGTCAATGTCAAGGATGAGGCCACCTGGCTGATCACGCAAAAGCATCTTGGCGCGTTGGCAAAGATGGCGGAGATCTTTGCCGGATATGGGATCCGTCTGTTTTTGAGTCTGAACTATGCCGCGCCGATGGAACTGGGAGGGCTGGACAGCGCCGACCCGCTGTCGGAGGAGGTGCGAAGCTGGTGGGCAGAGCGCTTTCGGATCGTATTTTCCGCCATCCCTAAGCTGGGAGGCTTTTTGGTGAAGGCGGATTCGGAGGGCAGACCCGGCCCCTTTACCTATGGGCGCACCCAGGCGGACGGGGCCAATCTGCTGGCGGATCTGGTCCAACCCTATGGGGCGGTGATCCTCTGGCGCTGTTTTGTCTATAACTGTACCCAGGATTGGCGGGATTACAAGACGGATCGAGCCCGCGCCGGGTACGACAATTTCATCGGGACGGACGGGGCGTATCATGAAAATGTGATCCTCCAGATCAAAAACGGGCCCATGGATTTTCAGATCCGAGAGCCTGTGTCGCCGCTGTTCGGCGGACTGCGCCGGACCAATCAGATGTTGGAGGTGCAGATCGCCCAGGAATACACGGGGCAGCAGATCGATCTGTGTTATCTGATCCCGCTGTTTCAGGAGGTGCTTTCCTTTCAAACGTACTGCGCAAAACAGCAGGATACGGTGGCCGATATTGTCAGCGGACGCACGTTTGGGGAAAAGGATGAAAAAGAGCGGGCCGCGCGCCCGCGCTGGGGCATGGCCGCCGTGTGCAACACGGGAAACGAGGAAAACTGGACGGGAAACGATCTGGCCGCCGCCAATTTTTACGGCTTTGGGCGGCTGGCCTTTGACACCTCCCTTTCGGCAGAGGAAATTGCCAAAGAGTGGGCGAGCCTGACGTTTTCCAACGATCCTGGCACAAGGGACGCTGTCGTGGCGCTTCTGATGGGATCCCGCGACACCTATGAAAAATATACCAGCCCGCTGGGCATCGGGTGGATGGTGACGCCCTCCACCCATTACGGGCCCAGTGTGGACGGCTATGAATATTCCCGGTGGGGGACTTATCACCGGGCCGACCATCTGGGCGTGGGGGTGGATCGGACGGATGTAGGGACCGGGTTTGTGAGACAGTACCACGAGCCCAACGCTTCCCGCTACAATCGTTTGGAACAGTGCCCGCAGGAGCTTTTGCTTTTCTTCCACCATGTGCCCTATTCCTATGTGCTGCCTTCCGGAAAAACGCTGATCCAGCATATTTACGACAGCCATTTTGAGGGCGTACGGGAGGTGGAGCGCATGATAGAGGTCTGGGAAAGTCTCCGGGAAAAACTGCCGTCAAAACCGTATGAGCGGGTGCGGGAACGGTTCGCACGACAGCTGGAAAACGCCAGGGAATGGCGCGACCAGGTCAATTCTTATTTTTACCGCAAGAGCGGGATCGCCGATGAAAAGGGAAGGCCGGTGTACGGCGCTTTGGGGAAGGAGACAGGAAATGAAATATCTGTTCAATGACGGATGGCGTTTTTGGCGCACCGATCTGGGGGTGGAGCCGGAGACGGCGCTGGAAAGAAAGGAAGCGTTTACGCCGGTGCAGCTGCCCCACGACTGGCTCATCGCAGACAGCCGGAAGCTGTATGAAGACGGCATAGGCTGGTATTGGAAGGAATTTTCCTGGGAGGAGGAAAACCGCAGAGCCTTTCTTTCTTTTGAGGGCGTCTATATGGACAGTACCGTCTTTGTAAACGGCAGAATGGCCGGCGAATGGAAATACGGCTATTCGTCGTTTACGCTGGAAATCACGGATTTTCTCAGGAATGGGGAAAACCGGATCCTGGTCAGGGTCCGCTATCAGAGCCCCAACAGCCGCTGGTATTCCGGCGCCGGGATCTACCGGAACGTCTGGCTGGAGGTGACGGAAGAAACCTATCTGGTGCAAAACGGGATCTATGTCAGCACCCGCCGGCAGGACAGCGATTTTGTGCTGCGGGTCGAAACGCAGATCGGCGGTGAGGACGCCGGATACCGGGTGTGTCACAGCCTTTTGGATCCTGACGGGAAGGAAGTCGGTTTGACGCCCCTGTATAGCCGGGGAACGGCGCAGGAGTATCTGGTAAAATCCCCGGTATGCTGGGACGTCCAAAACCCTGCGCTGTATGTGCTGCGCACCGGGTTATGGAAAGAAGACCGGCTCTGTCAGCAGGAGGAAACCCGGATTGGTTTTCGCACCGTCTCCTTTTCTCCCCGGGAGGGCTTTTTCTTAAACGGCAGGCACCTCAAGCTGAACGGCGTCTGCGAGCATCATGATCTGGGGGCGCTGGGAGCGGCCTTTTCCTCCTGCGCCATGGCCCGGAAGCTGCGTATTTTAAAGAAAATGGGGGTCAACGCGGTGCGGGGCAGCCACAATATGATGGCGCCCGGTCTTTTGGATTTGGCGGATGAAATGGGGATCTTGCTGATTTCGGAGGCCTTTGATATGTGGGAACGCCCCAAGACGGAATGGGACTACGCCCGCTTTTTCCCGGAATGGCACGAGAGGGACGTGGAAAGCTGGATCAGAAGGGATCGGAATCATCCCAGCGTGATCCTCTGGAGCATCGGCAATGAAATCTACGACACGCACGCGGACGGCCGGGGACAGGAGATCACCAGGCGGCTGAAAGAGCTGGTGGAACGCCACGATCCGTACCGGAACGCCTCCGTCACGATTGCCTCCAATTATATGCCCTGGGAGAACGCACAAAAGTGCGCGGATATTTTGAAAATTGCCGGTTACAATTACGCGGAAAAATTTTATGAGGCGCATCATAAGGCGCATCCGGACTGGGTGATCTACGGCAGCGAAACCTCCTCCATCGTACAGAGCAGGGGCGTTTACCATTTTCCGCTGCGGGCGGCGATTCTGGCGGAGGATGACCGGCAGTGCTCGGCTCTGGGAAACAGCGCTACCAGCTGGAGCGCCAAATCGATGGAGGATTGTATTGCGGTGGATCGGGACACGCCTTTTTCCCTGGGGCAGTTTCTGTGGTCCGGCTTTGATTATATCGGGGAGCCCACCCCTTATCATACCAAAAACTCCTATTTCGGACAGGTGGATACGGCGGGCTTTCCCAAGGATTCCTATTATGTGTGGCAGTCGGCCTGGACCGATCCGGCCGTGGCGCCCATGATCCATATCTTTCCCTATTGGGACTTTAATCCCGGTCAGATGATCGATGTGCGCGTCTGCACCAACGCGGACAGCGCGGAGCTGTTCTTAAACGGAAAAAGCCTGGGGCGGCAGGAACTGACCCATGCGCCCGGAAGCGGCAAAAAACTCATCGCGGACTACCGGGTGCCCTATGAGGAGGGCGAACTGACCGCCGTGGCCTATGACAAAGAGGGCAGAAGCATCGCTACGGCCCGCCGCCGGAGCTTTGGCAATTCCAAAAGGCTGGTCATAAAGCCGGAAAAGGAAACGCTGATTGCGGACGGCAAAGATCTGCTCTTTTTGGAGATTGGCGCGCAGGACGAACAGGGCAGGCCGGTGGAGAACGCCTGCGACCGGGTGCAGGTACGCGTCACGGGCGGGGCCAGGCTGGTGGGGCTGGACAACGGGGACAGTACCGACGAGGACAGCTATAAAGGCATCAGCAAAAGAATGTTCAACGGGAAGCTGCTGGCTATTCTGCAGTCCAATCCCGTGCAGGAGGGCAGAGAGCCGGAGCCGGTGATCGTGGAGGTTTCGGCCATGGGACTGACCGGGGCCCGGTTGGTCTGTCCCTGTCTGGCCTGTGTAGATCGGGGGCCGTTTCGGTGGAAGTCGGATACCGGGGCCGCCTTTGTAGGGGAGGAAAACCGGGAACGGCCCCTTTACACCGGACAGAAGGAGGAAATTCCGGTGCGCAGGGTGACCTTGTCCGCGCCGGAGGGACAGCATTTTTCCCCGGAAAAGCGCACGCTGCGCGTACAGGCCAGGATAGAGCCCAAAGAAGCGCAGGATCGGGAACTGACCTTTGCGGCGGCCAGCGCAAACGGCGCGCCCTCCCATCTGGTACAGCTGGAGCAGCAGGGCGATAGTGTGCTTTTAACCGCGTTGGGCGACGGGGACTTCTATCTGCGCTGTCTGTCCAAAAGCGGCACCGATCAGGTGCGGGTGATCTCTTTGCTGGAGTTTTCGGTACAGGGGCTGGGGCCCGCCTATCTGGATCCGTATGCCTTTGTGGCGGGCAGCCTGTATACCCGCGTCCGGGGCGAGGCGACCAGCGGAAACGAGAGGGGCGTTGCCACGGCCCGGGACGAAGAAACGGTGGTCACTTTTGATCAGCTGGATTTTGGCAGTACCGGATCCGCCCGGATCACCGTCCCCATTTTCGATCTTTCGGGCGAGCCTTTTCCCATTCGGATCTGGGAAGGCGTCCCCGGCGAGGGCGGGGAACTTTTGGCGGATGTGATCTATGATAAACCGTCCATCTGGAACGTGTATCAGCCGGAGAGCTGGACGCTGAGCCGTCCCTTAAAGGGAATCACCTCGCTCAGCTTTCAGGTGTATCAGAAGGTTCATATCAAAGGATTTTCCTTCGAGCGGGTGCAGAAGGCCTGGACGACCCTTCCGGCACGGGAAGCGGACAGGGTATACGGGGACAGCTACCGGATCACGCCGGAGGGAGTAGAGGAGATCGGAAATAACGTATCGTTGGTCTTTTCGGAAATGGATTTTGGGCAGGAAGCGCCCGGACAGCTTGTGATAGAGGGAAGGGCGGAGAAAACCGCCAACACCATCCATCTGTTGTTCTCAGACGGACAGAAAGAAATCCGGCAGATTCTGGAATTTCCGGCCGGCAGCGCGTACGAAATCCGGCGCTTTGACCTGGAGCCCTTTACGGGCCGCGGGACAGTTACGTTTGTGTTTCTGCCGGGAAGCTGTTTTGATTTTCACTGGTTCCGTTTTGAAAAGGGGAGAGTTTCCCAAAATACAGGTCGTGGGCCAGCTGATATTCCTGGTTGAATTCCTCGTTTCGCCCGGAATGCAGGCGGGAAACATAGTCGTGTACCTGGTGTTTGAGCTGCGGCAGCGCGCGGGCGATGGCGGCGACGCCGATGTTGGAACAGACGTCGGAGATGCGTTCCACATCCGACAGCAGATTCAGAAATTCCGTGCCCGCCAGAACCGAGCAGGCGCCGTTTCTCAGACGTTCCAGATGGTTGTTCTGCAGGGAGCTGATCATGTCGTCCACCACTTCTTCCAGCGGTTCGATGTGACGGGCGGCGGCCAGATCCCGTTTTTTGAAGCTCTGACCGGCCAGATCCAGGATCCGGTCGATCAGCTCCTGTACCACGGTCAGCTCCGACAGGGCCGCTTCGGAAAAGTCGGTCTGGTTCTCATGGAGCGTATCCGCGCATTCCGCGATGTTTAAGGCGTGGTCGCTGAGCCGCTCAAATTCCGTCGTGACAGAGTGATAATGATCCAGCATTTCCAAATGGTCGGGGGCCGTGACGTGGGCGGAGAACTGCACCAGATAGTTGCTGATCCGATCCGCCATGGTGTCCACCTGATCTTCATCCGCCCGGATCCGGGCGGATGTTTTTTCGTCATATTGCCGGATCACGGCAAAGGCGCGTTCGATATTGGCCCGTGCCAGATCGAACATTGCGGCCAAGGCGTCATAGCAGCGGCCGAAGGCGAGCGCAGGCGTATTGAAGAACACGGGGCTGAGGGCGTCTAATAGCTCCCCGTATTCCCCGGCGTCCTCCGAGGGCTTGTCCTTTATGATCCGGTGGCTGAGTTTTTCATAGACAGACAGGGTTGGGAACAGCACAATGGCGCAGGCGAGATTGAACAGCGTGTTGGTGTTGGCAATGCCGCCGGAATCGATCACGCTGTCCCAGAGCCCGTCTAACAGGCCCAGCTTATGTACCAGGGTGACAAAGACCAGAATCACCAGCGATTTGCTTAAGTTAAACAGGATATTGACAATTCCCACCCGCTTGGCGTCCGGTCTGGCCCCGATGTTGCAGACGATGGCCGTGGTGACGCAGTCGCCCAGATAGATGCCCACCAGCACCGCGTAAATGGCGCCAAAGGTCAGCAGCCCGGAGGTGGAAAAGGCCTGCAGGATGCCGATGGTGGCGGAGGAACTTTGCAGAACAAAGGCAACGCCGGCGCCGATGACATAGCCCAGCACGGGATTCCTGCCCAGATTGGAAAAGAGCCGTTCGATGATACCGCTTTCCGCCAGGGTGCTCACCGCGTCGGTCATGTTTAAAAGACCGGAAAAGAGGATGCCAAAACCGATGATGATCTGCCCGGCCTTCCCCGATCCTTTGGATCGGAAGCCCATGAGCAGCAGAATGCCTGCGATGAGAGCCAGCGGGGCCAGGGTAGAGGGCCTGAAAAACTGCAGGAAGGAGGTGCCGGAAGCATCCAGATCCAAAAGCCGGATGATCTGGCCTGTGACCGTGGTGCCCACATTGGCGCCGATGATGATGCCCAGGGACTGGTGCAGGGAAATGATGCCGGCGCCCACCAGACCGGAGGTAATGACGATGGTAGCCGTGGAGGACTGAATCGCGGCGGTCATCACAAGTCCCAGTAAAAAAGCCTTCCAGGGGGTATTGGTAAGCTGCTCCAGCGCCGTTTTGAGCGTGCCGGAGGAGCTTTCCTTTAAGCCGTCGCCCATGATGCGCATCCCGTAGAGGAACATGGCGAGGCCGCCCAGCAGAGAAATCAGGTTGAACAGATTCATGGCATCCCCTTTTATGTAAAACGTATTTTGTCGAATTGGGTCAAATTGCAACCGTATGTATTTTACTAGATCCGACGCTGTTTTTCCACTGTTTTTTCAGGATTCTTCCAACTCCTGCGTCAGGCGGCAGATTTCGTCGATGTTTTCGCCGATTTGCCGGATGGTATCCAAAAGCGGCGCATCGGTGGTGATGTCCACGCCGGCCATGCGGGCCAGCTGTACGGGCGTGCCCGTGCTTCCGGCGGCAAGCACCCGCTTCCAGTCGTCCACGGCGGGCTGTCCCTCCCGCTCGATCCGGGCGCATACCTGGGTGGCGATGGTCAGGCCCGCGCTGTAGGTGTAGGAATAAAGGCCCATGTAGTAATGGGGCTGGCGCATCCAGGTCAGTTCGGCGCCGGGCAGAATCTCAACCGCGTCGCCCCAGAATTTCTCCAGCGTTTCCCGCATGATCCGGCTCAGGGTTTCGGCCTGTACGCTGCCGCCGCCGTCGAGGATCCGGTATACCTCGCGCTGGAAGGCCGCTTCCAGAAGATGGGTCACAAAGTTGTGGTAGTAGGTGTGCCCAATCATGGAGGAAAGCACCCAGCGGCGGAACCGTTTGTCGGGATTGGTCTTGAGCAGATAGTGGGCCATGAGCAGTTCGTTCATGGTGGAAGGGGCTTCCACAAAATAGGTGGACACATTGGTGTCGAAAATGGACTGGGCCTGGTTGCAGGCCTTGAAATGGCCGGCATGTCCCAGCTCGTGGGCCAGTGTGAACACATCGGACATTCTTTCGTTCCAGTTGAGCAGGATAAAGGAGTGGGCGCCGTAGGGGCTGGCACAGAAACCGCCGGTGGATTTGCCCTGGTTTTTGGCAAAGTCCACCCACCGCTCCCGATAGGCCTGCCGGATCATTTCCTGATAGTCGGCTCCCAGTACCGAAAGCCCTTCTTCTATATAGCGCCGGGATTCCTCGATGGTTACCCGCGGATCGTATTCCGGGTCGACCGCCAGTTTCAGATCCGCAAAGGTCATGCGATCCAGACCGTGGATTTTCTGCAGCAGGCGCGCATATTTGCGCATATGGGGCGCAAGGTGCTCCAGAATCAGATCGATCTGGCGATGATAGAGGGAGAGATCCACCTTCTGTTCAAAAAGCAGATAGTCAAAAACGCTGGAATAGCCCCGCAGGGAGGACAGGATTTTTTCCGCCTGCAGGTTGGCCTGATACGCGGCTGCGGTGACGTTGGCATACGCGCCGATCTTTTCGGAAAAGGCGGCAAAGGCCGCCCGGCGCACCTGCGTATCCGATTCGTACTCGTAGTCGTCCTCGAACAGGGAGTATCCCAGAGGATATTCCTTTCCCCCTGCCGTAAAGGAAGGGAAGCGCATATCCGCCAGCTTTGCCATATTATAGATCTGATAGGGCGCGCCAAAAACCGGAGAGAGGGCCGAAAGGACGCGCTCGGTCTCCGGGTGCAGCCGGTGGGGTTTTTGGGAAAGCAGATCCTGCAGATACAGCCGGTTTTCCTTCGCCTGGCAAATGGCGCTTTCC
This sequence comes from uncultured Eisenbergiella sp., assembly GCA_947630215.1. GTDB lineage: Bacteria > Bacillota > Clostridia > Lachnospirales > Lachnospiraceae > Gallintestinimicrobium. The sequence goes on along the minus strand of CANRGX010000007.1, from coordinate 5,457 downwards.
AGCACGGCGGTGTCCTGCGCTAAGATTTCACTGTCGATGAAGCTCAGACGGCTGAAAATTCCGGATACCTTCAGGCCGATCTGGTCGTTTCGTTCCTGGGCGGGGACGTCATAGTAGTCCACCGAGACGGCCAGGTCGGTATAGTGGGTGACCAGCGTGGCAATTTGGGTGAGTGCGCGCAGCCGATCCAGACAGGCGTTGATTTGCTCCGGGGTATGAAGCTGTCCCTTAAAATCCTGTTCCAGTTCCCGGCACAGCCGCTCCATTTTTTCCACATCCGCGTACATATCCGCTTCTGTGGCATAGAGGGCGGACAGATCCCAGGTGAGCGGGAGGGGGACTTCGTTTCTTTTCAGAGGTTCCATGGCAGGTTTTCCTTTCTGGTTTCCATAGTTCTGTCGTTATTTTAGCACGGGGCGGCCCGTGCGGTCAATGCAGCCGGTACCTTTTGGGGACAAAAAGGTTTCTCTAAAAAAAGTGAATTTCCGGTTGCGCCCGGGAAAAACGTGATATAATAGAAAATGGCAGCGACAAAACAGGAAGAAAAGGCGGGAGGCAGCCGGTATGCAGGAAGAAAAAACCTATATCGCCATCGATCTCAAGTCCTTTTATGCTTCCGTGGAATGTGTGGAACGGGGGCTGGATCCCGTATCCGTCAACCTGGTGGTGGCGGACGAAAGCCGGACGCAAAAGACCATCTGCCTGGCGGTTTCCCCGTCTTTAAAGGCCTATGGGATTCCGGGCCGGGCGCGCCTGTTCGAGGTGGTACAGAAGGTACAGCAAATCAACGCTGCGCGCCTGGAGCGCGCTCCTGGCCGCTCCTTTGCGGGAAAATCCTGGGACGCTGCGAAGCTGAAGGCGGATCCGGGGCTTGCGCTGGACTATATTGTGGCCCGGCCGCGCATGGCCTTTTACATGGCATACAGCACAAAAATTTACCAGATTTATCTGCGTTATATTGCGCCGGAGGATATCCATGTTTATTCCATCGACGAGGTGTTTCTGGATGTGACGGGGTATCTTGGCATCTATGGGCTCACCGCCCGGGAGCTGGCCATGAAGCTGATTCTGGAGGTGCTTTCCGAGACGGGGATCACGGCCACGGCGGGGATAGGCCCCAATCTGTACCTTTGCAAGGTGGCGATGGATATTGAAGCCAAGCATATTGAACCGGATGAAAACGGGGTGCGGATCGCCCAGCTTTCGGAACAGTCCTATCGCAGGAAGCTGTGGGGGCACAGGCCGCTGACGGATTTCTGGCGCGTCGGGCCCGGCTATGCCAGAAAGCTGGAGGAAAACGGCATGTTTACCATGGGCGATGTGGCCCGGCGTTCCGTGGAGGATGAGGATCTGTTGTACCGGCTGTTCGGGATCAACGCGGAGCTTCTGATCGATCACGCCTGGGGCTGGGAGCCCTGTACGATAGCCGATATCCGTGCCTACCGGCCGGAGAGCAGCAGTCTCAGTTCCGGACAGGTGCTGCAGTCTCCCTACCGGTTTGCACAGGGACGGGTGGTGGTGCAGGAGATGACGGATCAGCTGGTGCTGAGTCTGGTGGAAAAAGGGCTGATGACGGATCAGATGGTGCTGACGGTGGGATATGATACCGAATGCCTGACCGATCCTGCGATCCGGCGCCGCTACAAGGGCCCTGTGACCCGGGATCGCTACGGCAGGGAGACGCCCAAGGCCGCGCACGGATCGGTGAATCTGGACGGCTACACTTCTTCCGCACGGCAGATCGGCGAGGCGGTGACCCGGCTGTATGACCGCATTGTGGGCAAGGATCTGCTGGTGCGCCGGATGTATGTGGTGGCGGAGCATCTCATGCCCGAAGGAGAGGTCAGCCGCAGGGAGGTTTACGAACAGCTGGATCTGTTCACCGATCAGGAAGCTCTTGCCCGGGAGAAGCAAGCGCGGCAGGCGGAGCTTGCGCGGGAGCGCAGCATGCAGCAGGCGGTGCTTTCCATCCGGAACAAGTATGGGAAAAACGCCATCTTCAAGGGACTGAACCTGGAGGAGGGCGCCACCGGGCTGGAGAGAAACCGCCAGATCGGCGGACACAAGGCGTAAACGCGGCAAAGGCAAACGAAAAAAGGAGGATGCGATGGGAGCAGAAAGCCACGCATATGACGATATTCTTTCCCTTCCCCATCACCAGTCCGCTGTCCGGGCGCATATGTCCCTGCACGACAGGGCGGCGCAGTTTTCTCCGTTTGCGGCGCTGACCGGGTATGCCGAGGCCGTGGAGGAAAGCGCCCGCTGCACCCAGGGACGGGCAGAGATAGAGGAGGAACGGGCCGCCCGGCTGGACGCGCAGCTGCACCGGATCATGGAGCAGGTTACGTCCTGTCCCAGGGTGGAGCTTCTCTGCTTTCAGCCCGATGAAAGGAAACCCGGGGGCGCGTATGTCACCGTAACCGGCCGGGTCAGACGGGTGGATCCCCAGAGAGGGCTCGTGCTTCTGACGGACGGCCGGAGGATTTCCTTCCGGGATATTTATGAGATACAGGACAGCCCTCCAGAGGACAGTCCGGATTAACACGATAAAACAGACAGGAGAGATACATATGACATTAAAGGAATTGCCCGTGGGAAAGTCCGCGACCATTGTGGCCGTGGGCGGCGAAGGGGCGTTAAGACAGCATTTCCTGGATATGGGCGTGATACCGGGGACTTCGATCACGCTGGTAAAGTTTGCGCCGCTGGGAGATCCCATGGAATTTCTGATCCATGGCTATGACCTGACGCTGCGCATCGCGGACGCGGAAAAAATAGAAATTGAGGACGTGCGGGAGCGGGCGGAGGAAGAACAGGACGGCGCGCAGAGGACGGACAGAAAGCATCTGGCCCATCCGGGCCTGGGCGAGGGCGGAAAATACCATGTGAAGGCCACGGAAAACCCGCTGCCGGACGGCACCGTGCTGACCTTTGCCCTGGCGGGCAACCAGAACTGCGGAAAGACGACGCTGTTTAACCAGCTGACCGGCGCGAATCAGCACGTGGGCAATTTCCCGGGCGTCACCGTGGATAGAAAAGACGGCGTGATCAAAGGACATGCGGATACGCGGATCACGGATCTGCCGGGCATATATTCCATGTCTCCCTATTCCAGCGAGGAGATAGTGACGCGGCAGTTTGTGCTGGGAGAGCATCCCAGAGGCATTATCAATATTGTGGACGCGTCCAACATCGAGCGAAATCTCTATCTGACCATGCAGCTGATGGAACTGGATATTCCCATGGTGCTGGCGCTCAACATGATGGACGAGGTGCGCGGCAACGGCGGCTCCATCCGGATCAACGAGATGGAGGAGATGCTGGGGATCCCGGTGGTGCCCATTTCCGCCGCCAAGAACGAAGGAATAGACGAGCTGGTCAGCCATGCGATCCATGTGGCGAAATATCAGGAGCGGCCGGGCCGTATCGACTTCTGCCGGGAGGACAGAAACGGCGGCGCGGTGCACCGGTGTCTGCACGCCATCATGCACCTCATCGAGGATCACGCCAAACAGGCCGGTATTCCGGTGCGCTTTGCGGCGGGCAAGCTGGCGGAAGGAGATACGCGGATTCTGGAGGCGCTTCAACTGGATCAGAACGAAAAGGAGATGCTGGAGCACATCATCTGCCAGATGGAAAAGGAGAGGGGCATGGATCGGGCCGCGGCCATTGCGGATATGCGTTTCTCGTTTATCCGGGAGATCTGCGCGGCTACTGTGGTGCGGCCCCGGGAGAGCAGGGAACACGCCCGCAGCGCCCGGCTGGATCGGATTCTGACCGGAAAGTACACGGCAATTCCGTGCTTTATCGCCATTATGGGGCTGGTCTTTTTTCTGACCTTCAACGTGATTGGCGCGTGGCTGCAGGGGCTTTTGGAGAGCGGTATCTCGCTGTTGTCGCAGGCGGCGGGCAGGGCCATGGATGCGGCCGGCGTCAGTCCGATCCTGCATTCTCTGATTCTCGACGGGATTTTTAACGGCGTGGGAAGCGTGCTGAGCTTCCTGCCGGTCATTGTGGTGCTGTTTTTCTTTCTTTCCCTGTTGGAGGACAGCGGTTATATCGCCCGGGTCGCCTTTGTGATGGATAATCTGCTGCGTCGGATCGGGCTTTCCGGCAGGAGCATTGTGCCCATGCTGATCGGCTTTGGCTGTACCGTGCCCGGCGTAATGGCCACGCGGACGCTGCCGTCCGAGCGGGACAGGAAGATGACCATTCTGCTGACCCCCTTTATGAGCTGCAGCGCCAAGGTGCCCATCTATGGATTCTTTACCGCGATGTTTTTCCCGGGACGCGGGGGCCTGATCATGACCGCACTGTATGTGCTGGGGATTCTGCTGGGCGTGGGAATGGCGCTTTTGCTGAAGGGGACGGCCTTTCAGGGAGAGCCGGTGCCCTTTGTCATGGAGCTGCCCAACTACCGGATGCCGGGGGTCAAAAATGTGGGACATCTGCTGTGGGATAAGGCCAGGGACTTTTTGCAGCGCGCCTTTACGGTGATCTTTATTGCCACCATTCTCATCTGGTTTTTGCAGACCTTCGATTTCCGGCTGAACGCGGTAACGGATTCCCAGGGCAGTATGCTGGCGGCTCTGGCCGGGGTGCTTGCGCCGCTGCTTTCTCCGCTGGGCCTGGGGGACTGGAGGATCTGTACGGCGCTGCTGACGGGCTTTATGGCCAAGGAGAGCGTGGTATCCACGCTGTCAGTGCTCTTTGGCGGCGCGGAAACGCTCTACGGCGTCCTGACGCCGCTGGCCGCGGCCAGTCTGCTGGTATTCAGCCTGCTCTATACGCCCTGCGTGGCGGCCATTGCCTCCATCCGGCGGGAGCTGGGCGGAAAGTGGGCGGTGGGCGTGATCGTCGGACAGTGTGTCATCGCCTGGATTGCGGCCTTTGTTGTGCGGCTGATCGGGCTGGCATTGGGAATGGGGTAAGAGAAAAAGATGGCAGAAGAAAAGCACAGTTTACAGATCAAAAACGTGGGAAAGCGCTTTGGTGCCAGACAGGTGCTTGACGGAATATCCCTGTCGGCGCAGGAAGGGATGGCGCTGGGTTTTGTTGGGCATAACGGCTCCGGGAAGACCGTTTTGTTTAAATGTATCTGCGGATTTCTGGCGGTCAGTGAGGGAGAAATTCTGATAGACAATATACCGGTGGGAATTGGGGAGAGGATGCCCCACAATATTGCCTGCTCCATAGAGGAACCGGCGTTTCTGGAAGAATACAGCGGGTTGCAGAATCTGGATTTTCTGTATCGGTTAAGGCACAGAAAGGACAGGCAGAAGATGCGGGATTTCATGGAACTGGTGCATCTCGATCCGACGGACAAAAAAAGAGTCGGGAAATATTCCCTGGGGATGAAACAGCGGCTTGCACTTGCACAGGTGCTGATGGAGGATCAGCCGTTCCTTATCCTGGACGAGCCGATGAACGGGCTGGACAGGCAGGGGAGTTCGTTGA
>CANRGX010000006.1 GCA_947630215.1 uncultured Eisenbergiella sp. | reverse complement strand
GGCTGCATTACTGTTTATTTGTCAAGGTACAGCTGCGGCAGTCCGACCGCCGAACGTGTCTATACTATCACGCACCCAGGCCGCTGTCAAGCACTTTTTTTACATTTTTTTATCTATCTTTTTATCTATCTTTTTATCTATCTTTTTATCTATCTTCCAGACCGCCGGCCAGGATAAAATCGACGGCCTCCAGATACCCTTCCAGCCCGTGTCCGTAAATCTGTCTGTCACAGGCGGGAGCCGTTACGGATACCTTGCGGAACTCCTCCCGCTCCATGATATTGGAGATGTGCACCTCCACCTTGGGCATGGAAACGCTGGCCAGCGCGTCCCGGATCGCGTAACTGTAATGCGTATATGCGCCGGGATTGATGACAATTCCCTGGGTCCCGTCAAAATACGCCGCCTGAATGCGGTCGATGATGGCCCCTTCGTGGTTGGACTGGAACACCTCTATCCGCGCCTTGCAGGAATTTGCCTTCCGCGCGATCAGATCCAGCAGATAGGCATAGTCCTTGGTTCCGTATACGCCTTTTTCCCGGATTCCCAAAAAGTTCAGATTCGGGCCGTTGATCACCAAAAGCCGTTTCAACTCACAGCCGGGCTCTTTTTCTTCTTCCTCCGGCATATTCTGCGCGGCCTCTTTCTCCGTCTCCTCCGGCTGGTCGAGCAGGCCGGCAGTCAGCGGATCCAGATCGTGTGCCGGATTCTGGTGTCCGTACCGCCCCAATCCGGGCAGCCTCCCGATAAATCTGCCTTCTTCCCCGGCGCGGTAAGGGCCGGGATAAGGACGGGGCGCGGGCCGCAGCGCCCGTTCAATCTCAAACAGGATCTGTCCGAAATTCTTTCCGTCCACATCCACCACAATATCCGCCGCCGCTTCGTAAGCCCCTTTGCGGGCCTCCAGGAGATCCTGTATGCGTTCAAAGGGATTCTCGCACTGTAAAAGGGGGCGCGCGCCGTCTTCCTTCACGCGCTCATACAGCGTTTCCGCCGTTGCCCGCAGATAGACCACCTTCCCGATTTCCTTCATCAGCGCCCGGTTTTCTTCCCGGACAGGCATACCGCCGCCCACTGAAATCACCTGATTTTTCGCATTTTCCTTCAGATACTGCAGCGCCTGGGTCTCCATCTGCCGGAAGGCCTCCTCGCCGTCCTGTTCAAAAATCTCGGCGATCTTTTTCCCCTGCTTCTTCTCAATCCATCTGTCCGTATCCGTCATCGACTGCTTGAGCCGATAAGACAGTTTCACCGCCACGCTGCTCTTTCCGCATCCCATAAATCCGATCAGTATTACATTGCCCATCGTCTTTCCTCTCCTTCGTACTGTCCAATCCCACTTTCCTACTTCCCGTTTTCTGTCAGCTTTTCCGAAAGCATCCGATAAATCTGTCCGGCCTGTTCCCGGGTTACCGCCGTCCGGTTCCAGAGTTCAAATGCCTCCACTCCCTGATAGACCAGCATCCTTAACCCGTTGAAGGCGCGCGCTCCGGCCTGTTCGCACAACGCCATAAACCTGGTCCGCCCCGGCCGGTAAATCAAGTCGTAACCCGTATGTAAAAGTCCGTAAAAAGCGCTGTCCTCAATCACCGCACGGGTTACGTCCGGATAGAGGCCCACGCTGGTGGCCTGGATTGCCAGATAGCTGCCCTTGGGCAGTTCTCTCCATTGCTCCAGATTTCCCGCCGTTACACAGTTTCTTCCGACTGTCCGGTTCACCTCCAGCGCCACTTCCTGCGCCCGTTTTTCGTTTCTGTTGAGCAGCCACACATGGGCCGCTCCCTTCATGGCGCACAAAAACGCGATGGCCCTGCCTACGCCGCCAGCGCCCAAAAGGATCACGTTCTCTTTTTCCAGGGATACGCCATCCTCTGCCATGGCGCGCAGCAGTCCGCTCATGTCGGTGTTATATCCTTTATAACCGTCCGCTTCCCTCACCAGCGTATTGACCGAGCCCACTGCGGCGGCCAGCGGATCCTGGCTGTGCAGAAAAGCGGTCACCTCCTGCTTATAGGGCACGGTGATATTCAGCCCCAGCACTTGCAGCGCCCACGCGCCGCGCACGGCGTCTCCCAGCTTTCCGCTCTCCACCGGGAACGGGACATAGACCAGATTGAGACCGCACAGCCTTGCCAGCGTATTGTGGATATCGGGAGACAGGGTATGCTCTACCGGATTCCCGATCAAACCCAGCAGCCGGGTCTTCCCGTCAATCCTTCCCGTCGGATCGGTTTCCTTCATGACAGCCCTTCCTTTCTCCGCTTTCTCCAATAAAAATATAGCACAATTTTCTCCAGTTGTCTCTTAAAAACGATCTGAATTTCTTCCTTCGGGTGAATGGGCTTAACCAAAATGCTGTGAATGTTGGCGTTTTTTGCTCCCCATACATCGGTAAAAAGCTGATCCCCTACCAAAAGGGTGGTCCGCTCGTTCGTCCCCATCCGCTCCATCGCCCTGCGATACCCGGCGGGCGATGGCTTTCCGGCCTTGAAAATGTAGTCCGCGTATTTCACATCTTCAGAAAAGCTCCTGACCCGGGGCTCCTTATTGTTGGAAAGCAAAAGCGCTGCATAGCCGATTTCATGCAGTCTTTCAAACAGCGCCTTCGCCCGATCATCCGCCGGCGCTCCGTGGGGCACCAGCGTATTGTCCACATCGTAGACGATCCCCCGGTATCCCTGCCGGTAATACCCTTCATAGTCGATTTCATAGGCCGAATCGGCCGTTTCGTCAGGATAAAACCGTTCCAGCATCCCGTTCACCGCCCTTTTCTTCCTGTAAAGCGGCCGCAGCCAGCAGCTCCTTTGTATAAGGATGCTTCGGGGCAAAGTAGACGTCGTCCACATCGCCGCTTTCCACAATCAGTCCGTCCTTCATGACCAATACCCGGTCACTGACCTGATAGACCACTCTCATATCGTGGGAAATAAACAAAATCGCCAGTCCCATTTCCTTCTTGAGAGAAAACAACAGCTCCAGAATTTGTCCCTGGATGGTCACATCCAGCGCGGAAACCGCCTCGTCCGCCACTAACAGCCGAGGGCCCAGCATCAGCGCTGCGGCAAGACACACCCGCTGTCTTTGTCCGCCGGATAGCTGCCGGGGATACCGTTCCGCAATCTTTTCCTCCAGCCCCACCTTCTCCAGCATAAAACGCACGCGTTGTTTTTTCTCCTGTCCGGTCATCCCGCCGCGGATGCGAAGCGGTTCTTCCAGGATCCATCCCACCTTTCTGGCAGGATTGAGAGAGCCGTACGGGTCCTGGAACACCATCTGCGGCCGCTGGCTCTGGTGGAACACGCTTCCTTCGTCCGGTTTTTCCAGACCCAGAATCACCTTTGCCAGCGTGGACTTTCCACAGCCCGATTCCCCCACCAGTCCCAGGACCTCTCCTTCGCGGACGGTCAGGGAAACGCCCTTTAACACCTCTTTGTATTTTCTCTTTTCCAAAAGGGAATGCCGTTCCAGCGCAAAACGGATCCGCACATCCTCTACCCGCAGGATCTCGTTTTGGCGAAGGTTTGGCTCCCCGCTGTCATACTTTTTTTCATATCCGGGGATGGCGGCGATCAGCTTTTTCGTATACGCCATGCGGGGGTGTTCGTAGATTTCCTCTATCGTACCGCTCTCTACGATGTTGCCGCCCTGCATGACCACCACCCGTTTACAAAGCTGACGGATCAGGCTCAAATCGTGGGAAATGAACAGGATCGCCGTCTTCTTTTCCCGGTTGATCCGCCGCAGCAGCTTTACAATCTGCGCCTGCACGGTCACGTCCAGCGCCGTGGTCGGTTCATCCGCAATCAACAGTTTCGGGTCACAGATCATGGCGGCCGCAATCATCACCCGCTGGCGCATGCCTCCGGAAAGCTGATGCGGATAAGAGTCGTACACCCGCTGTGCATCCTCCAGATCCACTTCCTTTAACATCTCCATCGCCCGCTGCCGAATCTCCTCTGCGGACAGTTCGGGCCGGTGGATCCGCAGCGCCTCCTCCACCTGGGGGCCGACGCGGTAGACCGGATTCAGGGAGGTCATGGGTTCCTGGAAAATGATGGCGATATCGTCGCCCTGGAGCTCACGCAGTTCACTTCGCCTGCAGTGCAGCAGATCCTTTCCCTCAAAGAGGATCTGTCCCCGCTTCTGCATATCGTGCCGGGACAGAAGGCCCGCAATGGCCAGCGCCGTCATGGATTTTCCGGAGCCAGATTCTCCCACCAGCCCCACGATCTCGCCGGGTTCCATATGCAGGTCAAAGTCATAGACGACCGTTTCCGGCACAAGATGATCGTGAAATTCCAGATTCAGATCGATCACGTCCAGCATAGGATCTCCTTTCCGGCTGCGGCGCGCCTCATTCCTTCAGTCCTTCCGAAAGCAGGGAAAACCCCAGCACCATCAGGATCAGGACAACTCCCGGGAAAATCGCGTAGCCGGGGGCGGAAAACAGATAGGTCTGGGCCTCGGAAAGCATGCGCCCCAGGCTTGCGTCCGGCGGCTGCACCCCGATGCCCAGATAACTCATGCCGGCCTCCGCCAGCACGGCATTGTTAAATCCTATCATAATAGAAGAAGAAAGCACCGTCATGATATTGGGCAGAATGTGGACAAACATGATCCGCAGATCTCCTGCCCCGGCCAGTCTGGCGCTTCTGACATAATCCATGTTTTTACAGCGGATGAACTCGCTGCGCACGATACGGGCAAAGCTGGGGATAAACGCAATGCCCAGCGCTATGATGACATTGTACTTCCCGCTGCCCAGCAGGCTGATAAAAACCAGCCCCAGCAAAATGCTGGGAAACGCGAACAGCGCATCGTTGATGCGCATGAAGATCTCATCCACCAGTCCGCCGAAATATCCGGTAAAGGCGCCCAGAAGAATCCCGCAGGCCGTACCGATGGACACGGTCCCCACTGCAACCAGCAGCGTCGTCCCGCTTCCCTTCAGCACACGGCTTAAAATATCCCGTCCGAAGTTGTCGCAGCCCATGGGATGCGAAAGGGAAACGCCCGCCAGTTTTACGCTCCTGTCCATCGCTTCCGGATCGTAGGGCGTCCAAAAAAAGCCCACCAGCACAAAAAGCAGCATGACACCGGTCAGGATCGCTCCCATCATGAAATTTTTACTCCGTTTCCTTTTCATGGATTTCTCTCACTCAATTGTGATCCTCGGATCCACCAGCTTGTAAAGCAGATCCACCAGAAAATTGATGGAAATGACGAGAAAGGCGATGCAAACGATGATGGCCTGCACCACAGGATAGTCCCGGTTCGAGATAGAGGTCAGCAGAATCCGGCCCAGACCGGGTATATTGAACACCTGTTCCACAATGATGCTGCCTGCGACCATATCCGTCAGCGCCATTCCCAGAAACGTCATCACCGGAATCAGCGCGTTTTTGAGCACATGGCGGTAAAGAACCGCTTTTGTCCCATTTCCCCGGCTGTATGCGGTGCGCACATAATCCAGTTTCGTCTCCGCGAGCACCGATGTGCGGAGCAGCTTTGTCGTCATGGCGATTTTGGGCAGCGCAATGGCCAGGGACGGGAAGAACAGATAGCCCAGAAATCTCCACCAGTCCGTGCGGTAGGACACATAGCCTCCCGGGGTAAACCAATGCAGTATAAGGCCGAAGACCAGGGTGAGCAAAATACCGGAGAAAAAGCCGGGCACCGCCATCACAATCTGGTTTGCCACCACAATCACGTGATCCAGCATACCGCCGCAGCGGCGGGCACAGGTAATGCCCAGCGGAAGCGAGATGCAGACAATCAAAAGAAAGGAGAGCACCGTCAGTGTCAGCGTCACCGGCAGCTTATCCCCAATCATCTGCGTCACAGGAATATGATAGCTGTAGGAAGTGCCAAAATCCCCCCGCACAAAATCGGCCGCCCAGCGCACATAGCGCACGGCCAGCGGATCGGACAGTCCCATTTCTTCCCGCAGCGCTTCCACCCGCTCCGGCGTGGCCTGCGTGCCCAGCATTGCGGTGGCGGGATCCCCCGGTATCACGGCAAAGGCCAGAAACACCAGAAAGGACACCGCCAGAAGCGTCGCTATAAAACCTGCCAGCTTCTTCGCAAAATACTTCATCCCGTTTTACTCCTCCACGAGGTAGAGCTTCGCCAGATCCTGCACGTAAAGCGGATAGAACTCATATCCCGCGTATTTCTTATTCAGCGCCACAAAGCAGGGCAGATCCTGAATGTAAACATTGGCCGCCTCCTGGGCCAGGATTCTCTCACATTCCTTATAATACTCTGTCTTTTCTGCGTCGTCCGCCGCTGCCTGCGCGTTCGCGTAGGCTTCATCGTAGGCTTCGCTGGAAAAATTGATGAAATTTTTCCCCGCCGCAGAATGGAACCGATCCAACAGCGCCGGCGCCGTCAGGCTGGAAGCGTCAAGCCCCACCACGGTGGCCTCGAAATTGCGGCCCGCATAGACGTCGGACACCCAGCTTTCCCATTCCACCAGCTGTATTTTGGCATCCACGCCAATCCGTTTTAACTGCTCTGCGATGACCTGCGCCGTGTCGATATGCTGCTGATAATTGGAAGGCACGGTCAACGTAAAGGAAAAACCGTCGGGGTACCCGGCCTGCGTCAGAAGCTCCTTGGCCTTATCATAATCGGTCGGATACAGATCGTTTAATTCCTCCAGGTAATATTTCCCAAACGCCGGGAACATACTGCTTCCCAGCTGCGTCCCTTTTCCGTCGGAAATGATGTCCATGATTTCCTTCGGATCCACCGCATAGCAGAGCGCCTGCCGCACCCGCACATCGTCAAAGGGCTCTACCTGATTGTTCAGATACATCGCCTGCACCAGGTTCATGGTGCCCTCCAGCACCTCAAAGTCATCGGAAAGCTGCTCCGTCATGGCCTGGGAAACCCGGGCGAACATATCGATGGAACCGCCGTTTAAGCTGGTGACAATGGAATCCGCGTTGGCAATGATCTTTAATTCGACCCTGTCAATATGGGCCGGGGTGCCCCAGTAATCGTCAAATTTTTCCAGAATGAAATTTTCCTGGGGAGAACGGGATACAAACCGGTACGGGCCCGTTCCGATGGGATTCGTCTCCGGCGTCTTGTTGGCGGCGGGAATGATCGCGGCATCCATATAGGCCAGGAAATCCTTATCCGGCTCTTTCAGGGTGACCTGCACCGTGCTTTCGTCCAGAATGTCCACGGACTCAACCGCAGAAAAAGCCGGTACCAGGGAAGCTCCGCTGCTGGTATCGGCACACCTGTCCAGGGAATACTTCACATCCTCTGCCGTCACCAGACTGCCGTCATGAAACTTGACCCCGCTGCGGAGCGAAAACGTATAGACTTTTCCGTCCTCCGACATCGTATGGCTCTGCGCCAAAGCATCGACTAAATTCCCGTCGCTGTCAGGTTTCACAAGCCCTTCAAACAGGTTGAACAAAATTTCTTTCGTTCCTGCGGCCACCGCTTTATGGGGATCGAGACTGTCCTCGATATCCTGCGGAATGCCGATGGTGATCCGGGATGTGTTCTCACTCGCCTTATCGCCTGCGCACGCGCCCAGTGCAATAGTCAGTGCTGTGCACACCAAAGCCAAAAGAACCCTTTTTGCTGCTTTTGCTTTCATGTGTCTTTCTCCTTTTCCTTTCCTTTATTCAGTTGTCTGCGTTTTGCGTATTGCGGCCAAAGGGTCCGCATACCAAACGCCGGACTTCACGCCCTGCGATCCGTCCTAAAACAGGTCAGGACACTCTATGCCCTGACCTGTTCATTTTATACAACTTCATGGGAAAAAGCAAGACCTTTCCTTTAGTTTTCCTTCTCGATAACCTTCTTTAACTCCTCCATGAAGGTGTCGATATCCTTAAACTGCCGGTACACGGAAGCGAACCGCACATAGGCCACCGCCTCCAGATCCTTGAGCTTATCCATCACCAACTCCCCGATGACGGAGCTGGGAATCTCCCGTTCCTCTTTGGAAAAGAGCTCCGTTTCCACCTGATCCACCAGCTGATTGATCGCATCGGCGCTGACCGGGCGCTTATAACAGGCGCGCAGCACGCCGGCCTCCAGCTTGGAGCGGTCGTAGGACTCCCGCTTGCTGTCCTTTTTAATGACAATCAGCGGAATCGTCTCCACCTTTTCATAGGTAGTAAACCGTTTCTGGCACTCGTCGCAGACCCGGCGCCTGCGGATGGAATTATTTTCGTCCGAAGGCCTGGAATCAATGACTCTCGTATTTTCATGACCACAAAATGGGCATTTCATATTTGGCTTCCCCCTCTAAGACAACGTATAATTTTATACATTATAACGAAAATCCCATTTTATGTCAACCCTTTTTCAAAACCGACGTTCTAGTCCCCCAGCAAAAAAGGAATCGATCCCTTCCCTTCCCCTTTGCTGTTGATCGCCGCCTGTCGCGTGGCATCCCAATAATAGTTATCTTCCCGATACAAATCCTCCGCTTTCTGTGTCCCGTATCCTTGCAGAACGTCAGAATTTCCGGTCTTTTCCCCCGTCCGCCAGGAACAGAAGCCCCGCACCAGATAGGAGGTGTTTTTTCCGTTATTTGTATACAGGCGGAGGTTGCGGTCTCCGTTATCCACTGCCGTGCAGTCAATCAGCGTGACATCCGGGCAGCAGTTGGAGGTAAAACCGTCCCTCCTGTTTTCATAGGAAAGACAGTTTTCCAGCCGGTGCCCTCCCGGCATACCGTCGCCGCCCAGCTTGAACCCGTTTCCGTTTCCGGCCGGTCTGCCATCCTCCAGATACCCGTTGCAATAGGCGGTACAGTTTCGCAGCGTGACCGGCCCCAGCACATCCAGCCATACCTTCGCATAAAGATCCCAGCCGTCATCCGCGTTGTGGTGGGCGCAGCATCCGTCGAACACATTGCCGGGGCCCGCCGTAAACTGGCAGGCAAATCCGTCCGCGTCCGCATAGGCATCGTCACAGTTGCCATAGGACGCACAGTTTCGGATCAGGTTGTCTGACGGCCACTGTGCCTTCTCATCCCAGAGGGATAAACTGCTGATATGCAAGCCGGTGTTGCCGTTTCGATAAAGCTGCAGATCCTCCAGCCGGTTATGGCTTCCGGTCAGATGGATCCCATATTCGTTTGCGGCGGATCCGGTGCAGGCAAAGCCTTCCAAAACCCAGTGATCGGCAGACAGCGTCAGTCCTTTGCATTTCCCCTGGAAATTCAGGATCGGTCTTTGCGTATTTGTCGGATCGGACATCAGACGGACAGGCGCAGACAGCGTCCCGTCATGCCCCCGTTCTATGGTAAGCGGTTCCGACAGCAGATATTCTCCCTGCGTCAAAAGGATCCTCTGGCCGGGCGCGGCGTACTGTATCGCCTCCGTCAGGCTGATCGGGCTGTCCTTCGTCCCGGTTCCCGGCCCCTGGGGATCCGGAGAAGTGTAAATATCGCCCTTCCGGTCCCCGATCTTTTTCCATAAGACCGTATGCCAGAAGACCGTCCGGGAAACGTCAGACAGGACACGCCCGGCCGCTTCCCCGGGGGTTGGGCGGAAGACAATCTCATAGCGGTTTTCTCCCTCCTTAAGCCGACAGGAAAGGGAAAACTGCTCCCCGGCTTTCAGGGCCCTGTCAGTCACAAGCCAGGCGCCGTTTTCCTCTCTTACGGACAGCGCGCCGTCCCAGTTTGTCTCAAAGATCAGTTCATAGTCCGCCGTGTTCGACGTATGGGAACTGATCACCTGGTAATCCGGTTCCAGCACTTCGGGCAGGATTTTCTCCGCCGCCGGATCCGTCTTTCTGTCCGTTACCGTCAGCTTCATCTCCCGAAAGGAAACCTTCGCCTGCCTTGTCACAAAAAATCCCACATAAATATGTTCCGGATCGATTGCGGTCAGCTTCTCTCCCGCAAGATCGTAAAACAGCTTTTCATGCACGGTCCCGTCTTCTTCCAGATAACGGACCCGGTACCCGGTGTTATCCCTGCATATCTCGAGCCTGACCGATGTGAGCCGTTCTTCCTCTCCCACCGTTCCTGCCGGCAGATGTTGTTCTCCTCCGGATCCGGCAATGGGCGTGCCGTTTCCGATTAGGTTATACGTGCCCGGGCCCTTTCGTCCCTGGGATTCCTCCAGGGTACAGGTTGTGACCTTCTGCGTATGCGCCGCTTTCTGCGTATCCTCCGGATACGGCTCTGTGGAACCGCTTTTTTCCCGTGCCCCAATCCCCAGACGCATGATCACAGGATCCCCCACATTGGACGCTTTCTTTGTTTCGGGATTCCATCGGTATTCCACTTTTGTGACCACCGCCTGATACCCGTTGTTCCAGAAATCCGTATTGTCCCCATGTCTGCCCACGGCATCGCTGACCATCAGGCCGAAGCCGTCGTCCTCCCCGTTGGTCAACGTCCAGGAATCTACAGTCACCAGCGCGGACAACACAAAATTGTCCCGCCCGGCGTCCAGCTTCGTATAATAAAAGCTCAGACCGTCCGCTCCGTAAGGCACCAGTTTGCCGCTTCCGGTATTTTCCAGAACCACCTCTCCCTGATCGAAACTGCCGGTGCAGGCCGTCCCTGCCAAATCCGTACCGACCCCGTAGGCGGAAAATTCCCAGATTTTGTGATCCCGAAACTCCAGGAATAAGAAAAAACAAATCAGAACCGGCATCCCGACAGCCGCAAATAAAGAGAGCGCGGCCCGTGCCCTCTTGCGGGTCCTGCGCCAGCCTTCCAGCACCAAAAAGCCCAACGCACCCGCCGCCAGCACCGCCGTAAAGGCGCCTGCTCCCCGCCATTGCGTCCGATAGACCGACAAACAAATCAGTCCTCCCAGCCCATAAAGAAAGCGATGGGAAACATACAGCCACGCGCTGGCCCTTCGGAACCTGCAGGCGAGACGGGCCGGAATCGGCAGCCTGCTGTCCGCCAGACAGAGAATCAGCGCAGGCACCAACAGGATATGCGCCAGGTACAGCGCCCGGTCGTCCCGATAGGCGCAGCCTTGCGTCAGATAAATTTCTGCCGCATACAGGGCCGCGGCACAGGCCAGAAATTTGTATCGTGCATTTCTACCGCGTCCTGCACGGTACCATTTCCATGTCCCGATTCCCAGAGAAAGGAAAAAGAAGCCCACAAACACACCGTTTCTTGCCGAAAGAAACCAATCCAGGAAGGAATCTGCCGCGCTGTCCCATCCCGCTTTCTGGGCGAGAAAATAATACGTATTGCACAACAGGGCCCAGCTGTAGAGCACGCCTCCGGCAAGCAGGGCAAGGCCGTTTTTCTTTCTTTTTAAAAACGGATACAACATCCACGCCCCAACGATGCACGCCTGCACAAACCACATGGCTCCATAGGGATAAAACAGGACATGCCGGATAAAATCGCCCGCCAGGTACCGCAGGCCTTTATGATACACCAGCCGCTGGGTGAACAGTTCCAGCACCCCATTCGCCCCGCCCGCCAGAAGAAGGAGAATCAGAAGCCGGCGGGTATACCGGGAAAGCACCGCCAGCACATCCTGCCCCTGTCCGTCTATTTTTCTTCCCAGGAAAAACCCGGACGTGACAAAAAAGAACGGCACCGCCAGCCGCAAAATGCCCTGGGTGATCCAGAAGGCCGGCGCCTGGGGCAGACCGTCTGGCGCATGGGTATGAATGGCGACCACACATATGGCAAAAAAAAGCCGAACAATATCCAGTACGCCTGCGCATCCTTTCGGATCCAACAGGGACTGCTTTTTTGCTTCTCCGGCAATCTGCTGCGTACAGTCTTCTCGCATCTTCGTTTCCTTTATCCGATCCGGCCCCTTTCGGCGGTCTTCCCGCCGCCGAAGCTGTCCTGTATCATCCGTTCGTACAGATACAGCAGCGGATCCCCCTCTTTGCAGCTTCCCGCATACCACCCTAGTTTTTTCAGCCGGGAGGTATCCAAATCCATAAACAGCAGATCAGCATACCCGTGTTCCTGACCGTCCTCCGGCTGAAAACGCAAGCCGATCCCATAGGCGCCGGCCACCTTTTGCGCCATCTGCGCCACCGAGCAATAGGTGCGTTCGTCCGCCGCGTTATAGGCCTGCCCGTTTTCCCCCTTTAACAGGACGGTCAGAATCGCCGTGGCCGCGTCGGCGGTATACAGATAACTGCGTTCGGTCCTGCCCTGCGTGTGCAGCACAATATCCTGCCCGTCGCGGACACAGCGGCCAAACTCCGCAAAGATGCGGGGATCCTCCTGACGTACGCCCGGGCCGAAGGTCTGGGTCAGCCGGATGATTCTGGCGGGGACGCCATATTCGGACGCATATGCGCAACACAGATTCTCGCACTGCAGCTTACTGATCGGATAGCTGTGGCGCACCTCACCGGGCCGCAGAGCGCACGCATCCGTCTCCTGCGCCCTGTGTCCGCGCGCCGGATAGCCGTATACCTCCATGCTGGACAAAAAGACAAAACCGGATATCTGCTTTCGCCGTGCCAGTTCCAACAGCTGCAAAGTCCCCAGCACAGCGGTTTTTACCGTCTCCACGGGCTGCCGGACAAAAGCACTACTCTCCGTCCGGGCCGCACCGTGCAAAATGTAATCCACCGGCCCACTGATTTTGGGCAGATGTTCCACGGTCCCTTCCAGCAGACGCAGAGGGCGTCCGTTCTCCAGATGTTTTGCAAATACTTTCCGTGCCTGCGTTTCATCTCTTACAAGAGCCAGGACAGACAGGCCCAGTTTTCTTTTTTCCCCTGCAAAAAGCAGCGCATCCGTCAGGGTGCGCCCAATCAGTCCCGTCGCCCCGGTGAGCAGGATAACCTTCCCCCGCAGTTTCTCCCAGGGCAGAAAATCTGCCGCACAAATGTAAGCACAGTCGTCTTCCGGAATCATGGGCCCACACTCCCCCCGTCCTGCTCTTTTTTTTCCCGCTCCTTTATGACGGCACAGAAAATCCGAAAATCCAGCGCTGTGGTAATCTTGATATTATCTGAAGGACCCATCACAGGATGGATCTCGTATCCGTAGTGCTCCATCAGGCTGGCGGAATCGATAAAACCGTGTTTACCGTCGGCCGCCGCCCTGTCATGCGCCCTCAGGATGTCCCGCACGGGAAAACACTGCGGCGCCCTGGCCACCAGGCATTTGTCCCGATCCACGATCCGGCAGCGATCCCCGTCTGTTTCCCGAATCATAACCGTTTCCGTCTGGGGCGATACGGTGACGGCGGAACCGAAGCGCTGCACGCATTGGATACATTTTGTAATCGTCTCCCCGTCAATCAGCGGCCGCACGCCGTCGTGGATCAGAACCACCGCTTCCTCTCCGTATAACTGCCTCACTTTCTGCAGGCCGGCAAAAATGGACGCCTGGCCGGACGTTCCGCCGGGAACCACCGCCGAAAGCTTATCAAAATGCCAGCGCTTTCCCATTTCTGTGCAATACTCCAGCCAGTCCGCCGGAGCCGCCAGCACAATCCCGTCAATTTCCTTATGAACCTGAAACTGTTCCAGCGTATATGCCAGAACCGGCTTGCCCTGCAGTTCCCAGAACTGTTTCGGGGCCGATGCGTTCGCCATCCGTTCTCCGGAGCCGCCCGCAAAGATCAGCGCTATTTTTTTTACCCGCATCTCGCCACCTCCACTGCAGTCAGACGGCCGGTTTCTCTGTCGTTTCCACTAACAGTACCCTCTGCATGGACGGCCGTTTTGCTTTCTCCGGCGGTATCCGCCAGTCGCTGCCTATCAACTGCCGCAGATACCTTTCCCAGCAGGCGGGAGCGTGAAACGTCCTGTCCCGTATGGTAACCTCTACCCTTTGTAAAAACTCATCCCGGGGCATCCTCTCCCCCGGCCCGGAGCTGGAAACCACACCTCCTACAAATTCACTTTCTGTAAAAGAAAACCGTTTTGCATACCGGATGACCTTCCTAGTCCAGAATCCCTTTCCCCCCAAATGACCAATCAGTTTGACCGGTGGGACAAAAAGCAGGCGTCCGATCTGTTTTCCCAGCGTAGGCCGGGATAACAGCCAGGGAAGGGCGTCCCATGAGGGGAAGCGCTTGAGTCCCTGCGCAAACTTAAGCCAGAAAGCGGAAACAACCGGATTTTGCGGCAGTCCGTCCATGGGGAAAATATCCAGCCACAGATGAGGAACGCCCAGGGAGGGATCCGGAATATAGGTTCCGGTATCCGCCAGTTTTGCGTGTGGAAAAAAAGAATTGCCCTTTTCGTAGGCAAAGAGCATATATCCTCCCAGGGTGGTCCCCGAAACGCTCAAAAGCAGCCGGTCATAATCGGGCCGCGGGACTAACACATCCAGATCATTGTCCCATGGAATCAGATCCTGATTGCGTACCGCTCCCAGCAAGGTCCCGCTGCAAAGATAATAGCGGATTTTGTTGGCATCACAATAATCGGCAAACGTGCTGAGCATGGAAAAAAGTCTGTCCAGAACCTCCTGCGGTCTCAATTCATCCCCGGATTGGTTTCTTTTGTTCCGCAGCCTGGTGCGCCCCATATGTCTTCTCTCCTTTTTCTCCCCATTTTCCGGCCAGTAGTCCCAGGCTGATCCAGAGAAACGGAGCGGTGGTCACCACATTGATATTGAAAAAATCCTGAATCAGATACCAGACTACCCCCGCGCCCAGAGCGGCCGTCAAAGCTTCCTTCCGGTTTTTCACCCAGGCAAAACACCCGGCTCCAATCAGGATCAGATAACAGGACAATCCCAGAATGCCGGTGTCCATCCAATAGCCCAGGTAGGTATTATGCGCGTTGCGGACGCTTACAATCCGGCCGCGTTCCTCATTCACCGTCCGCATATCAATCAGCCAGGCGCCGGAACCCGGCCCGTTGCCCAAAACAGGCCTTCGGGTGACAGATGCCCAGGCCTGCTGCCAGATTCCCACCCGATCATGTCCGAAGGATGGGGCCATCTGTCCGTGCAGAATAGCGGACGCCTCATGGAATAAACCCGACTCCCCCGGCCAGAAATAAATGACGACCACCCCCAGGACAGCTGTTATTGCACAGAGAATTCCTACCCTTCTGGCCCATACCGGATTCGGAATAACCACCGGCAGGACAAACAGCAGGCCGGCCAGGAACGCCACCTTTCCTGCGTCCACATCGCACGCAAACAGCACATAGAGAGACAGCAGCGCAGGAATCCACAAAAGACGATCCTTCCTGCAGTCGGAACGCCAGGCATAAACGGTAAGTACCGGAACCGTAAAACAGAGAAATGCGGCAAAGACATCCACGTTCCCCAGCGTTCCAAGATACGCGCCTGTATACTCCTGATATTTGTTATAATAATTCAGTCCTTCCGGATACATGAGCAGCGGATTGCGCCCGCCCAGCTGCAACACCGAAAGCAGTCCGGTCAAAAAAGCAGAGACGCCAAGCGCCCGGATATGGATAGCCTTCAGATGTCCAAAAAGCGAGACGCCAAGAAACGCAGCCGCGTAGGAAGCCATAAAAAGGACGCTGTTGGTGTTGGAAGACTGCATCAGAAACAAACTGTCCCCAACCGACCCGGAAAGACACGCGGAAAGGACGCAGATCACAAAAAAAGCCGCCACAACACCGTGAAACCAGTGAAAGCGCACGGTAATGGGCTGTTTTGTCTTTTTGCACCAGAGCAGATAGCCACCCAGGCAGAGAGCCCAGAAAGCAGTGAGCCCAAACCAGATGTAGGCTTTCATTTCCACCAGATTGGCGTACCCGTAGTCTCCCATTCCAATCATCAGAGGAAAAAAGCCGAAAACTGCCAGAAGATACAGTTCTGCCATATCCTCACAGACCTGCTGGGGTTCCAGTTTTTTTCCGGCCGGCTGCGCCGGCCTGCGCACGGCCTTCTTTTTCTTTTTCCCCGCCATGATGCTACTCCTCTTTTTCCCATAGGCATGCCAGTCTTTTTCCTGCTGCTTCCCAGAGAGCCAGAAGGGGCAGGGACAGGGACAAAAAAACCCTTCCGATGCGCCAGGGCTCCTGCAGAAGACGAAACGCCCATTCCAGGTTCCGGTGGCGCCAGCTCTCCGGAGCCCGCTTCAGCTTTCCCGCACAGATGTCGATCCAGCCCCCGCAGCCGCAGGCAAGTCTGGCTCCTGTTTTTGGCCCATATTCCGCCATCCACAGCTCCTGCTTGGGAGAGCCCAGACAGACCAGAAGAAGATCCGGCCGGTACCGGGCCGCCGCTTTTGCCATTTCGTCCGAATCCAGATAGCCATGGCAAAAACCGCACAGAATCAACCCCGGATATTGCTGCTGCAGGCGGTCTGCCGCTTTTTTGGCCCTTCCCGGCTCTCCTCCCAAAAGAAAGACCCGTACCCCCTGCAGCTGGGGCAAAAGCTGATCCAAAAGATCGATACAGGCAACCCTTTCCACCAGAGGAGTCCCCAGAATGCGGGATGCGCAGATCACCCCGTACCCATCCGCCAGGGACAGATCGGCGTGATTGATCGCGTCGCGGTACCGCTGATTCCGGCGGGCCATCCGCAGCAGATTGGCGTTCGTACCGGCAATATAATGCCAGGAATCGCTTTGCAGCATTTCCTGGGCCTTCTGACTGGCTTGCTCTAATACCATATTATCAAACCGCACGTTGAAAATTTCCGGGCTTTCCAGGGACTCTTTCATGCCCTCTCCTTCTGCGGTTCGTAAACGGCCGCTTTACATTTTAACAGACTACGGCGGATCGGTATTCCTGATCCGCCGCCTTTGTCTTACCTTTTTATTCTTCCCTGCAAGGCGTATGAAAATTTATTCTCCCCGTTTTTTTCTCCGCCTGCATGTCATCTGTACGCCCAGAAGGAGCATCGCTGCTATTGCGGAACAAACATAGGGCACAAGAGGAGCGTCGTCTCCGGTTTTCACAGAGGAAAGCACGCCTTGAGCGTCCTCCGTTTTCACCTCTGCCAGCACCTCCGCATGCACCTCTGCAAGCACATCTGCATGCACATCTGCATGCATCCCTTCTTCATCTATGGGCATCGTTTCTTTGATCTCTTGCACGGACGAATGCTCAACCGGAGGATCCGAAGGGGTCTCCTCGGGCGGTACATCTTGTTCTTCCTTGGTTTCTTCTGAACTGGAGCTCTCTTTTTTCTGCCTTTGATTGACAAAATCTGCCTGCATCTCGGCACCTGCAAGAATACTTCCTGTTTCCCCTTCCTGAGACGTCTCATAACCGTCCTGGTTCGCTTCTTTCTCCGTTACGGTATAAGCAACGCCTGCCGGCAGATCCCGAGCTGTCTTTGACTCCCCATGCTTCAACGTCACCTGCGCAACACCGTCCGTAAATTCCATATCCCCATAGATCCCGGAAATCGTCTTGTCACTTAAGGTAACCGTAAAGTGCCATTCCCTGTCCGTTTCGCCTGCGCTGCCCTCCACTGTCTTTGTGAGTGTCAGATCGCCAAACTTCTTTTCATTCGTAAAGGGAACATAGCCGTCTGTGATCGAAACAGGTTCGCCGTTCTTCTTATAGGAGATCGTTCTCGTCATGCTCTCCACACCCTCAGAGGTGTCGTCGCCGGCAATCGTTCCTTCCTCTACGACCACCGTCACCGTATATGTGGTGTCATCGTATTTGATATCTGTACGCGTGCCAAGCTTTTCACAAATCTGATAGATATATGTGCCGGTTTTTTCATAGGTGATATTTCCAAATGAGAAGGTATTGCCTATGTTTTTCGCCTCACACGTCCAGCCGTCCGTTTCCATTATCGGAGTCACATCGTCAGGCCACGGCGTATTCTTATCCGCCGACAGGACAAAGGTAAACTCCCCGTCTGTAAACGTACCGCCTTTCAGCGTCTTTTTACCCTTCAGGTTCACGGACGCCTTCGTCGGCTCATAGCTGTTTGTAAAATTGACGACCGCACTATCCGAACTGCCTGTACCGTCAATCGTCACCACTGACTGAAGCGAGCCGTCCCCTGCCTCTGACACAGTCACTACAACCTTATAAACGCTATGGTCATAGTGTACGCCCGGATAAAGCGTTACACTTTCTTCCTGCAGCGTATAGGAATAGGCGCCTGCCTCAAATACAACACCGTCAAAGAAATCCTCCGTACTGATATTGACCCATTTACTGCCGTCTCCCTCAGCATGGTCGCTGTCAACTGTCACCGTTACCGTATCCTTTGCCGGTATCACCGTGTTACCCGCATCCGGCATCAGATGGAATGTAAAGGTCTTCGGACCCAGATGACTTCCGTGAGGGCCGACTTCAAAGATCTTCTTCACCTTTAAGGATGCGGTCGCTTTCCTCCGGTTGGTAAACGTCAGGGAATATAGTCCTGTTCCTGCGTCCGCATCGGCCTGGGTCCAATCGTCCCCGCTGCCTGCGATCCGGTAAAATACCTGGGCCTGTCGCTCTCCCGCCGGGTTTTCCGTCACATCGATCTGTATGTCGTATTTCGTTCCGTCATTTTCCACATCGTCGTATGAACCACCCGTCTCCTCAAGCGTGTAGTAATATTTGCCATTCTCCCGGAAGGACACGCCCTCGAAGAAATTGCCGGTGGTCTGTGTCCACCCGTTCCCCTGGTTGACGGTTACACTCTGTGACTGGGCCGATTTCACAGGATTTTCCGGAGCATCCGTTCCGCTACCTGCAACCGGCGTCAGCGTAAAGTCAAATCGATACGTTCCGGTATCGCCCGTTTCCATTCCCTTTAAATCCTTATGGGCCGCCAGGGAAGCCTGCGCAAAGCTGCGTCTATTGATAAAGGTTGCAACAGCCGTGCGGTCTTCCAGAATTTCGCCTGTATCATTCTCTTTTACCGTCGTATAACCGTCCGCGTTCGCTTCTGTCTCCGTTACCGTATAGCGAATCCCCGGCGGGAGGCCTTTCGCCGTCTTGGTATCTCCGCTTCTCAGCGTAAATGTGGCGATACCGTTTCTAAAGCTCATATTCCCGTACCATCCCGAGAGACTGGTGTCGCTCAATACGACCGTAAAGTTCCAATACCGGTTCAGTTCCCCCGCGTTGCCTGTCACGGTCTTTTTAACCGATAAATTCCCGCATCCGACCTCCGTGGTTACCGTATCTGTTGTAATCTTGGGATCGTGTCCAAACTGAATTGCCGCCTGGTTTTCTACCGTCCTTTCGGCGTCCTCCAGGGCCTTTTCATTGATCCTCACATAGAGATACACCTGAGGGGGTTTAATGCTGAGGCTGGGGTACGGTACCACGTCATTCAGTGTCCAGGTCACCGTGTGGGTTGCCGGATCGTACACACCTCCATCTGTGGCGGATACAAAATCCACCCCCGGATCCAACGGATCCGTAATGACGACTGTCTGTGTCTCCTGGGAACCGTTTCCATACGTAATACTATACCGAATGGTATCGCCTACCTGCGGACCGGTGTCCCCCTCGTCAGGACACCACCAATCTTTGTAGACATAGTGACGATAATTTGTAATGGTTTCGGAAACAGTTTCTCCTTTTTTGATTTTCCCGGTTAAGTTATTCTCAACTGCCAGATATCTGTCGGGGTTTTCTTCCTCCGTTACCGTATAGGTAACGCCCGCCGGAAGCTTCTCTGCCTTCTTGACGTCCCAAACAGTCATTTCAAATTGCGCAACCCCGTTTTTAAATTCCATATCTCCGTATTTCCCATTGATCGTGGGATCGGACAGGGTGACCGTAAAATGGAACTCCTGTTTGCTGTCAATAGTATCGGCATAAATTGACTTATGAATCTCCAGATTTCCAAATCCGGATCTGGAATTGGTAAACGCTGCCCGGACGGTTTCTTTATCAATAATTTTCCCTTTTGCGTTTGTCGCCCTCACCGTGTAGCCGTACTCCTCCCCCGGTTCCGTCACCGTATAGAGAAGGCCGCCCGGAAGACCCGTTGCCGTTTTGGTCTCTCCATGCTTCAGGGTAAAGTGCGCAACCCCGTTTTTAAATTCCATATCTCCGTATTTCCCGTTGATCGAGGAGTCTCTCAGGGTAACCGTAAAGGGAAATTCCGTCTTCTGGTCACCAGAATCGCCTTCCACCGTCTTTGAAATCTCCAGATCCCCGGTGCCGAAAGTATCCCGTCTGTTCAGGAATGCAAGGTTGCCTGTGGCATCGCTTTCAACGACGCCTGCACCGTCTCCTGTAATTTCCCTGCCATGAACAATCTCCTTTACGGTTGTCGTATATCCGTTCTCATTTGCTTCGACTTCTGTCACCGTATAGGTGACGCCTGCCGGCAAATCTCTCACAGCAGCTTTTTCCTGGTGCGCCAGGTTAAAGTAGGAGACGCCGTTTGTAAAATACAGATCCCCATACCATCCATTGATCTTTTTGTCGCCGAGTTCTATCTTAAAATTCCATTTCTTATCCTCTTTTTCACCGGCATTTCCTTCTACGGTCTTTGTTATAAGCAGATCACCGGTGGAAGAAACCAAATCGCCAGAAGCATTCACGAAAAGGATATCCGAACTCCTGCGGTCCTGAATCGTCCCCTTCTGTGCATCCTCCCCGGTATATGTTTCCAAGTCGCGCCCGTTGTCATCATTGCTGACTTTTTTGGTCACGGTCGTAATATTTCCGTCCTGGTTAGCTTCTTCTTCTGTTACCGTATAGGTAATCCCCACCGGCAGACCTTTTGCCGTTTTATCATATCCGCCTTTCAGCGTAAACTCAGCAACACCCTTTTGAAACTCCATCTCTCCGTAAGTGCCGGTAATGGAAGTGTCGCTGAGCGTCACCGTGAAATGCCATTCCTTTTTCGTGGCCGTCCCTATGACTTTCTTCCCGACTTTCAGCTTGCCGGCGGGTTCCGCATTGTTTACAAAGGTAATCTTGTTTGCAGCATCGTCTTCTATCGTCCCCGTCTGGGCGCCGGTCCCGCTGTATGCTTCATCTTTTCCCCAGGAACCATCCCTTGTGATTTCCTTGGTTACCGTGGTCGCATACCCGTCCTGATCGGCTTCCTTTTCCTGTACCGTATAAGTAACGCCTGCCGGCAAATCATAGGCCCAGATATCCTGCCCGTCGCGCAGCGTAAATTCAGCAACGCCGTCCGCAAAGTTCATATCCCCGTACTGCCCCTTAATCGAGCGGTCGCTGAGTTCTACTCTAAAGTGCCATTCTTTGCTCCGGTCCGCACCACTGCCCAACACTTTCTTATAAACAGCCAGATCCCCGACAGGTTCCATATTATTGACATAATAAAGATCCGCTGTCGCGCCGTCCTCTATGATCCCTTCCTGTGCATCTGTCCCGCTGTAGGTTTCCTCGACATACGCGTACCCGTAACGGTCCCTTCTGATTTCTTTGCCTACCGTCGTCGTATATCCGTCTGTATTCGCTTCCTGCTCCGTTACCGTATAGGTAATCCCCACCGGCAGATTCGTTGCTGCTACGGTCTCCCCGTCTGTCAGCGTAAAGTCAGCAACGCCGTAGTCAAAGTAGAGATCGCCATACCACCCGTTGATCGAGTTGTCGCTGAGTTGTACCGTAAAATGCCATTCTCTGTCCCCATCTGCGCTGCTGCCTTTTACTTCCTTATGAACGGTGAGATCTCCGGACGCGGGGAGATAAATCACTTCCTTCTCATTCACAAAATAAAGATCCGCCGTCGCTTCATTCTGTATCGTCCCCTCCTGCGCATCCGTTCCGCTGTAGGTTGCATCGTCTGCTCCCTCGCTGCGCACCGTTTTGGACACGGTCGTGATATATCCGTCCGTATCCGCTTCCTTCTCTGTTACCGTATAGGTAATCCCATCCGGCAGTCCCTCCGCCGTTATATCAGTCCCGTTTTTCAGCGTGAACTCGGAAACGCCGTCCGTAAAGGTCATGCCCCCATACGTTCCGTTAATCGAACTGTCGCTAAGTTCGACTTTGAAATGCCATTCCTTTTTGCTCGGGCTTCCGTCTCTATCTACCACAGTCTTATGGACCGTCAGATCTCCAGAGGCCACAGGATCACCGGACGCAGAACGGCGCAACGACCTGCGGCCGTCTATTTTTTTCAGTCCGTCCGTAGGGCTTTCCGTTTCAAGTTCTGTCTCCCCTTCTGTTTGGCTCTCTGTTTCTGTTTCACTCTCTATTTCTGTTTCACTCTCTATTTCTGTTTCACTCTCTATTTCTGTTTCCGTTTCGATTTCCGTTTCCGTTTCGATTTCCGATATGCTCTGCGTCTCCTGGCTCTCCGCCGTCTCCGTCCCGTCTTCTGCATTTTCCCCGTCGGACGGTTCCGCAGTCACGGACACGACAATGACAGGCAGCTCTGTGCCTTCCGCCACCTTATACTCTGTTCCATCCGACAGTACCGGTGAAAAAGCATATTCTCCCTGCGTATTCCCGTCAAATCCCGGTTCAGAAACCCATGCTACAGGGATCCGCAGTATCTCCGTTCCTCCCTCGTTTTCGGCTTCCAGTTCGCCCGGCAAAAGGAGGGCCTCCTGCGGCGTCCCTACCGGATACGTTTGCCTTGACACCGTATCTTCCAACGGAACAAATCCACGGATCAAGACGGTTTCTCCCTGTCCGTCAGATTCTGTCTCTTCCGGTTTGGTTTCGGGATCCGCACCTATTTCCTGCTCTGATTCCGGTTCTTCCTGATCATAGTCTTCAGATTCCAGGGACGACTGCACCATTCCGTCCCCTTCTTCCTCCAGTTTTGTTTCCGCTTCACTTTGCGGCAAAGAAGCCATCTCCTCCGATTCCTCCAAAGATTCCGCCATCACATACGTCGTATCCATCAGGGCAAAAGCAGGAAGAATCATGCACAAACACAGCATTGCCGCCAAAAGCCTTCTCCGAATTGTCCATAATGTTTTCATATTTGCCACCTCACCTGTAACAATCTGAAAATATTTACCCAATTATATTTAATTATATATATAGTATTTATAGCACTTTTGTCTTAAAGAGTCAAGATTATTTAACTGTATTTTTAACAAAAGTATTCTATTTTCACCTACGGCACATCCACCAGAATGATATCCGGCCCGATCTGCTTGATATCCTGATAGCAGATGGCATAATCCGTATCGGAATGGAACAGAAATTTGATTTTGCCCACGCCCGGCACGATGATCTTGCTGATACATCCCGTCCCCTCGTCAAATTCAAAATCGATTACATGTCCCATTTTCCGACAATCCCTCAGGTTTACGACTTCCTTTCCCTTAAACTCCGAAAACAGCATCTTTCTTCCCCCAAACGTCCTTTTTACATACTATGCGGATCGTTTCCCGGCGTACCTTTTTCCGTCGAAAAAGGCGGATGCTACGTCGGCCCGTAAAGACACCGGACGGAATAAAAAACCGCCTTCCTGTCCATGCTTGTAGTAAGCAATGATGCAGGAGGCAAAGGCCATGGCACCAAATAAAGTGGAAATCTGCGGCGTGAACACTTCAAAGCTGCCCGTACTCACAAACGAGGAAAAAGAAGCGCTGTTCCAA
The DNA here is from genome assembly GCA_947630215.1 of uncultured Eisenbergiella sp. Classification (GTDB taxonomy): domain Bacteria; phylum Bacillota; class Clostridia; order Lachnospirales; family Lachnospiraceae; genus Gallintestinimicrobium. Next base: position 71,021 of record CANRGX010000006.1, on the reverse strand, counting down.
CAGATCCGGCAGGGGGACGAAAAAGCCCGCGAACGCTTTATTAAAGGGAATCTCCGGCTCGTGTTAAGCATTATCAAACGGTTTTCCTCCAGCAGTGAAAATGTGGACGATCTGTTCCAGATAGGCTGCATCGGACTGATCAAGGCCATTGACAACTTCAATACCGATCTGGGCGTGCGCTTTTCCACCTACGCCGTACCTATGATCATCGGAGAGATCCGCCGTTTCCTGCGGGACAACAATTCCATCCGCGTCAGCCGCTCCCTCAGGGACACCGCCTATAAGGCCATTTATGCCCGGGAAAATCTGATGAAAAAAAATCAGAAGGAACCCACCATCACGGAAGTGGCGGCCGAGGTGGGAATCTCCCGGGAGGATATCGTCTACGCGCTGGACGCCATCCAGAATCCCATGAGCCTATACGAGCCCGTCTATACGGACGGCGGGGATACGCTCTATGTGATGGATCAGATCCGGGATAAAAAAAACCGGGAGGACAACTGGATCGACCGGCTTTCCCTCTCCGATGCCATCGCCCATCTGGGAAAGCGGGAACACGAGATCATCGTTCTGCGCTTCTTTGAGGGCAAAACCCAGATGGAGGTGGCGGATCTGATCGGCATTTCCCAGGCTCAGGTCTCCCGTCTGGAAAAAAACGCCCTGCGTCTTATGCGCGCTTACTTAAGCGCATAAAACGCAGGGCATTCCTACAGCCGGACTAAGACAACGTTTCCCGGCGGCCGGTCACTGTCTGACAATCTCTTTTTTCAGTCTCCGCATGATCTTTTTTTCCAGGCGGGAAATGTAGGACTGGGAAATGCCCAGACAAGCCGCCACTTCTTTCTGGGTCATCTCCCGGCCGTCGGGCGAATTCAGGCCGAAGCGGAGATTGATGATCCGCTGCTCCCGTTCCGAAAGGGTGCTCACGGCCTTCCGTAAAATCCTGCGTTCCGCTTCGTTTTCCAAATCCTTATAAATGACATCCTCATCTGTCCCCAGAATATCGGACAGCAAAAGCTCGTTGCCGTCCCAGTCCACATTCAGCGGTTCGTCGATGGAAACCTCCATGCGGGTCTTGCTGTTGCGGCGCAGATACATGAGGATCTCATTCTCAATGCACCGGGAAGCATAGGTTGCCAGCTTGATCTTTTTCCCCGGATTAAAAGTGTTGATAGACTTGATCAGACCGATGGTTCCGATGGAGATCAGGTCCTCCACGCCCACTCCCGTATTGTCAAATTTCTTTGCTATGTATACGACCAGCCGCAGATTGTGTTCAATGAGGATGGAACGGGCCTCCTGCGCAAATTCCTCCGAATTGAGATCCTCAATCACTTCGCTCTCCTGGGCGCTCTCTAAGGGCGGCGGCAGGATTTCCGCTCCCCCTATGTAATGGATATCCCCTTCCTTTGCCAGAAAAAACGCCGGTTCCCTGCGGATGATCTTAAACTGCATCTTTCCCGGCATCGCGACTTTCAATATCATGGTTTTCTCCTTTCTTTTCTTCCAAAAGTGTGGGATGCAAAAGCATCCGACAGGTTCCGCGCGCGGACAGCTTCTGCCCGCTGGCGGCGATCAGAACGCCCCTCTTTTCAATTTCCTGGCCGTTCCTTCTGATGTAGAGCCTCTCCACCTCGGCCGCGTAGAGGATTCCATGCGCCCTTCCGACGGAGTGATAGGGGATGGCCCGGATCCGCTCCGGCCGGTTCAAAAGCCCCAGTTCTTCCAGCACGGATCTTTCCGCCACGCAGACGGGACGGCCCGATATCGGATCGCGCAGCCCATTCCCGCTGTCCCAGAATGCGGTGATTTCTGTCTCCCGCTCCCCTTCCCGCAGACGGACGGTGCACAGAAGTTCTTTTTTCTGCCTCCTCTCCTTCTTTAAAAAGAAACCGCCGACGGCCGCGGCCACCGCAGCCGGGATCCAGATCTGGAGCGCGCTCTTTTTCTGCCCGGTGCCCAGAAGACCGTCCCAGGCTGTCAGCGCCCCGCCCAGCAGAAGGGAGGCCGCAGCATACCACCCCAGGGCGTTTCGCAGCGCTTTTCTCTCCTGCAGGCCAAAGGCTGCCTGCACCAAAAGCAGGCTTTTTACCGCCATGAGACAGATCCGCCAACCCGGTCTGCGCATCAGCGGCCCGCCCCACAACAGCAGCGCCAGAGAAACCGCTGCGCCAAGCGCCGCGCAGAGCAGCAGCCGCCGACGCTTCAGCCGCATCTGCGCCAGCAGGGCCGTCAGCCAAAGCAGCAGCACTTCCATGCCAAAGTGCAAAAGAAAGAGCCGATCCACATAAAGGCTGTAACGCATTCTCTCGCCTCCCCTTTGTCTGTGCGGCAGGCAGGCGGCACCGCCCTGTCCTTTCTGCATTATAAAAAAAATCCTGCGCGGAATTTGTCGGATTCCGTCAGGATATTATCTGAATTTTTCGCATCTTTTCGACAGGATGTCCCATTTAGGCGAAAAAAGGGACGGCCTTGCGCCGTCCCTTGCTGTGTTCTCTTATCGGTTGTTCTTTTGCAGAAAATCCGGAATCTTTAAGGATTTTTCCTCTACCTGGCTCCGGAGACTGGTGGGTGCCTTCGGAATACCTGTGGGCATCGGTCTGCCCTCTCCCTGACCGCCTCCGGGCTGCAGGGATCCCGCATAGGGCTTGGCCGTCGTGGTGCCGGATGCGTTCACCGTGCTCTTTTTGCCGGCAATCCCCGGCATACCGGGTATCCCGGGCTTCTTCGCAAACGAGGTCGAAAACCTCGAAGCGGGCGCTTCGTCGATCCCCGTGGCGATTACCGTGACGCGGCAGGTGTCGGTCTGGGACTCGTCGTACATGGCGCCGAAAATGATATTCACATCGTCGCCGGTGAGCTCCCTCACATAGTCCACGGCATCCGAAGCGTCAAACATGGAAATATCGCCGGAAATATTGACAATAATATCGGTGGCGCCGGAAATGGTGGTCTCTAAAAGCGGGCTCTCCACCGCTGCCTTGACAGCCTGCACCGCTTTTTCCTCGCCCTCTCCTTCGCCGATCCCAATATGGGCAATCCCCTTGTCCCGCATGACCGTCTGCACATCCGCAAAATCAAGATTGATGACGGCGGGCACATTGATCAAGTCAGTAATGCCCTGTACGGCCTGCTGCAGCACCTCATCCGCTTTCATCAGCGCCTGGGGCATACTGGTGCGCTTGTCCACAATTTCAAGGATCTTATCGTTGGGGATCACGATCAGGGTATCCACGTTCTCCCGCAGCTTCTCTATGCCGGAAAGCGCATTGTTCATACGGGTTCTGGCTTCAAACCGGAAGGGCTTGGTCACGACACCGACGGTCAGGATCCCCTTGTCCTTTGCCAGCTTCGCTACCACGGGAGCCGCGCCGGTACCTGTACCGCCGCCCATGCCGCAGGTCACGAAAACCATGTCCGCGCCTTCCAGATGCTTGGAAATTTCTTCTGAACTCTCTACAGCGGCCTGCTCGCCAATCTCCGGTCTTGCGCCTGCGCCCAGCCCTTTGGTCAGCTTCTCGCCAATCTGAATCTGATCCCTCGCCTTGCACAGCTGCAGTGCCTGCTTATCCGTATTGGCTCCGATAAACTCTACGCCGCCGATCTGTTCGGAAATCATTCTATTGACAGCATTATTGCCCGCACCCCCTACTCCGATCACAATGATCTTCGCTGCGGACTCCGCATCTTTCTCTTTTATCTCCAGCAAGGCCACTACCTCCTCCTACCACAGAATAACTCCACACGCTCTATCATATAATTATTTTACTGATTGTGCAACATCTTTTTTCAAATTTCTTGCGAATAAATTACGGCATTTTTACGTATTGCGCATACTCTTTTGCGGTAACCGTAACCCATCCGGCGGCGTCGATTTCGGGCGCGTCGTAATTAAAACCGATCTCCAGTCCGACCGGCGTAAAGAACGCAACGCCGTCCTCCGATTCCAAAAGCTGCAGAAAGGTTTCCTCTGTCCATCCCGCCTGCTCCAGGGAATTGGTATTCTGTTTCCGGTTCTGCGAACGGAAAAATTCCGCCAGTTCTTTTGTGTACCGGATCATATCCGTATGGGCAAGCTGACGGCCCGTCGTCAGATCCAGGGTAATGTCCGTCAGCACCGGCCGCTCGACCCCGTCCGAACAGAGCCGGTTATCAAAGGCCACGCTGATGTAATTCTCCTCCATACGGGTCACATAGGGGAAAACATAAATATAAAGATAATCCTCCTGCGTTTTTCCCTCAAACGCCTCATATTCCTTCTCGTAGTACAGCGCCTTTTCCTTTAACAGCGCATTGATCTGCTCCAGATGGGGAATCTCTCCCGTCAGCTGCGGGTACTCGGCTGAAAAATAGGAACTGCCCTCCTCGTCCTTCTGTACCTCCTCCTGCCATTCTACCTGATAGGAAAGATCGTAGCGCAGCGCGTCGGAAAGCTGCACATAATACTCGTCCCCGGGATCCGGTCTGTAGATATCCTCCTCTGTTTCCTGTGTCTCCCGCTTTGGGGAAATCAGCCGCACCACCGGAGGAATGACCAACGCCAGAAGAAGAAGGACAGCCGCCATACCGACGCCAACCAGGAGAAACGCCATGGTCGTATTCTTTTTTAAGTTCTTTTCCGTGGGCGCGCATTTTTCCATGGGCAGATCGGAAAACGGCACCGCCTCCTGTTTTGCTTTTGGAGAAGGTAGCGCTTCCGGCTGTTTGGTTTCCGTTTCCTTTCCGTCCCATACGCTGCCGCAGGCGGTACAGACCCCGTCCTTTGTCAGCCCGCCGCACTTTGGGCAAAAATCATAGATGATCCGCTTGGTTTCCATTCTCTATCCGCTCCGGACGCCGGTCCCTGCCGGCTGTTTTGGCCTTTCTCATTTCCCGAACGTCACCTGACTGTAATATTCCAGTACGCACTGGCGCATCAGGGTCAGCGCCGCCGAAACCGCGCTCTCCCGGATCTTTTCCCGGCTGCCTGTAAACCGGCACTCCCTGACCGTGGTCTTTTTGCAGACACAGCAGCCGATATAGACCAGCCCCACCGGCTTTTCCGGCGTTCCGCCGTCCGGCCCGGCAATCCCCGTAACAGACACCGTGACATCGCATTTGGACACCAGCGCCGCCTTTTCGGCCATCTCCTGCGCCACCTGGGCGCTGACCGCCCCATACTTGTGCAAAGTGCCCTTCTTGACCCCCAATATCCTGCGCTTGGCCTTATTGGAGTAGGTGACGTACCCGGCTTTAAAGGTTTCGGAAACCCCCGGCACATTGATCAGCCGGGAAGCCAGCATACCGCCCGTGCAGGATTCCACCGTGCAGGCCGTCAGATGGTTGGCCGCAAGCAGTTCCACCACCGCCTGCTCCAGCGTCACCTCCGGATCTGTCGTATAAATATGCACGCCGAACCTGGCTTTCAGTTCCTTGACCACAGGCTTGACCAGCTTTGCCCCTTCTTTCCCGTCGGCCGCCTTCGCCGTCACGCGAAGATGCACCTCACCCGTCTTGGCGTAGGGCGCGATTGTGGGGTTGGTCTGCCCGTCGATCAGATCCTGAATCACGGAGGCGGCTTTGCTCTCCCCCATGCCGCAGATCTTTACCGTCCGCGTATAGAGTGTCCCGGTGCAAAGCGGCTCCAGGTAGGGTCTGACGCTGTTTTCAAACATGGGCCGCAGTTCGTTGGGCGGGCCGGGCAGCAGAATCAGGCGTTTGTGATCTTTTTCCAGAATCAGTCCTGGAGCAGTCCCGTTTTCATTGTCCAAAACGAGGGCGCCCCGCGGCACCAGCGCCTGCTTTTTATTGTTTTCGGTCATCTTCGTCCCGATTTTTTCAAAAAAGGACGTTATCCTCTCCAGACTGTGCCCGTCCATCTCCAGGGGCATCTGCATCACGTCCGCGGCGGTCTCCTTTGTCAGATCGTCCGTCGTGGGCCCGAGCCCGCCGGATAACATCACAATATCCGCCCGCTCCAGCGCGGTCAGCAGCGCCCTTCTGAGACGATCCACATTGTCCCCCACTACGCTCTGGTAATAGCAGGACAGGCCCAGACTGGCGCACTGCTGTGCCAGATAAGCGGCATTGGTATTGACAATGTTGCCCAGCAGCAATTCGGTCCCTACCGATATCAGTTCCACGATCATGATTGTCCCCCAGTCCGGGCCATACGGGGCCCGTCAGTGCTGTTCCGCCAACACGTCCCTGTTCTTCACAATATAGTCTGCCAGCGAAACCACCGTCAGGATCAGCGCGGCCCACATCACCACGTCCGTCAGCACGGACAGCGCTTTGATGTCGGCGATCATCAGGCAGACCATCACCATCTGGAAGGTGGTCTTGAATTTTCCCCAATAGCTGGCCGCAATCACCCGGCCGTTGTCCGACGCGATCAGCCGGAAGCCGCTGATGATAAATTCCCTGCTGATGATAAGAATGACCATCCAGGCCGGGATCCGCTCCAGCGCCACCAGACAGATCAGCGCCGCGCAGACCAGCAGCTTATCCGCCAGCGGATCCATAAATTTCCCAAAATTAGTTACCAGACCGTATTTGCGCGCAATCTTCCCATCCCAAAGATCCGTCAGGCTGGCTGCAATAAACAGCCCCAGCGCAATCCAGTTGGAGGCCGCCCCGCCCAAAGGCGTCAGCAGAAACACCACAAAAAAAGGAATCATGATCACCCGCGCAACCGTCAGCTTATTCGGTAAATTCATCTTCCAACTCTCCTATCAGATCGTATTCGTAAGATCCTGTGATCCGGACCCGGACAAAATCCCCCGTCATGAGCTCCCTCCCGGTCCGAAGGAACAGATACCCGTCCACGTCGGGCGCGTCCCGGTAAGTTCTGGCGACATAGGCGTCCTCATCCGTCAACCGGCCCTCCACCATGGCATCCATGACCTGTCCCACCAGGCCCTCCGCCTTTTCAAAGGCGATCTCCTGCTGCAGCTCCATGATCTCGGCTTGCCGCGCCAGTTTCACATCCTCCGGGATCTGTTCCGGCATTTCGGCCGCCGGCGTCCCCTCCTCCTGGGAATAGGGAAATACGCCCAGCCGATCAAACTCCATGGCGTCCACAAACGCCAGGGAGGCTTCATGATCCTCCTCCGTCTCCCCCGGGAACCCGGTAATGAGCGTGGTGCGCAGACAGATATCGGGAATCTGGGCGCGCAAATTTGCAATCCGCGTCTCGAGCTCCTCCCGCCGGGTGCGCCGCCCCATTTTGGCCAGAATCCGATCCGAGGCGTGCTGGATGGGAATGTCCAGATAATGACAGACCTTCTTTTCCCTGCGGATGGCGTCGATGAGCGCCTGGGTGATTTCCTCCGGATAACAATACAAAAGCCGGATCCAGACAATGCCCTCGATTCCGGCCAGTTCGTGCAAAAGCCTGGGCAAAGCCTTCTCGCCGTACAGATCCGTCCCGTAAAGCGTGGTCTCCTGGGCCACCAGAATCAGTTCTTTGACACCGCCCTCCGCCAGCGTGCGTGCCTGGCGGATCAGCTCCTCCATGGGAACGGAACGGTATCCGCCGCGCACGGAAGGAATCACACAGTAGGTACAGCGTTTATTGCAGCCCTCCGCGATTTTCAGATACGCGTAATGCCCTCCCGTGGTGACGCTTCTGGGCATCCCGCAGACGCAGGCGCGTTCCGGATCCTCCACGGCATCTTCCGGCTTTTCTTCCAGGACAGACTCCACCGTCCGCACAATCCGGTCGATGGCGGTCGTCCCCACCAGCGCGTCCACCTCCGGGATTTCCTCCCGGATTTCCTTTTGGTACCGCTGTGCCAGGCAGCCGCATACGATCAGCGCCTTTAAGGTGCCCTCGTTCTTTCGCTGGGCGAACTGCAGAATGGTCTGGATACTTTCTTCCTTGGCGTCTCCGATAAAACAGCAGCTGTTGACGATCACTGCCTCCGCCTCCGCCTCGTCGTCTGTGAAGGTGTGGCCGCTTCGGGCCAGCTGGGCGATCATCATCTCCGAATCCACTAAATTTTTATCGCAGCCCAGGGATACAAACAGGATTCGCATTACGCCTCCTGCTCCTGCTCCTCCTCATCGCCCAGGATGCGGATCTTGCCCTGCATAAATTCCTCAACGGCGATAGAAAGCGGCTTCTCCCCTTCCTTCGCCTTTACCATCGGCTCATGTCCGGCAATGATCTGCCTGGCCCGCTTGGACGTAGCCATCACGATGGAATACCGGCTGTTGACAACCTTTTCGTCTCCCGGCTCCACCTCGCTGTTAATGACCCTCATCAAATCAGAATAGGACGGATGCAACATTTTTCTTTCTCCTTTCCACATAGCTGCGGTCTGTGTTCCGCACTTCTTTTCCCTTTTTTCCCGGCGGCAGCCGGCAGGCCGTCACTGTTCGCCGACGTCTTCTTCCCTGCCTCCGGCGCTCTTTAACTCCCTGCCCTGTGTCCTGGCGCAAATCGTCTCGGGCAGCAGCGCAGATAAAATCAACTGACTGTTTTCCATCACCAGGACGGCCTTGGTTCTGCGGCCCTGGGTCGCGTCCACCGCCGTCCCCGTCTCCTTTGCCTTCTGCACCAGCCGCTTGACCGGCGCGGACTCGGGACTGACCACGGCGATGATCTTATCCGTGTTTACAATATTTCCAAATCCGATATGAATAAACTGGCTCACTCTGCCCTCTTTCCGCCCTACAGGGCGCTCACTCGATATTCTGGATCTGCTCGCGCACCTTTTCAATCAGCGTCTTTAACTCAATCCCTCTTTCCGAGATCGCCAGATCCGTCGTCTTGGACAGAATGGTGTTGGCCTCCCGGTTCATCTCCTGGGCCAGAAAGTCCAGCTTGCGCCCGATGCTTCCGCCCTCTTTGAGCGCATGGCGCATGGCGGCCACATGACTTGTCAGACGCACGATCTCCTCGTCCACACACACCTTATCCGCAAATATGGCAACCTCCGTCAGCAGCCGTCCCTCATCTACCCGGATATCCCCCAGAATCTCCCGCATCCGCTCGTTTATCTTCCTGCGGTACTCTGCCACGATCTGAGGGGAACGTTCTTCCAGAAAGGCCACATGACCGGCCATCTCCTCCAGCTTGCCGTCCAGATCCGCCTTCAGCTGCTCGCCTTCCCGGATCCGGGAATCGGACAGTCCCTGGGCCGCCCCCCGCAGCGCCTTCTCCAGCAGCTTCCACAGTCCCTGCTCGTCTATCTGCGCTTCTTCCATGGAAAAGACCTCCGGGAAACGGGAAAGCGCCAGCAGATCCACATTGTCCGCCATTTTGAAATCTACCGCCATCTGTCTCAGATATTCCAGATATTTGGCCGCGATATCCCGGTTGTAACGGATGCAGATATCCTCGCCCGCTTCTTCCTCATAGGAAATGAAAATATCCACTTTGCCGCGCTGCATATATTCCTTCAACAGGCTGCGGATAGCGGCTTCAAAGAAATTCAGGCGCTTGGGCATCTTTAAGTTCACATCCAGATACCTGTGGTTGACCGACTTCATCTCTACCGTGAATTTGCGACCGGCTTCAGAGATCTCACAGCTGCCGAAACCTGTCATACTTTTAATCATCTGTACCTCCTCTGCGAAAAAACCCCACCTTATCTTCCCCATTATAAAGTAAGGCTTTCCTTCCGTCAAGTATTCTGTTATACTAACGGCAGACATCCATTTTCGGAAAGGAAAGGAACTGACGCAGATGGCTTTTGACGGAATTACCATCGCCTGTCTGGCAAAAGAACTCCATACGCTGCTCTCCGACGGCAGGCTGTCCAAGATCGCACAGCCGGAGCCGGACGAGCTGCTTCTGACCATAAAGACGGCTCCCAACCGGCGGCTGCCCGACGCTGCCGCGGCCGGACAGCTGCGCCTGTGCATTTCCGCCAGCGCTTCCCTGCCGCTCCTTTATCTGACCGGGGAAAACAAACCGAGTCCCCTGACCGCCCCCAATTTCTGTATGCTTCTGCGCAAGCATCTGCAGAACGGCAGGATTGTCTCCGTCACCCAGCCGGGGCTGGAACGAATCCTCCTTTTTGAGATCGAGCATCTGGATGAGATGGGGGATCTGCGCCGCAAAAAACTGATCGTGGAACTCATGGGCAAACACAGCAACATCATTTTCTGCGACGAAAACGATACGATTCTCGACAGTATCAAGCATATTTCCGCCTTTGTCAGCTCCGTGCGGGAGGTGCTGCCGGGCAAACGCTGGTTCATTGTGCAGACACAGGAAAAACTGGATCCTCTCACTTTGGATCGCTCCCTTTTTTGGTCCCGCGTCCTCTCCCGGCCGCAGGAATGTTATAAGGCGCTCTATCTTTCCTGCACGGGACTCTCCCCGGCCATCGCGCACGAAATCTGTTCCCGCAGTCATATCGACGGGGATCGCAGCGCGCTGTCTTTGCAGGAGGAAGAAAAAGAGGCGCTCTGGCAGTCCTTCTCTGCCCTGATGGAAACGGTACGGCAGGGGCAGTTTGCCCCCTGCATCGTTTATGAAAACCGGGTGCCCGCCGAATATGCCGCCGTCCCCCTCACCTCCTATCCGGCTGCCCTGCGCCGGGAATACGACAGCATTTCGGCCCTTCTTTGCGATTACTACGCGGAGAAAAACCGGATCACCCGCATCCGGCAGCGCTCCGCCGATCTGCGCCGGATCGTTTCCACCGCGCTGGAACGGAACGTCAAAAAATACGATCTGCAGCAAAAACAGATCCGGGACACGCAGAAACGGGAGCAATACCGGATTTACGGGGAACTGCTCAACACCTATGGCTACGACTGTCCGCCCGGGGCGGATTCCCTAAAGGCAGTCAATTACTATACCGGACAGCCTGTCACCATCCCTTTGGATCCCCTTTTGAGCGCGGGAGAAAACGCAAAACGCTATTTTGAAAAATACAACAAACAAAAACGCACCTTTGAGGCCCTTTCGGAACTGACCCGGGAAGTGGAGGCCGAAATCCTCCACCTGGAATCCATCTCCGTCGCGCTGGATATCGCGCAGAAGGAGGAGGATCTGATTCAGATCCGGGAGGAGCTCATCGAAAGCGGGTATCTCCGCCGCAAAAGCGGGGAAAAAAGGGGAAAGATCACCAGCCGCCCCTTCCACTATCTCAGCAGCGACGGATTTCATATGTATGTGGGAAAAAATAATCTGCAAAACGAGGAACTGACCTTCCGGTTTGCCTCCGGAAACGACTGGTGGTTCCACGCCAAGGGCAGGCCCGGTTCCCACGTCATCGTAAAAACAGAGGGACGCCCGCTGCCCGATTCCACCTTCGAGGAGGCCGCGCGTCTGGCCGCCCACTACTCCAAGGGACGTTCCCAGGACAAGGTGGAGGTGGACTATGTGGAGAAAAAACAGGTGCGCAAAGTGGCCGGCGCCAAGCCGGGATTTGTGATTTACCACACCAACTATTCCATGCTGATCGATCCGGATATTTCCGATATCCGCGCCGTAGAATAGGCCGTCAAAAAGCGGGGCCCTCCTTTTTGAGAGGAGCCCCGTCCTTTTTTCCTGCGGGAATGCCCGCTGGGAATTCCCGCTGGGAACGTACAAAACCTGTACCGTCTCAGTTTGTCTTTTGGGTAAACAGGCTCTTGACGTGATCAATTTCCTCCTGGGTCGCCTTGCTGGCCGGCACATAATAGGCCTTTTCCCTGGCGATCTGGTACAGCTCCTCCTGGGACTGTTCACAGGCGTTGCGGAACTGCTTTAACGTGGTCTTGAGCTCCTGATTTTCCGTCTGGGGGATCATCTCGCCGAAACGGATCAGTTCTCCGTTGATACCGGTCAGCGTGTCCGCCACCATTGTCTTTTCTTCGATCATACTGTCTCCCTTCCGCCGCTGTGGGCTACTGCAAAAACTTCATCAGGGCCTGCTTGTTCTCCATTGCGGATTTCGCCCCTTTTTCAAAAAACTGCTTCACCTTCGGATCCTGCGCGCAGTCCGCATACTCCTGCAGCTTGCAGTGGGTCGTGTCGTACCCTCCGATCAGATGCCGCAGATTCTGCAGCTCCAACTCCGATAAATTCGCCATGCTCTGCCTCCTTCCCGCCGGCCGTGCAGCTTGCGTCTTTGCCTGTCCGCAAAAGCCGGCGCACTTTGGGTTTTTGTGTCACGCAGGGACGCTGCGGCTTTTTTACGCCGTTTCGTCCCCTACGGCTTACGGTTACAGTATGCCTCCTGCGGACGGGCTTTATTCATTTCGCCCGCAGGTTTTATTCCTCCTTCAGGCACGCCTCCTCATAGGGGATCAGAATTTCCACATACCCGGTGGCATAGGGGGCGATCTCATAGGGCGCCAGATAAAAGACGATGCCGTCCGCGGCAAAATAATAGTCCGCCCGCCCCATATCGTAGGTCTTGATCCGTTCGGAAGCGTCCTCATAAAACAGCGATGCGTCCTCTTTATCAATCAGATCCGCAAACCGGGCGCGCAACAGCTTGTCCCATTCTACCCGCGTCATCTCGCTCATCTCCGTCAGATCCACCGGCTGTCCGTCCCGCACGCGGAAGACATATCCTTCCCGGCAGGGCATTCCATGAGCGCCCCCTTCTTCCAAATAGGAATCCAGCAAAACGCTCAGATAGCCGCTCTGTACTCTGACGGAGGACACCCGGTATTCCTCGCTCCAGGGGCCCATCCAGCCGCTGTCCCGGCTTTCCCGGTAAACCTCCAGCGCGGAGTGCCAAAGCGAGTCCTCCCCCTCCTCATACTCTCTTATTTTCGCAGCCACCCAGTTCCGGAAAAAGAGGTTGATCGCCTCTGTCCCTTCTGCCGGCCCCGAAAAACTGGGATAGGATATCTTCGCCTGAAAGATGACCGTCCCGTCCTCCGCCGTGTACTGCCGATCCAGAGAGGATACCTCGTAGGTCAGTTCGCCCGTTCCTCCCCCCGCCAGGCGATCCGCCTGCGTTTCACGGCTTCCGGCTGCATTGGCCGCCATATCCTCCTGTGCCGGGTCACTTTCCTCCCCGTTGCCCTCCTCCTGTTGTTCTTTTCCCTGCCTACTTTCCTCCTGCCCGCTTTCCTTTGTTTCGGGCGGATCCACCGTGCTCACATGGCAGGCGGACAACAAAACTGCCGGCAGACAGAGCAGCAAAACAAAAAGCTTCCATTCTCCGATCCGTTTCATCTGCATCTCTCCCTTTTCCTGTCGGATCTTTTTTATGGAGAGAATACCCGTTCTGCCAAAAAATATACACCGGGGCGTCCAAATGCCCCGGTGTATGTAACAGGTCTTTCTTTTGCTGTCTGTATGTTTTACCTTCCAATCAGCCAGTCGTACATCTCCTGATACTTCTTCGCCGATACATACCAGGAAAAGTCTGCCGCCATGGCCCGATCCACAATCTTGTTCCACTCGCGTTTTTTATCGTAATAGATCTGCTCCGCATAGCGGATGGTGCGCAGCATTTCATGCGCGTTATAGTTCGTAAAGGAAAACCCGGTTCCGGTGGATTCATACTCGTTGTACGGCTCCACCGTATCCTTTAAGCCGCCGGTCTCCCGGACAATGGGAACCGTGCCGTAACGCAGGCTCATCAGCTGGCTCAGTCCGCAGGGCTCAAACAGGGACGGCATCAAAAACGCGTCGCTGGCCGCATAGATCTTGTGGGACAGCTCCTCGGAGTAGTAGATCTGCGCCGAAACCTTCCCGTTGTACTTCCAGGCAAAGTGGCGGAACATATTCTCATAGCGTTCTTCGCCGGTGCCCAGCACCACGATCTGCACATTGTCCTGACAGAGCTCATCCATCACATAGGCGATCAGATCAAATCCCTTCTGATCAGTCAGACGGGAGACAATGCCGATCATCATCGTCCTGTCGTTCTTTTCCAGCCCCAGCTCCTCCTGCAGTGCTCTCTTGTTCTTGATCTTCTCCTTGCGGAAATTCACCGCGTTGTAGGGTTTCACGATGTAGCGATCCTTATCCGGGCTGAAATCATCGTAATCGATGCCGTTTACGATTCCCCGCAGATCGTGCTGTCTGGCCCGCATCAGGCCGTCCAGCCCCTCGCCGTAAAACGGGGTCTGAATTTCCTTTGCATAGGTATCGCTCACCGTCGTAATGGCGTCCGCGTAAACCAGTCCGCCCTTTAACAGATTGGCGTCCTTATAGGCCTCCAGTTTATCCGGCGTGAAATAGCTGAAAGGAAGCCCGGTGATATCCTGCACCTCCCGGATGCTCCATTTCCCCTGGAATTTCAGATTGTGAATGGTCATCACGGTCTTGATGCCCTTATAAAACTCTCCCTCTCCGAACCGTTCGTGCAGATAGACCGGAATCAGGCCCGTCTGCCAGTCATGACAATGGATCAGATCCGGCCGGAACCCGATCACCGGCAGAATGGAAAGCGCCGCCTTGGAGAAAAACGCGAACTTCTCAATTTCAAACAGCGCGTTGTCACAGTAAGGCTTAAAGCCGTTAAAGTAGTATTCGTTATCTATAAAATAATACTGAATGCCGTTATATTCTGCCTCCAGAATCCCCACATACTCATTTTTCCAGTGGAAATCCATGTAAAAATGATCCCGGTAGCGGAGCATATCCTTCTTATTCTGGTGCATACAGTTATACTTGGGTAGTATCACCCGCACATCGTAATATTCCTTGTCGATACATTTCGGCAGCGAACCGACCACATCCGCAAGGCCGCCGGTCTTGATAAAGGGCACCCCCTCTGACGCCACAAACAAAATGTTCTTCATGTCGTATCCTCCCATGCAGATCTACTGTAATCCATCTTTGCAGACTTTATTATACACTATTTCCGCATTGAATGAAAGACCTTTTTCATCCTTTGTACTGCAGGCGGATCTTGTCGGCAATCAGGGCAATGAACTCCGAATTGGTAGGTTTTCCCTTGCCCGTGTTGATCGTATAGCCAAACAGAGCGTCCAGCGTTTCCATTCTTCCTCTGTTCCATGCCACCTCGATGGCATGCCGGATGGCGCGTTCTACGCGGCTGGAGGTGGTCTGATATTTGAGCGCGATAGAGGGGTACAGCGTCTTGGTGATGGCCCCCAGCATATCCATGTCGTTGACCGACATCTGAATCGCGTCCCGCAAATACTGGTATCCCTTGATATGGGCGGGCACACCGATCTCATGAATCATGTCGGTCACGTCCTTTTCCAGATTATGAACGACAGCGGGCTGCGCCGTCTCCTGCCGCGCCTGCTCTCCTCCCTCCCGGCCCGGATTGTCCGCCGCCGGTACGGTGATCATAATCTGAAATTCTCTATTGTTTTTCATCAGATCCGTCAGGATCTGTACCACTCTTTCGCTTTCCTTTCCCACTGTCATGCTGAGCTGTTCCATGCTTCTCCTCCTTGCCGGTCTGCGCCTGTATCCGGCCGTATCCTTTCTGGGATCCGGCCGTTTCCCTTTGTACTGACAGGCACATTATAGCTTCAAATAAAGCCCTGTGGCAAGAAAATGGTATCGGTAAAAAGCGCGCATATGTGCTTATTTTCGCGTTTTTTCTCCATCAGACGACAAAAAAAATCTCGAACGGTGGCGAAGAATCGCGAAATTTCTGCCTTCCATCCGCTTTACTGTGACAACATATTCTCTATGAATATCCCATAGCCCCTGGACGGATCGTTTACCAGCACATGGGTAACCGCCCCGATGAATTTTCCATCCTGCAAAATGGGAGAGCCGGACATGCCCTGCACAATGCCTCCGGTCTTCTCCAACAGCTCCTGATCCGTGACGGTAAGCTCGATTCCCCGGTTCACATTGTCGTGATCCAGGTGTACCTGGCGGATCTCGATATCATAAAGCTGCGGCGTCAGTTCCCCGTCCACGCAGCAAAGGATCTGCGCGGGACCCGTTTTCACGTCCTGCTTCAGCCCGATGGGCAGCGCCTGCCCGGAGAGCCCCTGTGCCACCTCCTCATTCAGAACGCCGAAGATCCCGCCCGAGGAGTTGACGTCGATGGTTCCGATCCTGTTGGCCGGATTATAGTCGATGATCCCCGTCAGTTCCCCGGGGCTTCCGCCCTCTCCTTTCTTTACTGCAATGATTTCCGTCCGGTAAAGGCTTCCGCTTTTGACGTCCATCAGCATGGTGGTATCCACATCGTTGATCCCGTGCCCCAGCGCGCCGAAGGTACGATCCTGATCCAGATAGGTCATGGTACCCACCCCCTGCGCGTTGTCCCGGATCCAGATACCCAGCTTATATTCGCCTGCCGCGTTCTGTTCCGGCTTTACCTTTACATCGAATACTTCCTCTCCCCGGCGGATGGTGAGCACCATCTCTTTCCCGTAAGTACCGGCAATTTTGTCGAGGAGCTGCTGTTTGGACTCAATTTCCTCTCCGTCGGCCTTTAGAATGTAGTCTCCCTCACAGAGCAGATGCGCGGCGGGTTCCCTGCGGCTCCCATCCGGCCCCTCAAAATCTCCCTGCGCAATGACCAGCACCCCGTCGGTTTTCACATAAATTCCCACGGGTACGCCCGCCGGGATCAGCATGGCGTCCGGAATGACCTCCACATCCACCGATTTAAAGGGAAGCACCCCGAACAGCCGGACGTCCATCATGTAATTCTGCGTCTGATTGGCAATCAGCGTCACCGGTCTGCTAAAATCGATCCGCAAGGACTCTCCCGTCCCGGTCTGCCGGACTTGCATCCCCGTGGCCAGAATCGCTTCCTCCCGCTTTTTTTCGGCAGGATGCACCTCTCCCAGGGCCGGCACATTCAGCGCAATCTGCTGTTCCACCCCTGCCTTGATCCGAATGGAGGCCGGAATCCTTTCCCATGTATGAAAAAGCCAGCCGCCCAGCAGAGAAAATGTCAGGCATAAAAAACTGCCTGCCAGCAGCCTTTTTTTCAGTTTTTTTCTGTTTCCCACACCCACACCTCCTTTCCAGACAACGGTTCTTCCTCCTATAAAGGGCAAAAAAAGAGGACATCGTTGCAATGTCCTCTTTAGTATGTTCTCTCTTATTTATTTTTTTCTGCCAATTCTTTCATTCGCCGGGCCCCATCCAGCGCTCCCTCGTCTATCTGCGCCACCCCGGACAGTCTTGCCAGTTCCTGTAAACTGCCTCCGTAATCCAGCTGCCTGATGCTTGTCACGGTGACGTCTTTTACCGCTTCCTTTTCTATACAGAAATGCCGGTCCGCCATGGCCGCAATCTGGGGCAGATGCGTGATACAGAGGATCTGATGGGTCTTTGCCAGAACGCCCAGCTTTTCCGATACCTTCCACGCCGTCTTCCCGCTGATCCCCGCGTCTATTTCATCAAAAATAAAGGTTCCCACAGCCTCCTGTCCCGCCGTCACGGTTTTGAGCGCCAGCATGATACGGGAAAGTTCTCCCCCGCTGGCAATGGAAGCCAGCGGCTTCTGCGGTTCGCCGGGATTGGTGGAAATGAAAAACACTGCCTCGTCCAGCCCGTCTGCGCTGCAGTTTTCTTTTTCCGTCAGGGACACGGAAAAATTGACCTGCAAAAAATTGAGATCCGAAAGGGCGTCCTGCATGGCCGCGCAAAACTGCTCTGCGGCCTTTTTGCGCAGTTTAGAAAGCGTCCTGGCGCAGGACATCATTTCTGCTTCGGTTTTTTGCAGTTCGCTTCGCTTGCCGGCCAGCCATTCGTCCTGATGCAGAAGTTTGTCCACTTCCTGCCGGCGCCTGTCGGCGTATTCCAGAATGTCCTCAATTTGTCTGCCGTATTTCTCCTTCAGCCGGTTGATATAGTTTAACCGATCTTCCGTCATCCGAAACGTCTGATCGTCAAATTCCATGACGGTAAGATATTCCGATATGCTGCGGTTAAAATCGTTGAGCAGCGCGTCCACCTCATTGAGCTGACTGTAAAAATCTTCCAAATTATCGTCGTATGCCAGAATGCCGGACAGCTCCCGCATCGCCCTTCCGATGGATTCCCCGGCCCCTTCCGCGCTCTCGTAGCCGGTCAGGCTGTGGGCTGCGTTCAGTCCCTCCGCAATCCGTCTGGCATTGCTCATCCGACGGTAATCCTTTTCCAGCTGTTCATCCTCCCCCGGCGTCAGATGGGCCTGCCCAATCTCATCCAGTTCAAACTGCGCCAGCGACAGTTCCCGCTTTCTGGCAGCGTCATCCAGTTCATTTTCTTCTATTTCCTGCCGGACTGCCCGGCAGCTGTGCCATATGCTGTGCATCCTTTCCTTCTGCCGCAGCAAATCCGCGCCCGCATAGGCGTCCAGAATTTCCAGATGGCGCTTCTGCTGCAGCAGCACCTGGCTGTCATGCTGCCCGTAAATATCGATGAGCAGCCCCGCCAGCTCCCGCAGGGCCCTGGCGTTGACCGTCTCGCCGTTGACACGGCACAGACTCCTGTTTTCCGCGATCCTCCTCTGCAGGATCACCAGATTGCCCTCCACCGGAAGATCCAGCGCCTCCAGCGCTTTAATCACTTCCTCCCCGACTTCGAAGGTAAGTTCAATCAGCGCATATTCCGCGCCGGTGCGGATCAGATCCCGGTCCGCCTTGGCGCCCAGCGCCAGTGCGATAGATCCTAAAAGGATCGATTTCCCGGCGCCGGTTTCCCCGGTGAGAATGTTGAGGCCGGGGCCGAAGGAAACCTCGGTTTCCCGGATCAGCGCCAGATTTTTTACATATAAACCTACTAACACTTCCCGTCCCTTCTTCCTGTCAACGGTTCTGCATCAGTTCCCGTATTTTCTCCATCAGCGCTTTCGTTTCCTCTGTGGAACGGACGGCCGCCATGATGGTATCGTCCCCGGCGATACAGCCGACCACCTCCGGGAAATGCATGGCGTCCAGCGCGGCCGCCACCGCCATGGCCATCCCCGAAACCGTGCGCAGCACCAGGATGTTCTGCGCCATATCCATGGAAACAAAGCCCTCCCGCAAAATGCGGGTATACTTCTCGGTCAGTCCTTCCTCCTGCGAAAGCAGCGCATATTTCTGCCGTCCGTTTCCCGCAGGCGTTTTATACAGCCGCATCTGCCGGATATCCCGGGACACGGTCGCCTGGGTCACGGAAAAACCGGCTTCCCGGAGCCTGTCCGCCAATTCTTCCTGGGTTTCTATCTCATATTCTTCGATCAGTTCCGCAATTTTTTGATGTCTGCTCTGCTTCATTTCCGTTTTCCTGCGCCGCCTTTCACTCGCTCATCTTCCGACGGAGCACATCCAGAAAGCTGGTTTCTTCCAGCTTAATGATCGAAATGCTTTTCTGACTCCTGGTAATTCGCACCTCATCTCCCGGCAGAAGCGCCAGGTTGCGGCTGCCGTCAAAACAGACCTCCATGGGCTGATCCGCCCGGTCCATGCGTTCCCGGATCCGGACGAGAATCTCGTCCTCCGGCCGCAGGATCACGCTTCTGGTCTGCAGCGTATGCGCGCAGATGGGGGTCAGCAGAATCATCTCCGCGCCCGGCTCCACGATGGGGCCTCCCGCAGACATATTATAGCCGGTGGAACCGGTAGGCGTCGCCAGAATGATGCCGTCGGCATGATATTCCTTGAGCAGGCGGCCATTGACATAAATCAGAAAATACAGCATCTGCAGACGGCCGTTTCTGGTGATGGTAATATCGTTGAGCGCACAGGTATCCTCCAGGATCTGTCCTTCCCGCAGCACCTGCCCCGAAAGCATCATCCGTCTCTCCACGTGATACGCGCCCTGCACCAGCCTTTGAAGCGCCGGCTTTAAATTGCTCTGCTCCACTTCCGCCAGATACCCCAGCGTCCCGAGATTGATGCCCAGTACCGGGATCCGGCTGTCCACCGTATCCCTGGCCGTCCGAAGCAGCGTGCCGTCTCCGCCCAAAACCAGGATCCCGTCCGTTTCCGCCGCTTCCTGCCCCAAGATTTCTTCCCACTGTCCCGCAGAAAGCTCCCCCGCATGGACGCTGCAGGAACATCCGGCTTTTTCCAGATAGGACACAATCTGATCGGTAATGGAAAAATCCGGATCCTTCACCCGGTTTGTGACGATGATAAAATGCTTTTTGTCCACCTGACTCTCCTTTGGCGCCGGGTCATCCCTGCAGCGCGCTGTGCGCTTCCCGCACCACCCGCTCTATCCGCGCTGCGATATCCTCCCGGCAGGAAATCCCCGCCGCACGCTCCTGCAGGGAATGCAGGCCGTTGTGCGCCTCTGCTTCCGTGTCCGGCAACGCGCCGCCCGTCTCCCTCTTTTCCTTTTGCAGATACACCAGATATTCGATATTGCCCTCGGGCCCTTTGATGGGGGAATAGGTCAGTCCTGAAATTCCAAAACCGATCAGATCCGCAAAATCCAGAATCTTTGCGATGACCTCCCGATGCACGCCCAGATCCCGGACAACGCCCTTTTTCCCCACCTTCTCCCGCCCGGCCTCAAACTGGGGCTTGATCAGACAGACCATTCCGGCGTCCGCCTTCAGGAGCTTTCTGGCGGGAAGCAGAATCTTTGTCAGGGAGATGAAAGAAACGTCCACGGAAGCAAAATCCAGATCGTCTTCGATCTGTTCCCGGGTCAGGTAACGGAAATTTGTCTTTTCCATACAGACCACCCGGCTGTCGCTGCGCAGCGTCCAGGCAAGCTGTCCCTGCCCCACGTCCACCGCATACACCTTTGCCGCTCCGTTCTGCAGCATACAGTCCGTAAATCCCCCGGTGGAAGCGCCGATATCCATACAGATAAGATCTTTCAGTTCCAGGGAAAACGTCGTCATCGCCTTTTCCAGCTTATAGCCGCCGCGGCTGACATATTTCATGCCGCTGGCCTTTACGGCGATTTGCACCTTCTCCTCCTCGAACATGGCGCCGGCTTTATCCTCCCTCTGGCCCTGTACGTAGACATTGCCCGCCATGATGATGGCTTTCGCCCTTTCCCGGGACGGCGCAAGCCCCTGCTTTACCAGAAGCACATCCAATCGCTCTTTCATCAGCCCTGTATTTCCTTCCGGATCTTTTCGCAGATGGAATCCACATCGATGCCGATTTCTTTTTTCAGGATGTCCACATTTCCATGTTCCACGTACTCGTCGGGAATATGCACGCTCAGCACGCGAATCCCCAGCCTTTCCTCCTCCGCCAGTGCCCTGACCTTTTCGCCCAGTCCGCCGCTGGCCACGTTTTCTTCCATGGTCACAAGGAGCGTATGATTTCCGGCCAGACTCCGGATCCTCTCTGCGTCAATCGGTTTTGCAAAACGTGCGTTTACAAGCGTACAGGACAGTCCCTGTTGCTTGAGCCGGTTCCTTACCTCCACGGCGGTTTCTACCATACTGCCCAGCGCAAACAGGGCGATGCCGCTTTCTTCCGCCAGCATTTCACTCTTTCCGTACACGATGGGACTGCGCGCGTCCGCCAGTCCGTCATAGGCTTCCCCCCGCGGATAGCGGATCGCAATCGGCCCGTTGAAGTCATAAGCGAACTTTATCATATCGGAAAGCTCCCATTTGTTTTTCGGAGCCATGATGTGCATATTGGGAATGGAGGAAAGGTAGGAAAGATCGAAGATCCCCTGGTGGGTCTCCCCGTCGCTGCCCACCAGTCCCGCCCGGTCGATGGCAAAAATCACGGGAAGGTTCTGGAGGCATACGTCATGTAAAATCTGATCGTATGCCCTCTGCAGAAAGGACGAATAGATTGCCACCACCGGATGCAGTCCTCCCACGGCCAGTCCGGCCGCGAAGGTCACCGCGTGTTCTTCCGCGATTCCCACATCGAAAAAGCGATCCGGATAGACGCTGCGGAACCGCTTCAGCCCCGTGCCGTCCGGCATGGCGGCGGTAATGGCCACCACGTCCTGCTTCCTCGCCGCCAGCTTTACCATGACGGTGGAAAAAACATCCGTGTAATTGGCCTTTGTCTTTTTCCGAAGCGGAAGGCCGGTCTGCACGTCAAAGGGCTCCGCCCCATGAAAACGGGCGGGGTGCTTCTCCGCCGGCGCATATCCTCTCCCCTTCTGGGTCAGGACATGGATCAGAACACAGTTTTTGCGCCGCTTGGCCTCCCGGATGACGCGCACCAGCCCGTTCACATCGTGGCCGTCCACCGGGCCCAGATAGGTAATGCCGATGTCCTCAAACCACATACCGGGAATGACCAGCTGCTTCAGGCTGTTTTTCGCACGCCGCACCCCGGTCACAATGCCGTCCCCGTATTTGGTTTTGCGGATGGTGTTGTAGATACCGTCCTTCACATCCAGATAGGCGTTGGACGTACGGATGTTGTTCAGATATTTGGAAACGCCCCCCACGTTCTCCGAAATGGACATATTGTTGTCGTTCAGGATAATGATGAAGTTAGTCTCCATCCGCGCCGCGTTGTTTAACGCCTCATAGGCCATGCCTCCGGTCAGGGCGCCGTCCCCGATGACGGACACAATGGTATGGTTGCCCCCGGCCAGATCCCGGGCGCGCACCAGCCCCAGACCGGCGGAAATCGAAGTGGAACTGTGTCCGGTATCAAAGCTGTCGCAGTCGCTTTCCTTCCGTTTGGGGAAGCCGCTCATACCGCCGTACTTTCGCAGGGTATCAAACCCTTCCCGCCTGCCGGTCAGCAGCTTGTGGGTATAGGATTGATGGCCCACGTCCCAGACAATCTTGTCCTCCGGCAGATTCAGCGCCAGATGCAGCGCCATGGTCAGCTCCACAGCGCCCAGATTGGAACCCAGGTGCCCGCCGGTCACGCTGATCTTTTCAATCAGAAACTGCCGGATCTCCTCCGCCAGGGCCGCATAGTCCTTCCGTTCAATCTTTTTGATGTCGTTTGTCTGCTGTATTTGCTCCAGAAGCATAACTGCCTCCCTTTTCTTATTTGTCGCGGTATACCAGCCTTTGCAGCAGTTCCTCCAAAAACGGACTGCGGCGGTCGAGCCCACGGAGCGTATCCAGTGCCTCCCGGGTGAGCCTGTCCACTTCCTCCCGCGCCCTGTCCAGCCCGTTTAAACTCACATAAGTAACCTTATGATTCTTCTCATCGCTGCCCACGGGCTTGCCCAGCACCTCCTGCTGCCCCGTCACATCCAGAATATCGTCCCGGATCTGAAAAGCGAGACCGATGTTTTCTGCCACGTGCTCCATCTGCGCTATCTCCGCTTCCGAGGCCCCCGCCAGAACGGCGCCAATCATCATGGCGCTCTCCATGAGCGCCGCCGTCTTATTGCGGTGAATGAACAGCAGCATTTCCTCGGTGACATCCTCCGGGCTGCTTTCCTCCGCCGCCAGATCCGCGCACTGGCCCCCTACCATTCCATAGACGCCCGCTTTGCGGGTAAGGATCGCGAGGGCCTTCGCCACGGCACGGTACTGCGCGGCGCACTCGGATCCCGATTTACTCTCCAGCATTCCGAAAGCGCTGCAGGCCGTTTCATACGCATAATTGAGCAGTCCGTCTCCGGCCAGCACGGCCATGCCTTCACCGTAGACGCGCCAGGTGGTCTTTCGCCCCCTGCGGTATTCGTCGTTATCCATGGCAGGCAGATCGTCATGAACCAGAGAATAGTTATGTATCATCTCCAAAGCGGCCATAAAAGGGCGGATCACATCTCCCTGTCCGCCAAACAGCGAAAAAACCTCCGCCATCAGCACGGGCCGCAGACGTTTTCCACCCGCCAGCACACTGTAATGCATGGCTTCCAATACGGTTTTGGCATAACCCTCCTGCCTGGGCAGAAACGATTCCAAAACAGCCTGGGCCTCTTTTGTCCGCTGCGCAAGCGTCTCCTCAAAATTCATCCAGCTTCCCCTCTCCGTTCAGCATAAGCACCTTCTTTTCCACCTTGTCGATGCTCTCGTTGCAATATTTCAAAAGCTGCATTCCCCGCTGATAGACCGCAAACGAATCCTCCAGAGAAATAGTTTCATCCTCCAGCTGCTTCATCACTTCTTCCAGCTGTAAAAAAGCGTCTTCCAGGGTCATTTGTTTTTCTGCCATGTCCATTCTTCCTTTTCTCTCACCTCAGCCGTGATCCGCCCGTTTTTCATATGGATCAAGAGAAGATCGCCCTTGTGAACCCGGTTCACGTCCGTCAGCGTTTTCCCCGCTGCATCCGCCACATGGGAAAAGCCCTGATTCAGCTTTTCCAAGGGGGAAAGCCCCTTCATTTTTTCTACCGCCAGTAAAAGCCTGTGTCTGCTTTCCTTCAGCCGGGCGTTCATCCGCTCCTCCAGCCGTTCCTCCATCTGGCCAATATAACTGCGTCTTTCCCGTATCTGGCCGACGGGGCTGAGATATTGCAGCTGCATTCGATAACGCTCCGTCTGTCTGCACATATCTTCCAGACGATGCCGCATATGCTGGGAAAGCGCCACTGCGGCCTGATCCAGCTGTGTCTGAAAAAGCCCGTAATCATAGACCGCCAGTTCCGCTCCGGCGGACGGAGTGGGCGCCCGCAGATCTGCCACAAAATCCGCGATAGTCGTATCCGTCTCGTGTCCCACCGCGGAAATAACCGGCACGCTGCAGTCAAAGATAGCCTGCGCCACGCATTCTTCATTAAAGGCCCACAGATCTTCGATGGAACCGCCGCCGCGTCCCACGATCATCACATCCACGCCCAGCGCCTCCAGGGCGTGAATCCCGTTGACAATACTGGCCGGGGCCTGCTGCCCCTGCACGATGGCCGGATACAGGATAATCTGCACATACGGATTGCGCCGGGACGCGATGTTGATAATATCCCGCACCGCGGCTCCCGTGGGCGCCGTCACCACGCCCAGTGTATGAATATACTTAGGGATCGGTCTTTTGTATTCGCCCGCAAACAGCCCCTGCTCCTGCAGAGAGCGCTTGAGCTGTTCAAATCGCTCATACAAAAATCCCGAGCCGTCCGGCCATATTTCTTTTGCATACAGCTGGTATCTGCCGTCCCGCTCATAGACGTCCACACTTCCCGCCGCCACTACCTGCAGGCCCTCCTGCAGCCGGAATTTCAGACCGCCGCGGTTTCCTGCAAACATCACGCAGGCGATGGCGCCCTTTTCGTCCTTGAGCGTGAAATAAAGATGCCCGGAAGAATGATACTTGCAGTTGCTTACTTCTCCTCTGACCAGGACGGACTGCAGCATGAAATCCTGGGTGAACATATTTTTAATATAGGCATTCACCTGAGATACTGTATAAACGTTTTTCATTTTTCCCGCCGTAATCAGATCCGAAGCCGGCTCCGCATCCGGATGCCGTGTCACGCAAATTTTGCCAGCACCCCGTTTACAAACCCGGAGGATCCGTCCTGTCCGAATTTCTTGGCCAGTTCCACCGCTTCATTGATCGCCACGCCGGTGGGCACATCCTCATCATAACGGATTTCATAGACGGCCAGACGCAGAATGGTCAGATCCACCTTGCCCATCCTGTCCGTACTCCAGCCCTTCGCTTTTTCGTTGATGAGCGCGTCTATCTCTCCGAGCTTGTCCGCAATCCGCTCATATTTCCCGCGGATATACGCCATATCCTTCTCCGACGCGCCGTTTTCTTCCTCACAGAAGAAAAGGTCGCACTGCTGCGGCATTTCTTCCATCCCGTTGAACTCCACGCGGAACAGCAGCTTAAAAATCTGTTCTCTCAGTTCTCTCCTGTTCATATGCCCTTTGCGCCCGTCGCGCCCTCACTGCCTGTCGGCGTTCATATTCACGCCGGCTATCCGGACGTTTACATCTGTCACGGTCAGTCCCGTCATATTCTCTATCGCATTCTTCACCCGCTCCTGCACCTTCTGACAGGTCATGGGGATGTGATAGCCGTACTCCATCAGGACCGCCAGATCCACCTTAACTTCCGATCCCAGCACGTCCACCTTTACCCCCTTGGTGAGCTTTTTTACGCCGACTTTGCTCATCAGCTCATTGGTAATCGTCCCCGCCATGGAGGACACGCCCTCTACTTCCGTTGCCGCCAGCGACGCAATCATTGCCACCACATCATCGGCGATCTGTACGGAACCGATATTCTCATTTTCCCGCAGGACGTAGCTTTTGTTTACTTCCTTCTCCATAACAGTGCCTCCTTTTTTCTTCGGATATTCCTTTGCGGACATTATATCAAAATCCCTTTCATTTGCCTAGTGTTTTGTTTCCTTTCCCGGCAGTAAGGATCGCGCAGCCGTCACAGCCAGAAGGTAAAAGTCAGCTGCCCGTCCGAATCCGCATAGGTCACGGTATGGCTCTGCGCAGGCAGATAATCAAAGATCTTCTGCTGCTCTATCAGCAGGCGGTGCAGCTGTGCGTACACTTCCTCATCCGCGCACTGAAACGTCACAACGGCAGTTTGGGTTTCCTTCGCTTTTTCAAAAATCTCCCCGACGGCGTTCAGATCCGCCTTCTCCAGATACAGTCCTTCCCTTCGGTAATACTGGTCCGCCACGGCCGTGCACTCCGGCAGTTTTTGTCCCGGCGAAATCCGATGGGTCCTGGCAATCTGTCCGGTGGTCACGCAAAAGTATTCATAATTGACCGCCGGGAAGGCCTCCTGTGGGTATCCTTCCTGTTCTGTCCGGCGATAGGAAGCGTCGCCCCAGGTGGGATCCACATAATACCACGCGCCGTCCATACGCACCAGATCCCAGGCATGGCCCTGTCCGTCCACCGTCCCGGTCACCAGCATCGCCGGGATCCCGGTCTTCTGGCACAGATACTGCAGAGTCTTGGCATAACCCTGGCAGACAGATTTTCCCTGCAGCAGCACGGAGCATATATTCTGGCTGTCAGGGCAGTCCGTCTCATAGTCCGTATGCAAAATCAGGGATTCGTAAAGATACTTTACCCTGCCATAGTCATCTGCAGGGCTGCCTTCCCCGCTTTCACCGAAAGCGCTGTCCAGACCGTCCAGCCAGGTTTGGACCGTGTTTTCCAACAGGACGCGCCGGGACGCTATCTGTTGTTCCTCCATCGTGTAGCTGCCGGAAAATACCAGACGTACCGCTTCCCCGTTTTTTTTATATGCGGCGGCCGAGTATCCGTCCGCATAGAAAATTTCCGGATGATCCGCCATCACGCGCTGGAAAATCTGCTCCAGCATCCCTTCATCCGTTGTGGAAAGCTCCGTTTTTTCCTCACGGTTTTCCAGAGAAGAAAGAACTTCGCGATAGACCTGTCTCTCCGTTTCTGTTTCCAGCGACGCAAAACCGTAATAAAAAAATTCCTGCGGATCCTTTTGCGGTTCCTTTTGCGATTCCTTCGGCCGCTGCTGTTGCTGTAAACTCTCCCCCTCCGGTAACTCTTTTGGCGCAAAATCCGCCGTTTCCGCGCACGCTCCGAGAAAAAGCAGCAGAAAAAGCGCCAGACACAGTCCTTTCGGCTTTTTGCCCATTCCCATCCCCATCCTGCGTCCCACAGACAGACGCCGTGCCTTTTGGCATTTAATTCCGGCCAAATTCAGAAAGCTTCAGACCCTTGTTGCGTTCGAGAACCATCCCCACGCTCCAGGCATTGACAAACAAAAGCAGCGGGTTCCCCTTCAAATCCAATACCTTTTTCATATCCGAAGTTCCTACCAGCCGGTTCAGATCCACTTCCTCGGGATCCTCTATCCAGCGGATGTGCTCATAGGGCAGCAGCTCCAGCCGGATCTCCACATTATACTCGTTTTCCAGCCTGAACTTGAGCACATCGAACTGAAGGACGCCCACCACGCCCACAATGATTTCCTCCATGCCGGAATTGACCTCCTGAAAGATCTGGATCGCCCCTTCCTGCGCAATCTGACTGACCCCCTTAACGAACTGCTTGCGCTTCATGGTATCCATCTGGCGCACCCGCGCAAAATGCTCCGGCGCAAAGGTAGGGATCCCCTCATAGCAGAACTGTTCTTTGGGCATACAGAGCGTGTCTCCGATGGAAAACACACCGGGATCAAAGACGCCGATGATATCGCCCGCATAGGCCTCCGACAGGATTTTGCGGTCACTGGCCATCAGCTGCTGGGGCTGGGACAGCCGCGTCACCCGGTTCCCCTGCACGTGCCGCACCTCCATATCGGCGTCAAACCGTCCGGAACAGATCCGCAGAAACGCGATCCTGTCCCGGTGGGCCTTGTTCATATTGGCCTGAATCTTAAAGACAAAAGCGGAAAAGTCATTCTCCACCGGATCCACTTCTCCCTTATCCGCCCTGCGCGGCAGGGGCGGTGTCGTCATGTCCAGAAAGTGCCGCAGAAAATCCTCCACGCCGAAATTCGTCAGCGCCGATCCGAAAAACACCGGGGTCAGCAGCCCCGCCTGCACCTCCTCCAAATCCAGTTCGGCTCCGGCGCCGTCCAGCAGTTCAATTTCCTCCAACAGCTTTTCTTTCAGATTCTCCCCTACAAAACCGGTGAGCTTGTCCAGCTCCGAAAGCAAAATCTCGGTGGTCTCCCCCTCCTTTGTCCCCTTTTCCGTGTCGGAATAGGTGATGACGCAGCGCTTCTGCCTGTCATACACCCCCTTAAAGCTCTTTCCGGAGCCGATGGGCCAGTTCATGGGACAGGTGGCGATTCCCAGTTCCTTTTCGATATCGTCCAGCAGATCGAAGGTGTCGTTGGCGTCCCGATCCATTTTGTTGATAAAGGTAAAAATCGGGATCCGGCGCATGACGCACACCTTGAACAGCTTCCTGGTCTGCGCCTCCACCCCCTTGCTGGCGTCGATCACCATGACCGCCGAATCCGCCGCCATCAGCGTGCGGTAGGTATCCTCCGAGAAATCCTGGTGTCCGGGCGTGTCCAAAATGTTGATACAGTAACCGTCGTATTCAAACTGTAAAACAGAAGACGTGACGGAAATTCCTCTCTGCTTTTCAATTTCCATCCAGTCCGATACGGCGTGCCGCGCCGTCGCCTTGCCCTTGACGGAACCGGCCAGATTGATGGCGCCCCCGTAAAGCAGGAACTTCTCCGTCAGCGTCGTTTTTCCCGCGTCCGGATGGGAAATGATGGCAAATGTCCTTCTTCTGTTGATTTCTTTCCTTATGTCGCTCAAACTCTTTTCCTCCGGCTAAAATGATTGGTCCGTGTGCTCTACTTTGGGTATGCCGCCGTCAGAGCATAGAATGTCCGGCAAAGGCCGGAACGATTCCGAAATAGTCCAGGACGGTGGCCGCAATATCCGCAAACGTGTCCCGGGTGCCCAGATTGGCGCTCTCCACACAGGGCCCCGTCATCAGAAACGGCGTATACTCCCGGGTATGGTCCGTGGTGAGCTGATAGGATGGATCGCAGCCGTGATCCGCCGTGATCATCAAAATGTCCTCCCGTCCCAGCAAGGAAAGCATCTTGGGCAGCTGCTCATCAAAGGCGGTCAGCGCCCGGGCATATCCGTCCACGTCCCGCCGGTGCCCGTAAAGCATATCGAAATCCACCAGATTGACAAAACACAGTCCTTCAAACTCCTGTTTCAGACAGGCAAACGTCCTGTCCATCCCGGCCTCATTTCCCGCCGCCGCTTCGTGCTGTGTGATCCCTCTGCCGGCAAAGATATCTTT
Organism: uncultured Eisenbergiella sp.; assembly: GCA_947630215.1. GTDB lineage: Bacteria > Bacillota > Clostridia > Lachnospirales > Lachnospiraceae > Gallintestinimicrobium. Next base: position 41,628 of record CANRGX010000006.1, on the reverse strand, counting down.
TATCTTTCCCACCGCGATCACGTCCTTTCCCGCCTCCTTGAGCTGATCCAGCATGGTGGGCGCAGGCGGCTGCAGCGCATAGTCGTGCCGGCCCGCTGTCCTGACATACGCGCCCTTTTCCCCGCAGAAGGGGCGTGCGATCACCCGTCCGACGCCGTGTTCTCCCACCAGGAGACGGCGCGCAATCTCACAGCAGCGGTACAGTTCCTCCCGGCTGACCACGTCCTCATGCGCGGCAATCTGGAACACACTGTCCGCGGAAGTATAGACGATAAGGGCGCCTGTCCGCACCTGCTCCTCCCCGAAATCCCGTATGACATCGGTGCCCGAATAGGGTCTGTTGCACAAAACGCTGTGTCCGGTCAGTTCACAGAAGCGCGAAATCACATCCTCCGGAAATCCGTTGGGGTAGGTGGGCAGCGGTCTGTCCGAATAGACCCCCGCAATTTCCCAGTGCCCGATGACCGTGTCCTTCCCGCAGGACGCCTCCCGCATCCGCGCAATCCTGCCGGTAAACGGGCCGGTTTTGTCATGCCATCCGATGCCGTCCAGATGGAAAATCCCCAGCCTTTCCAAATTCGGAATATGAAAATACGGGCTGGACGCCGCCGCTTTCAGCGTATTGGCCCCCGCATCTCCATAGGCCGCGGCATCCGGCATCTCTCCGATCCCGACGCTGTCCAGCACGATTAAAAATACCCGTTTCATTCCTTCTCCTTTCCCTGCGGAGTTTTCTCTCGATCAGCGCGCCTTCTGTCCTATAGCGGCGTCCGGCGCAAAGTGAACTGTATCCAGTGTAGCACATTCCTCCCGTTTTGGCACGCCTTTTCTCTGCGCCGCCGTCATTTTGTGCGCAAAGTGCCGGATCAGTCCCCGGACAGCGGATTGATCACAATATTTTCCGCCGCAATCTGGGTCTTGCGCGATACGATATCCTCGATCTGCGCGCACTGGATATCCGTCAGCGTCGTCTCGCCCACTACCACGTCGGCGGTCTCCCCGCTGATGGTCACTACGGCGTTCTCATAGCCTTTGGCCTCCAGCATGACCTCCGCGGCGGTTTCCCGTTCCGCCATATCCGTCATGGCGATCATATTGTTCACCGCTTCCTGCTTCTGGCTCTCGCTGATATTCGCATTATTGATAATCTCTAACAGCGTCTCCTTATTCCGGGCCCTGGTCTGTTCCTTCAAAAGCCGCGCCCCGGCCAGAGAGGACATGGCCGCCGTGCTGGTATAGACCGCCTCTCCCGGCGTCTCCCCATCCTGTACCTCTGCGCCGGATCCGGCCTCCTCCTGTACTTCCTCCGCCATTCCCTCGTCGATATAGTCGGAAACAACGGACACGCTGGCCTGATCCGCCACCTGCATATCTGCGTCCAGAAAATTCTCCGCCTGCAGGGCGTCCCCGTCGTCCTCCAGCCCCGGTATCTCCCCGGCAATATCCTCGTCCGACAGATCCAGAAGCGCCGTCATCTCATCCTCCGATACGGGCGCGTCCGCGCTCACCAGATCCTCGCTCTGGATCTTCGTCCCCGCAAAATTCAGATAACCCGCCACGGCTATCATGATGGCCAGCGCTGTGATCATGACCTGATTCCGTTTAAACACATTTTTCAATTTCCGCTCCCTCTGCTTTCCTGATAAATTCCCTGTGCGGACGCTTCTTCACCCCGAGACGCCGCTCAGCTTTGCTACTTTTATTTTATGTGGCCCTATCCCAAATAATACCATCATCACGTCGGTTATCTGGGCCTGCACGGCGGCGTCTCCCCCGCCCTGGGCCAGCACCGTCACGCCCTCCACACGGGCCGCCAGCGTCTTTCGCACATAGGGCACCTGTCTGCCCTCCCCGTCTGTCGTATAGACCGTATCCTCCTCCTGCTGTCGGGAAGCGATCTCCCGGGCGGTTCCGGAAGCATCCTGTTCCTGTGTCCGGGACTGGCTGTAGGGAGCATCCTTCTCCACCACGCTCTCCTGGGAAGAAGAAAAGGTGAGCAAAACCACCGCCTGCCCCACCCCGTCCATGCGGGACAAAAACGCTTCCAGACGGCGCTCCAGATCCGCTTCCCAAACCGTTTCCTCCGTGTCTGTCTCTGCAATCAGCGTATCTTTTTTTCCGTCCGATAGACCGGACTGTACAGCTTCTTTTTTTTCTTCCCTGCCGCCTGCCGGAATGGCCAGAATCATGATCAGGATTCCGGACAGCGCCAGAATCATCATGGTGTCCCGGTTCATTTTCCCCCTGCACCACGCACGGATTTTATCTAACTTCAACGACTTCCACCTCCTCAGGCGACATGCCCAGCTCCCTGGCAAAGATTTCCGCTAACGGTTCCTGCCCTCCGGCAGCGCGATCCGGTGTTTCCACCGGCTGTACCCCTTCCACCTCCAATCCTCCTTCCCCTTTCGTTCCCGTTTGAGGGGAAACGGCGATCCGGAGCCTGCCGTCCTTTAGCTCCACCCGTCTCACCGTCTTACCGGCCGCAGCGGCCGCCGCAAAAATCCGCTCTTTTACCGACTCCTGCAGGTCGTTCTGCGCCGCTTTTTCCTCTGCGGTTTTCAGTTCCTCCAGTTTTTGGGAAAATAGTTCCTGCTCCTGCTGCCCGCTCTCTGTCAGCTGCAAAAACTCCTGTCCGGTGCCCTCCTTTCCCAGGGAAAGCAGGGGAACGCACAGCTGCGCCAAAACCAGGATCGCCGCCAGCATTCTGGCGTACTTCTCGTATTTTTCCCCGGGCATGAAATGGAAAACCATCTGCGATACCAGCATGAAAACCGCCGTTTCCTTCAGCCATCCCTGCATCCTGTCCATGTCTCATCTCCCCACCAGACACGTGATAATTGCGGTCAGGATAAAAAAACACACCACCCCCGATCCGGCCAGCCGGAACGCCAGAAAAACCGCGCCCGCCGTTTTGTTCACACAGGCCGCCAGCCGTTTATCCGCCACAATTCCAATCAGCGCGCCGCCAATTCTGAGCAGCAGTCCGTACAGACAGAGCCGAAGCAGCGGGATCGCCGCCAGCGCGCCCAGCAGAAGCAAAAGCAGCAGCCCCAGACTGTTTTTGATCAGCACGGCGGAACCGAGCAAAAGCTGCGTCGTGCTCTCCGCCAGCCCGCCCAGCCCCGGAATGGCGGCAATTGTTTTCTGCAGGGCAGTACGCTGCAAACTGTCCAGTGCGGGCGCCACCATGGACTGCAGGATGCCAAGACCCGTCACGGCTGTCAGCGCTGCCTTCACCGCCATGCCAATTCCCTTTTCTAAAAGCTCCATAAGAGAGGTCAGCCTGCCCTCCTCCCATACGCCGTTCATCAGCAAAAGCAGCATATAGGCGGTCAGAAACGGCAGACACAGCCGCAGGAAAAAGGACTCGATCAGAAAGAGGAGAAAAAGCGCCAGCTCATAGTAACCGGCGGCCGTCAGCGTCCCCGACGACGGGCCCAGGGAAAGGCACAGCGCCGGCAGGGTGAGCCGGGAAAACTGGGTCAGCGTATCCAGAAGGCCATAGGCGATCCGATAGCACTGATAGAAAACCTTCAGCAGAATCGTCAGAAGACACAAAAAAAAGAGATAGTGGGCGATATCCCCGATCTGCCGGTTCTGCGCCCCTGCCGCAAGCCCGGAAACCAGCACGGAAAGCAGCCCCAGAATCAGAATGGAAACCAGTATGCCCCGCATACCGGAAAGCTGCCCGGCGACACAGCCTGTCACCTCCTGCCAGAGCGACCCGAAGGCACGTCTGGCCTCTCCCTGCAGGATCTGTTCAAAGAGGGCGGGAAAATCCAGGGAAAGCTCCGGGAAAAAACGATCCAGTTCCTCCATCATCTCCGCCAGGTCCAGCTGCTCCAGATATTGTTCCATGTTCTCCTCCCTACCGCCGGCCGTCTTTTTACCCTGCAAAATTGGAAATGGTTTCCATCAGCGCTGCAAAAACCGGTATACCGGAAAACAGAATCAGGATTTTCCCCAAAAGCTCCACCTGGGAGGCCACGGCCGAAAACCCGCTGTCTTTGCAGATTCCTGATACAAACTCGCTCAGCCAGGCGATGCCGGCCACCCGCAGAAGCAGCGGAAAATACCGGCTGCCCGAAGACAGATAGGAGAACAGCTCCAAAAGCTGCTCCTTCATCTGTCCCATATAGGAAACGGTACAGGAAAAAATCAACAGACAGATCCCGATGCCGGTATACAGCCCGTATTCCTGCTTCCCGCTTTTCAACATCAGCCCAAGCATCACGCCCAGCACCGCTATCGCGCCGATCCGGACAAATTCCACCGCATCGCCCCCTTTTTGCCGCTTTCCTACAGGGAAAACAGACTTTGAATCGTCGTGAACAGATCATAGATATAGGGCACAATCCAGCTTAACACCAGAATCAGGGCGGCCAAAGACAGCAAAAAAGCGTGTTCCTCCCGCCCGCTGTGTTTGAGCACCTGACTCAGAATCGTCACCAGAATCCCGACTGCCGCAATTTTAAAAATCAGACCGATTTCCATTCCCCGTTCATGCACCTTTCTCCAAATTGACCCCTCATACCAGCAAAATCGCCGCCAATGCGCCCGCTGCAAGGCTCAGCGCCATCGTCATGCGGTTTTCCTCCCGCAGGGCAAGCCGCGCTGTCTGTGCTGTCTCCTCCATTTCCTTTGCGAAGGCAACAACGGCCTCCTGCTGCCGCTGTCCGTCCGGATACCAGACCGCATGGGGAAACGAAAGAATCCTCTCTTTTTCCGGTTCCCGCAGACCGGTCTGAGAAAGAAACGGTTCCAGCTCCTCTCTCCAGATCCGATCCAGTCCCTGCCCGCTCCCGTCCTCCAGGCGCTGCCCCACCCGGAAAAGCATCTCTCCTAGGGCGTCCGGCTGCGCCTCCAGTTTCCCGGAGACCTCCAGGAAAATGCCCGGCATGGGAATCCGTCCGTATCCCACCTCCCCGGCGATCAGGGTAAAGACGCGGGAAAAAAGGGTCAGCTGCCGAATCCGCTGTTGTCTCTCCCTGCAAATGCAGACACCCGCGCCGGCGCTTCCGGCCAGGGTCAGGATCGCGCCCACCACAGACCAGATCACAGGTTTTCCCCCAAAATGGCGCCCCTCCCGTCCCGGATCTGTGACACAAAAAACCGGCCGTCCTTCCGGCCAAGAATCAGGAACCGGCAAAACACCTGCTCCTCCAAAACAGGCCGCATAAACGGTTTGCGGCACACATCCTCATAGGAACCGGCGTGCAGGGTGGCCAGTATGGCGCAGCCGCATTTGACCACCTGTTCCAGCGCCTTCACATCCTCCCCTGTCCCCAGTTCGTCCACCGCCATAATTTGCGGGGACATGGAACGAAGCAGCATTCTCATTCCCTGGACCTTGGGGCAGTTGTCCAGCACATCCGTGCGCATCCCCACATCGTTCTGGGGAACGCCCCGATGACAGCCCGCGATCTCCGACCGTTCATCCACCACGCCCACCGTCTGTCCGCCCGCCAGGTCGTTGCCGTCCGACGCCAGCCGGATAATATCCCGCAGCAGCGTGGTTTTTCCGCATCCCGGCGGCGAAACGATAAGCGCGTTCAAAAACCGGCCGTCCCGGTACAGATACGGCAGCAGTCCCAGCGCTACTCCCTTCACCTCATGGGACATACGGATGTTGAGCCCCGATATGTACCGGAGATTTTTCACCCTGCCGTCCGGATCGCGGACCGCCTCCCCTGCCAGTCCCACGCGGATCCCGCCGTCCGCGCTCACATATCCGTTTCCCATTTCCTCCTCATAGGCATAGAAGGAACCCCTGCAGATATGCTTTAAAATGGAATGGATCTCCTCGACGGAGGATACCCTGCCCTGCCCGCTCTCCCGGGTCAGCCTGCCCCGGCTGTCCAAAAACCACTCTCCGTCCTTTAAGTAAACCAGTATGGGACGCTGTGCGCGCAGCCGGATTTCCCGCAGCGTATTTCCCTGACAGGCCACATTTTTCCACCCGGGACGCATGGCGTCGGGAAACAGTCCCAGCACGCTTTCCTCTCTGTCCTTCATTCTCCGTCCTCCATCCTCTCCGGTCTGTCCCCGGCTGTCCTGCCGCCCAAAAGCACCAGTATCTCGTGGGCCAGCAGGGGAAACGCCGCCAGCCCCGTCAGATACAGCCATTCCCCCGGCATGAGCCGAGCCGTGGAAAACGCACGCACCAGAAACGGAATCTCCGTCACGGCAAACTGCAATAAAAACCCCATCAGACAGGCTGCCGCCATCATTTTATTGTCGAACAGACGCCTGCCAAAAATGGATCGGTGCACATCCCGCATGCCCACCGCGTGGAACAGCTGCGACATCCCCAGAACGGTAAACGCATAGGTCTGCGCCCGTACCAGAACCTCCTTCTGCCCCAGCAGCGCCGCCAGATTTGCCAAAGACACCTCACCGCCTGCAGTCCGCACAAGCCCATAGGGGATCGTGAAATACGCAGCAAGGCTGATCAGGCCGATCAAAAATCCGTACAACAGCGTACACGACAGGCCGCCCTGGGAAAACAGGCTCTCCTCCGGCTCCCGGGGCGGGCGGCGCATCAGACTTTCCCCATCGTTTCTGTCCACGCCCAGCGCCAGCGCCGGCAGGGAATCGGTGATCAGATTGATCCAGAGGATATGGGCGGATCGGAGCGGGGCCGCCAGCTGAAAAAGCACCGCCGCAAACATGGTCAGGATTTCCCCCAGATTGGAAGACAGCAGAAAAATCACGGTCTTTTTGATATTTTCGTAGACCCCTCTGCCCTCCTCGATGGCCTTTTCAATGGTGGCAAAATTGTCGTCAGTCAAGATAATATCCGAGGCCTGGCGCGCCACATCCGTGCCGTTTTTTCCCATGGCCACTCCCACGTCCGCCGCTTTTAAGGACGGGGCGTCGTTGACGCCGTCTCCGGTCATCGCCACAACGCCGCCCTTTTTCCGGAAGGCCCTGACGATCCGCACCTTGTCCGCCGGGGAGACCCGGGCAAAAATGCGCACCCGCTCCAGCCGGTCCAAAAATTCCTCCTCGGACAGGCGCTCCATTTCTTCCCCCGTCAGGCACTGGGCCGTATCGTTTGCGATACCGAGCCTGCGGCCCACGGCGTAGGCGGTCTGCCTGTGATCGCCTGTGATCATCACCGTCTCCACGCCGGCCTGCCGAAAGATCCGTACCGCGTCGGCCGCCTCCGGCCGGATGGGATCCTCCATCCCCACCAGCCCTAAAAAGATCAGATCCTGCTCTTTGAGCACGCCGTCAGGACGCCAGGCCACCGCCAGCGTCCGCAGCGCCCGGGCGGAAAGATCGGATATTGCCGCCTGTATCTGCCTTCTGCCATTTTCCGTCAGAGGAACCGGCTTCCCGTCTATCTGGATCCGGCTGCAGCGCTCCAGCACCCGATCCGGCGCTCCCTTGGTGTAGACCGCCCGCCATCCCGGCGCGGCGTGACAGGTGGACATCATTTTCCGTTCCGAATCAAATGGCAGTTCCTTTACCCGGGGCAGCTTTCGCTCCAGCTCCCGTTTGAAAACGCCGTGTTTCTCCGCCAAATCCAAAAGGGCCAGCTCCGTCGGATCCCCGATCCGCTGTTCTGAAAGGACCGCATCGTTGCACAGTGTCATTCCCCATAAAAAATCCCTGGCGGAAACACTGTCTATCTTTTCGGCCTCCTGTATTTTCCAATCCGTAAAGCAGGAGACCACCGTCATCCGGTTACAGGTCAGCGTGCCCGTCTTGTCCGAACAGACCACGTTGACCGCGCCCAGCGTTTCCACCGCCGGCAGCCGCCGGACAATCGTATTGACCCGCACCATACGGGTCACGCTCAGGGCCAGACACAGGGTCACCACCGCCGGCAGTCCCTCCGGAACCGCCGCCACCGCCAGAGAAATGGCCGTCAGCAGCATCTCAAACGCGTTTCTGTGCTGCCAGATCGACAGCAGAAACAGCGCTGCGCAAATGCCTAGGGATAAAAAACTCAATCCCTTCCCCAGTTCTCCCAGTCTTTTCTGCAGAGGAGTCCGTTCTTCTGCGTTTTCCGTCATCATGGCCGCGATCCTGCCGATTTCCGTCTCCATTCCGACAGCGGTTACCAGACCGGTTCCCCTGCCCCCGGTAATGACGGTGGACATATAGGCCATGTTCCGGCGATCTCCCAGAGGAATCGTCTTCTGCTGCGCCAGAAACTGCGCGTCCTTGCCCGTCGGAACCGATTCGCCGGTCAGGGCGGACTCATCCGCCTGCAAATGCTCTGTTTTTACCAGCCGCAGATCCGCGGGCACCTGTCGTCCCGCTTCCAGGCAGACCAGATCCCCTGCCACAAGCTCACAAGCCGCAATCTCATATTCCTTTCCGTCCCGTATCACCAGCGCCCGGGGCCGGGTCAGCTTCCGGAGAGAATCCAGCGCCCGCTGCGCCTTTCCCTCCTGCAGCACTCCCACAAACGCATTCAGCGCCACCACTGCCAGAATGATCCCGGCGTCGCTGAATTCCTTCAGGAAAACGGAAATCAGGGCGGCTGCCAAAAGCACATAGATCAGCGGATCGTTGAGCTGCCTGAGAAAAGCCTCCAACGCGCTGCGCCGGCCCGTCTCCTGTAACGCGTTGGGCCCGTTTATCCGCAGCCTGTTTTGCGCTTCCCGGACAGAAATTCCTTTTTGTGCGTCGGTTCGCAGCAGCAGACAGGTTTCCGGAACCGTTTTTTGCTCAAACATTCTTTCCCCTCCCCTTTCGCCGGCGGCAGGCGCTGCGCGCTTTTTGAAGCAAAAAAAACACAGGTTGTACCGGCGGGCTTGTTCGCTGGTACAACCTATGCCTGTTCGTCCTCTTTTATGACCGCATCCGGCGGGACGGGTTACGTGTGCAGATGCAGATCGCCGCTGACCGCCGACAGGACAATCTGGCATTCGCCGCCGTCCTGATACACCGCTTCCCGGGTTTTGTCCTTACTCTCCCTGTAATGGAGGGGAAAGTCGGTATGAAAATCCCCGCATCCCACCCGGTAGGTCAGGAAGAATCCTTTTTCCCGCGGTACACGCACGTCGCAGTCCCCGGCCCGGGAAACCGCCTTGAGCTTTGCCGGCAGTTCTTCCATCCGAATCCGGATATCGCCGCTGTTGCTGCTGCATTCGATCTCCCGTCCTGTCCCGTCCAGCTTTACATCGCCGCTGGCGGAAGTGAGCGTACAGATGCCAAAATTCCCGGAAACCCGGATATCGCCGTTGGTGTCTGACGCGGTCAAATCCCCCTTCATTCCGTGGATCCCCAAATCCCCGTTGGAAAGCTGCACCTTCATGTGTTCGCAGACGGGGGCCTGCAGTTCGCAGTCCCCGTTCATGGACTGCAGCGTCATGGTGCGGCAGGAAATGCCTTCTTCCACGCTGATGTCCCCATTCGTGGTGACGATCCCGATTTTCTCCCACATCCGGGACGGCAGCCGCAATTCGATATCCGACCGCCGCATTCCTCTATGGAACAAAAAGGAAGAACTGGCCGTCTTGCCCTGCCGGATCACAAGGGTACCGTCCTCTTTCAGGACGCTCTCGATTTCGTCCGCCTCTCCGTCAATTTCCACCGGCGCTTCCCCGTCGGGCACCATGCACACACGGATGTTGCCGTTGGTCAGCCGGCACTCCAGAGAGCGGATCTCCCCCTGCCAGACCATAGGCCCTTCCGCACGCTGTCCCTTTCCTTCCGGGAACGACAGAAACATGCCGAGATCATTCGGGCAGCGCTCTTTAATCTGAACGGTCACATCCCGCGCCATATCCAGCGCGTTCTCCACCGCGGTCCGGGCCACACTGTTGGCACGCTTGACGATATCCTCAATTTTTTCGCCCGCCGCATTGGAAAAGTTCCCGCTCTGTCTGTCCTTTTGCTCCTGAAAGCTGCCGGAATCCGGGCCGGCGTCCTGCGTCTCCTTCAGATATTCCAGAAGTTCTTCCACATCGCCCAGTCCGTCCATGGCCTGCCCCAGCGCCTCCTGCTCCGGCACGCCCGCCGCCGTCAGATCCAGATAGTGCTGATACAGGTTTTCACTCAGTTCCTCTATCATCTCTGTCTTTTCTTCACTGTCTTCTGCCGCGGACAGGCGATCCGCCACCAGAAGGACAATTTTCATTTCAATCCGATTCATGCTCCACCTCCACTGTGAGCAGCGCGTTTAAAAGCGCTCTCGTTTCCAGCCACTCGCGGCTGCGTTCCTGCCACTGACGTCTGCCTTCTTCCGTGATCGTATAATAGCGCCTCCTGGCGCCTGGCCCGTCCTCCCCCCAGTAGGAAGTGATCAGGCCCCCCTGTTCCAGTCTCTTAAAGGCGGTATACAGGGTCGCTTCTTTAAACTCATATGCCCCATCGGTGCGCTGCTGTACGTTCCTGTTGATCTCATACCCATAGCTGTCCTTCTGCATCAGCTGGGTCAGCAGAATCGTATCCGTATAGCCCCGCAGGGTATCCGCTGAAATTGACAAGTTCCTTCCTCCTCTCCTGTCCTTTTTATTCTTTATAACATGATATACCTCATCTGTCAAGGTATTTCTTTATAAAATGTATATTGCATAGAAGAAGCGGAACCGATTCGGCAAAAAAAGACGCTGCCCTGTACGCAGCGTCCGCTTTTTCCCATTCTGTGGTTCCCGCTTATTTTTCCGCCAGCACCTTCCGATAGGGCGCCAGCATTCCCTCCTGCATCTTCGTGCCCATTTTGGCCTTCAGCTTCGGATTTGCCAGCATTTCTCCCACCAGCGTCATCCCCAGGATCGTCCCTGCCTGCCGGTGGGGCATGTCACGGTAAAAGCCCTGCTTTTTATAAAATGCGTGATCGGCCCGCATCATGCCGCGCATCACATAGATCAGATCCCGGAATATTTTCATGCCGCCCACCCCGTAGAAATTCTGAGGCGGAACGTACCCGTTTTCCAGCGCATAGCACAGCTTCTGACACAGACGGCCCACTCCGTCTGTGTCCCAGGCTGCGCCGGCCAGATAATTGTGCCCCACTTCGGCCCTGGCTTCCAGCAGCATCCGCAGATTGTCCTCGGACCCGTAATCGCCGTTGATCAGATACCCTACCGGCATTCCCATGGTCACAGTGCGGTGGCCGTTGCAAAACTGCCTGTCGTCATAGAGTTTAAAAGAAGCGCCCATGGAATGATCCCGGATGGTGAACGCATAGACCAAAGCGTCCGCTTTCTGGATCCGCTGACGCAGAAACTCGGAAAAGTTATCCCGGTAAACACAGGTGCCGTCCACGGCGCATTTCAGACACCCCAGGCATCCGCCTGCAAAAGGATACTGCGCGATGTTGACCGTCTCCGTCTCATAGGGGAACTGTTCCCGAAATTCCTGTATGCGCGCCTGCAGGGCACGATCCTCTGGAAGGGCGTTGGTGACCACGATCACCTTTTTCCCGGTTTTCCTGGGCTGTTTGGTATTGCTCCCTCCCCTGTCCTGCTGTGCGCCGCACGGAATTTCATATAGATTCTCCCGCACGCTGTAACGCACGAAATTCCAGAAATCCAGCGCCTCCTTCTGTCCCTTTTGCGTGGTCAGATCCCCCATATCCGCAGACAGCCCCCGGATACACTTCAGCCCCAGATCCTGACTGTTTTGCTCGATATAACGATGGGCCGTCACATCGTAAAAATGCTTGGAGGTGCTGATCTGGGTCGCAAATCTGCCGGAAAGATCGATTCCGCTTTCCTTGACCAGTTCGATGAACCGGTGCAGCTGCCAGGGGGCGAGGAAGGTGTAAACCGGATAGGAAAACAGCAGCAGATCCGCCTTTTTCATCGTCTCCAGCGCGCCGGACAGATCCTTTTCGTAACTCCGAATCCGCTGCCCTACGTGCAAAACCGCCCACTGACTGTCCGGAAAATGCTTTCTCAGATATAAGACCGTCTGAAACGTCACACTGTTTTTTCCCTTTGGCGAACCGTTGATGACACAAATTTTCATTTTTCCTGTCCGTCCCTTCTTTTTTCCGTAAAAAGGCCGCGCAGATCCGCGCGGCCCTTTCTGTTCGTAAGGATGTCCCGCAAAACGCGTCATCCGTTGTCTTTTGGCCGTTTGCCAAAATCATCCGGGCTGTTTGCCGATATAGGCCAGAATCCCGCCGTCCACATAAAGCACATGGCCGTTCACGAAGTTGGAAGCATCGGAAGCCAGAAATACCGCAGGCCCCTGCAGATCCTCCGTCTCGCCCCATCTGGCCGCGGGAGTCTTGGCGATAATGAACTGATCGAAAGGATGCCGGCTGCCGTCGGGCTGCAGCTCGCGCAGCGGCGCGGTCTGGGGCGTGGCAATATAGCCGGGCCCGATGCCGTTGCACTGGATATTGTAGGCGCCGTACTCGGAGCAGATATTTCTGGTCAGCATCTTTAAGCCGCCCTTGGCCGCCGCATAGGCGGAGACGGTCTCACGGCCCAGTTCGCTCATCATGGAGCAGATGTTGATGATCTTGCCATGGCCCTTCTTGATCATGGAAGGGATCACGGCCTTCGCCACGATGAAAGGCGCGTTCAAATCCACATCCACCACCTGCCTGAACTGCTCGGCAGTCATTTCCAGCATGGGAATGCGGCGGATGATGCCCGCGTTGTTCACCAGAATATCGATCACGCCGACTTCCTTCTCGATGGTGGCCACCAGCTTCTGCACCGCGTTCTCATCGGTCACATCACAGACATAGCCGTGCGCCTGGATGCCCGCTTCCTCATAAGCGGCCATCCCCTTGTCCACCAGCTCCTGCTTGATGTCGTTAAAACAGATGGTGGCGCCCGCCGCCGCGTAGGCCTTGGCAATGGCCATACCGATGCCGTAGGACGCGCCGGTGATCAGGGCAATTTTGCCCTCCAGGGAAAAATCCTTCATCTGAAATCCCATAACAGTACCCTCCTTATGATGAGTTGAAATTATAAAAGCTCCGTATTCTTCACGCCGTCCATATCGGTGAACTCCTGATTCTCCCCGACCATGCCCCAGATAAAGGTATAGGCCTGGGAGCCGCTGCCCGCGTGGATGGACCAGCTGGGAGAAATCACGGCTTCCTCGTTGCGGATCACAATGTGGCGCGTTTCGGTGGGCTCGCCCATATAGTGCATCACAAACGCATCCTCGGGCATATCAAAATACAGATAGACCTCCATCCTTCTGTCGTGGGTGTGACAGGGCATGGTGTTCCAGACGCTGCCGGGCTTTAAGGCGGTCATGCCCATCACCAGCTGGCAGCTCTCCACCTGGCCGGGCAGAATGTATTTGTTGATGACGCGGTCATTGGATTCCTCCAGACAGCCGCAGGCCACCTTGTTCTCCTCCTTGATGATGACCACGCCTTCCTCCGGCATGCCCTCCCGCTTGATCAGCACGGTAGGATAGGATTTGTGTGCAGGAGCGGAATTTATGTAGAATTTTGCAGGCGATGTTTTTTCCAGGCTCCGGAAGGAAATGTCCCTTGCGCCCATGCCGATATACATGCCGTTCTTATGCTCCACCACGTATTCTTTGCCGTCCACGGTCACCACGCCGTCGCCGCCGATGTTGATAAGGCCCAGTTCGCGACGCTGCAGGAAATATTCCGCCCGCAGCTCGTCCCCTGCCGTCAGCTTCAGTTCCCCGGCTACAGGAGTCGCCGCGCCGGTGATAATCCGATCAATATGACTGTAAACCAGCTTGATCTCATCCGGCACAAACAGGCCCTGAATCAGGAACTCCTCTCTCAGCCGCTTGGTGTCATAATGCTTCACGTCTTTTGGGGAAGCAGCAGTTCTCAGTTCCATAGCTTAGCCCTCCTGAATCAGAATTTTTCGATACCTATAGTATAACAGTAAAATCTTCCGTTTTCCACACTTTCTTCATTTTTTTCACAGGCCAAACAGCGTGCTCAAAATCACGTTGCGCAGTTTCCGGGTCAGCGTAAAGGTGCCGGCGTCCTTCTTCTGGGTTCCCATCAGGATCGTCAGCTTCTCCTGCGGGAAGTTGGCAAAATACGGGCCCAGCCAGCCGTCCCAGCCATACTCCCCGACCCTGGCAATGTATCCGGCCCGATCCGGCCGTTTGCAGACGCGCATCAGGTTGCCATAGCTGAATCCGTCCAGGCCGATCCAACGGTCAAAGGCGATCTGCTGGGGATCCATCAGTTCGCCGCTGATCAGATACCGCACGGTCTCCGGCCGCAGGACGCGCACCCCGTCCAGCTTTCCGCCCTGCTGAAGCATCCTGGAAAACCGCATATAGTCATCCAGCGTGGAGGCCAGACCCGCGCCGCCGGAAGCAAAAGCCGGCTCCTGTTTCATATCGTTGCGGATGCCCAGATTGTTCCCGTTATAGCGAAGCAGGCTCCGCTGTCCCCCCGGACCCGTCACCGTCTCATAGGCGTCAGCCAGTCTGTCCTGTCTGTCCGCCGGTACCCAGAAGGCCGTATCCTTCATGCCCAGCGGCCCGAACAGTTCCTCCTGCAAAAAGCGGCCGAAGGACTTTCCCGAGACGACCTCTATCACCGCGCCCAGCACATCCGCCGAGGTGCCGTACTGCCAGGAGCTGCCCGGGTCGTAGGCCAGCGCGCAGCCAGCCAGCGCATCCGCCACCTCCCGGGTGGTCATCGCTCTATCCGTCAGCAGCCGCCGATCCAGCTCCTGAAATACGGCGTCCGTCTGTATCCCGGCCATGGTCGTATTGTCCGGATATACCAGGCCGGAGGTCATTTTCAGCAGATCGAACACCCGCATGGGCGTCCGGGCCGGCCGCACGCCTCCTCCCTCGCTGACCGTAAGATCTGCATAGGCGGGCAGAAAATCGGAAACCGGCTGGCACAAATCCAGCAGCCCCCGCTCCATCAGAATCATGGCCGCCGCCGCGGTAATGGGTTTGCTCTGGGAGTAAAGCCGCAGAATCGTATCCCTGCGCATGGGCATACGGCTCTCCACCCTGGCGTATCCCGCCTCACAGTAACAGATTTCTTTTCCGTCCTTTTCCACCAGCAGATTGACACCGGCCACCTCGCACGTCTCTACCGCCTGCTGCAGGATCTCCTGCAGTACCTGTTTCCACTCCATTTGCTTCCTCCTTTGTGATGCCGTCCTATTCTGTTTTCCAAATTATACTATGCTTTTCTCCTACTGTCCATATCCGCGCGGAGGGCCGGGCAAAAAGAAATTCCTTTAAGCCGAAGGTTCCACAGCGGTTACGCTCCCGTCAGAAATCCGGCGGCCCAGCCGATCAGTCCCAGCAGCCAGCTTGTAAAAATCCCATAGAGGATCACCGGCCCCGCAATGGTAAAAATTTTACAGCCGATGCCAAAAACCTGTCCCTCCTTCTTAAACTCGATAGCGGGGGCCGCCACCGAATTGGCAAACCCCGTGATGGGAACCAGAGCGCCCGCGCCGCCCCATTTGGTGAGGGACGGATAGAGGTTAAAACCCGTCAAAAGCACGGCCAGAAGCACCAGAATCAGCGAGCAGACGCTGCCCGCCGTCTCCTGATCCAGTCCCATGGATTTCGCATAGTTTAAAATTCCCTGTCCGATCACACAAATGATCCCGCCGGTGAGAAAAGCTCTGCCCATCTGCACCGGCAGACTGTGCGTGGGCGTCACCTGTTTGACATATTGGCGGTACTGTTTTTTTTGTTCTTCATCCATTTTCGTTTCCTCTCTTTTCCTTTTTTGAAAATCCGTCAAATTCCCGTCTCATAAAACCGCAGTCCAAAATAGATCAGACTTCCGGCCAGCTTCCCCAGCGCCACCGACAATACCATGACGCCCAGCCCGTGCCGGAACCCGATGCGTCTGGTGAGGATCGGGATGGAATCCAGCATTTCCGCAATGGCAAGCGCCAGACAGCCCACAAACACCCCGGCAAAGACACCGAAAAGCCCCAGCAGCACACTGGACACCGCCCTCCACAGCTGCACGGTATCCGGGCCGAAAAGCAGCTGCCCGCAAATCCAGTCCCCCAGCTGTGCCTTTGTCCCCAGGATACTCAATCCATCTCCCGACAGCGTGCCCAGTACAATCATTTCTTCGTATAAAAAAATGTGTCTTGCCGTATGCGTTTTCCCCGCGAACCGGGGCACGAGCCCCACGGAAAGAAGCACGGTAAATACGCCCGCCGAAACCAGGATCCCGGCGCTGCCTCCCAGCACCCCCAGGAAAATCTGTCCGCCCATGGCTCTCCTCCTTTTCCTGCTTTTCTTTTTTGTATGCGTTTCGGATACGTTCAGTATGCGCAGCCTGCTTCCAAAAAATACGGAGGTCAAACGGGAATCCCGTTCGCCTCCGTCTCTTTTACCTCTGTCTTTTTTGCCCGCCGGTTCAGTCTGCATCCAGGGTCTTTCCTTCCCTGTCCGCCGTCTCTGTCAGCGCGCTGTTTACCTGATCCTCATAGACCCTCATTTCCACCTCGATAGGGGTCGGATCCCTGGTGATTCTCCTGCCGCCGATGTGATTGAAAAAGACGATAATCCCCAGCGCCAGTCCAATGGAATAACTGATTTCCAGCACGGTCACCGAATCGGACTTCTGCCCCGTCACGAGCGTGTAAATGCGATCAAAGACACGAATGATGCTGATATCGTTGTGAAAGGCCATGATCGTAAAGGCCGCTCCGAAAAAGCAGATGCCCGACACCACGCAGATTTTTAAGAACACCCATCCGTTTTTGCGTTTTGGGGTGCAGACCCGTTCCGCCACCACTTCCGTTTCCCCGATGCTTTGCACCTCCAGGTCGGGAAACTCCTTCGTGAGCTTTTTTATCAGATACATCACGCTGATGACTTTTCTGCCGCCGTCCTTTTTGGGGTCAAACCGCGCCACCAAAAGAACCTTTACCCGGTTGAGGATCTTTTCGTCCCGGCAGGCAAACCGGCCCAGATCCTTCATCCGGATCTCCTCCTGCATCAGCTCCACGTTCCGTTCCAGTTTCAGATACAGCGTTTCCTTGGGCATGCCATACTCCTTCCGTTTCCAGCCCTGCTGCGCTCCCACAGGACAGACGCAGCGGCCGTTACGTCAAGTATGGCCCAATCGGTTCCTTTTTATTCCGCCGCGCCGTCCGGCGCAGTCCCGGCCGGTTCCGCCGTTTCCCCGCCCTCTGCGCTGTCCTCCGGCTCCACCAGCACGCCGTGGACCACAAAACGCTGTACGCCTCCCGCGGCCCCATAACAGGTGGAAAGCGTCACCATCTTGCCGTCGGGGATCTCTATCGCGCTCTGATAAGAGGAATTTCTGAGCGCCATGCTCTTATACTGTTCGTATGCCACCTCGTCTATCGGCAGAATATAGGTATCGCTGCCTTCCGTGGTCACATAATAGCTGATGATCAGATACTGCCGGGTACCCTCCTCTGTGTAGATATAAAAATACGGATTTCTCGCGCAGAGCCCGGGGCTTTGCCCGAACCGTTTCAGCTTTCCGAACATACTGCCGTTGCGCATATTGTGCCCGTAAATGACGGTATTGTAATCTGAAAAATCCGGACTCGCGCCAAAATCCATGAAAATGGCGCCGGAGGAATTGGATTTGCCGTCAAAAGTGCGGTGCAGATAATAGTCGTTGTCCCCGGCCTGTGCCACCGGATAGCTGATGCCCAGAGACGGCACGTAGAGCCAGCCTATAAACTGACTGTTGACCTCCCGGAGCGCCTCAAAGTTCACTTCCAGGCGAGGGGGCGTGGCGTCCACCGTCCATTGTCCGGGCTGCGTTTCGCCGTCGGACCCCGGCACCACAATGTCGTCTTCTCCTTCTTCTCCGTCCCCAGGTTCCGTCTGGAGCACGGCAGGATCCACCTCTCCGATATAGGTCACGTATTGATCCGCCAGCGCGCCGTAGGTGTCCTCCCCCTCCTTATATTCCAGAAAGATACCGGCCAGCTTGTAGCCGCTGACTACCAGCACAATCACCGCCAGAGCGATGGCGGCGCAGTCCAGGAAACGCAGACCGCCCTTTTTTTTCGCCTTTCCTTCTTTCTTTTCTTCTTCCATGAGACTTCCTCCTTACGTCCCTTCCCTCTTTTGTTTTTCGGGGGCTTTCCCTTTTATTATAACTATTTTCCGGAAAACATCAAGCCCTCCGGCCGGTCCGGCCGTCTTTTTTCCCATCTGTCAGCCATGCTTTCCGCCGGCGCTCTCCCGCATTCGCACGAGGATCCGCTTCTCCAGCCGGCTCACCTGTACCTGGCTGATGCCCAGTTCCCGGGCCACCTCATTCTGGGTCTTATCCGCAAAATACCGGAGCCAGATGAGGCGCCGATCCTTCTCCGGCAGCTGCTTCATCATCTGAGAAAGCAACATCCGATCCAGAAGGCGGTTTTTCTCCCGATCCTCCCACTGTTCCTCTCCCGTCTTTTCGGAAAGCTGATCCAGCAGCCGTACCTGTTTTCCGTCGCCCTCATAGACAGGCTTATACAAAGATTCCACCTCTCCCGCCGCCCCTATGGCCATCACCGCGTCGTCGTAAGATACCCCCGCCCGGGCACATAGTTCCTGCAGGGCCGGTTCCCGTCCCTGTTCCTGCATCAGGGCATCCTTCGCCCGGTGGAGCTTATAGGCCGCGTCCTTTAGGGAGCGGCTTACCTTCACCATGCCGTCGTCCCGCAAGAACCGCCGGATTTCCCCGGCGATCAGCGGAACCGCATAAGTGGAAAACTTCACATCATAGCGCAGATCAAAATGATCGATGGCCTTCATCAGGCCGATGGTTCCCGTCTGAAACAAATCCTCCGTATCGTATCCACTTCCCGCATAGCGCTTCACAATGTGACGCACCAGTCCCAGGTTTTCTTCTATCAGTATATCTCGGGCCCTGCCGTCTCCGGCCTGCGCCTTTTCGATCAATACTGATACTTCTTCCATGGGCTACTCCCCATCCGCTGCCCAGGGAAGATTCCCCAGCCTTTTTTCCATAATGATACAGGTGCCCTTTCCGGGAGCGGATTTCACCTCAAGGCTGTCCATAAAGGCTTCCATAAAGGCGAAGCCCATGCCGGAGCGTTCCAGATCCGGCCGGCTCGTATAAAGCGGCACCATCGCCTGTCCGATGTCCGCAATCCCCTTTCCGCTGTCCTCCACTTCCATATGTAGCAAATCGTCCTGCATACTGCAGCGAATGACAATCCGGCCGCCCTTTTCTTCATAGGCGTGGATCACGGCGTTTGTCACCGCCTCCGAAACCGCCGTTTTAATATCGGAAATTTCCTCCATCGTGGGATTTCGATACGTGACAAAGGCCGCCACCGCCACCCGGGCAAACCCTTCGTTCTCCGGCAGCGCGTCCAGCTCAATCCTCATTTTGTTTTCCATTTTTCCTCTCCTAATCCATGAACTCAATCAGATTTGTCAGACCGGACATACGCAGGATCCGCTTCATGCGGCTGTCCGCGTGCATCACATAGACCTTTCCCCCGAAACAGGAGATTTTCCGGTATCGCCCCGCCAGCACGCCGATGCCGGAGCTGTCCATGAATTTGGTGTTGGAGAAATCGAACACCACATGGCTGACCTGCTCGTCCAGCATGAGAGCGTCGGCCTTCCGGGTGATCTCCCGGCAGCTTCTGTGATCGATTTCTTCCGGAAGCCGGATCATCAAATAGTGATCAATGATCTGAAAGGTATCGTCCATTTTTCTTCCCTCCCTTTTTCATAAAAAAAAGAGAGCGCCGGGAAATCGTTCCCGCAGGAAGGATTCCTGTGCTCTCTTTCGTATCCGTATTACTACCGGCTGATCATGACTGTCTCAAATCGTCCAGATAGCCCTGTGACTGTTTGGCCTTCTGCGTATCCGGGAACAGCTGCAGCAGCTTCTCATAAGTCTCTATGGCGAGACTGTCGTTGCCCTTTTCCCGATAGGAATTGCCCAGCGCAAACAGCGCCTCCTCATTGTCCGGATCGTATGCTACCGCCTTGGAGAGGTTCTCGATGGCCGTATCATAGTCCTGCGACTGATAGGCACTGTAGCCCGTATCGTAAAAGGATTTGGCCAGATCGGGGCCCGCGGCCTTGAGCAGTTTGTCGTACAGGCTGCGCACCGTCTCCGATACGTCTGCCTGCTGCAGCGCATTCTCATCTATCTTCTCAATAGCCTCTGACAGCGCGTCCGCGTCATCCGGCGCGTCCAAATAGAGATATACGGCGTTCAGCAGCGCCTCCGCCACGCTCATCTGTCCGTCCACCCCCGCCAGGGCGTCCGCCTTCTGCTTGAGCTCGGCGTTGGTACGGTTCAGACTGTCCACCTGCTGGGTCAGACTGCTGATCTGGGCGTTACGGTTGTCGATCTCCTGGCCAATTTCCACCAGCTTTGCGTTCAGCGCCTCCTGCGCCGACTGCACCCGGGAAGGCAGAATCAAGAACCATGCCGCAGCCAGGCCCGCGGCCAGGCCGATGCACAGCCCCCAGAGCCATCCGATCCCCCGCTTCTGCTCCGTGACGCCCACCGGCTGGATGATCGTCTCGTTGCCGCTCTGGTACTTGATCACATCCTCCGTCTTATTCTGCCGTTTGGAAACGTGCCCTTCCGTCTCCGCCTGCTGCGCCCGTTCCACCTCGTCGAGATACCGCAGCGCCGTGGTATTGGCCCGGTCGATCCGCAGACAGCGCTTTACTTCCCGGTTGGCCTTCTCCCAGTCCCCGGCGTCCAGATATAAAAGGGCCAGCAAAAGATGACCCTGGACAAAATTGGGGCTGTCGGACAGAATTTTTTTGAGCTGGATCACCGCCAGATCCTTGCTGTCCTGATAACAGTAGCTGAGCGCCAGATTGAATTTGCGGCTCCTTTGGTTCACCGCCTCTATCTGCGCCGGGCTCTTTTGGATGGAATCGATATAATCGTCCGCCACGTTTTTTTCCGGGCGCAGATTTTTGCTGATCACCCACTCGCTCAGAGCCGCCACCGTCTCGCCCATTTCATAATAGACCAGTCCCAGCAGGTTGCGCGCGGCAATATGATATTTGTTGTAGTTCAGACACTGCTGCAGACTGAGGATGGCGCCCGAAAGATCGCGCACCTGTGCCCTGCTCAGCCCATCGTTGTAGCAGTAATTGGCAAAACTGAGCAGCTTCTTATACCGGGAAACATCCGCGCCGCAATTACCGCAGAAGTCCTTCTCCGTGAGCTGCGCCCCGCACTGATAACACCTCATTGATCGGCTCCTTTACGCATCCTGTCCCATGGTTTCTTCTTCATGCTCCCGCACCATCTGCACAAGAATGTCTGTAAAGTCAGTCAGATTATGATTTATGATGACATCCTCCGCCTCACTGATCTCGAGGCTGGGACGGAATTTCCGCAATTCTTCTTCAAAGTTAATCATGGCAAACCTCCATGTAAGTACCTGCGGCCCGCTTGATCTCTCCTGCAAGATATAAAGAGCCCACCGCATAAATCCTGTCCCGGGGCCCTCTCTTTTGCGTCAGTGCGCCAAGCGCCCGCGCAGGATCCTCATAAACGGCCTCCTCTCCACAGGACAGCAGGCCGGAAAGCTCCTCTTTTGTCAAGCTGCGCGGATTGGGGATGCAGCATCCCTCTATGCTGTCAAACAGCAGGGATTGCTGCAGCAGCTCCAGCATCTGGCGCACGGACTTGTCCGCGGACGCCCCAAAAAGCAAAAGCCTTTTCCCACGGCAGCCGTCCAGGGCAACGCTGTCTAAAAAGGCGGCGATCCCGTCCGGATTGTGCGCACCGTCCACATAGAACTCCGGCAGCACCTCCTCCATACGCCCATCCCAGCGCATGGCGCACAGTCCGCTCTCCACCTGTTTTCGGTCAACCTGTCCGGTCAGGCCTGCGGCCTCTATGGCGCGCACGGCCAGAAGCGCGTTCTGCGCCTGATAGGCTGCCTCCGTCTGCAGCGTGGCCTTAATATATTTATAATACGCAGACTCCATGAAAAAATCAACGCTATTTTTCCTTATTTTTGAAAATGCGACTTGATTTTTCGACACAATCGTAAGCGGCGCCGATACTTCTCCTGCCATTCTGACAAAAACCGCACGGACCGCGGGGCCGGTATCCCAGCAGACCGCCGGCACGCCCTTTTTGAAAATTCCCGCCTTCTGCGCCGCTATCTCCTCCAGCGTCCCGCCGAGAAAGGCGCAGTGATCCAACGCGATCCGGGTGATCACGCAGACCAGCGGTTTTTTTACTACATTGGTCACGTCCAGCAGGCCGCCCATGCCCGTTTCCAGGATGACAAAATCCGGTTTTTCCTCCTCCATCCAAAGGAAAAACAGGAAGAACAACATCTCAAAAAAGGTAGGGCAATAGGGCTCTGCCTTTGCCTCTCCCGCCTGTCCGGTCTGCCGCGCATATTCCTCCAGTTTTTCCAGAAGCTCTGTCAGCAGCCGCGCAAACACGTCCTTTTCGATCTGTTCCCGGCCCAGCACCAGCCGTTCCCGCAGATCCACCAGATGGGGCGAAGTAAACAGCCCCGTCCGGTATCCTGCCACGGTCAGAATGCTGTGGAGGAAGGCGCAGACGGATCCCTTTCCGTTGGTGCCCGCCACATGGATGATCCGGCTTTTGCCGCCCGGCCCTCCCAGCCATTCATAAAAGGCTTTTGCCTTTTGGAACGGATTTTTTTTCGTATGCAGAGGAAGCTCCAGCACATACCGGCTGGCCTGCTCATAGGACAGTTCCGTCATTTTTTCAGCTGCGCCAGGCGCTCCTGCACCTGCTCCATCATCTGCGCATATTTCTCCAGCTTGGCCCGTTCCTCCGCCACCTTTTTCTCCGGCGCGCGGCTCATGAATTTTTCGTTCCCCAGCATTCCGTTGACTCTGGCCAGTTCTCCGGTCAGCCGATCCCGTTCCTTCTCCAGCCGTTCGATTTCCTGCGCGATGTCCACCAGCTGATCGAAGGGGATATAGAGCGTGGCGTTGTGGATCACCACCGATACCGCGTCCGGATCGATGCCGTCTCTGTCCGCCTGTACGGTCACGCCGGAAGCGCCCGCCAGAGTGGAAAAGAACAGTCTGCCCTGCTCAAACATCTCCCGGGTTTCCTCCTGGGCGCTGACCACAAAGATCTGCGCCTTTCGGGAAAGCGGCACATTCATCTGGGTACGGACGTTGCGCACGCCCCGCACCGCATCCTTTAAAAGCTCAATCTGCTGCTCCTCCTGCGGGAAGCTGCGCTCCTGCCGGTACACGGGCCAGGAGGAAATCATAATGGATTCCTCCTCGGACTGCACCGCGCAGAAAATTTCCTCCGTCACAAAAGGCATATAGGGATGCAGAAGCTTGAGTGAATCCAGAAGCACGGTCTTTAACGTCCAAAGGGCCGCGTTCTGACTGTCCTTATCCTCCGTGGCATACAGTCTGGGTTTTGCCATCTCGATATACCAGTCGCAAAATTCGTCCCAGATAAAATCATAGATTTTCTGCACCGCCACGCCCAGTTCAAAGTTCTCCATATTGTCGGTAACTTCCTGCACCACGCGGTTCAAACGGGAAAGGATCCACCGATCCTCTGGCCGCAGATGCGCCCGGCCTTCTTCGATGCCCTCTTTTCCTTCCATATTCATCAGAATGAAACGGGAAGCGTTCCAGACCTTATTGGCAAAATTGCGGTTGGCCTCCACCCGTTCGATGGAAAAGCGCATATCGTTCCCGGGGGCGTTGCCCATAATCAGCGTCAGACGCAGCGCGTCCGCGCCGTATTTGTCGATGATCTCCAGCGGATCGATGCCGTTGCCCAAGGATTTACTCATTTTACGTCCCTGCGCGTCCCGCACCAGTCCGTGGAACAACACGGTCTTAAACGGTTTTTCTCCCATCTGCTCGTATCCGGAGAAAATCATCCGGATAACCCAGAAAAAGATAATATCATAGCCGGTCACCAGGACATCCGTCGGATAAAAATAGCTCAGCTCCTCTGTCCGATCCGGCCAGCCCAGCGTGGAAAACGGCCACAGCGCGGAGGAAAACCAGGTGTCCAGCGTATCCGGATCCTGCGTAAAATGTGTGCCCCCGCACTTCGGACAAACCTCGGGCATTTTCCCCGCCACTACCGTTTCCCCGCAGTCGTCGCAGTAGTAGGCCGGGATCCGGTGCCCCCACCACAGCTGCCGGGAAATGCACCAGTCCTTGATGTTGTCCGTCCAGTTGAAATAGATCTTTTCCATGCGCTCCGGGATCAGACGGATCTCCCCTTCTTTCACCGCCTTCACAGCGGGCCGGATCAGCTCGTCCATCTTCACAAACCACTGTTCCTTGATCATGGGCTCAATGGTGGCGCCGCAGCGGTCATGGGTGCCCACGTTGTGGCTGTAGTCCTCCACGCGCACCAGAAGTCCCAGATCGTCCAGTTCCCGCACAATGGCCCGCCGGGCCTCATAGCGATCCATCCCCTGATATTTCCCGCCGTTTTCATTGATGGTAGCATCGTCGTTCAAAATATTGATCTGGGGCAGATTGTGGCGTTTGCCGACTTCAAAGTCGTTGGGGTCATGGGCCGGGGTGATCTTGACCACGCCCGTTCCAAATTCCATATCCACATAGGAATCGGCCACAATGGGAATTTCCCGGTTCACGATGGGAAGCAGCACCTTCCTGCCCACCAGGGCCTGATAGCGCTCGTCCTGCGGATTTACCGCCACGGCGGTGTCGCCCAGCATGGTTTCCGGACGGGTGGTGGCAAATTCCAGAAACTCTGTGGTGCTGACGCTGCCGTCCCCGTCAATCAGCGGATATTTGATATGCCAGAAATGGCCCGCCTGTTCCTCGTAGAGCACTTCCGCGTCGGAAATGGAGGTCTTGCAGACCGGACACCAGTTGCCGATCCGGTTGCCCTTGTAGATCCAGCCCTTTGCGTACATCTTGCAGAACACTTCCGTCACGGCCCGGTTACAGCCTTCGTCCATGGTGAAGCGTTCCCTCTCCCAGTCGCAGGAGGAGCCCAGCTTCTTGAGCTGGTTGATGATACGGCCGCCGTACTCCTTTTTCCACGCCCAGGCGCGTTCCAGGAATTTTTCCCGCCCCAGATCGTGCTTGTCGATCCCCTCTTTCTTCAGGTTTTCGATGATGCGCACCTCCGTGGCGATGCTGGCGTGATCCGTACCCGGCTGCCAGAGCGCGTTATATCCCTGCATCCGCTTGAACCGGATCAGAATATCCTGCATGGTATTATCCAGCGCATGCCCCATGTGCAGCTGTCCCGTGATATTTGGGGGCGGAATCACAATGGTAAACGGCTTTTTGGAGCGATCCACCGTGGCATGAAAATAGTTCTTTTCCATCCACCTTTCATAAATTCTGTCCTCGATCCCGTGCGGATCGTAGGTCTTTCCCATTTCTCTGCTCATAAAAACCTCCGTTCTGCGGCGTAAAGCCATACTTTCCATTCTCTGAAAGCGGATTTTTCCCGAATAAAAAACCCCCTGATGAGCTTGCTCACCAAAGGGCGTTCTGACACGCGGTACCACCTTTGTTCACCGCCCAAAGCAGGCGGCCTTATCGGGAATCCTTCTTTCCAAAAAAAGAACCCTCTCCTGTAACGGGGAGCGGCCGGGAACGCCTACTGAAATGACGCGGCCCTCCGGAAAGGATCCGGCGTCAGATGTTCTGCATTCCGATTCGGGAGCCACCTTCCGCAGCTTTGCCCGGACGCCCTTTCAGCCAGGAGGCATCCTCTCTGCCGGCAAAGTCCTGCGTACTCCTCTCCGTCCTCATCTTTCGGTCTGCAAACGGGCGGATGCCCGCCGCTATTTACCAGTTACTATAATGAATGCCGGACCATTTGTCAAGCAAAAAATCCCGTTGCAATAATCCCCGCCCGTGCTATAATGGAGACGAGAAAAACGCACTGTGTTTTTCTCGCTGCCATTTTTACACACCACTGACAGGTATCGGAGAAACCTATGAATATCATTATCGTCGGCTGCGGCAAGGTCGGCATGACGCTGGCGGAGCTGCTTGCGGCCGAGAATCACAATATTACGCTGGTGGACGAATCGCCCGCCCGGATCCAGGCCATTCCCGAATCCCTGGACGCCCTGCGCGTCGTCGGAAACGGGGCCTCTCTCAAGACCCTGCAGGAAGCGCTGGTCAAGGAAGCGGACATTCTCATCGCCGTCACCGGCCAGGACGAACTGAATCTGCTCTGCTGCCTTATCGCCAAAAAGGCCGGCAACGGCGGCTGTCATACCATTGCCCGCGTCCGCAATCCCATCTACAGCCAGGAACTGGACTTCATCAAACAGCAGATGGGCATTTCCATGATCATCAATCCGGAGCTGACCGCCGCCCGGGAAATTTCCCGGCTGCTGCGCTTTCCCTCCGCCATCAAGATCGACAGCTTTGCCAAGGGCCGCGTGGAGCTGCTCAAATTCCGCGTCAGACCGGAATTTCATCTGAGCGATCAGCCGATCCGTCAGATTTCTTCCATCAACAACAACAACGTCCTGGTCTGCGCCGTGGAACGGGGCAACGCGGTTTCCATTCCCAGCGGCGATTTTATCCTGCGCGACAACGACGTTCTTTCCATTATGGCCTCCCCGCAGAACGCGGCGGCTTTTTTTCAGGCCATCGGTCTAAAGACCAATCAGGTGCGCAACGCCCTGATCGTGGGCGGCGGCAAGATCGGCTACTACACCGCCCGGTTTTTGCTGGAAATGAAAATCGACGTGCGGATTGTGGAAATCAACAAAGAAAGCTGTGAAAGTCTGAGCACGCTGCTCCCCCGGGCCACCGTCATCTGCGGCGACGGCACGGACAGGCAGCTTCTTATGGAGGAAGGGCTGGCGGAAGCGGAGGCTTTTGTGGCGCTGACCAATCTGGATGAAGAAAACGTGCTGCTCTCCCTGTTCGCCCAGGCCCATTCCAAGGCGAAGCTGGTGACAAAGGTCAATAAGATTTCCTTCACCGATATTCTCAACAACTTGGATATCGGCAGCGTTGTCTATCCCAAATACCTTACGGCCGATTATATTCTGCAATATGTGCGCGCCATGTCCAACACCATCGGCAGCAACGTGGAAACCCTCTACCAGATTCTGGACAACCGGGCGGAAGCGCTGGAGTTTGCCATCCGGGAAAAGTCCTCCGTTACGGATATTCCCCTGGCACAGTTAAAACTCAAACGGGATCTGCTGATCGGCGGCATCAACCGCAACGGCCGCCTTATCATTCCCCGCGGGCAGGATGTCATTTCCGTGGGAGATACGGTCATCATCGTCACCACCCAGAAGGGACTGGGCAACATACAGGATATTCTCAGAAAGTAGGACGGCGGCATGAATTACTCCATCATCTTTTATATGATTGGCTGGATCTTGAATATAGAAGCGGGCTTCCTGCTTCTGCCCTGTCTGACCGCCCTCATCTACGGGGAAAAGGAGGGGCTTTCCTTCGTGGCCGTCCTTCTGATCTGCCTTCTGATCGGCATCCCCCTGGTGTTAAAGAAACCCCAAAACAAGGTCTTTTATCTGCGGGAGGGCTTTGTCAGCACCTCCTTAAGCTGGATCGTGCTCAGCTGTATGGGGGCGCTTCCCTTTCTGCTCTCCGGCGCGATCTCCAATCCCATTGACGCGCTGTTTGAAACGGTTTCCGGCTTTACCACCACCGGCGCCAGCATCCTTTCCGAGGTAGAACAGCTGCCCCGCTGTGTTTTGTTCTGGCGCAGCTTCACCCACTGGATCGGCGGCATGGGCGTTCTGGTCTTTCTGCTGATCCTGCTTCCCATGTCCGGCGGCAGCCACATGAATCTGATGAAGGCGGAAAGCCCGGGGCCTTCGGTCAGCCGTCTTGCCCCCAAGGTCAAAACCACCGCCCGGGTACTGTATCTGATCTATTTCTTTCTGACCGCTCTGCTGGTGGGCCTTTTGGTGCTGGGCGGTATGCCCCTGTTCGACTCTCTGGTTCACGCCTTCGGTACGGCGGGCACAGGCGGGTTTAGTATCAAAAACGACAGCATCGCCGGCTACAATACTTATCTGCAGGTTGTGATTACGGTGTTCATGGTCCTGTTCGGCATAAACTTTAACGCCTACTTTTTCCTCCTGCTTAAGAAATTCCGACAGGCTTTCGATATCGAGGAAGTCCGGACCTACCTTTCCATCATCCTGATTGCGATTCTGATCATTACCTTCAATATTTCCGGCCTGTTCCCGGATTTCGGCCACGCCTTCCAGCAGGCCGCGTTTCAGGTGGCATCCATCATCACCACCACCGGCTTTGCCACCACGGATTTCAACGCCTGGCCCCAGGTCTCCCGTACGATTCTGGTGATCCTGATGTTTATCGGCGCCTGCGCGGGCAGCACCGGCGGCGGCATTAAGGTCTCCCGTCTGATACTGCTGGTCAAAAGCGTGGCAAAGGAGCTGCAGCTGACGCTCCATCCCAGAAGCATCAAGAAAATTCAGATCGACGGCAAGAGTGTGGAACACGAGGTCATTCGTTCCACCAACGTTTTTCTGGTGGTGTATATTATGGTGTTCACCGTTTCCCTGCTGCTCATCTCCTTTGACAATCTGGATATGGTCACCAACTTTACGGCAGTGGCCGCCACCATCAACAACATCGGCCCCGGACTGGAGCTGGTGGGGCCCTCTGGAAATTTTGCCATGTTTTCCGGCTTTTCCAAGCTGGTCCTCATCTTCGATATGCTGGCCGGGCGGCTGGAGCTGTTCCCGCTGCTTCTGCTTTTCTCCAAAAACACCTGGAAGAAGTTTTAAACGTAGGCCCGTCTCACAGGGACAGATAGATGACTCCCAGCCAGTAAACTCCGTACAGGCCTTCCTCGCCGCCCATCCTTTCGTATACCCGGCCGGTGATTTTTCCAAACCCTTCGTCGTTGAGATCGTATCCGGTGCGGAGCGTTGCCGTGCCGTCTTTTAAGAGATCCCGGATCAGAGGCTCTGCGATGTCGTCCTGGGGAAAGAACCGCC
The DNA here is from genome assembly GCA_947630215.1 of uncultured Eisenbergiella sp. Taxonomy (GTDB): domain Bacteria; phylum Bacillota; class Clostridia; order Lachnospirales; family Lachnospiraceae; genus Gallintestinimicrobium. Next base: position 12,778 of record CANRGX010000006.1, on the reverse strand, counting down.
CCATTCTGTGATAATATTCCTTTTCCTCACCCTTTCCTACATATTCCCCGATCCGCGCATCCAGCATAAACGCCCTGTCCTGCGCCAGAACCATCGCCGCGGCGTCATCCGGCAGATTGAGAAGCGCATTGGGAAGATACGCTGCATCGTTGTTGGTCACGTCCACAACGAGCCACTCCCCGTCCAGACAGACCTTGTTCCATGCGTGGGCCGGGCCGCCCTCCAGGATCCCGGTCACCACAATGCTTTCCAGACCGGCTCTGTCCGCCAGCAGCTGAAACGCCGCCGCGTACCCGCTGCATCCGCAGCGGCCGTTCATCAGGGCGCCGTATGCGCTGAAGGAATCGGAAGGCGCGCTGTCCGCACCGGAAAGGCCGTTTTCTTTTGCTCTGTCAGACGTCTCCCTGTCATAGGAAACCGTATCGCACAAATATTGATTGAGGGCGATGACCTTCTCCGTCTCTGTCATGGCAGGAGTGAGAACCCCGGATATAATCTCGTCCGCCTTTTGCAGCAGTTCCTTTTGTTTCCGAAAAAGCGCCGCGCTGTCATTTTCATAGCCTACCCGGATCCGCTTATGGCTCCCGTCGATCTGATATCCCCTTATACCAAGAATAAGCGGATTTTGATAATACGCTTCCAGAAACACATCTTCCATCAGCGCCAGGTCGTCCGCCTCCAAAAAAGCGGATAAATCGATGTTCTCCACGCCGGAAAGCAGATTGGCCGCCAGATATTCCCCCAGCGCGCTGTCTGCAAAAATCTCCGCTCCCTTCACCAGCCGGACGGTTTCGTCTGTCTCCTCTCCCGTATCCGCCTGCGTCCCGGACAGATCGTTTAAGCGCAGCGCCCCCGCCTTCTTGCGGAGCTGTTCTTCTCTTTCCTCCAGAAATCTCATATCCTCCTGCAGCCGTTTAGCGGAATAGTTCTCAATTTTCATCGTATAGGAAAAGGGCGTTCCTTCCACCACATAGGGAACCGTCAGACAATCGTAGGTCCGGCCGCCCAGATAGTTGCCCTCCTCATCTGAATATCCGATCCGTTCCGGCAGCACGCTGGCTTCTTCGGTCAGATAGTCGATACGCTTCTGCCGGGTAAGCCCGTCGCACATGGTCACATAATCGTAACCCGGGAAATCCTCCACTCTCTCATATACGGTGCAAACGCCGTTTTCCTTTTCCGCATATGCGGCTAACCGATACGGCAGATTGGGGGCCAGATCCCGGAATAAAACCGCGTTGCTGGCCAAAGACAGTCCATCGCCGTTTACCGCGATCACACAGACGGCGCCTTCGGTTTCCTCCTCCGTTTCCCTGTCCTCAGATCCGTCCGGATCGCTGTCGTCCGCCTGCCCGCCTTTTTTGTCATCCTCACTGATCGAAAAAGTCCGGAAAAGAGGATTGGCCGTCTCCTGGATTTGAACCGCCGTCTCCGGCGCTGTCCAAGACGTATCCGCCGTCGTTCCCATCGGATACATCAGGTGCCCGTATCCCGTCTCCCGCGTCCACTCCATCTCGCAAAGAAGATACGTCTCCGCCCCCTCGACAGGCGTCCAGGAAAACTCCGGCCTGCCGTCCTGCGTTATCCTGTACTGTAACCGGGGCGCTCTGTCCAGCTCCGCCTTCAGGGTGACAACGCTGACCCGGGGCCGATCCAGCTTTTCCCCCGTTTCCGCGTCGCGGTAACAGGCCAGATACAGCGTTCCCAGATTGCCCCAGCTTCCGGCGGCGCCGAAATCGAATAAAATGTGCGCGGAATGCGGATACCTGTTGACCATATCCGTAGGAAGTCCCAGCGTGGAAACGCACGCCGGCGCCCAGTCGGGCGGCGCGATGGAGAGCGTCCCGGAAGCCGCGTCCCAATCATAGGAGGAACCGACCACCTCCCCCGTCAAATCCGGGTTCTGAAAAATCTGATAAAACTCTCCCCAGTTCTTCGTTTCCGTCAGCGCATAGGGATCATACGCCATATGGACTTGTATGGCCTGACCGCGGGCCAGCCCCTCTATCGGTTCTCCGTAGGTATACGCCCACGGGGAGTCGTCCCCGTATTTTTCCTTTAGCTGTTCGGCCAGTTCAGACGCCTTCCAATATACGGCATCGCTGTCCGGGGCTTTCTTTTTCCAGAGAAAGCTCCCCCCAATAATGCCAGCAAGCGCCGCCGTCAAAAATAAGGCGGCGCCTGCAAGGCGCGCGTGTTTCTTTCTGTTTTCGTTCTTTTCCAACCTCATGGGGCCGTTCCTTCCGTCTCATCCGGGTGCAGCGTCCGCATAAACAGCTCATAGGCGCGTTCCAGAAATTCCTCCCGGCTCATCGTTTGATCCGCCTGTCTGACGCGGATCAGATAGCTTTCCTGCGATTCCTTCTCCCGGGCGTGCGCCATCCAGGCGCCGTCTTCCCCCGTCAGGATCCAGAAATCCACACCGGACACGGTGACGGCTTCCCCTTCTGTATCCGCTTCGCGAAACGGCACGGATTCCTTTTCTATAGACAGGGGCTGGCCCTCCTCTTTTCCTTCTTCCGGCTTCGTAAGGGGGTGTTCCAGCGCTTCCTGAGCCTTTTCATCCAAAGAAGCGTCTCCCAGCATCGGCTCCAGGGGCCGGAGTTCTCCCGCCGCGTTTCCCGTCTCCTGCGTTCCTGCGCCCTGCATACCAGTCTGCCGCCGGCTTCCGATGACGCCAATACCGCCCACAAGCAGCAGGCATAAAACGGCCGCAGCCGCCGCCATCAGCGGCCTTCTGTACCGTCTTGCGTAAAGCGTCGGTTCCGGTGCCGTCTCCTTTTGCCGTTTTTGTTCTTCCCGCATCGCCTCTTTGGCAGCGCAAACCAGTCCGGCCGGCGCGTGTATCTGCGCGCCCTCCTGCCGGTAGCGTTCCATCATGTCCCGTTCTGTCACGGAGCCTTCTTTGGGATCCCTTTCCTGCATCCTGACCGCCTTCCTTCGCCGTTTTGTTTTGTGCAAACGGCTCCCGTCGTTCTGTGTGTGCTTGTCCCTTACGATTCCTGCAGCAGCGCCTTTAACATTTCCCGCGCCCTGTGCATCTGGGACTTTACCGTAGCCTGCTTTTGTCCGGTCAGTCCGGCGATTTCCGCCACCGTCTTTTCCTCAAAATAATACAAATGAATGACCAGCCGGTATTTGGGCGGCAGCTTTTGAACCGCTTCCCACACGGGATGCTCCTCCGGCAGTCCGTATCCGTCTCCTTCTCCCGCTATCCGCTCCGGCGCCTCCATACAATCCACATTTCTGCTCCAATATTGCCCGTAATGCTTTTTGGCACAGTTGATCGTCACCCGGAGCAGCCATGCTTTCACATGTTCCCAGGATTCCAGATCCCGGATGTGGCTGACCAGGCGCACGAACACCTCCTGAAACAGGTCGTCCGCATCGGCTGTATTTTTCATCTGTGACAGCGCCAGACGGTACACCATATCGGCGTATCTGTCTATGGTCTCCTCCAGCGTTATCCGCTCCTCTTTTGGCATAAAAATCCCCTATCGGTATAATGTGCTTTTTTTAATTATACAGGATAGGGGATTTCATGACCAGATCATTCTGCGGTTTTCTGCTTTCGTCCATGGAATTTCATTCCATGAAATTTTATTCCATGGAATTTCATTCCATAGAATTTTCAATTTCCATGGAAACCACTTTTTGATCCTTCACGGTAATCGTATATTCATTTGTCACATCCGCGTCCGGATCCGAAACCGTATAGTAGGTATAGCCGCTGTCGGAGGTCTTTACCTCGCTGTGGAAGCCTTCCACCGCCTTTATGACATCCGCTTCCCCGGTTCCCAGCGTGATACCGCCGGGGAATACCAGGTCAAACTGCGGATCGTTGACGCTGGCCGTCATCGTCGTGACAAAGCAGTTTTCTATACAGGTGGCATAATCCGCGTAATTATCTGCAATCGTGCGATACGACTGGTTGTTGTACGTCAGTTCCACCCAGCCGAAGCTGTGGGAGGGCACCACGCTGTCCGAACCCTTCTCATTGATGGTAAATCCGTTCTCAAGAAGCACCGACACCGGGCAGGGAAGGGAATAGACCACGCCCTCCAGCTGCGCCGTGTAATCGTAGAAATCATCGCTCAACGCCGCCGGCGCCTCATAGTTTTTCACCGCGTCGGGAACCGTCATGTCCACGGAATCATCCATACCCTCCAGCTCCACCATATTTTCGATATGGATCTCTTTTAAGGAGTTGTCCTCCTTGAACACATACAGACTGACCGAATTGTAATAATCCTGCTCATAGGTCATCTTATAATACAGATCGCCGTCATAGGTGTCTGTTGGATCCCCATAGGCTGCGATAATATCGTCGGCGTCCGAAACGCCCCACTCTATGCCGCCCGGCAGAAGAATCTCCCAATCCGTCTCCTCCATATCGTAGCGTTCCAGTGTGATCCCCGCAACGATGCACTCCGAAAAGGGAGCCGTGTTGATGGACAGATTGGCAATTTCCGTATAGACGCAGACGCCGTCCTTTTTCCAGACCTCTCCCGACGTGTACTGATTGGCGTCCAGCGTCTGCGCAGGATCGCCGTCATACGTCCAGCCATAGGATTCAAAATCGGAATACCACATGGGGAACTGATAGACCGTGCCGTCAATGGACACCTGATACGCATACAGATCGTCGGACAGTTCCGTCTCTCCGGCGGCGGGCTCCTTTTTTGTCTCTCCGGGTATCGTTTCTTCTGCCGCCGCCGTTTGGGTTACGGATTCTGCCTCCGGCGCTTCCTCGTTGTTTGCTGCACTTTCCTCCCCTTCCGATGCTGCATCCGTCTCCGGCAGCACCGTTTCCTGCGCGCTTTCCGTGGCGGGCGCGGCCGTGTCCGCGCTGCCGCACGCCGTCACAGACAGCGCACAGCCAAACGCAAGCAGCAAAGTCCGCATTTTCTTTTTCATTTTCTCCTCCGTTCCGGGGCGCGACGGCCCCGTTTGTTTTTTTGAGCCTGTAACCGCTCTTTCAACAAAAATACCCTTGAGAAAAGAAAAAGGTTGCAGCATCCGAAAATTTTTTATTCCCTGACACCCGAAGGCCTGCGATACCCTACCCGATCAGTTTTTTCCTCTGTTGTTCCTGCACATCCGGCAGAACGGTACGCAAAAACCGAAGCATCCTTTCCCTGGATTCCTCCGGCTCCCGCCGGTAGGCCCCCGTCACAAAGTCACGGCCGAACAGCTCCTCCGGCGCGGCATATTTTGCCACGCCCCAGCCGTAAACCTGACCGGTTTTGTCCGTGAGGTAGACAAAATCGGCGATGGTGAGGTAGGTCTGCATCTGCAGCCGGGTGATCACCGTATCGAACCCCTTGTTGCCGCCCTTGCGGTAATTGCACAGCTTTTTCAGATCCCGGGACAGAAGCGCCCCATGCTCCAAAACCGCGTCAAAGACGCCCTTATCCTTGCGGGAAGCCAGGCCGTCCTCGTACCGGGCATCGAAGTCATATCCGTCCCGGCGGTAGTTGGCAAAATCGGGCAGCCACTCCCGGCTCACAAAGCCCGCCTTTCCGGAAAACAGCTTTCCGTATATACAACGGCCGCTTCTGGCAATCGGCCCCTTCCACTCCCAGGGCCCGTCTATGTCCTGGGCAAACCAGAGTTCGGGCGGACAGCATTCCTCCACGGAAAACCCGGGGATCCCGTTGGAAAAGAACGGCAGAAAACCGATTTCCTCCACCAGCTTTACAATATCCTCTGCGCTTTTCAGTTCCCGAAACCGCATACCGCGCCTCCCATCTTTCTTTTTCTCTGTCCGGCTGTCCTGCCCAAAGGAGGGCCGCTCCGTTTCAGCACAGCGGCGCAAAAATACGCAGCACACCGTCCACAATCCACCGCACCAGTCCTGTTTCCAGATTCTCTCCGGTGCGCTCCCGGCACTTACTCTGGGTGGCCAGATAATCCGCCCTCAGATCCGACAGCAGGCTTGCCCGGTAAAACACGGAATTATTTTCAAAATGTAAAAAGAGACTGCGGTAGTCCAAGTTTACCGTCCCCACTGTTCCCACCACGCCGTCGATCAGACTGGCTTTGGCATGGACGAAGCCGGGCGTATATTCAAAGATCCGCACGCCCGCCTGCACCAGCACCGGATAAAAGCTGCGGGACATACGGTACACCAGCTTCTTGTCCGGGATCCCCGGCAGTATAATCCGCACGTCCACTCCCCTTCTGGCGGCCCGGACAAAGGCATCCAGCAGGGCCTGTCCCGGCAGAAGATAGGGCGTATAAAACCATGCGTACTCCTTCGCCTGGGACAACAGATCGATGAAAAGTTCGTTGCTCACCGCGTCGGGTTTTAAGGGAGAATCATAGTAGCTGAGCACATACCCGTCCTGCTTCTCTGAGTCCACATCCCGTCCGTCCAAAAGCGCCTGTGCCAGAAAGTCCTCCGGCAGCGGATCGTGGGAAAAAGCGTTCCAGAACTGCACAAACATCCGGGTATAGCTGTATACCGCCTCTCCGGTCAGCCGAAACCCGATATCCTTCCAGTGGCCGAACCGCTCCACCTGATTGATGTATTCGTCCGCCAGATTCACGCCGCCGCTGAAAGCCACCTTTCCGTCTATAATCAGCATTTTTCTGTGATCCCGGCAGTTCAGCGTGCCCTTGATGAAAAACAGAGGATTGAAGGCCACACAGCGGATTCCCAACCGGCGGAGCTGCTGCGCGTTCTTTTCCGAATACGTGGAAAGGCTGCCGAAATCATCGTACATCACGCGCACATCCACGCCCTCCGACGCTTTCCGGGCCAGGATCTGCACCATGGAATCCCACATCCGTCCGTTTTCCACGATAAAGTATTCCACAAAGATAAAACGTTCCGCTTTCTGCAATTCCTCCAGCATCACGGGAAACATTTCGTCCCCCAGCGGATAATAGACGGCGCTTCGGTTTTCTTTCAGGCCGAACCCCGTCAGGGACTCCGCCAGCCGGAAGGTCTGGGAAAGCCTTTTATTCTCGGCTTCCAGCGTCTCATACGCCGCCGGGTCGCCTGCGGAAAGCGGCAGGCAGGGGCCCGCGGCATTCAGCTTTTTTAAAAGCGGCCTCGTCGTCCGCTTGTTTCCAAAGATCAGATACAGAGCGGCGCCCGGAAGGGGAAAACTAAGGATCACCAACAGCCACAGGATCTTGTAGGTCCCCTCGTCCTGCTTCGTAATCAGATAGAGCACAAAGAGAAAGGCCAGGACAGATAATGCAAAATGAATCCAGGCCGCCCAGGGAGCCAGCCACTTCAACAGTACGGCCAGCCACAGCGCCTGCAGCAGAACGGCCGGAAGAATGATGAAAATACGTCTCAGGATTCGTTTCATTTTTATTTCCCCTTTTTATTTCTCCTGCTGTTTTTGTTCAAGCCTCCATGCTCAAGTCTCAACAGCTGGATGAACAGCTTAAAATCGTATTGATCGTCATACTGTTTACGAAAGCGTATGTTTCAAATAATCCTCCCGCAGGATGCCGCGTTCGACTATGTCTACGCGATTACCTGTCTGCAGCAACCGATATGCCTGTCTGCGCGTTCCCTCATAGACAAACCCGCATTTTTCCATCACACGGGACGAGCCAATGTTCTCCGCCGCATGACTGCCGTTTATGCGATAAAATCCGACTTCCTCAAAGCAGTAACGCAATACCTCCGCGAGAGCCTCGGTCATAATTCCTTTGCCCCACCAGGCCTTGCCTATGCAGTAGCCGATACTGCCCGTCGCCTGATACTCGTCTACTGTCCCCGTCTCAATATCGCCGATGAGGACGTTCCCTTCTTTTAACACAATCGCCCAATGATAACACTCCGGCCGTTTGCACTCCTCCTCACGCATTTTTAAAAGAGCACGGGTGAGCGAAACATCACCGTGCGGCGTCCACGTCAGATATTTGGTCACCTCCGGGTCGTTCATCCAGTTGGCGAACGCCTCCCCGGCGTCGCTTTCCTTCCACGGGCGCAGGATAAGACGCTCTGTCTGCAGTTCCTTTGTACCTTTATGTTTCATTTTCATCACCTGTCCTTTCTATCGGATATAGTATTTCCTTCCAGTTCATACTAACTATGTTCCTTTGGGGAAATGCCCCGTCTGCCGATTGTGACTATTATAGCGCCCTTTTTGAATTATCCTCAGCGAAAAATCGGAATTTCTATCACACTACATCCTTCCTTTTTTTGGCTTTGGCGCCGGCAGTTCCTCATACATGGCGTTGAATAGACCTGTCAAAAACTCTCTGTTGTCAACTTCTTCCACCAACAACATCTCTTTTGCTCCCTCGTAGGGCAATTCATACGGGGCTGTCGGCATATAGTTGATTGCTGCTTTTATTGGTTTCACAAGCAGCCTGTCATCATAGATACCGCCTACAATTTTGTCACGGTAATAGAGGATAAATTCTCCCATCATAGCCCGATATGTAATTTCGTCCAATTCGAATAACTGCCCTAAAATAAATTCTAAATATTCTTTACTTGACGCCATTCTTCCACCCCGAATCCATATTTTTCTTATTTCTCCACATCTTCACAGAGTACCGTGTGTTTGCTGCGATAATATGAAATCCGTTATCAGCCGGGTATACTTTTCCGGCTGTTCAAACCATGTAAGATGCGCGCATCCTTTCAGCATCTCGAACTTGCCATTCGGAGAATGTTCTCTGAAATACGCCTGCTCATACTTGCCGCAGGTCATATCATATTCCCCAACCATGAGCATCTGAGGCTGGATTATTTGCCCAATGAAAGGCAGATAGTTTTCATAAAAATCATTTTCATCACGGAGTTTTTGCGTGAAAGGAAGGAACTTTCCCCAGCAATCGTCAGTAACATCGGGTTCGGGGATATGCTCGTTTATATACCTGTGATAATCGCCTGGTTTTATTACATGGCAGTATTCCTTCACACCGTCATTCATATCAATACGCAATGCCTTTTCAAAGGCGTCTTTGGGAGAAATATTATTTTGAAGAATCTCTTTGCAAAGAGCCGTCTGCTCAGTCATGCCATTTTGCTCAAAATAAGGAACGGTTGCCTCAGCAATTGCTTGGGAAGTATGGAGTGCGCTCCACATCGGACAGTCATATATGACACCATCAATGCTTTCGGGATAAGTGTGTGCATAAACAAGGGCAAGCATACCGCCAAAGGAATGCCCGAGCGGTATCCAGCTTCCAATTCCAAGCGCAATTCTCATTTGTTCAAAGAGCTTTACATGATACATCACACCCGCCCGCTGTTCTTCTGGGATAGCATCTGAACGAAATACGCCATACTGGTCAAAGCTAATAACATGAAATTTCTCTCCAAGTTTTTTCGCCTGATGTGTATAGGTAAGACAGCTTTCTCCGGGACCGCCATGCAGATATACCAGAGTTTGTTTTTCTTTATCTCCATATTCCTCGTAATAGATTCGTTTTCCGTCAACAAGAACAAATGGCATTCTTATACCCCTCCTCAAAAGCGTCGATTTCCCGGGCAGCCGCCCCCCTCGACATTTCATATTGTACCACCCGGATGGGAAGAAATCTACTGTCCGTTAAAACGGTTCTATATTTTTGCTGATTTTGATACAAACAAAAAAAGCCCTCTCCGGCGCAGGTCACCCCGGTGGAGCGGTTTGAGCCGTCCCTCCGATGCGGGCTGCCGGATTTCGTGACGGTCTATTCCAAAGAGGATGTGCGGTTCACCTTCAAGGACGGAACGGAAATAAAGGTATGAGGGCAAAAAGGAACTCCTCACTTCCACATCGGAGGTGAGGAGTTTTCTGTTTGTTCTTTTCGACAAACGGGAATTTGAAGCTATAATTTCAACCCATGAGTCTAATTATATAGGAAACCGAAACACGTTTGGCACAGATTTGTCGCCAAAAGTCTTTACAGCCATTCGGTACATAGCCTTTGCATGGATCCTGTCATGCCAGACAAAACGTCTCAGTACCTTTCGCAACGACCATTCTTCGTCATAGCTGCCAAGGCAGACCGCACATTTCAAAAAATCCGCCTGGTTTTCAAGAGCCGCAAATCCGCGCTCTCTGCATTCCAGAATCGTACCTTCATTATCCGCAGGAACGCCAATTTCTCCAAAATAATACGCGTTGACGTTTTTTGTGTGCTCATACATTTCCCGCGCTGTCCGCGGAACCTGCCCGTAAAAAGTTTTTCGGCCCGGCAGACAGCTTTTACTTTTATCGGGAATGGCCTGATACAGTGTCAAAAAATCCTGCGCTGATTTTAAGGCGAGCGCCTTCAATTCCGCATATTCGGTCGGGCTTAGTCCTTTCCTCTCCGAATCAAAGATGACATCCGAATCGGCATCGGAAACAGTCAGATCAGATTGCTTTTCCTGGATGATCTCGCATTCAAAGGCATCGGGCATCAGGCCGCCTTTCCAGCTTACATAAGACCTTATTTCAGCCGGCATTTTCTCAAGAACCGAGTCCCTGGAGACACCGCGTGTAAAGGCTCCGACAAAGGTATCTGCAAATAAAAGGCTGTCACCGCCGTTGTGCTCCCATACACAGAATATTTTCACAGGAATCCCTCCTTACAAACGTCGATTTTTCTTTGAGTATATCAAAAACATCCCTTGCGTTCAACCACACAAATGTAATCCCCAACAGCACTATCCTTCCCAATCATCCGGCAGATCCCCGCGCCCATCCGCCCTAATTTTCTCCACCGCATACCGCGACCATTCCTCCAGCGTATGAATATCCTGGAGAAAGAGCTATTATTCTCCTGCGCATTGGTATCCACCGCCATTGCTCCCGGCGCGCCGGATCAGGACTATTTCATCCCTCCGCAATGCGGGCCGAAATATACGCCCTCATTTCCTTCACCGTAACATTGCGCCTCCGCGCCAGCCACTCAAAAACCGTTCCCGGCCTTTCCATGGAACGATCTTTCGTTAAATGGAAATCTAAAATTTTTTTAAAGTTAATTGACATATTTTCGTTGCCTTCGTATAATGATAATAACGATGAGGGAAGTACTCCGTCATCGAAAATATTGTCCGCTTACCGCTGGCGGCCTATAAATGAACGGCCCGAAAATATTGTTCGCTCACCGGAGGCGTCTAATAAGTGTCCGGCTTGAAAATCAAGCCCTATCGAAAGGTAGGGCTATTTTTATCTGAATGGTGAGGAGACCATGATTTACCAGGAAGGGTATGTTTACCATATCAAAGATGAATACTTTAATAAAGTAAAAGATGACAAACTCATGCAGAATAAGGAGAACGGAGCATACCGTCCTACTTTTTACTGCCTTCGAGATGAAAAGACTGGGCTTTTCTGGATGGTTCCGCTCAGCAGCCGGGTAAATAAATTTCAGGCTATCTATGACAGGCAAGTAGAAAAGTACGGAAAGTGCCTGACTATCGTTATAGGAGAGTTTGACGGAAAAAAAGCCGCCTTCTTGTTACAGAACATGTTTCCGGTAACAGAATACTATCTCGACCATATACATACCCGTAATAACAACCCCGTTCCTGTAAAACATTCTATTTACCGGACAGTCAGCACAAATATGAAACAACTCCGGCAGCTTCATGCCAGAGGGAAAAAGGTTGTTTTTCCAGATATTTCACGTTTGGAACAACTTATGCTATCAGAAGGCAAATTAAATACTGAAAACATCATATAAATAAACTACTCTTAGTTTGCCGCGAAATTGTATGAAACCTTTTACATCACAAGTTTAATACATTTTCGCGGCAAACAATTATCTGCCCATTTTCGAGAGAGTGGGTGCATCCACCCAAATCCGCTATTCATGAAATGCCTTATCTTATCGAATATTAGCTGTGCAATAAGCGAGAAATAAGCCTTTTTCCGGCCTCGCGAAAAAATTCGATTGACCGCTCTAAGAGCAGAAATCACTCATAGCAGATTCCCGTCAGTATCGTAAAACGCATCACAGTACACAAGTCTCCCGGAAACCCTGTCTTTTATAGATTTGTCCAAAAACAGAATCTGTAAATGTTCATTGTCAAATTCATTCTCTGATACGGTAATTCCATAATGCTTTCCACTTTCAAATCCAAACCGGGCATAATAGGTTCCTCCCAGTAAAGCAATCCAGCAAAAGCCTGCCTTTTCAGCCCTTTTTATGCTCTCTTTCACAAGGGCCGAACCGATTCCTGTATTCTGATATTCTTTTCGTACCCCCAGCGGACCCAAAGCCAGTCCCGGAGAGTTTCCTATTTTTGCTTTCGTCAAGGCATTGTAACCAACCACTTTTTCTTCGTCTAACGCAATGACGCACAACTCCGGCAAATAGCCATCCGATTTCAGCAAGGTTTCCGCAAACTCCCATTCATTGAAAATGGCATTGCTGTCTTCCCGGTAAAACACACTTTTTAATGCGTCCTTTGTCCCGTGCAAATAGGAAAGTTCAAACGTCTTAATTTCCACTCATTTTTCCTCCATACGTCAATTTTCTTTATAAAAAGATGCAATCGCCTCTGCAAAAAACTCAGCGGCTCCTTCCCCGTACTTTTCATTTACTTTTGATTTTACCATTGTGTTCTGATAGGAATGTGCAACGGAGAGCATCATCCCCCGTTCGTCTTTCATCTGGCTAAACTGCTTCATGACAAATCCATATTCGGCAACAAGTTCCTTTACCTCGAAAGAATCCACCGGGCAACCGATTTTTGTAATCATTTTTTCTAAAATGACCTCTATCCGTTTCACATAACTATCTGCCACGAAAGAATAGAATTTGCTGTAAATCCTCCAGGGCTTTATCGTCATAAAGCCGGTATCCCGCTTCACTTTTTTCA
>CANRGX010000005.1 GCA_947630215.1 uncultured Eisenbergiella sp. | reverse complement strand
AAACGGAGACATAGCTCAGCTGGGAGAGCATTTGCTTGACGTGTAAAGGGTCGCAGGTTCGAGTCCTGTTGTCTCCACTAAGCAAGAGGTATACGAACACCCGGTGTTCGTATACCTCATATTTTTGCCCAATCGATTACAGTATCATATTCGGTTTTAACAACTCCTGCTTTTCTGACATTACCATGTCATAGGCAGGCTTTAAAATCTGTTCAAACCTTGCAAATACATACCTCTTATAAAAGGTTTTCTGCAACTCTGTAATAAAAGGGACTTCATCAATAAACCCTTTTATCTGCTCCAAATTAACTTTCGGAACCATTCTTTGTATTGCGGCATTGCATTCCGGCTCTTTTGCCGACATAAGAAAGTCATAATAATTGATTTTTCTTCCGTCCAACTTGATTGCTGATGTTGGAAACTGGTATATTCTGGCATTCATTACATCTTCCTTTACCAGTGCCTGTTCCATAACCCTTTCGTCTGCCTGTGGCAACAGACAACTTCCACAGTCATAAATCGGAGCCAGACTTGCCTCTTTCGTAGAATCATTATACAAAAGGCCCCAGTTTCCATTGTGTCTGTCAAAATTTCCAAGCAGGGCATCTACCACAAAAACATTCCAAAAGTGCTGCATCAAAACAGAATAGTATTTTTTATGGAGCAGAAATCGAACAGTCGATACTTGTCTTCTGTAAAATCCCTACATGCACATACTACCTTCGTTTTTCCGTTTACTACATAGGTTCCAAGCAGAGTTTCCTGTGCCTTGATACCAATCATATTAAAAATACTGCTTGCGATATGCTCGCTGATACAGCTGTTCGTATAGGACAGTTCTGTCGGCTTTGCTGCACCGGACGGTGGAAACTTAAGCATATACTCTTTTCCGTTATATTCCACTGCAATCTTCTTTCCGTTCGCACCATTGTATGCCCTTCCTAAAATTTTCCTGCAGTTTGTAAAATCAATCGTTCCTGTCATGTTTTCCTCCGAAAAGATACTTGTTTCGCAAGAATTCTGCATGTTCCGGCGTAATTGCTCCATCATTAATTTCTGCTATGTTAATGCTTCCGTACAGTTCTCCCCACAAACAGTCCAATAAATCAGATTTATTTTTCAGACCTTCCTTGTAGGCATCTAAATCATGCTGCAGATATTCCGGCAGACCATATTCGTAAGCACGTTCTCTTTCTGCATCCTGTATTGCTGTAATTGTCAGCATCTCCATAGAAACACCCAATGCCTTTGCTAATTTATATACCGTTTCTGCACTACATTTTTCCAGTCTGGTTTTTCCGCTGCATATATCATTCAGTGTAGCGTGAGGAATACCTGCTTCTACCGCAAGTCGGTATTTTGTCATGTTCTGTTTTTTTAATAACTTTTCTACCATTGCTGCCCCCTCCTCTCCATATATTATATCGGCATACCGAAATATTATCAATAGAAAGAAAAGGTTTTTTGCAAGGCCTTAGAAATTCATCTGCTACACAATTCACTTTTCTTATTTTCCTTACGCACTGCCTTACTGCATGACCTTTTCAAACATATACTCCTATTTTACCGGCTGCTGTGCCGGACCAGCAGCTTTGCGCTGTCCACCAGCAGGGAGCGAAACTCCGGTGTCAGCAGGGAATAGTAGTGAATTAACCTCTGCAGCTGTTCCGTATTGTCCAAAGGAAAGGATTTGGGAACATTTGTGATTCCTAAGAGGTAATCCGTGGAAACCTGAAAGTAGCGGGCGATCATTGCCAGCGTCTGAAAATCCGGTTCCCGGTAATCATTGGCATATCCGTTGAGCGTGGTGGCGGCAATATTCAGTTCCTTCCCTAACTGCCGCTGGGTCAGATCCCGTTCCTCCATCAGTTCTTTTAGCCTTTGTCCGAAAGTCATTCTGTGTCCCCTTTCTGGAATATTGTATTTTGTGTGTCTATTAGTATTGTAAAGTTTGAGCCATACCGGCCCCATATAATACGCAAAACGAATTGACAAATTGCATACAGAGTATTACCATAAATGAAAAAAACTACAGAAACTAACAGAAATTTAAGGAAAAAGTTTGAACAATAGGTCATTGGATCTATTGCTCAATCCGCATTCTGCGATGAAAAAATACAAAATGCGGGATTGCGGTGCTGAATTAGAATACGGGGTGCGTGCCGGAACACTTCGGATGGTGTTAAGGAGAGAAAATGAAGTATATGGAAATAGAAGATTTAGAACAAACAGAAGGGAATATAGACCAGCTTGAAACGGACGGAGAACGGATTTACCGAATTTCGGCCCAGAAGGAACAGTCTGCCGAGACTGCGGGTCAGCCGTCGGGGTCTGAAAAGAAAAAAATGAACAGAAAGGGAATAAGGGGCATTTTCATTGCGGCTGTCGCAGCGCTGATCGCGTTGGCCATTGGCCTGGGTATCTACAACAAGCCGGAGAATCGCCTGGCAAGGCAGTTGGATCTGGGCGAACGCTATCTGGAAGAACAGAATTACGCTGAGGCTGTGCTGGCGTTTGAGAAAGCGATCCAGATCAACGAGCGGTGTATGGCCGCCTACGTAAACGGGGTAGAAGCGTATAAAAATTTGGATGAGCCGGAGAATCTGCTGGCATTTTATGAAAAGGCATTGGCGATTGCCCGCTCTCTGGAAGGCGAAGCTCTGGCTGCAGACATGGAAGCGGTGATATCGATCTATCTAGCAGCAGAAGATATCTATGTGGATAGAGATACTTTGATTACGCTCTGGGAAGAGGGGTATGAAAAGAGCGGACATGACAACCGGGTACAGGACAGTCTCGTGGGAGTCTATTTAGAACGGGCGGAGGAACGTGCTTCTGATGGGGCATATGAAGAAAGCCTGCAGGATTATGACCGCCTGCTGGAACTGGACGGACAGAACGAGGTTGTGCTGGAAAGCCTGACCGGAAGCTTGAAATTATATCTGGATTTACTGTTGGATATAGAAAATTTTGATCGGATCAGAGAACTGGCCGAGAAGTATGCACTAACGCTTCCGGGATTTGATTTTAAGTTTTATTCTGATGAGATATTGCGAAGTCAACTGGAACTTCCTTTTGCCCCTGAGGACGTTACAATTTTTGGATATAAAATGATAGAGGACCATTTTGATGATATCGTTGCCGATTTAAATCTCTCCTTAGAACATTATTATCGCGGATATGAGCCAAGGTGGCACTATGTCGACCAGGACGATGACAAATACATAGAGGCCGAGGTAGAAGACGATGGTTACAAACGTATTTACGTAGGTCTGAGACAAAACGTGGGTTCCCGTATATATGAGCAAGCTTTGGCTTATTCTATCGAGCCCTTGGATCAAGGTATATGGTTTGCTTTATCGTTAACAGATAGAGGATTGAACTGGCTACAGAATCATTATGCGGAAAGCTACAATCTGCCCTGTGCATTATGTATGGGAAAGAAGATTGAGGATTGGTATCAATTCTTTTCTATAGATACCATCAAAGAAATAGGTGAATACCAAGGAAATAACAAATGGGTGGTGGAAGGGCCTGTTCGAGTGACTTTTAGTTATTCCGATAGCGGAGCAGTTGTTGGATATAAGTATCCAAACTTTTATGTGGGAATGTTAGTTGGATGGAATAAGGAAGGAGTCATTGATTCTATGGAATATTTGTTGGATCCAAGATAAAAAGATACCCAAAAGGAAATAATCGCTTTGGGGTTTTGGAAGTTTTATGGATAACGAGGTATTTATGTGATACATAAATGATATGAGGTAAGATTAGCTATGAAAAAACAGAAAAAAAAAGGATTGTTTTATTTATTTTTTGTCTGCTGGCGATTGTCTTTTTTGCGTGTCTGTATTTTAGGGAGATGAGGAAGGAAAACATTATTGCAGAACATCTGGAGTCAGCCCAGAAATATCTGAATGAGTTGGATTACGAACAGGCGATTGTGGAATGTGAAGCAATTCTAGCCATTGAACCGCATAATGAGCAGGCGGCCGAATTGTTGGAAACCGTTTATCTTCAATATGCGCAGGAGTATCTGGATACCCGGATGTATGAAGAAGCATTGGAAATCCTGGAAAGAGGGAAAGTCAACCTTTCCCGTGCATCTCTGGAAAAGAAGAAGGAACAGGTGGAATCGGAACAGGAAGAATTTCTGAGACAGGAGGAGCAGGAGCCGCGAGAACCCCGGATCCGGGAGAAAGAAATAAGAGAAAGTCAAAAAGAAGCAGAATTAACACCGGAAGAAATTTGTAAATTGATTTTGCGAGCCGGTATCTTTCAGTGGAACTGGTTTTGGGATAACAGTTCAGATCATGTGGACAAATTGGATACTCTTTATCGGGATCGCGGAGAAGGGTATGGAGAATGGGAATATGTACATGTGAATTATGAAGGAATTGATACAGCTGCGGATGTTTTGAATCTTACCATGCACTTTTTTACATCCCAGAAGGCACTGGAATTGTTTGAACAAAAGGATTGGATAGAACAGGACGGAAAGCTGTATGTGTCCGAACCGGACGGCATAGGAGGTCCGGAACCGGACCGATACGAAATTGGTATTGATCAGAGTGATCCGGCTCGGTATGTCATTACGGTGTATGAATATTGGAATGACGAACTATGGTCAGATCCATATATAATTCATCTGGAACAGATAAACGGATATTGGGTTTTTGATGAAGCTCCGATAATTGGGAATACATCTGTAACAATTCGGGCAGTCGACCCGAAGGAAGTTTCCGAAATGTAGGAGACGGTTTTATCTGATGTGGAGGCAGACTTTAGGGTGACTGGTGTCTGGGTAAATGAAGGGTATGATTCGGAATGGAATTGGGCGGGCAGCTATCGTACTACTTTCGGAGCTGATAAAACAGTGGTACAGTCGGGCTGGAGGAACGAAGATCACGGCATATACGAAATTTCGGAAGACGGAACGTTTCTTACCGCTTATTATACAGAAAACTATATCAATAATCCCGGAATTGGCTTGGAATTGCTGGAAGGATACACTTATACAGTGCGGTATCAAATCGATCCGGAGCAAGATACCCTTTATGCTGCTTACTCACAGGAATTTCAGGATGCCCGGTACAGCAACGCAGACGACGGGATTCTGACGAGGGAACCATAGTAGATTAGATAATAAAATTAACAGACGGAGGGAACCATTATGAGTAAAAAAGGGAAAAGGACAATTTGGGCAGCGATTATTGTATTGTGCGTGTTGGTACTGGCAGCAGTTCTTGGAATTGGAATGACCAACGCTGCAAAACAAAATAAAATACATGGTCATCTGGAGAGCGCGCAAAAGTATTTGGACGAATTAAATTATGAACAGGCAATTGTGGAGTATATGGCCATTCTGGAAATTGATCCCAAAAACCCGGAAGCGGTAAAATTGCTGGATCAGGCCAAAGAAGGAAAGAAAAATCAGGATAAAATTCAGGGATATCTTACAGATGCGGAACAGTATCTGCAGCAGGGGCATTATGGATATGCCGTTGAAAAATGCAGGGCCGCATTGGAGGTAGAACCGGATTATCCGGGAGTCAAGGAAGCGTTGGAAAACGCATATCTGGACTACGCTGAGTCTTATCTGAAAAGGGGAAATTATAAGGACGCAGAGGATGTGATCAATAGGGGGTATCAGGAAATCCCTACAGATAGTCTTCTCAGCCGATGGGAGGAACTCAAAGAGGAGGAGGAACAGGCCAAAAAGGAGGCGGAGGAAGAAGCCCTCAAACGGGCGGAACAGAAAAAGAAGGAAGAAGAAGAAAAAAAGAAACAAGAAGAAAAAAAGAAGCAAGAGCGTGAAAAACCTTCCAGTATATATCAGTGGAGGATATTGCAGTTGGGGATTATTACCAAATTTCCTTGGAGTTTTACCTTGAATGAGGATGATGAGTCCTATATTTATCATGTTTACTTTGGAAGGAATAATTTTGAAGGGGAATTTGACCAGTATTATGAAATCCATGTGAATAAAGAAACCGGCGAGGCGGAAATTGTCCGGCATTTTACTTTTCAGGAGGAAAAACTCTATTCTGCTTGGAAAGAAGATAATAAAAATGTGGGCAAGAAATATGACCTAAGAATTTCGGATGCGGTAAAGGAAGAATATTTGGCGGATTGTGAGAAAAATGACATATTTGAAAAATGTGTGGGTCAGATTGACGCATATCTGATGGAAAATTGGGATTACGGCAAGGAGCATGGGTATCATTTGATGATGCAGGATCTAAAGAATGCAGAGGATTTCATTTGGAAAGGGGATGTGTTTTACCTTGACAGAACATACAGGAATCTTTCACTGACTGTGGAAATTGAAATTGCAAGGAAGGATTATGCAGG
The DNA here is from genome assembly GCA_947630215.1 of uncultured Eisenbergiella sp. Lineage (GTDB taxonomy): Bacteria > Bacillota > Clostridia > Lachnospirales > Lachnospiraceae > Gallintestinimicrobium. Next base: position 92,441 of record CANRGX010000005.1, on the reverse strand, counting down.
CGTGGAGGCAAAAATCACAGGATTTAATTTAGATCCCGGAGATGAAGTATCTGATTCCCTGGCTGACTTTATAGGAAAAGGAATCCCGATTGCGCTGGCAGAAGGATAAACAATGCCAGTCTTGGGAAAAGGACGGCGCATTATCAAGCAGACTGGTATTTTAGATAATGTATCGAATATCATGAAACGAAAAAGAGAAAGTATGACTTTGTGTATAATATGAAAGAAGACTATTGACGATGAAAAACAAATGGACCATAACAGCAGGAATAGTGCTTTTGATACTTTCTGCTACAGTAGGAATCTTTATACTTAATGCGCCTACAAGACGGTTAGCAAGGCAATTGGAATTAGGAAATAAGTATTTGGAGGAGCATAATTATGAGATGGCGGCTTTGGCATTTGAAAAAGCGATTCAGATCGATGAAAGGTGTATGGCCGCTTACCTAAGTGGAATCGAAGCATGTCGGTATTTGAATGATCCGGATAACCTACTGGTGTTTTATGAGAAAGCGTTGAAGGCTGTTCGCTCACTGGAAAGTGAAACGTTGGCGGCGGATATGGAGACAGTAGTGTCAATATATCTTGCGGTAGAAGATGTCTATACAGACGAAGAATCTATGCTTGCAGTTTTGGAGGAAGGGTATGAAAAGAGCGGACAGGATAGGAAGATACTTGAGAGCTTATCCAGATATTTGAAAGCATATCTGGATCTTCTGATGGAAAATAATAATTTTCAACAGGTAAAAGAACTGCTGGAAAAGTATGAACCCATACTACCGAATTTTGATTTTACATTTTATTTAGATGAAATAGAGCGATTGGAACAGAAGAAGATTGGGGAATTGAGTAGTCAGTTAGAACTTCCGTTTTCGGCGGAGGATGTTACACTTTTCGGATACAAATTGACAGAAGACCATTTTGATGACCTGGTTGCCGATTTTAATTTTTTGTCCAACGGAGATGGTGGTGATAGTGAACAAGTATGGTCTAAGAGTGCAAATGACAATAGCTATTCGATATGGGCGGTACGTTATTCAAACGGTGGAAAATTGTTTAATGTTATAAACGATGAAATTGCGCTTATCTATTATTATGTTCATGCTCCTATTGATGATTTACAGATAAGTGAAGAAGGAGTCAATTTTATTTTTGGTGGGGATTTTAATAAAGTAATGATAGATGATGAAGGGGTAGGTTGGTTGCAGAGTCATCACGTCGAAGGCTGTAATCTGCCTTTACTGTCATGTTTGGGTAATAAGATTGATGACTGGTATCAATCCGTCCCTGTAGAGAAAATAAAAGAAAAAGGCGAATACAATTATTACAGAAATGAGGGAACAGAATGTTGGAAATGGGATGTAAAAGATCCGATTGAAGTAAGTCTTTATGAATCCAGATATAATAATGGTATTCTACATTCACGCCTACAATATAAATTCGGAGACAATATATTTAGGATAGAAGCCGTTCTGAATAATGATGGAGTAGTTAATCAAATGTGGTATATTTGGGGAATACGATAACAAATATCGGGTAGAATTTGGAGCACAATGAGATTAGTTTTGACTTATTCTGAAAAGATGATTGTCAGACGGGTGTTTTCCCAATGGGTTGTTATTTTTTGGCTATTAAAATTGATAGTTGTATGATATACTTATTTTTACTTCAAAAGCAACGAAGAATGGCGTAAAGAGAGTTGCTGTTATTTCGAGGGATATGATTTTGCATGGATGGAATGATGGTTTTCTACGTAAAGCATATGGAACGGAGTTTCTCAAAGAGGTTATCTGATCAACAGTTTCTATTGCGGTTTTCTTAATGGTTTTAATTGGAGGGTATGAACTGTATGGATAATAAGCCAACGATTTTCGGCCCCAATAGTGTCATGGCACATTTTGAAAAAACAGATGATATATTGAATGATATGCGGGGTATTATCAATTCTGCAAGAGACGCCGCATACCAGGCAATCAATACGGCGCTTGTTCAGCGAAACTGGTTGATCGGATACCGCATTGCCGAAGAAGAATTAAACGGTGAAAGAAGGGCTGAGTACGGGACAGAAGTTATCAAGAAACTTTCAAAATCACTGACAAACGAATACGGAAAAGGTTTTGACTACAAGCTCTCTCTATAAGTTTGTCCGTTTCTATAAAGCGTTCCCTAAGATTTTGGACTCACCGAGTCCAAAATCTCCCAGCATCCTTTCCTGGACACATTATCGGGTACTCTTACAAGTTGAGGATGAAAAAGCTCGTAATTGGTATGCGAAAGAAGCGGCAGAGCGAACTTGGAGCGTTCGGACTTTACAGCGTAATATTAGTTCTCAGTATTACTACCGTATGCTAAAATCACAGAGTAAGGAGGCGGTTGAGCAGGAAATGAAAGAGCTTACCGCTCCGTATCAGACCGATAAGTTGGAATTTATTAAGAATCCGGTTATAGCAGAATTTCTCGGTATGACAGAGGACACTTCTTTTACGGAAACAGAACTTGAAACCAGTATTATATCCAATTTGCAAAAGTTTCTTATGGAGCTTGGCAAGGGGTACGCGTTTGTTGCCAGGCAACAGCATATACAAACAGAAAAAGAAGACTATTACATTGACCTCGTGTTTTACAATTATATTTTAAAATGTTTTGTGCTTATTGATCTGAAAACCAATAAGATCACGCATCAGGATGTTGGGCAGATGGATATGTATATCCGAATGTATGACGAACTGAAACGCAGCGAGGGTGATAATCCGACTATCGGTATTGTCCTTTGTTCCGATACAGATGAAGATATTGCAAAATACTCTATCCTTCACGGCAACGAACAGCTTTTTGCTTCAAAATATAAGCTGTATCTGCCAACAGAGGAAGAATTGAGGGCTGAAATCGAATCCCAAAAAGCGATATTTTATTTACAAAAAAAGGATAAAGACCCTCATTTTGAACACTAAGATCCTAAATGTGAACCATAAAGGAATGTAACTGCGAAGCCTGTTAAAGCAGTGCTACTGTAAGATATGGCGATATAAGGGACTTGAGTTTGATAATGGTTCAGATAGACAGTTAATTCTGCAGAAAAATAGCTTTTAGAAAGATACGGACTAAGAACAAACGCACACCAGCGGGAGAAGAAAACTCCCCTTGGTGTGTGTTTCTTATCATGCCATAAATACGCGAATTGAATTGACAACACACAAATCGAGAACTATAATGATATCAGTTGAGTCGCGGGAAGTGAGAAAAGAGTAAACAGAATGAAGAAACGCTTTTGAGGAAAAGGCGTAAAAATCTAATTGGTTGTTATTTGTTTGGCTGTAGTTGCTGTCGCCCGCATTTTTGTGGTGCAGTCCCGGAAACAGCAGGAGATACGTCAGCATTTGGAATTGGCGAAGAAATATCTGTCGGAATTAAATTATGAGCAGGCAATTGTGGAATATACAATAGTCTTGAAGCTAGATGCAAAGAAAGACATATGAAGATATTTTGAATGAAGCAGAGAAGATTGAAGCAGAAAGAATAGAGTTTTATATGGATTTTAGGCTGGGCGAGGCAAGCTCTGAAAAACAGGCAGAGGTGGATAAAGTAAATGTGGATAAAAATCATTTTGTGTTCGGCGGACGAGGACTACTGTGACCGACTGGCCCGTTATCTGGACAAAAAATACGGGGATAATCTGGAAGTAACCTTTTTCCATAATTTTGAGAAAGCAATGCTTTGTGCCAGAAACCAGAATGTTGACATCCTGCTTTTTGAGGAAGAATTTGAAAGCGATTTACAGAGTGTCGAGGCCCAGAAATACGGAACGGTAGGAATCCTGACTAGCGAAAGATATGCAGACAGCGGGGAAGGCTATCGGAAAATAGCGAAGTTTCAGAAAGGGGAGAAGCTATATCAGGATATTCTTGATTTATATGCTTCCGGAGAAAAAGTTAAGCAGGGTCATTACGGTACGACGAGGGAAAATGGCAATCTGATTGCTTTTTTATCCGCTTGCGGCGGGGTCGGGGTTTCGACAGTATCGAGAGCTTTTGCCAAAAAGTCAGCGTTGTATGAAAAAACACTGTTTATCGATCTGGGAATGTATGCGGCTGCCTATATGCAGGAACAGGGCGGTCTAAGCGATATTTTAATTGCGCTGCAAAGCAAACGGAATATTCTGCCCTATAAACTAGCAAGCGTAGTACACCAGACAAAAGATCGGTTTTATACCTATGCTCCCTGTGAAAATGCCGCGGATCTGCTGGAACTTTCCGCAGAAAAAATGAATCAACTGATAGAAGAAATCGTAAAAATGGACGAATACAATACTGTAATTTTTGATTTAGGTACGAGGTTGTCTGGGGTAGAAATTGAAATACTAAAGCAGGCAGACAAGATCGTTTATGTGTATGAAGAAAGCAACTGCTCCAAGGAAAAATTGCAGAAATTCATAGAAGTATTGAAGAAGATTGAAGAAAAGGAAACAGCGCATTTACACCGGAAACTTTATTTATTCAGAAATAAGCAGAAACAGCATTCAGTAGAGAAAAATGTAATGTCAGAGTACATGAGCCCGGGCGGGAGCGCTCCTTACATATCCATGGAAGATTATGAGGAAGTGATAGACCGAATTTCACAGTCAGGGGACTTTGACGATCTGGAGACGGAAAATGCAGGATGAATGGAAGGAAAAGGTGGAAAAGGTTCGCATACTGGTGAGGGAGACCTGTGACCTGGCTGCATTCAGCGACGAGGAACTGGAGGATGCCATACTTAAATGTATTACGGACGCTTTCCCTGGAGAATTTATTCCAGCGTCGAAGAAAGCAGCCATTGCGGACCAGGTGTTCAGTTCTATTCGCGGGTTGGGAATTCTGGATTCCATTCTTCATGATGACAGTATTACAGAAGTCATGATCAATGGAAGGAAAGATATTTTTATTGAAAAGGCAGGACGGGTTAATCGGCTGAACGAGGAATTTGAAAGTGACGGACAACTGGAGGATATCATTCAAAGAATTGTTGGGACGGCTGGGCGGGAGGTAAATGAGGCCAATCCGATTGTGGATACCAGATTGGCAGACGGTTCCCGTGTAAATGTGGTGCTTCCCCCAATTTCTCTGCGTGGACCGATTGTGACGATCCGGAAATTTTCTAAGGAGCCCATGACCATAGACAAGCTGATCCACTATCAATCCATTACCCCGGAGATTGCGGAAGTATTGGAGATTTTGGTAAAGGCAAAATACAACATTTTCATTTGTGGGGGAACTGGCTCCGGAAAAACGACTTTTTTGAATGCGATTTCCAATTTTATTCCTCGCGATGAACGGGTTATTACGATAGAAGATTCGGCAGAATTGCAGATTACGAAAGTGGATAATCTGGTTAGTCTGGAAACGCGGAATGCAAATACGGCGGGAGTAGGCGCTATTACAATCCGGGACCTGATCAAATCTGCGTTGCGAATGCGTCCGGAGCGGATCATTGTTGGTGAAGTTCGTGGTGCGGAGGCCCTGGATATGCTGCAGGCAATGAATACGGGACACGATGGTTCGCTCTCGACAGGGCATGCCAATTCCACTCGGGATATGCTCAGCAGGCTGGAGACAATGGTACTGACCGGCGCGGAAGGGCTTCCGTTGGAGGCGATCCGGCAGCAGATCGCATCTGCCGTAGATATCATTATTCATTTGTCACGACTTCGGGACAAGAGCAGGAAAACAATGGAAATTACGGAGGTGGCGGGCTTTGAAAATGGAGAGATTATTTTGAATCCGCTCTATGTTTTCAAGGAAGATGAAAAAAGCTCTCTGGAGAAGGTCAGTGGGAAATTGGTCAGAACGCAAAATCAATTGATTCACACGTTAAAATTGCAGATATCCGGACTGAACATTCAACTATAGGGGTTTACTGATGAAAAAGAAAGAAAAATACAAAGAGAATAACGGTCTGTTCCATAATGCGACGGATTATGCCGTATATCATATGAAAAAAACGGAAATCGTTGTAGGAGGACTGGTGGCAGCGTTAGGTGGCGCTCTCGTGTTCTATATTTTTTTTGGTATTCCGGTGCTGTGTGCGGTAGCGCTCCCTTTCTGTTTTTTGGCAGGCGTAGTGATTTACAAAAAGATATTGTTAGGGAAACGTAATACACGTCTGATTTTGCAGTTTCGGGATATGCTGGAATCTGTCAGTTCCTCTCTGGGAAGCGGACGGAATGTAAAGGATGCCTTTGTTGGAGCATACGGGGATATGGTTTCCCAGTATGGAGAAGATGCTTTGATTTCCAGAGAACTGTTGATCATTCGCAAAGGGATTGCCAATAACGTCTCTTTGGAAGCCCTCTTGGATGATTTTGCAGTAAGAAGTCATAATGAAAATATCCGAAATTTTTCAGATGTTTTTTCTGTGGCAAACAGGAGAGGCGGTAATATCCGGCAGATTATCTTTGAAACCAAAAATGTGATTAATGACAAGATCATGGTGGAACAGGATATTCAGACAATTATCAGCGGCAAAAAAAATGAATTGAACATCATGATGGTGTTGCCGTTAATTATCGTGACACAGACAAAGTCCATGCAGGGAGGCACTTCACAGGATTTGCTGTTTGCTCTGCTGATTAAACTGATCGCCCTTTTTATGTTTGCGGCAGCCTATGCAATTGGACATAAGATGATGGATATTCGGGTCTGACCGGACGGAGGAAAGGAAAATGAGCAGCGTTGTTCTGTGTGCGGTCGGTACAGTGTGGGTTATTGGCTGGTATGTGTTGTATTTTAAAAACCGTAAGAAGTATCAGGCGCAAATTGCGGAAGTGGACGGTAGCGAATACTTTTTCAAGGATCTGTTTTTTTTGGGATATGGGTTGATAGATTTGTTCAGAATTGAGTTTTCCTCACCTTATTTTCAAAAAAAGCTATATAACCTGAGTGAGATGTTTGAACCGCGTGCGGCGAAAAAAATTCTGGAAGCGGATCTGGCAGCGCAGTTTACTTATGCGGTGAGTTTTCTGCCGTTAGGGTTCATGGCTGCGGCTATCACAGGAGAACCGCTGCTTTTGGGCATTACGGTTCTTCTTGTGATATTTCTGGTCGTTTATGTGGAATATGATAAGAAGTCTAAACTGGCTAAAAGACATGAGGTAATTCTGCATGAGTTTCCCCATGTGTTGTCGCAGCTGGCGCTTCTTATGAATGCGGGGATGCCTCTGCGGGAGGCGCTGAGTCTGGTATCCCACAATGGAGAAGGAATACTCTGTCAGGAAATTGGTGTTTTAAATGAAGATATCCGAAACGGAATGCCGGAATATGAGGCGTTGGGAAAATTTGCGGATCGGTGCGGTGTGGATAGCGTGCGCAAATTTGCAAATCTGATTATTCAGAATGTCCGGAAGGGCAGTTCAGAACTGGCGGGGGCATTGATGGATCTTTCCGCAGAAATTTGGCATGCCCGCGTCAGTTCCGTTCGGGAAGAAGGAGAAAAGGCAGAAGCCAGGCTGCTGGTTCCTATCCTAATCATTTTCATTGGGATCATGTTGATGGTAGTAGTTCCTATTTTTAAAAACATGAATTTATGAGGTAATCATTATCCTGCAAAGAGATGGGATATGAATTATAAAAAACGAAGGAGGAAAGTAATATGTTGGAGTACGAAGTAAAGGCAAAGATGGCGTTATGGAGAATGAAAAATGCGATAGAAGGGAAGGTGAAGGCATTTTTTACCGATGAGTCTGGGGAAACATATTTTATTTCTATTATTGTGGTTCTTGTGATTGTACTGGCGCTGGCGGTAATGTTCAGAAAAAACATTGCTGAATTGGTAAATAAAATGTGGACAAAGATCTTTCAAGATGCATCGGATGCGACAAAGACAACTGGCGCACAGACAATGTTTGATTAGTAAGTATTCCATGTTTGGACAGGGAGGATAACTTAGAGAATCGCATATGAAAAAAACATTTCCCCTCTTATTTATTCCGCTTCTACTTTTGAGCTGGGTTACCAGCATTTCTGGTTTGGGAAGCGGTACAAGAGAATATGAAACCTGCTTGTCCAAAGCGAAGGCCGCTTATGAGAAGGAATATTATGTGGAAGCATTGAATTGGCTGGGACAGGCCAGAGATTTATCCGATACAGGGTTAACTTATGAAGCAGCCGCTCTGATACGGGATTCTTACCTGGGACTGGGGGAGATTGATTCCTATCTCTCCCAGTGTCATATCATGATACAGGACTATCCGCAGGAAGAAGAAAACTATACCTTACTTGTCTCATATTACGTAGAACATCAAGATTTTCGGCCTTTGAGTAAATGTCTGCCTGATTTTCTGGAAAGCTGGCCGGAAAATGAAACGTTGAAAAAGGCACAGCAAATGCTGGACACCTCTTATGAATATGTGCAGACAGGATATTATGATGTACAGTATGCTACGGGTTCGCTGGTGGATATCCGGAAACTGGAGTACACGCAGACGGATGGAGAGCAGCAGATTGAAAGAACTCTATGCAGCAGTAACGGGAGCAAAAAATTTGACATTCCTTATCAGGAAATTTCCGTTTCCCAGGATAACTACAGTTGTTTTATTAAGGATCAGGATGGCTTGTGGAGCAGGGTAAATGCCTCGGGGCAGCTTCTGGCAAGGAACAAAGAAAAAATATTTTCTTCCATCGGGAGACTGGCATTGAACAATATTGCTAAAGCAGTGATAGATGGTCGAACATATTTTATCAATGACGAAATGAAGGTATCGAATATTTCCTGGGAGGATGCCGGCACTTTTTCAGAAGGAATCAACGCAGTAAAAGAAGACGGGAAGTGGGCGTTGGTTACCAGTGACAGCTGGACGAGTGAGGATGTCTATCCTTATCTGGATATTCCACGCAACTCTATGGATGTTTGCTGTGTAGACGGGAGGATTGTGACGGCGGACGAACAGGGATACCGGGTTCTGGATGCGAAAGAATTTGTCCCTGTTTCGGAGAATGTTTATGAGGAACTGAAAGCTTTTGAAAGTTCACAGCCGACGGCATATCGGCAAGGGAATAAATGGGGATTTGTAAATAGAAACGGGCAGGTTTATCTGGAAGCGGCATACGAGGATGCAAAGCCGTTTCTTAACGGGTATGCCGCAGTGAAAGAAAACGGCTTGTGGGGTTTTATTGATCGAAATGATGTGATGGTTGTCAAACCGCAGTTTACCGACGCACTGAACGTACTGCCAGATGGGACAGCTTATGTCAGAAATGAACAGGGATATTGGGACTATATTGTCATTACTAAGCTGCGGTATGAAAACGAGGGTTGACGTATGTGGGCAGGATGTCTGGCAGGACTAGCAGAAACTTTTTTTATTCTTTGGATTTGGAAAAAGTATGGTATCTGGAATTTTAAACCGATAAAAGAAAAAAAGAAAACATTGGTTTTACTTATGTTGACCGGCCTTTCTGTCATATTGTGCAGTTTGCTTTTTTCATATGTCCGTGATCTGTTAACGCAGCTTAATCAGTTGGCGGCGTATTTGATCTTGACGGCGGCAGCTGGGGTCGATTGGAAAAAACAGGTGATTCCCAACGGACTGATTGCAGGAGGCCTTGCCTTTCGGACAATTTTGTTGATCGGCGTATTTCTGGTAGATCCGCAGGATGCCCCAGGAGTTCTGTTACAATCCGGATTGGGTTTTTTGATAAGCCTGCTGTTTATGTTATTGTTATCTTTTCTTTCGAGAAATGGTATCGGTTACGGAGACGTAAAATTGTTTTCCTGGATTGGGTATTGCTTTGGAATTTCCATGACATATAACATACTGTTTTACAGTGCTCTCTTTGCTGCAATGGCCGGAATTTGGCTGATGTTTGTAAAGAAAGCGAATAAAAAAACAAAGGTACCGTTCGGACCTTTTATCTGGTGTGGAAGTTATCTTGTTTTTTGTATGACGATTTTTTCACAGTGAGGGACAAAGGATGGGAAACAAAGACGGAGAAAGCGGAATGATCATGATTGAAGCGGTCTATGTGGTAGTGATCGCAATCATGATTATTTTCTTTTCAGTCAATGTGGCCGCAATCTATCATAACAGAATTGTCGCAACCGCCATAGCCAATGAAGCGGCCAGCGGAATCGCGGAAATCTACGGAAGCACTGGAAAAGAGCCGTTCTATGCGTATACCAATCCGGATCACTTTACAGGAAATATCTACCGGTATCTGTTTGATGGTATTGGGACACTGAGAGAAAGAGCGCAAAAAAAGGGAAAATGGTATGCCGCATATCTGCTTTTCCGGTCTGAATATGATACCGAACAAGCAAGAGATTTTTCGGATATTATTGTAACCTGTGAAAAAAACGGTCTTGGAATAGAGACGGTGAATGTGACGGTAAATCGTTCTTACAAAGTTTTTATTGTCAATCCTGTTTCTTTTTTCGGACTTGATCCGGAGTATGAAGTATCCGTTCTCGGCAGCGCCGTCTGCTATGATCCGATTCATCAAATGAATGTGATTTCGTTAAAGCATGAAATTGTGAATGCGGTGGATTCCAGCACGCCTATTTTACGGGAGCTGGACAGGTTGCTGGAATTGATAAAAAAAATAGCGGATTTTATAAAGGACTAAAGATATGCTGACATATTTTTGCAGGAGAAAAAGAGGCTCCATTACGATTCTGTTATCGATAATTTTAATCGCAATACTGTCCTTAAATTCTACTTTCCTGGAAATAGCCCGTTTTCGGAGCCTGGAAAGAGTGTATAAGGAAATGGAGGAAAATGCGGCTTTTTCTGTCCTTTCAAAATATGACACCAGCCTATTTTCTAATTTCGGATTATTGGGACTGCAAGAGGAAGCAGGAAAAGAGACTCTAATCAAGTACCTGACCGCAGATATGAATCAGGGAATGCAGGATATTGCTCGTGCGGATCAGCCATTAAAATTGCTGGAAGATGAACTGCAGGTGGATAAACTTTATGATCTGTCACAGGAAGAAGTTCTGGCGATGCAGATCAATGAATTTTGCGCGTACCGTGCTCCGGCGAGTATGATAAACAGCGCCCTTGACCTGGAAGGAATGTTTAAAGATCTGATCAAGGATTTGGAGAGTGCCATGCCCTTCTTCTCTCTGTTTGATAATTTGTCAAAGTCTTTTCAGACGGTTATTGAGGCATTTATGCAGGTGGATAAATACAAAGAAAGTGGGGAGAAGCTGGAAGAAGCAAATAAGCAATATATTGAGAAATTGAATAATTATAACAGTTCCATTTCAAAAAGAGACGATTATCAATCTAATCATTCTGAAGATGAGGAGGGATATACGGACGCTATGGCCGGATTGAATCAGTCTATATTGGAGGCCGCGGCGGAGGTGCAGGAAAAAATAACCGATGTAAAAGAAGCTGTGGGTGAGTATCAGAAGGAATGGGAGTCCTTAGTCAGTAAATTTAATGCTATGGAGAGCTCAAATGTCAAATCGGTACTTTCGGCTGCGGAGATACAGGCAGGAAGTATTCAAGATACGAAAACCCAGGACAATTATAAAAAAATGGTCAAGGAAATGAGGACTTCTTATGATAATTCAGAATCCTTGATTGAAAATGTAGCAAAAGCCATGAATGAGGAAAGAATGAACAGAGTGCTTGCCGCACAGGATCGTCTGACGGAACAGGCTAATATTTTGAGCGGCAAGGTTGAAAGTCTGGAAAGCCAGGAAGCAGTGGACCTGAATAAGCAAAGCGGATTATGGGATGCTGTTACACTGGCAGTCAATATGCTTGAGCAGTTGGAAAAAATTGTAGATAGCTGGAGTAAAATGATTTCCTCCCTGGGCGAATTGCTGGATGTCCTAAAGTTGGCGTACACCGGCGGATTGTATGAGCCTGAATATAACAATGTACTGGATGCCAGTTTCCATGCGGGATTATCGGGTAACAGCGGGGGAATGGATAAGATGGCCCGTGTGAACAACCCTTTTCTGGAGATGGATGAAAGAATGGTAAAGGAACAGATTGCGGACGCATCCGAAATTGCGCTGCAGGTGGGGTTTGATACGGATTCTTTGTATGTCAGCGGGTGGCAACCGGAAAATTTGGAACTGCAGAATGCTATGGAAAGTCTGTTCTACTCGGCTTCCTCCTTCCGTGACGCCTGTACCAAACTGACCATGAGTTTTGGCTTCCTTGCGAAATTAATGGCTTTAATGGACTTGCTTGGTAGTCTGATAGACCTTTTAGACAACATCATTCATGTGATTCAGGTTTTTTCTCATGTTGGCATTTCCGGCGCTTTTCAGACGATCTTATATCAAAAAGTGAATCCGGCAGTGTATGCAAATGAGATGTTCAGCAGCCGGACTTCCTCAGGGAAAAGGATGAATGGTTCCTCCTTCCCGGACTATAGCGGATATATGGTAAGCGATCGATGTTTTGATCAGGCGAATGTGGAATACATTTTATTTGGAGCTAATTCAGAATATGAAAATCAGACCCGGGCATTTTTGTTAATCATGATGTTGCGGATGCTGTGTAATATTCCGGCACTACTCGGAGATGAAACACTGATGCAGATAGTGGAAGCGTGTGTGGAAACGGTGATCGGAATCATAGTTGCGATTGTAATTATTCTGATTCTACTTCTGGTAGAGGCATGGGCGGATATGGTATTCATGCTTTACTCAGATGGAAAAGTGGACTTTATCAAAACAAAAGGGTATTTTTCGCTGGACGGTTCGGGTATGGAGGACTTCGGGAAAAAAGTAAAGGGAATGGCATCCAATCTTGTTAAGACGATAGAAGATAATGACGGAAAAAACAAGGACGATCCAGATGGAGAAGATGACAAAAAGAAAGATAGCAGCGGGTTTAGTCTTGAATGGACATATAAAGATCATCTATTTGCAACTTTAATTCTGTTTGTTCCAAATGAGCAGATGTATGCCAGAATCGCTAATTTGATAGAAATGCAGATGAAGCAGGAGTATCGCCTAAGAGGAAAAATGGAGGATTTCTCTTTGAAAAACAGAGCCACTTATATACGTGTAGATTCTGTAGCACAATACACTCCGCTGTTGCCGATTCCTTCCTTCCCAGGTCTGAATGACAAGGGACTGCGGATACATTCCATTCATTACAGTGGATATTGAGGGATTCCTATGTGTAAAAAAACAGACGGTTATCTGACAGTGGAAGCGACGATTGTATTGACGACTTTTCTCTTTTTTATGATGTTTTTGATGAATGTAGGACAGATATATCAGACGCAGAATTATGTGTTGCATGGTTTGCTGCAGACGGGAAAACTACTGGGTTTTTCCAGCTATGATTATCAGAATATTTCCGTAGCGGGTTTTTTAACGGACATAGAAAGTAACTCTTTGCTGGACAGTGGTGTGAGTTCCAGGGAGTTGGAGTACAGCTGGCGAATCGGAGATTATACAGAGGCTGTAAAAACTGCTTTTGGGTACTGCGCTGGACTTGAACCCGCGAAAACGGATGCCGTCCTAAAATCATTCGGCCTGGAAAACGGTGTTGCTGCGTTGGACTTTTCCGGGACAAAAAAAGACGGAACCGATTTACTTATACAGGTAAAATACAGACTCAATCTGCCGTTTGCTTTTTTTAATATAGATCATATTGATTTAAAGCAGCAGGTCAAATGCGGATTATGGGGGAATTAGTCATGGAGTACAGAAAGATCAACGGGAGAGATTACCTGGTTTGGAACAGGATAGAGGCAAACGATCCGGATCTGATCGCCATTCATATGTTGGAGCAAAACGAACCACAAGGACTTTTGCCCTTCCGATGGGTCAGACAGGAAACAGGGCAGTATTTTCGTTATTCCTGTCAAAAAGGAATTTTGTTATCACAATGGCTCGAAAAAACACAGAGGAAAAATAATGTGATTCATTTACTTCTTGGTTTGACAGCGATGGAGGAGGAGTTGGAAGAATATCTGCTGGAACCCGGGAAAATGGATACGGAACCGGATTCTGTCCTAGTGGAAAATGATCGGTGTCTGTTTGCCTATCTGCCTGTCAGAAAATATCAAGGGGGAAATTTACTGGATCTGACAAAACGAATTTTAGAGAGTGTCCGATATGCAATGGACGAGGATTATACATATCTATTTGATCTTTATAATGCTCTTGGCCGAAGGGATATCCGGAATATGGCAGAATTAAAAAAGTGGCTGAAAAACATATCAGTAGAGGAAAGCAAAAGACGGGATATTTCGTTTGAAAAAGAGGAAAAGATAGATCATGACCTGCCTTTAGAACATATGGAAGCAGAAAAAGCAGTAAATAAAAAGGGCGGATTGTTTGGAAGGAGAGGAAGAAAAAGCCCGGTGGAAGAACACTCTGCAGAACTGGAGAGAAAGACAGGGGAAATCAAAGACAGAGAAGAAGAAAAACAGAACCTTGACAGGACTGTTTTGTATTATGAAGCAGGAAGGTATGGCTTGCTTCGTGCGTCAACAGGGGAGATATATCAGGGAAAACGGGAGGAATGCGTGATTGGTACGTCGGATAGTGCAGACCTTCGGATTGCGGGAGTACGGACAATCAGTCGAAACCATGCGAGAATTTATGCGTCTGGCGGAGAAATGTGGTTAGAAGATCTTGGCTCCAGTAACGGGACGTATCTGAATGGGGAATTGTTGGAGCCAATGAAAAAATACCGGCTGCAGAACGGCGACAGAATTACCCTTGCCAATGAAGAATTTTCTTTTCAAATGTAACAGAATGGGGAGAATGAGGAAATGAGACGAAAAAAAACACAGATGAGGAAAGGTGTTTTGAACAAGAAAGGCGGGAGAATCGTAATGCTCCTGTCGGGACTGTTGTTCGGGATTTTGCCGTGCCGGTATGGATACGCCGCGCAGGGGGGAAGACTGATGCAGATGCTGACCGGGGAGGATATTGTTTCCTGCTATGTTTCCGGAATTGATACCTATGACAGTGTATCCGGCCAGATAGGGCAGGAAGTAGTTGAAGCTCGGGTGGAAGAACAAAACTTTCCAAAACACACCGTAATTCTGATAGATAATTCATTGTCTATTACAGAAAAAAACCAGAAAAAAATAGAAGAAATCCTAAAGGGAGTAATTGCACAAAAGGAAGAATCAGAAACAGTAAGTCTTGCCGTTTACGGCGAAGAAATTCATTATCTGATCAAGGACGAGACAAATACAGAAGAATTGCTGGATGCTGTTTACTCGATACAGTATGAGAATCAGGATTCATATCTGACAGATATTTTGTATGAAGAACTGGAGGAACAAAAGGGAGAAACAGAATATACGCGATTCCTTATTGCTACAGACGGTGTGGATAATAAAGCAATCGGTTATACAAAGGAAGAATTGACCGCATATCTGAAAACAAATCCGTTTCCTATCTATACATTGGGCTGCCGCTATAAGGAAAACGATGCGGAACTGGAAAATCTGTTCGCCATTTCCCGTCTGACGAATTCCGGATACTTTTTGCTGGACGATTATGAAGAAACGGACAGTATTGTGGCACAGTTAAACGAAAATGTGATGCGGATAGAGTTAGATGTGCCGGAGAATTTGCGCGACGGCAGCGTGCGCAGTGTTTTGCTTTCCTTTCAGTCAGGGCAGAAGGAAGAAAAACTGATCGGAGAGGTTTCCATGCCTTTTGGAATAAGGCCGGAAACTGCCTGGGAACCGCAAACGACCGAAACAGAAATGCCGATAGAAACAAAAGAGGAGTCGCAAGAGGACGTATTGGAAGAGACACAGCAGGAGACGGTTGCAGATGCCTTTGGAGAAGCTCAGGAATCACAGACCAAAGGCGGACCTGATTTGATTACGATCCTGGCTGGTGTGGTTATTGTGTCTGCCCTCCTTTTCCTTCTGATGAGTAACATAAAGAAAAAGAAAACAAAAGGAGAAAAAGAAGAACAGCAAAATCAAAAAAAGGACGAAAATGTGCCACATAGACAGAATGTGGAGCAGAAAAAGATAGAGCAGGACAGGGATTATGAGGATGATCGGACTATTCTTGTACCGGTACAGGAAGACGAGAGAACCATTTTTACAGGGAAAAGGGCTGCATATATTTTGACGTTGAAGGATAGAAATGAACCGGGCAGGACATTCCGCTATCCACTACTTCATCGCATTGTAATCGGAAGAAAGAAGGGGGAGGATGTAAATCTTGTTCTAAGCTTTGATCCGTCTATATCCGCACGTCATTGCGAAATTACTGTTGAAGACGATGTAGTTTACATACGAGATCTCAATTCTGCCAACGGCACATATGTAAACGGAGAGCGAGTTAGGGGAAAGGAGCGGTTGGAGACAGACGATGAAGTGAGATTCGGCAGATCGTGTATGATTGTTGAGATAAGCAGGCAAAACAAAAGCGAAGGACGAGAATAAAAGATTTGTCGTAAAATGAGGTGGATAGACATAAATGGACAGGCTGAAAAAAGGAACGGTGCTGGGCGGCACTTATGAAATTATAGAAGAAATTGGCTCAGGCGGCGGAGGCATAGTGTTTCGGGCCAGGCATCTCAGACTGCAAAACGATGTAGTAGTTAAAAAAATAAAAGATGACGTATTGGGCAGGGTGGAGTCACGCAAGGAAGCAGACATTTTGAAGAATCTAAAACATCCGTATCTGCCCAGGGTATATGATTTTGTCGAAACGGAAGACAGTATCTATACGGTGATGGATTATATCAAAGGCAGTGACCTGGAAACCGCCGTAAAGACCCATGGGAAATATTCGCAGAAGCAGGTAAAAAAATGGGCGTTGCAGCTGGGGGAGGCGCTGAATTATCTGCATGGTCAGAAGCCTCCTATCATACATAGCGATATCAAGCCGGCCAATATTATGCTGACAGAGGATGGGGACGTATGTCTGATTGATTTTAATATTTCGCTCGCCATGGGGGAATCCGTGGAAACTGCAGTAGGAATCAGCGCAGGTTTTTCTCCGCCTGAACAGTATCGGGATCCTGCCATGTATGAACGAATTAATAGTCATTTTACCAGACAGAAGTCAAAACAGGATACAAAAAAGAAGATTTATAGTTGGGAAAATGACAGAACAGAGTTGTTGCAGGATGCTGAAGAAGATGGGACAGATCTGATGCAGGAAGAAGGCGACAGTACAGAACTGCTACAGGATGACGATAGAACGGAACTGCTGACAGAGCCTTTAAAGGCAGATTATACGCCTTCTGCCTCGGAGAAAACGGAACGGCTGTCCGAATATATTCCTTATTTTGGAAAGGGGATCAGCACCCGCTCCGATATATACAGCCTGGGAGTGACGCTTTATTATGCTCTGACTGGGACAGAGCCGCCGATTGACTTTAAGGAGAGAATTCCGATTGGTGAAACGGGAATACCGATCAGTGAAGGATTTGCAGTCATTTTGGAAAAAATGATGGCACTTTCTCCACAGGAACGCTATGCCAACGGAAAAGAGTATCTGAATGCAATTCAAAACTGCCATAAGTTGGATCACCGTTATATTGTGATGCACAGAAGGCAGAATTTACTACAGATTGCCGCTGCTGGAAGCTTGGCGCTTGGCGTTTTCCTTATCTTTTCCGGATTATATCGAATACGGGTGGAAAAGAACGCTGTTTATTATGAATTGGTACGGACAGCGAAGGAGGCGGCTGGCTTTGGCGAATATGGAGAGGCCAGAGAGGCGTTGGCGCAGGCGAAAGCCATTTATGATGTTCGCCTGGAAGCCTATGAGGAGGAACTTCATCTCCTGTATCTGCAAGGGGAATACGAAGAATGTATTGAACAGGGAGAGACCTGGCTCAATACGGTTCCTTTTGAAGTTGGTGTTGAGGGAGACGAAGAAAACTATGGAAATATATTCTATCTCGTTGGAAATGCCTGTTATGAAATACAGGACTATCCCAATGCGGAAAAGTATTTGAAGCAAGCGATTGAACAGTACGGCCAGAACGGATTGTATTATAGGGATTACGCGATTACACTGGCAAAACTGGGACAGATGGAAGCAGCTCGGACGGAGTTGGAAAAGGGAATTGCTCTTGGGATGGGACAGGATTCCATTTATATGGCCCAAGGAGAAATTGCTCACGCAAAAGGGGAGGAGGAAGAAGCAACCAAATATCTGACACAGACCATTGCCGTCACAGAGGATGCACAGTTACAGCAAAGGGCGGTGTTGCTTTGCACCGAAGTTTATAAAACAACGGGAGCGATTGATGCAGAAATTGCTCTGCTGGAGGAAAGTCTGAAAGGTGCACAGGGAAATGGGGAGCTGGTGTTTTCAGAATATCTTGCGGATGCTTATGCCAGAAAAGCGCGGACGGGAGAACAGTTTGAACAGGAATATGATACCAAAGCGCTCTCCCTCTTTACCTCTCTCTATGAGCGTGGGTATGTGACCTATCAGTTACAGGAAAACATGGCAATCTTATATGAAAATCTGGATCGCTTTGAGGAAGCGGAGACGCTTCTGATGGAAATGACGGAAAAATATCCAGAGCGTTACGAGGTGTATAAGCGGCTGGCTTATCTGGAAGCGGATCGGCAGCAGGAGAAGGAGAACGAACAGCGGAACTATTTGCGGATGAGGGATTTCTATGAATTGGCTAAAGACAAATATCCGGCCGATGGGGCGGATATGGAGATGGAAATGCTAGATCGGATGATGCAGGAACTGGCAGACGGGGGCTGGCTGTAAGGGCGAATTTGCAGAAATGGGGAGGATTTTTATGTTGTTATTGGAAATAGGGATTGGGATGATCGCGCTGGCATTGGTTTTGTTTTCTGTCAGCCTGATTTACCGGCATACGGCTGGGAAACGGATCTTAAAAGAATTAAAAGAAGACTATTTAATGTGAATATTATTATGTTTTATGAATTTATATGAGCGTAGTCTGTAAAAGTCTTACATTGGAGATGAAAATAAATGAGCGAAGAGCAAAAGATAGAAACATTACAGGAAGAAAAGACTGATATAGGAAAAACCCACGTATCGGGCAGAAAAAATGGAAGGAGATTGGGGGTTGCGGGTGCAATTGTTGTGATTTTTATTGCAATAATCACAGGAATCGCAATCTATAACGCCCCGGCTAATCGCCTGTCAAGACAATTAGACTTAGGAAATCGATATTTGACGGAACAGAATTATGAACGGGCCATCGTTGAGTTTGATAAAGCTATAGCGATTGATTCGATGAGAATAGATGCTTATCTGGGTAAAGCAGAAGCTTATGATGGTTTGGGCGATGCGGATATGGCTATCCAGACGTTAGCTGATGGGTATGAGAGAACCGAGGATGAACAGATTCAGAAAGCATGGTTATCGGCGCAGCTTGAACTGGCCCATAAATATTTTGAAAATCATAACTATGAACAGGCAATTACAGAATTTGATAAAGCGTTATCAATTGATTCTATGAATGCGGAAGCATATTTAAATAAGGCACAGTTATATAAAGATCTTGATAATATTGATATGGCGTTACAGACTCTGGAAGAAGGTTTGGAATGTACCAAAGACGCACAGATAAAGGAAGAGTTGGTTGAGTACCGCTTAAGCCAGGCAAAAGAATATGTCAGCAAGGATGACTATGAGAAAGCGCTGGAGGTTTATGACGGGCTTTTGGAATTGGACAGTAAAAATGCAAAAGTACAGTCTGATATGGAAACCTGTTTAGAGAAATATCTTGATTCCTTGATGAAACAGGGACTTTATGATAAAGCAAAGTCACTGATTGAAAAATATCAAGATATAGTATCCGGAATAGATTTTCAGGTCATTCTTGACGAAATCCTTGTAAGGGAAAACGTAGATTTATTGTTTGAAGATAGACGTTATGATGAAGCAAAAGAGTTAGTGGAACAACATCGAACTGCAACAGACGATGTAGATTTTCAAAAGACGCTGGACAGCCTTGAAGAACAGATAATTCGTGCCGAAAATTCCGCCTGGGTGGATGAACTGTATGAGAAAATGATTTCAGGAGATTGTGACGCGGTATTTTCCATTATAACCGAGCCTGATTTTCTGGAAAAATGCAGCGTATTCAAACATGCAAAAAGGAACTGGGCTGTAGAGTATGAGTTATTGACCAGCGATGGCAAAGTAGTGGGTGTTTTTGATTCAGTATATGATGATTATTTTGCCGTCGCATATTGTGTTCATAATCCATCGAAACGCCCCAATTATATATATGCAGGTGATTATGTATACGAGATTGCAGATGGCAGGAAACAATGGCTTATTGATAACAAAAGTCATGGATATAGCGATGGAGAGGGATGGTTTGATTATGAATTGTCTGCAGGTGAAGGCTATATCGTATTTCATGTTGGGTGATATCCGCGTGTTGAAAAGTGTTCATTTTCTCCTTCAGATTGGGCGCCGTGTTTTTTCATTTTGATGGAGACTTATTTCGGATAGATACAACAGTGCGCATCATGCTGCATATATGGGAGGAAATGGTCAAATGGTTTCGGTAGGCGTTATCAGTGAAAAAGGAAGCCGGGATATCAATGAGGATACGATTGGATATAAGAGCAGAGGAGACGAGTGGTGCTTTGTGATTGCCGACGGATTGGGCGGACACGGAAAAGGGGAGGTCGCTTCCGGACTGGCTGTGCAGACTGCGCTGAAGATGTTTGAAAAACGCGGATTTTATGATGATTATTTGCCAGATGTTTTTAAATTGTGTCAAAACAGGTTGATACAAGAACAAAAGAACGCATGTGAAACGATGGATATGAAGACAACAATGGTAATTTGTTGTGTAAATCGGGATTCTATCAGATGGGGGCATATAGGCGATTCCAGGCTGTATTTATTTGAAGGGGGCTTTAGGCTTGTAAAACGCACCTTGGATCACAGCGTGCCTCAAATGCTGGTTTATGCAAAGGAAATTCGGGAAAAGGATATTCGGTTTCATCCGGATCGAAACCGATTGATGAAGGCACTCGGAGCAGAATGGAGCAGAGAAAACGAATATGAGTTAGGCGAATCAGTCGGCCGAAAAAGAAAACAAGCTCTGTTGTTATGCACGGATGGATTTTGGGAATTGATAGAGGAAAAGGCCATGCTGAAAGCTCTGCGGAAAGCAGACAGTGCCCAGAATTGGGCGGATATGATGAAAGAGACCGTGTTGAAGAATGGCACTGGAAGAATGATGGATAATTATTCGGCTATTTGTGTCTGGTTAACTCGGTAGAGGAGGCGAAAATGGCTGTTACAATATGTGCAAAAGGGCATTTTTATGATAATCAAAAATTTTTCCGGTGTCCTTATTGCGGGATTTCCCTTGAAGTTGTGAAAAAAGAGAATATCTATAAGGACGCTTGGGATGACGAAAAAACAGTGAAGCTGCAGGATAGTTCTTTGGAAGATGATAAAACCGTAATCTGTCTGGAAGAAACGGATACGGATAAAGGGTTCTGATATGAGATGCTTAAATTGTATGAAGGAATATACCGACGAGTACGAAAAATGTCCCTATTGCGGATTTGTGCAGGGCACCAGGCCGAGAGAATCGTATCATCTTTATCCGGGAGTGATGCTTGCAGGGAAATATATCGTTGGTACAGTAATCGGATTTGGCGGTTTCGGTGTAATCTACAGGGCATGGGATACAAATCTGGAAACGATAGTTGCTATAAAGGAGTATTATCCTACGACTTTTTTAAACCGAGTGACCGGTGAAGTGCAGGTGAATGTATACGATAAGAAAAATCTGAGTGCATTTGAGAAGGGAAAAAGAGAATTTCTGGATGAGGCCAGAAATATGGCCAAATTTAATTCTCATCCCAATATTGTGCATATATATGACTTTTTTGAAGAAAATGGAACGGCATATTTTGTAATGGAATACCTGGACGGTTACAGCTTAAAAACATTTATGCAGGGAAACTGGGAACAGGGGAATCAGATTAGCGTAGAAACAGCCCTCCAGATTACACAATCTGTATTAAGTGCATTAAAAGCAACGCACGCTGCCGGAATCATTCACCGGGATATAAAACCGGGAAATATTTTTATATGTAAAGATGGTACGATCAAGCTGATAGATTTTGGCGCCGCCCGTTTTTCTGATAGCGAAACAGAAAAAACAAGAACCATTATTATCACTCCGGGCTATGCGCCTGCCGAACAGTATCAGACAAAAAGTAAACAAGGTCCATATACGGATATATATGCAATGGCGGCAGTGCTCTATGAAATGCTGACGGGGATCAAACCGGAAGAATCTATCAACCGGAAAATAGAGGATTTGGTAGAAGAACCGCGGGTCATTAATCCGGAGCTTCCTATATCTATAAACAATGCGGTAATGCGGGCAATGGCGATACAACCGGAGATACGATTTCAGTCTGTTGAGCAGTTTTCCCGGGCACTGTGTTCAGAGAAAGAGGGGAGGGATGCAAAGAAAGAAATTCGTTTTCGCCGTCGCAAAAGAAACAGTTGGATCGCGGCAATTATGATTATGTTATTATCGGGCGCGTTTTTTTGTGTCCATCAATTTTATGCAATACGGCGAGAAGCAGTTTTAGCTCCTGCAATGATTACGATTTGGACGCCCTATGCAGAAACATCGCAAAAAGAAGAAACAGAGCGTATGTTCCATTATATGGTGGAGGAGTTTCAGAAAAACAATGCAGGAGTACAGGTGGAAATCACAGCGATTGATGCAAATGAATACGAGTCAGTCCTAAAACAGGCCCTACAGGAAGGGACGGCCCCGGTGCTGTTTGACAGTAGCTGTTTGCATAAAGCGGAGTATGATAAGCTTGCAACGCTTGACTCACTTTTAGAGTTTTCTTTATTTGATCCGGGAGATTACTATTTTCTGGAGGATTATCAGAACTATTATCCTTCTCTCAAGCAGTTTCCGTTGACGTTTGATGTGCCGGTTCTATATAAAAACGCATTACTCTATCAAGGAGAAGAACTTGAAGAAATCAGGCAGTTTACCTGTGACGATTTTTTGGGACAAAGAAAAGCCGGTTATTTGGGGAGCATAAAGGAATATGCGGAAGTACAGCAGGAGCTTCCCGGGATTTATACGATAGAATTTCCGGAAAATACGGCACAGAACAAGGGAACCTTCCAAAATCTGTGGAGCATAAATGCCGCTGCATCATCCGACGAATATGCTGCAGCAATACGGCTTCTTTACTATTTTTTGTCTGAAACTGCCCAGGATTATCTGACAGTACAAAATCATAATTTTTTGCCGTTGAATCGAAGTGTACTGCAGGTATATCAGGAAGTCAACCCGGATTTCACCGGTCTGGATAAATATATTGAAAGGGTACTGTTTGTTGGAGAATCCTAAAATGCCATCAAAAGATCAAACTGAGCTAAAAAGATGCTACCGATGCTTTGAGTTATATGAGTCGAAGTACAATGTATGTCCTCATTGTGGTCATAATGAGACAGTCCCTCTGGAACCGCAGTATCTCCGGCCGGGTACGATTCTGCAGGGCCGGTATCTATTGGGTGTTGTGATTGGAGCAGGCGGGTTCGGGACAACCTATGCCGCCTGGGATCAGGTGCTGGAACAGAAGGTGGCTGTAAAGGAATTTCTGCCGGGGGAGTTCTCTACCCGTATGCCCGGACAGACCCAGGTCACCGTCTACGGTGGGGAAAAGACAGAACAGTTCGAAGACGGCAAGAGCAAGTTTTACGAGGAGTCCCGGAAACTTGCAAAGTTTCAGGAGATACCGGGGATCGTCCGTATTTATAACAGCTTTGAGGAAAACGGCACGGCCTATATCGTAATGGAATATCTGGAGGGAGAAACGCTTGCCCAGCGGCTGCAGCGGGAAAAGAAACTGCCGGAACAGGAGGCGATAAGAATCATGCTTCCGGTACTGCAGGCCTTGGAGGCGGTGCATAAGGAAGGTATCCTCCACAGGGACATTGCTCCTAATAACATTTTCCTGTCAACGGATGGAGAAGTGAAGCTGCTGGATTTTGGCGCAGCAAGAAGCGTAACCGGAACCTACAGCAAGAGTCTGACGGTGCTTTACAAAGAGGGTTATACGCCGGAGGAGCAGTACCGGAGCCGGGGAGATCAGGGAACCTGGACGGATGTCTATGCCTGCAGCGCGACGATGTATCATATGCTGACCGGTAAAGTGCCTGCGGGAGCGTTGGAGCGCAGAAGAAAGGATACCTTGAAAGCGCCGTCCAAAGCGGGAGCAAAGATTTCCCGACAGACGGATCGGGCCGTTATGAACGCGCTGAATGTGGAGATAAAAAATCGAACGCAGACGGCGGAGCAGTTTTTGCTGGAGCTGAGTGGCCAGATAAAGGCAAAAGAGCACTTTGTACGGACGGTAGAAAGAAAGATAGGCAGGATACCCCGCCCTGTATTTCTGATATCGGCGGTTTCTGCTGCGGCCATGGTTTTATTTCTACTGCTGCTGGCGACAGGGGTGATTCAGTTTGAAATATATGATTTTGGGAATTTTGGAGTACCGGAGGGGCGGAGCCGTGTACCGAATATAGTGAACCGGGAAGTAAAAGAGTCAGAAGAACTGCTGGCAAAGAGAGAACTGGGGATCCGGATCATGGATAAACAATTCTCTGAGGAGATACCGAAAGATCGAATCCTGACGCAATCCATGTCGGCGGGCAGTATCGCCCCGAAGGGAGAACTGGTCGAGGTAGTGGTGAGCGGAGGGGAGAAGAATCAGGGGAACGGCTATGAGCTGCAAGAAGGAGAAACATTTGTTCCGGATGTGCAGTATAAGACTTTGGAGGAGGCCCTATCACTGATTGAAGAAGCCGGAATGGAGGCGGAGGTAGCATATGAGCTTGTGGAGAATGTAGAGAGGGGAAAGATCATCCGTCAAAGTCTGGAAGCAGGGTCTGTGGAGAAGCAGGGGAAGCGGATCCAGATCGTCATTAATGATGAGGAGCCTGAACCGGAGAGTGAAACTGAGGAGGAAGAAACACAAGAGAGGGGGGAACCGGAGAGTCAGACAGAAGGCAATCCTGAAAAATCAAAAAAAGACAACCGTTCTGAGGGCCTGCAGATCGCAGAGGCACAAAAGGTGATGGAGTTACTGAATCAGGCAAGAGTAGAAGCAGGGTTACCATTGTTAGTCTGGAATAATGAAATGGAGGAAAATGCTAAAGCAATTTCTTTTTCGTTTGCGCATGGACAAGGCGAATATCAATATTATGATATGATTCGGGCTAGTATGCCTTCATACATTTCTGGGGAATTATTTGTAAATTCCACATTGAGAAACTGTGCCCAAGACATATTGAATAATGATGTTCATGAAATCGGATGTGCGTATTATTATATTCCGGGTCAGAGGTGCTATTGGATATTATGTTACGGTTAACAGGAAATGCCATACTGTGCATACTGTTTCATCTCGGAAATGGGTTCCTGCTGGAGTATTGTATGGTAGCTCTTTTAGAATAGATAAAAAATTGATTAAGCAATAATTTACAAAAATAAAAAGGACTTTATTGCCTAATACAGGAGGATAAAATGAAAAAGTGGCTGATTTTTATAGGAATTGCTGTAACGCTTTCCGGGTGCACGACCGTGCAGACAGAAACGGGTGTAGAGAATACGGCCGTTGAGGTAATGGCCCCCGTGGAAAGCGCCGTGGAGACGGAAACGGCGGACAGTCTGGAAATACCGGAGGAAAAGACAGAAAATCTGCCGCAGGAAGAACCGGAGCAGGAGAAAGAACCCAAGACGCAGATGCCGGCAGAAAACGCCAAAGAAACCGAAAAGGAAACGGCGGATGAAACCCAGGCCCAGGCGGAAGCGCAGGCCCAGGCAGAGGCGGAAGCGGCGGCCCAGGCGGAGGCAAAAGCCCAGGCGCAGGCAGAGGCGGAAGCAGAAGCGGCGGCTCAGGCGGAAGCACAAGCACAGGCGGAAGCCCAGGCCCAGGATGGCGCCGTGACAGAGGTCAGCCGGACTTATATCGAAGATTGCGGCATGGACAGCGGATACTGGGAGGTGCTGTATTCCGATGGCCATGTGGAGTATATTGACGACTGAACGGGAGAAAAAGCGCGGTCAGGTTTGTTAAGATGATTGGGAGAATGGGAGATTGAAACGCAGAGGGCGCAGACGGCGGAATTATGGTCTGGTCCGGTATCAGCCGATTAGCTATGGCGGCGTCGGAGGGACGAGAAGAAAAAAGCGCAGGAGACGGCGGGTAATCCGGGAACTTTTGTCCGTCTTCGCCTGCGCTCTTTTGGTGATCCTTGTTTTGTCCTTTATAGGCGGGGCCGGGTTCTTTCTCTACTGGCGCGTGAACCGGCCGGTATTCGGGGAAGGAGAGATCCAGATCTGCATGAAGGACGGCGGTTATGAAGTGACCTGGCCTGCCCTGCGGGAAAACGACAAATGCCGTCTGTATACATATGAAACAGAACAAAAGACCTGGACGCTGTATGGCGAATACGATACAGAAGCGTACCTGCCCCTGCCGCCTGACGGCGGCGGAGCGCTGCGGCTTAGGCTGCAGGCGGTACGGGAGACAGAAATTCTGGGGATTTCCCATGTTTTCAAAGGAGAAAAAAAGGAAGTTTCTGTAGATGACGCAAAACCTGGCCGGCCGGTGCTGACCAAAAGCGCCGGTGCGGATCCGCAGAGGGTTTCCCTGTTCTGGACGGCGGTGCCCGGCTGTGAATATCAGGTGTTCCAAAAAGGGGAGGACGGCTCCTGGGAGTTGTATGCCCAGGACGTCTACGGAATGGTGGAACTGGACTTTGTCCACGGGATAGCGATGCCTGACCGGGATCATCCGGTCTGCCTGGCAGTGCGGGAGGGCAGGCGGGAAGGCGGCTGTCTTCTCTATGGAGAACTGTCCGATCCCGTTTATATCCAGCGCAGTGAACTCATAGAGGAAGGACAGGGATTAAGCTGCGGCCGGATTGATGTCTGTCAGTATATTTTGAGATGGGAAGAAGGAAAAGGCAGATATTATGCCCTGCAGCAGTGGTCGGATACGGAGCGGGACTGGGTCACCATGGCCACCTACGACTGGACACAGGAATTGTCCTATGAAACCGGACGTCTGCCCTCCGGTACCCAGGTGTCCTTCCGGGTAGTGACCTATGATACCGAAAACCAGCGGGAGGAAGGGCAGTTTGTAGACGAGCCGCTGGAAACTACCTTCCGCACGGAATATTCCACATATTACTGTACGGTATGGCCGATTATGCCCTTAAATCTGCTGGAGAGTGCAGACGGAGAAAACGCGCTGGCTCAGATACCGGCGGGAGAGGCGCTGTGCGTGCTGGGAGAGCAAAACGGACGCTTCCGGGTACGCTACCGGGATACTTACGGCTATGTGGACGCCCGCTATTGCCTGATCAACCTGTCGGAGTATCTGGGGAATCTGTGTGCCTACGATATTGCCAACGGATACGATTCCATTTTCCGCGTCCACGGCTATGAAATTCCCGGTATTACGGGAACCGTGGTGAAGGGTTATGAGGGCGTACAGCTGGAGGACGGCACGTTTTTGGTGCCCTATCTCTATCCCTGCGCCAAGAAACTGATTGCGGCGGCGGAGGCCGTGCGGGAAGACGGCTATTATCTGCGCATTTTTGATGCGTTCCGGCCCAATGAGGCCACGCGGTTTCTCTATGACACCACGGAACTGCTTTTGGATCTGCCGGTTCCGAAGCTGCCGGCAGACGAGGAAGAAGAAACAAAGACGCAGGAGCCCGGGGAGGAAACCGAAGGCACGGCGGCGGTGCCGGACGATCAGCAGGAGCAGCAAGGCCAGCAGGAACCGGATGCCCGGCAGGAACCGGACGGGCAGGAGGAAGAAGACGGGGAAAAGGATCTGTACGGCGGCCTGGAGCCGGAGGTCATTGCGCTGCTTTCGGAAAAGACGCCGGAGGAACTGACGGCCATGGGTCTGCCTGCCGAGACGGTGCAAAGACTGGATATAATTTCGGGACAGACGGTGACCATGCTCAGAAATCTGTCCGAGGAGGAATTTCAGGTATTTCAGGTTCTGTCTGCGGATCTGCTGGCAGTCACGGGATTTTTCCTGCCCAGGGAAACAGACGGGCAGGAGGAAGAAGAAAATGCGGACACCCAGATTCCCCAGGAGACAGAACTGCCTTCCCAGGAGACGGAGGATCCTTCGGTCACGGCCGATTTTCCGACGCCGGAACAGATTGCGCTGGCATACGGCATGACGCCGGAACAGATGACGGCGGTGGCCGTAGGCTATGGGCTGACGCCGGATCTTTTACAGAAGCTTAGCGTAATGACCCGTCAGGAGCTCATCGCCTTAAAGGAACTGACGCCGGATCAGATGGCGGCGTTTCGGAGTTATCTGCAGGGAAATACCCAGACCTTTTACACGGCCATGACGGACGGCAGATACCGTCTGGGCAGTTTTCTGGCCGCGGAGACCTCCGCCCATAACAGAGGAATCGCGCTGGATCTGACACTGGAGCGCATGGATACCGGGGAGAGTCTGACGATGCAGACGGATATGCACGATCTGAGCTGGCATTCCGCTCTGCCCTATAACAATGAAAACGCGGATCTGCTGGCGAAGTATATGAAGGGGATCGGATTCCACGATCTGACGTCGGAATGGTGGCATTTCCAGGACGACGAGACGAGAAACGAACTGGGGCTGAATACCTACCTGGCTTCCGGACTGGAAATTACGGGCTGGAAAAAGGATGACAGGGGATGGAAATACCGGCAGGAGGACGGCAGCTATTTTACCGGTGGGAAGCTGACTGTGGACGGCCGGGAATATACCTTTGACGAGGAAGGCTATTGCGTGGAGGAAACGGGAAGATGAAGAAGGGCGTTTATGGAGCGGTGCTTTTGATAGCGGCGGTCGGGTGTTTCTGGGCGGGCGGCATCAGGGCGCTGGCTCAGGAGACGGCCCCGGGCGCAGGGGCACAGGGGATTTCTTACGGCTTTGTGCAGGCGGATCGCGGCGTGATGTGGCAGAACGCGGACGGCACATGGGCAAAGGACTGCTGGATTGCACTGGGGGATCTGAAATGGCACTTGGACGGTGGCGGCTATATCCAGGTGGGTATGACCGAGGTGGACGGATCCACCTATTATCTGAAGCCGGACGGCAGCCTTTTTACCGGATGGCTTTCGGAAAAAGACGCGCTTTACTTTTTCGGAAACGACGGCGTGATGGTAAGGGATGCGACGGTGGGACAGTACCGGTTCGGGAAGGACGGAAAGCTGGAGGAAATTCTGCCCCAGGAGGCCTCGCCGCTCGCCCAATGTGTGACGCAGATCCTGTCAACGATTACCACGCCGGAAATGACGGCGGATCAGAAGCTGCGGGCCGCCTATCAGTATATCCTGGATCATACCAGCTATAAGAGAACTTATGAGACGCCTGCCGGGGACTGGACAGGGGAGTATGCCCTGGAGGTTTTCACCACCGGGAAGGGCAACTGTTTCCGCTATGCGGCCGCCTTTGCCAGTCTGGCACGGGGACTGGGCTATGAGACCCGGGTCGTTACGGGACAGATTCATTCCGCCCGGGGAGGCGTGACCCCGCATGGCTGGACGGAAATTCTGATCGGGGAGGAATGGTATCTGTTCGATCCGGATATGGAGGATGCCAAAAAGCAGGATTTCTACTTTAAAACCTATGAAACCTATCCGGTGAAACCTCTGATCAAGCAGGCGGAGTGGCCTGTGATTTTCTGAAGGAGAAAAAAATGGCCTTTAGTTCGATGCCCTTTCTGTGTGTTTTTCTGCCGCTGGGCTTTCTGCTCTACGCTCTGATGCCCACTCTGCGCGCCAAAAACGCGGTGCTGGTGGGAATCAGTCTGTTGTTCTACGCATACGGGGAGCCGGTGTATGTCCTTTTGATGATCGTCTGCGTATTCGGCAATTATCTTCTGGCCAGGGCCTTTCCCGGCAGGCCCGAAAGGTCAAAAAAGGCGCTGCTGGGCGTCGGGGTGGTTTTGAATCTGGGAATGCTGGCCTTTTACAAATATACGGGAATGCTTCTGGAAACGGTGAACATTCTGACGGGACTTTCCCTCCCTGCCGTTTCGATCCGCCTTCCCATCGGCATTTCCTTTTTCACCTTCCAGGCGCTTTCCTATGTGATCGACGTGTACCGGGGAAAGGCGGAAGCGGAAAAAAGTTTTTTTAAGGTGCTGCTCTATATTTCTTTTTTCCCGCAGCTCATCGCTGGCCCCATTGTGAAATATGCGGATATTGCGCATCAGATTGACGACAGGACGCAGACGCCCCGGAACACCGCCCTGGGACTGCGGCGTTTTATTGTGGGGCTTTCCAAAAAGGTGCTGATTTCCAATACCATGGGCGCGGCGGCGGATTATGTGTACGCCCTGCCGGCAGCAGAGCTTTCCATGGCGGCAGGCTGGATAGGGGCGGTCTCGTATATGCTGCAGATTTATTTTGATTTCAGCGGCTACAGCGATATGGCCATCGGTCTGGGCCGGATGTTCGGGTTTTCCATCAAGGAAAATTTCGATCACCCCTATATCGCGGCGAGTATGCAGGATTTTTGGAGAAGGTGGCATATTTCCCTGACGGGCTGGTTTCGGGAATATCTTTATATCCCGCTGGGCGGGAACCGCAAGGGCAAAACCAGGACGTGGATCAACCGTCTGCTTGTATTTTTCTGCACGGGGCTCTGGCATGGGGCCAACTGGACCTTCGTTCTCTGGGGGCTGTATCACGGCCTGTTTTTGACGCTGGAAACGATTTTCCCCAGGAAGGGAAAAAAGAGTCTGTTCGGGCATCTTTATGTGCTGCTTGTGGTCTGTGTGGGCTTTGTCCTGTTCCGCTCCGACAGCGTGGGACAGGCCGGCAGAATGTTGGCGGCGATGTTTACGGGGGTAACGTTTAACGCCGGTGTGGCCGCCGCAGCCACGGCCCCGTTAAACGGGCTGTTTTTCGCGGCGCTGGCGGCAGCGGTGATCGGTTCTTTGCCGGTCGGGGACTGGGCGCGGCGGCGCCTGGGACAAAGAAGCTGGACGCGGCCCCTTTCCTACGCGGCTTCCGTCCTGCTTTTGGTTCTGTGTCTGCTGAGTCTGTCGGGCGGCACCTATAATCCGTTCATTTATTTCCGATTTTAGGGAGCGGGGGAGTAACGATGAAGAAAAACAGAATGGACATCCTGTACTGCGTGCTGGTTTTAGGGATCTGCCTGCTTCCCCTGGCCGGAATGATCTTTTGGCCGACAATGCAGACCACGGAAAATACAACGCTGGCCCAATGGCCTGCGCTGACGGATGAGTCGGGTATCCATACGGATTTTTTACAGCAGGCGGGCGAGTATTTCACCGATCATTTTGCGTTCCGCCAGGAACTGGTGGCGGCGGACGCCCGGATCCGGAACGGGATTTTCCAAACCTCTCCTGTGGACAGCGTGATTACCGGAAAAGACGGCTGGCTGTACTATGCGGCCACACTGGACGATTTCCAGCACAATCACGGGGTGTCGGAGCGGATGCTTTTCAATATGGCGCACAATCTGGCGCTGATGCAGGAGTATACCCGGAGCCTGGGGCAGACCTTTGTCTTTACCATTGCGCCCAATAAAAATTCCCTGTACGGGGAGCATATGCCTGCCCGGTACTGCTGGCAGGCGGCCGGGGAGAGCGACGCCAAACGTCTTTTGCCCTGGCTGAAACGGGAGGGCGTGGCCTATGTGGATTTGTACGCGCTATTTGGCGGGCAGGAAGAAACGCTGTATTATGCGCGGGATTCCCACTGGAACCAGAAGGGCGCGGCGCTGGTTTCAGACGCGCTGCTGACAGCCTGCGGGAAGGAGAATCCGGGCTATGCAAACAGACCGTCCCAGAACAGTCGGGCCTATTACGGGGATTTGAATCGGATGGTTTATCCGGTGGGCGCACAGCCGGAGGAGGAGATCTGTTACGCGCCCACGGAGGGCTGGTCGTATCTGACGGGGGACGATGTGGAGGACGACTACATTCAGACCGTATCCGATACAGGGACAAAAAATCTGCTGATGTATCGGGATTCCTTTGGAAATTCCCTGCTTCCCTTCTTTGCCCTGGCATTTCAGAAGGCCACGTTTTCCAAACAGGTGCCCTATCCCATGACGGATTTGATCACATCGGAATCGGACGTGGTGATACTGGAAAAGGTGGAGCGGCACCTGCCCACGCTGGGCAGCGTCCCGCCGCTGATGAGCGCCATGCAAAGGGATTGGCCGGGGGACTGTGAAAGAACGGAAAGCAATACCACGCTCTGTCTGGGGGAGGAAGGCAGCTACTGGAAATTTTCGGGAACCGCAGACGCGCGGTTTTTGGAAACAGACAGCCCGATCCTGCTGGAGATCGGGGACGGAAAGCAAAGCAGGGTCTTTGAGGCGTTCTGCGTCCAGACAAAGGAAAACGGCGTAGACACCGATTACGGATATACGTTATATTTGTCGAAGCTCCAGTTGGAGGGGACACAGTTTTGGGTGAAGGTGATGACAAAATCCGGGGAAGACTGCCGGATTTTATATGAAGGAAGGGTGGGAGGAAACGTCGGATGAAGAAATGGTTTGGGGCCGTTTTTCGGATTATCCTGATTCTTCTGGGCGTCGGGCTGCTTTTTGCGGCAGCCTTCGGCGCAGGCCTGCTTTTACAGCCTGCGGGGGCAAAGCCTGTGCTTCCGGCGGGGGCGCTGCAGATCAGTCTGCAGGAGGGACAGTTGTCCCTGTCCTGGCCTTCGCAGCTTTCCGTTTCCCGGTGCAGAGTGGAATACAGTCTGGACGGGGACAGTTATACGGCGCTGGGAGAATATCCCAAAGACAGCGTGGTTTTGGCCGGTGTGGCGGAGGGAGAGAAGATTTATCTGCGCCTGCAGCCGATCCGGGAAACGGTGAATCTGCTGCATATGTCCCGAAAGAAGGAAGGGGACGTTTCGGAGTTTCTGATCGAGCCGGTGGCGCTTGGACAGCCTAGGCTGGAAGGCGATGTGGACAGCGTGGACAAGCAGATTTTCCTGGGATGTACGGAAACGGAAGGAAACGTTTATGAAATATATATCCAGGATAAAGAGGGAGCGTGGCAGAGCATCGGGGAATCCGACAGCCCTCTGATCTGTCTGTCTGCGGGGGCCGATTTTGACGTTCTGCGGGATCGGGATACGATTCTGTTTACGGTGCGGACGAAGGTGCAGGGGGACGGATACGTTTCTTACAGCGCCTACGCGGAACCGGTGGCAATTTCCCACCGGGAGCTGTTCGGCGGCCAGCTGAATCTGACCTACGAAGGGCTGGGGGATCGAAAGTACGCGCTGGAGTGGGATAGCGTGGAGGGAAAGTACTGCGAGGTACAGCGATGGTCCGCAAAGGAAAACGACTGGCTGACGTGCGCTGTCCTGGAGGGCGGGGAAAACCGGTACGAGGCAGGCACCCTGCCCTCCGGAACCCAGGTTCGCTTCCGGGTCATTGCCTATGACACAACAGAGCAGAAGGAGACGGAGAATTTCACCGCCAACCCTTATGAGGTCACGTTCCGCGTGGAGGTTTCGCCGTTGTATTGTACGGTCTGGCCCCTGCTGGAGCAGCCCTTCTGGGAAAATGCGGATGGCACCGGCAGCCTGGGGCGCATTCCGGCGGGGACGGCCCTTTGCGTCCTGCGCCAGGAGGGCGATTTTTTCCTCGTCCGTTACCAGGATACGGCAGGCTGGGTGGACGGCAGATACTGCATGATCAATCTGGCGGAATACCTGGGGGATCTGTGCGCTTATGACATCAAAAACAGCTGTGCTTCCCTGTTTCGGGTGCACGGCTATGACATTCCGGAAATTACGGACACGGTAATACCGGGCTATGAGGATATTTGTCTGGATACGGACAGCTATCTGGTGCCGCTTTTGTATCCCACCGCGAACCGGCTTTTGCAGGCGGTCAATATGGTCAGACGGGACGGATACCGGCTGCGGATCTATGACGCGTTCCGCCCCAACGAAGCCACCCGCTATCTGTATTCTACCATGAGCGGCAAAATGGGAAAGCGGATCGGGGAGGACTGCCAGGGAACCTCGGACGGCAGCAGGATTGGGGAAACGTATGGCAGTGTCATGACGGGAGGCCGTTACGGGCTTTCTTCCTTCCTGGCCAGTTCGGTTTCGGCCCACAACCGGGGAATTGCGCTGGATCTGACGCTGGAAGGGCTGGAGGACGGAAAAGCCCTTACGATGCAGACGGAAATGCACGATTTGAGCTGGTATTCTTCCATCGCCCAAAACAACGAGAACGCGGATCTGCTGGCCCGCTATATGATGTCCGCCGGCTTTAACGATCTGTTTTCCGAGTGGTGGCATTTTCAGGACGACGACATCCGGGCGGAGCTGAATTTGTATACCTATATGCGGGAGGGCGTCACGCCGGAGGGCTGGAAGAAGAACGATACAGGCTGGCGTTATCAGAAGGCGGACGGAAGCTTTTACGCCGATACGACGGCGCAGATAGAGGGAAAGGAATATCACTTTGACGCAGACGGATACTGCAGCGAAGCCTTTTCCTATGAAGCGGAATAGAGAAAACAGCATATCACGTGTCAACGGTCTGCCTGTGCAGGCCGTTGTTGCTTTTTCCCGGCGGATCTGCTAAAATATACATTAGTCTGTATGTGGACAGGATGAGATTGGAGATGGGACAAATGAGTGTATTTGAAAAAATCTTTGGAACCCACAGCGAAAGAGAAATCAAACGGATCGAACCTATCGTGGACAAAATCGAGCAGCTCAGGCCCGCCATGATGGAACTGAGCGACGAACAGCTCAGGGATAAAACGAGAGAATTTAAGGAGCGCCTTGCGGGCGGCGAGACGTTGGACGATCTGCTGCCGGAGGCCTACGCGGCAGTCCGGGAGGCGGCGCGGCGCGTACTGAACATGGAGCATTTCCGGGTGCAGCTGCTGGGCGGCGTGATCCTGCATCAGGGTCGTATCGCCGAGATGAAGACCGGTGAAGGTAAGACGCTGGTGGCAACCCTGCCAGCGTATCTAAACGCCCTGGAGGGCAAGGGCGTACACGTGGTCACGGTCAACGACTATCTGGCGGCCCGCGACGCCCAGTGGATGGGCGCCGTACACGAGTTTCTGGGGCTGAAGGTGGGCGTCATCTTAAACAGCATGAATTCGGAAGAACGGCGGGCGGCCTATGCCTGCGATATCACCTACGTGACCAACAATGAACTGGGGTTTGATTATCTGCGGGACAATATGGCGATTTATAAGGAACAGCTGGTACAGCGGGGCCTGCACTATGCCATCATCGACGAGGTGGACTCGGTGCTCATCGACGAAGCCCGCACGCCGCTGATCATTTCCGGACAGAGCGGGAAGTCCACCAGCCTGTACGAGGCCTGCGATATTCTGGCCCGGCAGTTAAAGCGCGGGAAGGATATGGAAGACTTGTCCAAGATGGATGCCATCATGGGCATCGAGCAGGAGGAGACCGGCGACTTTGTCGTCAATGAAAAGGATAAGGTGGTCAATCTGACCGCCGAGGGCATCAGCAGAGTCGAGAAGTTTTTCCACATCGATAACCTGGCGGATTCCGACAATCTGGAAATCCAGAACAACATCATTCTGGCGCTGCGTGCCCACAATCTGATGCACCGGGACAAGGACTATGTGGTCAAGGACGATCAGGTGCTCATCGTGGACGAATTTACGGGCCGTATCATGCCGGGACGGCGGTATTCCGACGGCCTGCACCAGGCCATCGAGGCCAAGGAGCACGTGAAGGTGAAGCGGGAAAGCAAGACGCTGGCCACCATCACCTTTCAGAATTTCTTCAATAAATTTGAAAAAAAGGCGGGCATGACCGGTACGGCCCTGACGGAAGAAAGGGAATTCCGGGATATCTACGGCATGGACGTGGTGGAGACGCCCACCAATCGGCCCGTGATCCGTATCGATCACCATGACGCGGTGTATAAGACCCGGAGGGAAAAGCTCCACGCCATTGTGGAGGCGGTGAAGGAGGCCCACGCGAAAGGGCAGCCCGTTCTGGTGGGCACCATCACCATCGAGGCCTCCGAGGAGCTCTCCGGTATGCTGCGCCGGGAAGGAATCGCGCATAAGGTTTTGAATGCGAAATTCCATGAACTGGAAGCGGAAATCGTAGCGGACGCCGGTCTGCACGGGGCGGTGACCATCGCCACCAATATGGCCGGCCGTGGTACGGATATCAAGCTGGACGAGGAAGCCAAGGCGGCGGGCGGTTTAAAGATCATCGGCACCGAGCGCCATGAATCCCGTCGTATCGACAATCAGCTGCGCGGCCGTTCCGGACGGCAGGGGGATCCGGGGGAATCCAAGTTCTTTATTTCCCTGGAGGACGATCTCATGCGGCTGTTCGGCTCCGAGAAGATGATCTCCATGTTTAACGCCCTGGGGATCCCGGAGGGGCAGGAGATCGAGCACAAGATGCTGACCAAGGCCATTGAAAACGCGCAGAAGAAGATTGAGGGCAATAACTTCGGCATCCGGAAAAATCTGCTGGAATACGACCAGGTGATGAACGAACAGCGTGAGATCATCTACGCGGAGCGCCGCCGGGTGCTGGACGGCGAAAGTATGCGCGACTCCATCTATAAGATGCTGACGGACATCGTGGACAATACGGTGGACATGGTGATCGGCGAGGATGCGGGCGTGGAAGACTGGAATTTCGGAGAACTCAACTCCCTCCTGCTTCCCATCATCCCGCTGGAGCCTATTACCAGGGAACGCGTTGCGAATCCGAAGCGCAACGGCTTAAAGCAGCAGCTCAAAGAGGAAGCGGTAAAGTTTTACGAAGCCAAGGAAGCGGAGTTCCCCAATCCGGAACTGATCCGGGAGGCGGAGCGCGTCATTTTGCTCAAGGTGATCGACCGGAAATGGATGACCCATATCGACGACATGGAGCAGCTCCGACAGGGCATCGGCCTGCAGGCATACGGCCAGCGCGATCCGCTGGTGGAATACAAGATGAGCGGGTACGAGATGTTCGACAATATGACCGAAAGCATCAAGGAGGATACCGTCCGCGTACTCTGCCATATCCGCATCGAGCAGAAGGTGGAGCGGGAACAGGTGGCCAAGGTGACGGGAACAAACAAGGACGATTCCGGCCCGAAGAAACCGGTGAAACGGGAAAAGATGAAGGTGTATCCCAACGATCCCTGTCCCTGCGGCAGCGGGAAAAAGTATAAAAACTGCTGCGGACGCGGCAAATAAGAAGGAGTTTTTGTAAGATGGCAATGGTAGAACTCGACCAGATGAAGTTTGAGCTGCAAAGCTATGAGGGGATGCTGCAGGAAGTGACGGATTCCCTGGATCTGGACGGTAAGAGCAAACGGATAGAGGAACTGGAAATGGAGCTGGAATCCCCCGGCTTCTGGGACGATCCGGAGTCCTCCAACCGCAAGATGAAAGAACTGAAGAATTTAAAGGACACGCGGGATCTGTGCGAAGCGCTGCGGACGCAGTATTCGGATATTGAGACGCTCATTGAAATGGGCTATGAGGAAGAAGACCCGGAGATGACGGAGGAGATCCGGGGCGAGCTGACACAGTTTGTGGAGAAGCTGGATGAACTGCGCATTTCCACTCTGCTTTCCGGCGAATATGACAAGTGCGACGCGATCTTAAAGCTCAACGCCGGGGCGGGCGGAACGGAAAGCTGCGACTGGTGCGGTATGCTTTACCGGATGTATACCCGCTGGGCGGAGAAAAAGGGATTTTCTGTGGAAGTGCTGGACTATCTGGACGGGGACGAGGCGGGCATCAAATCCGTGACCTTCCAGGTGAACGGCGAAAACGCCTACGGATATTTGAAATCGGAAAAGGGCGTGCACCGGCTGGTGCGGATTTCCCCTTTTAACGCCCAGGGGAAAAGGCAGACTTCCTTTGTGTCGCTGGATGTGATGCCGGACATCGAGGAGGATCTGGATATTGAGATCAACCCGGAGGATCTGCGCGTCGATACCTACCGCAGCAGCGGCGCCGGCGGCCAGCATATCAATAAAACTTCCTCCGCCGTGCGTATCACGCACCTTCCCACAGGCGTGGTGGTACAGTGCCAGAACGAACGATCCCAGTTCCAGAATAAGGACAAGGCCATGCAGATGCTGAAGGCAAAGCTGTATCTGCTCAAGCAGGAGGCCAACGCGGAGAAGCTGTCGGATATCCGGGGCGAAGTGAAGGATATCGCCTGGGGCAACCAGATCCGCTCCTATGTGCTGCAGCCTTACAAGCTGGTGAAGGATCTGCGCACCAATCAGGAGGTGTCCAACGCCGACGGCGTGCTGGACGGAGACCTGGATCCGTTTATCAACGCGTATTTGAAATGGGTCAGTGCGAAAAAGCCGGACGGAGAAAACGGCTGAGAAAATGGCAGAGTTCCTTTTGACGGGAAGCAGGCATTACGCCTGCTTCTTTTCGATCAGATCCAGATAAAAGTTGGCGTAGGTCTGTTCTCGGTAGGGATAGACATATAAAAGGCCGAGGCCACAGCTGAAGATGCCCAGAAGCAGAAGCGGGAGAAAACTCAGCCGAAGCCAGAGGAAGCGCAGCATATTTCCCTTCATGAGCCTGCGGGAATACCGGAGACAGTCCCAGGCTTCCATTTCGGGAAAGTCCAGCATAACGTAGTACGCCTGGGAATAGAGGATTTCCACAAACAGGACGAAGGGAAGCAGCAGGAGCGAAACGGCGGCGCCGTAGATCAGCCACTGTCCGCTACGCGTGGAAGCAAACTGCGCAAGGCAGATATTGGGCGCGATGGAGGGAATCAGCAGTAAAAGCGCCGGGAAAAAGCGGATGCAGACGGCGCGCCCGGGATTGTTCCAGAAGGCCCAGAAGATACCGTTCATGCTGACGGGGCGGCCGCAGGCATTGCTTAAAAACAAGTAGGAAATGCCCGCCTGTATGACGCCGTAAAACAGCTCCAGCACAAAACTCAGACCATAATAGAGAATCAGGCCAAAAGGCGGCGAAAACTGCATCAGGGAAGACGGAATGGTGATCAGGTACTGCAGCAGCGCATAGGTGAGAAAAGCGCCGGAGAGGGAAAAATAGCGGCCCAGCAGCGCCCCTCTCGCGCTGGCTTTCAACTCGGCCCTGGTTGCATATCGGTTCATAAGCGGTTACCTCGGTTTAGGATAAAGGGAAAGAAACGGCGTCCGGCCCGGGCAGGTTTGGCCGGGCAGACAGACTGTTTTACCGGCCGGGGAGCATATCGGCGTCCAGCCCGTAGCTTTCCAGAAATTCGTCTAACGTCATACCGGTGATCTGTTCGTAGCTTTCATTTACCATGTCCCAGTACTGGGCCTGCAGATCGGTGTTGGAAAAAAAGAGATAGACAGAGCCCACCCCCAGGGCAATATTGATGACAACGGTGCAGACGCCCACAATGACGCCTGCCAGTGCGTTGTTTGGCCAGATTGTCTGCTTCCCCCGGGAGAGAATGCCCAGAATGACGGCCATGCTCCCGAAAAAGACAGGCAGGGCAACGGTCATGGTGAAGGTGCTAAGCAGCGCCAGAATGCCAAAGACCAGCGATGCCGTTGCAAAGCCCCGGCCCCAGACGACGGGCGGAGCCTGTTGGGCCCCTGTTTCCTGCGGTTGTTCGTTTTGATTACGATACTCGTCCATACTATCCTATCCTTTCCTTCTGAGGACAGCATACCACTTTTTCCCAGCGGATACAAATGAAAAATATGTGAAGTGAGAAGGGGCAAAAAAGAGACAGGTGCGCGGCCATAAGACCGGGATCTGTCTCTTTGTATGAAGTCAGGAAACAGTTATTCCTGCAGGAGCAGGATCAGCCGAACAGTTCCGGCAGCAGGGCCTCAAGCTGCGCATCATATTCTCCGTCGCAGGGCGCATTGGTATTCCTGTATATGACCAGAACATCGACGCCGTTATTGTTAAGCAGCGCGATTTCTTCTTCATTGGTGAGAGAA
The DNA here is from genome assembly GCA_947630215.1 of uncultured Eisenbergiella sp. GTDB lineage: Bacteria > Bacillota > Clostridia > Lachnospirales > Lachnospiraceae > Gallintestinimicrobium. The sequence continues at coordinate 52,515 of CANRGX010000005.1, read as the reverse complement.
CTGCCGTCGAGCGATTCCCATTCCACATAATAGAGCTTGGCCTTTCCAAAGTGGGTATCGGTTTCTCCCACTTCCCGGACATCGTGTAATACGTTTTCTCCGCTTTGCCATGTGCCACCGTTTATCCACTTGTTGGTTCTTTTAAAGTAACGGAAAAGCTCAACTTTCATCGTGGTTACTTCAATCTGTGTAGTGTAAAAATCCTTGGTCATTAAGATATCATCGTTCCAACCGCCGCTGTGATTTACCGTGTATCCGGAGGGGACATACAGCCCAACCGCTGCGGTATCCTTACCAGTTGCATTGATTGTATAGTCATACTCCGGCCCTACGGTGACAGTGCCGCCTGTGAGAGAGGGAAGCTGGTTCACAGATTGATCTGCGGGAAGAAATAGTTCTGGCAGAAGCCTTTCCAGATTGCCGGCATAGGTAGTTTCCTTTTCTGTAACAGTGCTTTTTTTGTCAGCATACATAGCGAAAGGGTCAACCATTTCAAAACGGATATAAAAATTATTGTTGTCGGAAGGCAATAGGGCGATTTCCGCATGATCCGTGTAAGCTTCTGTGTGGTCATCCTCCGGATGCTCTGTGGTTTCAAAATAGAGATCCATCGTGCCCAGGGGGCCCTCGTATTCTTTCATCTTTTCCACAGTGGTCACGTTGTCGGGGGCGGACGTGTTTTTCCGGGACAGGATGTTATCCGATGAAATTTCATAACCGTATGCTGGGTCGCATCCGATTTCAAGCCAATATGTATCGCCGGTTTGCAGATCTTTCAAATTGAAACGATATGCTGGATATTGTTCCGTGGAGGAGGAATAGAGTACAATCACTTCTGTTGAAAAGTTGACAATGCCATATCCATCCGGAATGTTAAATCCGATAAAAGGGTCTTTATCCTCGCCAGGCTTCTGATAAAGCAGAAACTCATATTGAGAACTGTCATAAACGACTGTAGATTCGCTGACAGCTTCATCTGTTTCCTCGATGGGGGTACTTTCCGTTTCTGTCGTCTCTATCTTTCCCTCTACAGTTCCTGCTTCTGTTTCTCTTAACGTGTTCGTTTCTTTTGCTGCGCCGCAGCCTGTTGCCAGCATACAGACTGCGAGAAGCAGGCCAATCCATTTTCTGGCATGCCGTTCTGTTTTCTTTTTGTGCATCTGGGGATTACTCCTTTCTATTTTGACATTTAGTGAATGTCAATTTTGCATAAAGCATAGCATATAATTTTGTAAATGACAAGCACAAAATGTCAAACAGGAGGCAGATATGTTCAAGAATAAGTCTCTTTCGGGGAAAAACAATATTTCCGGAGAAAACATTGCAAAATGCCGGAAGGCCATTTCTCCCAAACTGTCCCAGCGGGGGCTGGCGGACAAAATGCAGTTGGAGGGGATTGAACTGGATAAGAATGCAATTCAGCGGATTGAGTCCGGTCAGCGCTTTGTGACGGATATTGAGATCCGGGGGTTTTCCAAGGTGCTGAGGGTTTCGTATGATCGACTTCTGGATCAGGAATAGGAGTTTTGTCAGAATGAGGGTTCGTCTTGCCAAACGCAGCCTTTTTACAGTATACTAGACCCGGAAACAGTTCCGGACAGGGAGGAAAGAATGGATATTTTAAACAGGCTGAAAGACGAACTGAAGGTAGAGCGCTGGCAGGTGGAAGCCGCTGTAAAGCTCATCGACGAGGGCAACACGATCCCGTTTATTTCCCGTTACCGAAAGGAAGCCACCGGCTCCTTAAACGACGAGGTGCTGCGCAACCTGGACGAACGGCTGCAATATCTGCGCAATCTGGAGGAAAAGAAGGAGTCTGTTCTCAAAAGCATCGAGGAACAGGGAAAGCTGACGCCAGAGTTAAAAGAGCGGATTCTGGCGGCCGAAACGCTGGTAGTGGTGGAGGATCTGTACCGCCCTTACCGTCCCAAGAGAAAGACCAGGGCCAGTGTGGCAAAGGAAAAGGGACTGGAAGGACTGGCGGATCTGATCTGGCAGCAGGAGACAGAAACGCCGCTGGAGAAAGAAGCGGAAAAATATATCGGGGGAGAAAAGGGGGCCACAGATGTATCCGAGGCCCTGCAGGGCGCAAAGGATATTCTGGCGGAGCAAATTTCCGACGAAGCGGATCACCGCATCTTTATCCGGAACCTGACCTTTGAAGAAGGCAGGATCGTCAGCGCCGCCCGGGAGAAAAAGACGGACAGCGTATACGAGATGTATTACGACTACGAGGAGCCCGTCAAAAAGGCGGCAGGGCACCGGATCCTGGCCATGAACCGGGGAGAGGCAGAGAAGGTCCTGACGGTAAAAATCGAGGCGCCTGTAGAGCGTATTCTGGGGTATTTGGAAAAACAGGTGATCACGAAAGAGAATCCCATCACATCCCCGGTGCTGCGGGAGGTGATCGCCGACAGCTATGACCGGCTCATTGCGCCCGCTATCGAGAGGGAAATCCGCAACGAACTGACGGAGAAGGCCCAGGAGGGCGCGATTGGCGTATTTGGCAAAAATCTGCAGCAGCTTTTGATGCAGCCCCCTATTGCGGGACGGGTGGTGCTGGGCTGGGATCCGGCCTTTCGGACAGGCTGTAAGCTGGCGGTGGTGGACGCCACCGGCAAGGTGCTGGATACCAAGGTGATTTATCCGACCGCTCCCCAGAATAAGGTGGAGGAGGCCAAGCGCGAGCTGGTGCGCCTCATCGACAAATACGGGGTCACGCTGATCTCTTTGGGCAACGGCACGGCGTCCCGGGAATCCGAACAGGTGATTGCGGAACTGATCCGCGAACAGAAGCGTCCGCTGCAGTATGTGATCGTCAGTGAAGCGGGCGCGTCGGTCTATTCCGCCAGCAAGCTGGCCACGGAGGAATTTCCCAATTTCGATGTGGGACAGCGCAGCGCGGCGTCCATTGCCCGCCGCCTGCAGGATCCGCTGGCGGAGCTGGTAAAGATCGATCCCAAGTCCATCGGCGTGGGACAGTATCAGCATGACATGAACCAGAAGAAACTGGGGGAAGCGCTCAACGGTGTGGTGGAAGACTGCGTGAACCGGGTGGGCGTGGATCTGAATACGGCTTCCGTATCCCTGCTTTCCTATATATCCGGCGTGAGCCGGGCGCTGGCAAAAAATATTGTGGAATACCGGGAGAAAAACGGCCGGTTTATGGATCGCAGACAGCTTCTGCATGTGGCCAAGCTTGGGCCCAAGGCGTATGAACAGTGCGCGGGCTTTATGCGCATTACGGACGGAGATAACCCGCTGGACGCCACCAGCGTACATCCGGAGTCCTATGCGGCCGTACAGCAGCTGCTGGAAAAGCTGGGACTGACGCTGGAGGATGTGAAAAAACTGCAGGCCCAAAAGACCCGGCAGGAAACGGATGGTGCAGGCAAAGGAAACGCAGCAAAAGGAAACACAGAAAAAGGAAAAGCAGAAAAGGGAAAGCAGTCCGGCGGCAGACGGCAGGGCAGCTTTGTGATCCGCAATACGAATACCGCCATGGGCAAAGCGCTGGCGGCGGCCATGGGACAGATGGAGCAGATGCAGCAGCCGCAGCAGGAGCAGAAACAGTCGCAGCTGAAGAAGATGCAGCAGCCACGGCCGGAAGGCAAAAACGTCTCTTTGCTGGAGCAGCGGATAACAGATAAGAAAAAATTGGCCCAGGAGCTGGGAATCGGAGAACCGACGCTGGAGGATATTTTAAAGGAACTGGAAAAGCCCGCGCGCGACCCGAGGGAAAATATGCCCTCTCCCATTCTGCGCAGCGACGTGATGGAGATGAAGGACTTAAAGCCCGGCATGATTTTAAAGGGCACGGTGCGCAACGTTATCGACTTCGGTGTGTTTGTGGATATCGGCGTCCATCAGGACGGGCTGGTGCATATTTCCCGTATTACGGATCGCTTTATCCGGCATCCGCTGGAGGCGGTCAGCGTCGGAGATGTTGTGGAGGTCAAGGTGCTGGACGTGGATCTGGCAAAGAAACGGATCAGTCTGACCATGCGGCTGGATAAGGACTGAACAGAGGCATACAGGCAAAAAAAGACCGTTGACAGACTGCTTCCGGCGGAGTATGATAAACAGGTAAAAATAAATGAGGTGAAGTTCTTCAGGGTCGGGTGAAAGTCCCAACCGGTGGTACAGCCCACGAGCCGAAAGGTATGATTCGGTGATCGCGGCGGATTTCTGGGAATCCGTCGGGAAATTCCGAAGCCGACAGTACAGTCTGGATGAAAGAAGACAACCGCAGGATACGGGAGCCAAAGCGCGTTGTGAGCAGCTTTGGGGAACCGCAGAACCGGCAAGTATGGCCCGAAGGAGATTTTCCTTCGGGCTTTTTGCGCGGTACAAAAGAACTTTCCCTTCTCAGTCGGAAAGGAGATTTTAAAAATGAAAGAACTGCTGCAGAGTGTAACGGAGAATCTGATTTTTGTCCTGCAATTTCTGGGGCTGGTGCTGCTTGTGTTTTTGCTGGCATACGGAATCGAAAAGGCGGTCAAAAAAAGGAACGGCGATACCCAGCGGGTGCTGGCAACCAGGAAAATTGTGGTGATCGGTATTTTTTCCGCTATTTCCGGGATTCTGATGTCCCTGTCATTTCCGGTTCCCTTCGCGCCATCTTTTTATGACATCGATTTTTCAGAGCTGCCCGCGCTCATCGGCGCGTTTGCCTATGGCCCGGTAGCCGGTGTCATGATTGAGTTTTTAAAGATTTTGGTCAAGCTGGTGTTAAAACCCTCGTCCACGGCCTTTGTGGGAGAGCTGGCGAATTTTGTGGTCAGCTGTATGCTGGTTCTGCCTGCCTCCGTCTTTTATCTGTTTCATAAAAGCCGCCGCAGGGCCATTGTGGGAACTGTGACAGGGACGCTGCTGATGGCATTGGGAGGAGCGCTGTTCAACGCAGTATATCTGCTTCCCAAGTTCGCCCAGATGTTTGGGATGCCCCTGGACGCCATTATCGCCATGGGAGCGGCGATCCATCCTTCCATTGACAGTGTGACGGGGCTGGTGCTCCTTTGCGTGGTGCCGCTGAATCTGCTGAAAGGTGCGCTGGTGTCCCTGGTTACGCTGCTGGTCTATAAAAAGCTCAGCCCGATTCTCAAAAATACGCGATGAAACGCCGGACATCAAACCTCTTTGCCCTGTTCGTTTTGTAAAAAAACGGCGCCTTAACGGCGCCGTTTTTGATTCAGAAGGGGAACGGTCAGTCCCGCAAGGGACAGGCATAGCAGAATAGCCCAGAAAAGCGGACGGTTCTCATCACCGGTCGCAGGCGTATTCGCACCGGCTGTACCGGAAGGATCTTCGGTTGCGGCCGGAAGCGCCGTCAGCTCTGCTTCGGGAACGACAGCGGGAACGAAAGTCCCTGTCTCCTGCCGCGATTCTGTCGAAACAGAAGAAGATTCGGAGGGAGGCGTGGGATCTTCGTCCTCTTTCTCTTTCTCCTCGGGAGTATCCGCGCTGTCGGCCGGTTTCTCTTTGCGGTTGGTAAAGGCGGCCACCGCTGTTTTCCCTGCTTCGATTGTGCCGGATGCTCCGGAAGCAGTGGTTTTATAGCCGTTTTTGTTCGCTTCGGCCTCCTGTACCTCGTAGTGGGTACCGGTGGGCAGACCCGGGATATAAATTACTTCTCCGTGTTTTAAGGAAAGGGAGGCTGTGCCGTCTGTGAAAGATACCTCTCCTCTCGGGCCGTTGACGCCGGAATCACTGAGGGTGATTGTAAAATGAAATTCCTTGTTTTTGTCGCCCGCAGATCCCTTGACGGTTTTGGAAATGGTCAAAGTGCCGGCGTCGTAGGTATTGATGACCTTTGCCTCCGCTATGCTGCCGTCCGGGATGGTTCCGCTGCAGTTTTCATAAGAGGTGATATAGCCGTCGGCCCGCCGTTCGGTCACATCGTAAGAAGCGCCGGAGGGAAGGCCGGAGGCCGTTTTGCTTTCCCCGCCCTTTAGCGTAAAGGATGCCTGCCCGGATCGGAAGGTCAAATCGCCGTATTTTCCGGAAATATCCAGATCGTGCAAATCGACGATAAAGGAGAAGTCCCGCATTTGGTTGCCCCCGTCGGAAAGCTCCTTGGTGATGCGCAAACTGCCCGGATGGAACGTATTGGTAAAGCTAGCATGGGCCGGCAGGCCGAATGTAATACTGCCGGAAGCGCCGGTGCTTTGCGTCTGGTATCCGGTTTCTTCTTTTTCTGTCACTTCATAGGTAAGACCGTCCGGCAGATTGTCGGCAGTAACACTTTCGCTGTCCGCCAGGTCAAAAGTGGCTTTTCCCTCTTTAAAGTTCATCTCGCCATAAGAACCGCTGATCGTAGGATCGTTCAGTGTAACGGTGAAATGGAACGGTTTGGATTTGCTGCCTTTTGCAACGGTTTTGGAAACCGTCAGCGTTCCGGTTTTGTAAGTGTTGACGAAAGCGGCTGTTGCAGAGGTACTTGTTGCGGCGCCTGCTGAAATGGTGCCGGTGATTTTGCTGTCGGATTTGCTGTTGACGGTGGTATCGTAGCCGTCCTCCGGTGTTTCCTCAACGATATAGTCTCCGACAGGCAGATTGTCGGCGGTTTTACTCTCTCCGTTTTTCAGCGTAAAATTGGCTACGCCGTTGACAAACGTCATATCAGCGCCGTGGTCATGGCCGGTGCAGTCTGTCTGACCTACCAGCGTTACGGTAAATTGAAATTCCCGCTCCCGATCTGCTTCCGGAGCGCCGATTACAGTTTTAGAAACAGTCAGGCTGCCGGGCCGGTAGGTGTTGGTAAAATTCGCTTCCTGTGTGGTGTCTAACTGGATGTCGCCGGAGGCGCCGGTACTGGAAGTGACATAGCCGTCCTGTCCCGCGTCGTTTTCCGTGACGGTGTAATGGGTACCCGCCGGCAGCCCCGGGATCAGGAGTTTTTCCCCGTCTTTCAGGGAAAAGGTGGCTTTTCCGGCCTGGAAGGTCGCTTCTCCTCTCGGCCCGTTTACGGTTTGATCGGACAGAGTGACGGTAAAGTGGAAAGCCTTGTCTTTATCCGCCGCAGGAGCATCCGCCACGGTTTTGGAAATCTGCAGGGAGCCTGCATTGTACGTATTGGTAATTGTGGCGGCAATCGTATCATCTTCCGGGATAACGCCGTCCTGGTTTTCGTAAGAAGCCCGATATCCCTTCACGGCGGTTTCCGTCACATGGTACCCCATACCGGCGGGCAGCCCCTGTGCCCGTTTGACATTGCTGCCGGTTCCGTCGTCCACGCCGGCCAGTTCAAAGGAGGCTACCCCTTTTTCAAATGTCATATCGCCGTATTTGCCCTCGATGGTCTTGTCGTCCAGGCTCACATGGATGAGGAAACGCCGCTGTTGGTTGCCGCCCTCGGACAGGATTTTAGTGACGGTAAGATTGCCGGCATGATAGGTGTTGGTGACTTCCAGGCGCGCCAGGGCATTGTCCGGAATCCGACCGGACGCGCCGTCCGGTATGGAGGAAGTATAGCCTGTCGTTTCTGTTTCCGTGACCGTATAGCCGGTGCCGGCGGGCAGGCCTTTTGCGCTTCTGGATTCTCCGTCCGCAAGGTCAAACTGTGCGACGCCGTTTTCAAATACCATACCGCCGTATTCCCCGTTTATAGAAGAACGATCCAGCGTTACGGTAAAGGAAAACGCTTTGCTCTTATCCGGAGCGGGTGCGTCGACCGTCTTTTTGGAAACGGTCAGGCCGCCGCTTTTGTAGCGGTTGGTAAAGACGGCGGCAGCGGAACCGCTGGTGCGGATCGTGCCGGAGGCGCCGGTAGAAGTCGCTTCATAATTGCTCTGATTCGCGTCGGTTTCCGTAACGGTATACCCGGTGCCGGCCGGCAGATTCTTTGCTTCTTTAAACTGGCCATGGGTCAGGGAAAATGCAGCTTTTCCGTGATCAAAGACCATATTGCCGTAGGTGCCGCTGATATCCGGATCGTCCAGTGTTACAAGGAAGGAAAAGGCTCTGGTAAGATCCGCGCCGTCTCCGCTGACGACCTTGGAAACGGTCAGACCGCCGGTGGTATAGGTGTTGGTAAAGGAAGCCATCGCCGTCCGGTTCTCCCGGATGGTACCGGCTTCGCCTGTGGAAGTGGTGGCATAGCCGCTCTGGTTGCTTTCTTCTTCCGTGACCTTATAGCCGGTCCCGGCGGGCAGTCCCTCCAGAACCACCTGCTGGCCGTGCTGTAAGGTAAAGCGGGCGACGCCGTTGGTAAAGACCAGCGGTTGCTTTTTGGCATCGGTTCCCCGCGGCCCGTTGATGCCGGTGTCGGTCAGGGTCACGGTGAAATGAAACGTCTTTGTCCGGTCCGCGCCGTCTCCCGCGACGGTCTTTTTGACGGTCAGGCCGCCGGCAGGGTAGTGGTTTGTCACCGTGGTCGTTGCCGTTTTGCCGTCCGGAATGGCGCCGGTCTGTTTGTCATAGGTGGTCCGGTAATCCGACAGCTTCTCCTCGGTTACGGTATATGCGGTTCCTGCAGGCAGGCCGGAAAAGGTCCTGCTTTCCCCGCCCTTTAAGGAAAAGGACGCAGAGGCGGTTCCGTCCGTAAAGGAAAGTCCGCCGTAAGTGCCGGTCAGACCGGGGCTTTCAAAGGTTACGGTAAAGGAGAAGGCCCTGGTGGTGTTGCCCCCGGCAGTGAGCACCTTCTTCACGGTCAGGGAACCGCTGTGGAAGGTATTCAGGACGGAAACCTGCGCTGTCTTTTGATCCGGAATGGTGCCGGAAGCGTTTTCATAGGTGGTTTGATAGCCGTTCTGATTTTCCTCTTTTTCCTTAACGGTATATGGAACACCGGCAGGCAGCTGCTCAGCGGTGATGCTTTCGCCGCCGGTCAGGGAAAAGGACGCCACGCCGTCTTTAAAGTTCATTTCGCCGTAGGTGCCGTTCAGAGCCCGGTCCAGAGTGACCTCAAAGGAGAAGGGCCGGGTGATGTCGCCGCCGGAGACGGTTTTGGTCACTTCCAGGCTGCCGGTCTGATACCGGTTGAGGAAGGCCACAGTGGCGGAGGAGTCCGTACTGGTCAGCTCCCCGGTGAAGGTGTTGGCTTCCGTGCCGTTGACAGAGGACGCATAGCCCTCCACGGGCGTTTCCGTCACGGTGTAGGTTCCAATGGGCAGATCGGAGGCGGAAACCGACTCTCCGTCGTGCAGGGTGAAAGTGGCCGTCCCGTTGGTAAACTGCATATCCCCATGCTTGTGGTTGCATTCGGGGTGGCCTGACAGCGTGACGGTGAAGGAAAAGTCCTGCGTTGGATCCGCTCCCCTGCCGGAGACGGTTTTCCGGACCAGCAGATGTCCCGGCCGGTAGGTGTTGGTAAATGCCGCCGTTATGGTGCCGCCACTGGGGATGGTGCCGGATTCGTTGGAGGCTTCGGTGAGCAGATAGCCGTCCTCGGACGCTTCCGTGACGGTGTAGGTCGCGCCGGCCGGCAGGCCGGGGATGGTCACGGACTGTCCGTCCGTCAGCGTAAAGGACGCGACGCCCGCTGTAAACTGCAGTAATCCTCCCTGCGCGTTTTGTCCTCTGGGGCCCTGTACCGTTTTATCGCTCAGGGTTACGGTAAAGGTAAACGCCTTGTCCGGATCGGCGCCGTCCCCCGTCACCGTTTTGGAGACGGTCAGCGTCCCGGCGTCATAGGTGTTGGTGACGGTGACTTCCTCCGTGCCGTCCGCAGGGATTGTCCCTGTGTCGGAAGGCGTGACGGCAACCGTATACCCTTTCAGGTTTGCATCCCGCACTTCCGTGACGGTATAGCCTGCACCGGCCGGCAGATCCAGGGCTGTTTTACTTTCCCCGTCCTTTAAGGAGAGTTCGGCGACGCCGTTTGTAAACGTCATGCCGCCAAAGTTGCCGCTGACAGACGTATCGTCCAGCCGGACGCGGATCTGGAACTTTCGTTCCTTGTTGCCGCCGTCGGACACCACCTTTTTCACGGTCAGGTTTCCGGTCCGATAGGTGTTGGTAATGGTTTCCAGGATTTCGGAGCCATCCGGAACGGTGCCGGTTTTCCCGGAATCGGGAAGACTGGCCGTATAGCCGGTAACCGGTTCTTCCGAAATCGTATAGCCTGTTCCCGCAGGCAGATCGGAAGCGGTGATGCTTTCGCCGTCGGCCAGATCAAAGGAGGCGGTGCCGTTGGAGAAGGTCATTTCACCGTACAGACCGTTGATTTCCGTATGATCCAGCGTTACGGTGAAGGTAAATTTCCGCTTTTTGTCCGCCTTGTCACCGGAAACGGTCTTTTTGACGGTCAGATCGCCGGTCCGGTAAGTATTGGTATAGGCGACGCTGGCCGTCACGCCGGACTGGATCGTGCCGGTCGGTGCGCCGGTGACGTCGGTTTTGTAGTTGTCCTGATCCGCGTCGGTTTCCGTGACAGTATAAGTCACGCCCGCCGGAAGGTTTTCCGCCGTCAGGCTCTGTCCGTCGCTCAGACTGAAAGAGGCCACGCCCTCTTGGAAGGTCATGCCGCCGTAGGTGCCGGTGAGGGTAGGGTCGCTCAGTTCTACCGTAAAGGCAAACCTTCGTGTCGCATCCGCTCCCCGGCCGGTGACGGTCTTTTTGACGGTCAGGGCGCCGGGCGTATAGAGGTTTGTAAACGGGATCTCCTTGCGATACAGATTCCCGGATGGATCCAAAACAATGCCTTCTCCCGAAATCCGGTACGGCGCCGTATCCGTCCGGTCGATCTGAACCGTCACATTCTGCTTCTGCGCATAGGTCATGCCGGGTTCGCCGCCGTCTGCTTCGGAAACGGAAAAGGTGCACGTGCCGGAGGCGTCAAAAGAGATCGGGGAAAAAGTAACCGTAGGGCTTTCCTTTGTCGCATCGGCGTTTTTTTGGGCGGGCATAGTCGCCTTGCCCGATGTAAGGTCTAAAGTGAAGGAAAAAGCGTCTCCTTCTTTCCAGTCCCGTCCTTGCAGATCCTTGTGCACAATCACTTCCAGTACGGGATCGATGATCAGGGTCGCGGTAGTGGAGAGACTGCAGGGCGGCCCGGAGGGAGATTCTTTATCTGTAAAAGTTACGTTGATTTCATATTCATAGGTTCCCACGTCCGTATATTGCGCCGGAAGCGGGAGATCATCGAAGAAAGTCAGAGTGCCCGTTACGGGATCGCCCAACGGTTTGCCGTCCTTTTTCACCGTCACGGAATAAGAAGCGTTCACGCCGGCTTTCAGGGCTTTTTCCAGATCGGCCTCATCCCTTCCGCCCTGGAACAAAAACTTGGCGGCAGGCAGTCCGTGTTCTTCCCCATCGTAAAGAACCCGGTCATTTTGGGCTTCCAGCCTGCTCCATACCGCGTCCAGGGAAAAGACGGTATTGGTGTTGCCGAAATAAACCTGTCCGCCGGGGAAGGTGAAGGGATTGTTCAGGTTTTTATTGTTGCCTCCGGTGTTCTTATCCTCTTTTGTATAATTTTTATTGTACCAGGCCAGGAAGGTATAGCCGGTTTTGGCGTCCTGAGGGATCTCCGTGGTTACCCGGATTTCTTTATCTTTATCCTGCTCAAAGTCGTACCCCCGATCCAGGACGACATATTTTTTTGCTCCTTTACCGGTGATGCCGTTGTCTCCCAGCGTCTGATTGTCGGAGGTCCTTTCGGAAGAAGCAAAATCCCCGTCCGGAATCGTCATGGTATAACCGAACAGAGCCGGGCTTTCCACCCACACGGCATAAAGGTCCGCGGTGTTATTGGAAGTCGTCAGTTTCAGGTCATCGGCCAGCAGGCGGGCGCTTTTATTATCTCCTTTCTCAAAAACCGAAACGGCATAATCCACGTCCGGATAGCCTGCAGGATTTGCCTTTTTTGACCAGCCTGCAAAATACCAGTTTTTCCCGTTTATCGTGATCCTTCCGTTTTCCAGCTGTGCTTTGAGCGAGGTAAGAAAATCGTCATATTCTGACTGCGGGAAAGCTTCCTCCAGCTGACGGACAAAATAGGTATAACTGCCGCCTTCCACGGTCGGGTCAGTGTCCATGGAGGTCTGATCCGTTGGCGTTTCCGGAGCGTTGAAATGATAGATCAGCTCCGCTTCATGGGTGATGGTCAGGGTTGCCTGGATGGTTCCAATCCCGACACCGGTTGATTTTGACGGATCGTTGAGGAAATTGGCGGGAACATTCAGCTCCGCGTTTACCGTATACTCGTAGACGCCCGGTTCGGTAAAGACGGGCACACCGTCCGCATTGCGCGTAAAGGTTTCCGGATTCACCGGCGTTCCGTCCTTTGTAACGGTGTAGGTATAGCTCACCTGGTCGGAGGAAAACACCTTGTCAAAGGCAGTTTGCACCGAACCGCTGTAGGATCCCGCGTGGAATTTGGTCTGCGGCGCATTTTTGGCAGCCCCGGAGCCGGATCCGGAAGCCAGCGTGTTGAAATCTATCGAGTGTGCTTTACCATCGAAACGGCAGCTGACATCCGTGCCCCGGTTTAACTCGCCCCAGACGGCATCCAGGCTGTAAATGCTGTGCTGGCCGCCGTAGAGCACCTGATCTCCGGGCATGACAATATATTTATCTGCCTGCTTCGGACTTTTGTTGAACCAGGTGAGGAAGGAATAGTTGTTTATGGAATCTGTGGGGCGTTCGCCGGACACGGTAAAGGGTGTTTCGGATTCTTCCCAATATCCTTTATCATAGACCACATATTTTTTCGCGTTGTTTTGTGAGGTGGTTCCGTTGTCCCCCAGCTTTTGACCGTCTGTCTGGGTATCGCTGACAAAATCACCTCCTTCTATGGACATGACGTAACCGAACAGTCCCACGCTTTCCTCCGGTGCCCAGACGGCATACAGATGGGTCGTTTTCTGTTCGGCCGAAAGGGACGGGGCGGTGCGATATCCGCGGTACGTCGCTTTGTTGTTGCCAATATCCGTGATCGGGAACTCGATTTTATCGTAGGAGGAGAAGGACGCGTTTTCCTCCCGGCTCCAGCCGGCAAAGTAATATCTGTCCGATGTGGCTCCGTAATAGCCCTCTACCAGCCCTTTTGTTGTGTTGGCATCGGAAATCGTGTCAAAGATGGTATCCGTCCCATCTCCTACGCTTTTTAAAGAAAAACTGCCGGTTTCGCTGGATTCGGTATGTACGGCTTCTTCTTTATTTCTCGGCGCGTTGAGATGATAGATCAGAGTATAGCCTGTCGGTTCGGTCGGACCCGGTTCACCTGTCGGAGAAAGCGGCAGGGAGAAGGAGGCCGGCGTAATGGTTCCGTTATCATATTGAAAGATGATATCCTCTGAAATGGCGGAAACATAGATATCGCCGTATTGGAGCGTTTCTTCCGCCAGAGAGACGGAAAAGCCAAAGTCAAAGGGCTGCGTATTCGGAACGGAATCCAGTTTAAAAGGGATCGAGAAGCTTTTAGAAGACTCCAGGGTATAGGCCTGGGAACCGTCCTTGCTCCCCAGAACGTAGAAGGTCGTATTGCTATCCCTAGAACCGTAACCGGAAGGAGTAGTCTCGTCACCATTCCAGACTAATTTGGCGCCCATTTCCTTTCTGGTGAACACCAACCCATTACTTTTGCCCGTCAGCGTTTGATTCCCCGTGTAGGTCACAGTCAGCGTGTAATTTTTAGGCGGCGTATTTTTGTCAGCCGGGTCCGGTGCTACGGAAAAAGCCAGTGTCGGTGTGTCTGGGGCAGAAAAGATGGACATGGGAAATCCGCTCTTACCGGAGGACTCGGTTTCTGTTTCGGTCTCGGTTTCCAATTCCGTCTCTGTTTCCGTTTCCGTTTCTGTTTCTGTTTCTGTCTCGGTCTCGGTCTCAGTTTCGGTTTCCGTTTCGGCCCCGGTTTCGGTTTCCGTCTCCGTTTCTGCCTGCTCTCCGGATTCGGTCGGGATTTCTTTCTCCGCTTCGGTGCTGCCGGTCTGCGTTTCAACGGGATTCTCTGTTTCCGTGGGGGTGGCCGGGTCAGAGGATTCGGGGGTGCTGCCCGTGTCCGCAGCGTCAGGTTGGGAAGGGGGTGTTTCGGAAGAAGTCAGTCCGTCTCCCGAATTTGCGCCGTCGTCTGAGTCCTGCACATACGCAGCCGGGGATTGCTCCGCCTGTTGGGTCTGTTCGGCAGCCGCCGTTGAAAAATCCGATGCATAAGCGTCTGTCCAGTCCTGTGTCCCCACCAGGGACAGGGCCAGAAGGAGCGCCAGGCTAAACGCTGTCAGGCGTCTGCCAAGCTGCGAAATAGGACGGACTTTATTCTGCTTCATTTCAAATGCCTCCCAAAGAAATAAAATAAGGAAATTATTTTTTTGCCGCAGAAATGGCGGCACCGGATGTCAATTCGGAAAAATAACCAAATATATAATAGTATCATACGATTCCAGACCATAAAAATCAATATTCTTTTGTGTTTGGCGGGCTTTCTTTTCATGCAAACCGACTCTTGAGGAAAAAATCTGAAAAGAATTAGCACTCACCTATTGACGTGGCTAACAATACATGATATAGTAACACCAGATGCTAGTTGTTATATTAGAAGTAGAACATGAAGGGAGGGACCTGGATGAATATTTCCAAGTTTACGCAGAAATCCATGGAAGCCGTGCAGGGCTGCGAAAAACTGGCTTATGAATACGGCAACCAGGAGATCGAACAGGAGCATTTGTTATACAGCCTTCTGACCGTCGAGGACAGTCTGATCCTGAAACTGATCGAAAAGATGGAGATCCAGAAGGAACATTTTCTGAACCGGGCCCGACAGGCCGTAGAGAAGCGGGTGAAGGTGTCCGGCGGACAGGTTTTCATCGGAAAGGACTTGAATCAGGCGCTTTTGTCCGCGGAGGACGAGGCGAAGCAGATGGGGGACGAATACGTTTCCGTAGAGCATCTGTTTCTGGCCATGCTGTCCCATCCCAACCGGGAGATCGGGCAGATTTGGAAGGAATACGGCATTACCAGGGAACGGTTTTTACAGGCGCTGTCCTCCGTGCGCGGCAATCAGCGGGTAACCAGCGACAATCCGGAGGCCACCTATGACACGCTGGAGAAATACGGGCAGGATCTGGTGGAACGGGCCAGGGCCCAGAAGCTGGATCCGGTTATCGGGCGGGATGCCGAGATCCGGAACGTGATTCGGATCCTTTCCCGCAAGACCAAGAACAACCCGGTGCTGATCGGCGAACCCGGCGTGGGAAAGACCGCCGTAGTGGAGGGACTGGCCCAGAGGATTGTCCGGGGCGACGTGCCCCAGGGGCTCAAGGACAAGAAAATCTTTTCGCTGGATATGGGCGCGCTTGTGGCGGGAGCCAAGTACCGCGGCGAGTTTGAGGAGCGGTTGAAGGCGGTGCTGGAGGATGTGAAGAAAAGCGACGGGCAGATCATTTTGTTCATCGACGAACTGCATACCATCGTGGGCGCAGGCAAGACCGACGGGGCCATGGATGCGGGCAATCTGTTAAAGCCCATGCTGGCCCGGGGCGAGCTGCACTGTGTGGGGGCCACCACACTGGACGAATATCGCAAATACATTGAAAAGGACGCGGCGCTGGAACGCCGTTTCCAGCCGGTTATGGTGGATGAACCCACCGTGGAGGATACGATCTCTATTTTGCGCGGGTTAAAGGAACGTTACGAGGTCTATCACGGCGTAAAAATCCTGGATAATGCGCTGGTCAGTGCGGCCACGCTTTCCCACCGTTATATTTCCGACCGGTTCCTGCCGGATAAGGCCATCGATCTGGTGGACGAAGCCTGCGCGCTGATTAAGACGGAGCTGGATTCCATGCCCACCGAGCTGGATGAACTCAACCGCCGGGTAATGCAGCTGGAGATCGAAGAAACCGCCCTGAAAAAGGAGGAAGACAACCTGAGCAAAGAACGGCTGGAAGCGCTGCAGAAGGAACTGGCGGAGCAGAAGACCGAACTGGACAACCGAAAGGCCCAGTGGGATAACGAGAAGGCTGGCGTGGAACGTCTTTCCAAACTGCGGGAGGAGATCGAGGATATGAACAACCAGATCCAGATCGCGCAGCGGGAGGGCAATTATGAAAAGGCGGCGGAGCTTTCCTACGGCAGACTGCCTGCTCTGAAAAAGCAACTGGAGGCCGAGGAGGAGAAGGTGAAAAAGGATGAGTTCTCCCTGGTACACGAGGCAGTGACGGAAGAAGAAATCGCCCGCATCATTTCCCGCTGGACCGGGATCCCTGTGGCGAAGCTGACAGAGAGTGAACGCAACAAGACACTGCATTTGGACGAGGAATTACACAAACGTGTCATCGGACAAGACGAAGGTGTCACAAAAGTGACAGAGGCTATCATTCGCTCCAGAGCGGGCATCAAGGATCCGGATAAGCCCATCGGCTCGTTTCTGTTCCTCGGGCCTACCGGCGTGGGCAAGACCGAACTGGCTAAGGCTCTGGCGGCGGCGCTGTTTGACGATGAAAACAACATGGTGCGGATTGATATGAGCGAATACATGGAGAAATTCGCGGTATCCCGCCTGATTGGGGCGCCTCCCGGATACGTGGGGTACGAGGAAGGCGGCCAGCTCACCGAGGCGGTGCGCAGGAAGCCCTACTCCGTGGTGTTGTTTGATGAAATCGAGAAGGCGCATCCGGATGTATTCAACGTTTTGCTGCAGGTGCTGGACGACGGACGGATTACGGATTCCCAGGGCAGGACGGTGGACTTTAAAAACACCATTCTGATCATGACCTCCAACATCGGCGCTCAGTACCTGTTGGAGGGAATTGATAACGACGGCACCATCCGGCCGGACGCCGAAAACATGGTGATGAACGAGCTGCGGAGCCATTTCAGACCGGAATTTTTGAACCGTCTGGACGAGACGATCCTGTTCAAACCGTTGACAAAGGAAGACATCAGCGGCATCATCCGCCTTATTGTGGAGGATTTGAACCGCCGTCTGGCGGAACGGGAAATTTCCATTGAGCTGACGCCGGAAGCGGAGGACTATATTGTGGAAAACGCCTACGATCCCGTTTATGGTGCGCGTCCGCTCAAACGTTATATCCAGAAACATGTGGAAACCCTTTCCGCCAAACTGATTCTGGCGGATCAGGTGGAGATGGGCGACACCATTCAGATTGCACTGGAAAACGGCGCGCTGACCGCCGGCCGCAAGGTGGGCGTAAGGACGGCCCAGTCATAAGGACGGCCGGTTTCCAAACGGATTTTTTCACAAAGCAAAAGGCTCTGTCCGCGTATTTTGCGGGCGGGGCCTTTTTTGGGCCTTTTTTGGTTCTTTTCTGGAGAAAGCGGCTCAGAAGAAATCCGTGCAGCCGTGTAGCTATTTCGCACAAAGAATGGTATAATTGCAAAAAAGGAGTCGGGAAGGAGAAAGCAATGCTGCCCAAAGATCCGGTGATGTTATTGAGCTTTATCAATTTGAAGCTACGGGATTTTTATCCCGATCTGGAAAGCTGCTGTCAGGATTTGGATATCAGCGTCTCCGAGTTGGAGGAGAAGCTGGCGGGGATTGGATATCGGTATGACGGAAAACAAAATCGGTTCGTCTGAAAAACAAACAGTCCGGATTGCCGCCAAAAGCGGGGAGACTTTGCTCATGGCGCTGGAGGAGCAGGGCTTTTGGACAGAGGGCGGCTGCCGGGGCGGCGGGCGATGCGGAAAATGCCGCGTTCGCTTTCCGGAGGGGGCGCCCTTCCCGTCCGCTGTGGAACGGCGCTTGCTGACGCCGGAGGAGCTGCGCGCGGGCGTTCGTCTGGCCTGCCTGCACAGGGCGGAACGACCCTGCCGGGTGGAGGTGGACTTTGCCCGGGGGCCGGAGACAGAGGTTGTGACAGAGACAGTGGGGCTGGAGGACGGCCCTTTTGCGCCTCTGTCGTCTGCGGCTTGCGCTACCTCAGGCGACGGTGACGCAGGCGATGGCGGCGAAAGCGAAGGCGACGCAAGCGATGGCGGCTGGTGTATCGCGGTCGATCTGGGAACCACCACAGTGGCCATGCAGGCCAGAAGTCTTAGGGACGGGGCCGTGCTGGCGGAATGGACGGCACAAAATCCGCAGCGTCGTTTCGGAGCGGATGTGGTTTCCCGGATGCAGGCGGCGCAGGACGGACAGGGGGAAGCGCTGCAAAAGCTGATACGGGAAGCGTTGGAAACCGGCGTCTACCGGCTGACCCGGCAGGTGGGACGGGGAGACCCCGCCAGTGTCTACGTGGCGGGCAATACGGTGATGGAGCATCTTCTGGCCGGCCTGCCTGTCGAGGGGCTGGCCCGGTATCCGTTTACGCCGGTAACGCTGGAGGAACAGCACATCCCTTGGGACAGCCGGACGAAGGAAAAGACGCCCTGGACGCTGCTGCCCGGAATTTCCGCCTTTGTGGGGGCGGATCTGCTGGCAGGGACGCTGGCCTGCCGGATGCACCGGCGCCGGGAAATCACTCTGCTGCTCGATCTGGGCACCAATGGGGAACTGGTACTGGGAAACCGGGAACGGCTGCTGTGTGCCGCTACGGCGGCGGGGCCCGCCTTTGAAGGGACGGCCGGAACGCCGGAGCGGGGCACGGATCGCATTGCGGTGATAGGACAGCTGCTGGAGGAGGGCGTCATAGAGAAAACCGGACTGCTGAAAGAGCTCTGGTTTGAAACCGGATATCCCTGGGAATGGGAGACGGGAACCGGCGCGGCATGCTGGCGCGTTACACAGGAGGATATCCGCGCGCTCCAGAAGGCGAAAGCGGCCATTCACGCTGGGATCTGTGTGCTGATGCGAAAGTACGGCATCACCTGTAAAGACATATCGGCCGTCTGGCTGGCAGGCGGCTTCGGATATTTTCTGGATACCCACAGGGCCGCACAAATCGGACTGTTTCCGGCCGAATTAAGGGAGAAGGTAAAGGCGGTGGGCAATACGTCGCTGGCGGGCGCTTATTTATACGGGAGATCGGACAAAACGGAGGCGGAAAAAATCCGTCGGATCAGCAGGGCGGTCAATCTGGCGCAGGAGCCGGATTTTGAGACGCTCTATCTGGAACATCTGAATTTTTGACAGCGGCCCTTTCCAGGCAAAAAAATTTGAAAAAATACGAAAGTCCCTTGACCTTCCACAAAGGGGAAGGTGTATTTTCTTTGTGAAAGCCCGGACAAAAGGAGGTTCGCATGAGGATCAACGAGGTGGAACGGATGGTGGGAATCACGCAAAAGAACATCCGCTTTTATGAAAAGGAAGGTCTTTTGTCCCCACAGCGCAGCCCGGAAAACGGATACCGGGAGTACGGCCCCAAAGAAGTCGAGACGCTCAAACGGATCAGGCTGCTGCGCCGGCTGGCGATTCCCATAGACGAGATCCGAAATCTACAGACCATGCGCCTGTCGCTTCAGGACGTCCTGAAGCGGCATAGCGTCACCCTCGGAGAACAGAGCAGCAATCTTTTGAAGGTGCAGGCCGTCTGCACGCAGATGCTGGAAAAACAGGAGTCGTTTGACGAACTGAACGCGGATCTGTGGCTGGCTGGGCTGGATCAAATGGAAAAGGAGGGAACACGATTTATGGATGTCAAACAATGGGATCGAGATAGGAAAAAGAGAGGCTCCCTGCTTGCGGCACTGGTTTTCTGCCTGCTGTTGGCGGCAGTCGTGGCGCTGCTTTTATGGGCGGCCCTGCTGGATCCCGAAGCCGCACCGCCCCTTATTATCATGATGGCGCTGCTTACCATCCCGCTGGCAGGGGTGCTGATTGCGCTACTACAGAGATTAAAAGAAATTGAAGGAGGAGAAGAAGATGTTGCTGCTAAATATTGATCATATCCCCGGAAGTCAGATACAGGCGCTGGGAATCGTCAAGGGAAGCGTGGTGTTTTCCAAAAATTTTGGAAAAGATTTTATGGCGGCGATGAAAACGCTGGTAGGCGGTGAGATTGTGGATTATACGAAGATGCTCAACGAAGCCAGGGGCATTGCGACCAAACGGATGGTGGAGGAGGCCGAGGCGATGGGCGCGGACGCTGTCGTCAACATTCGCTACGCTTCGTCCTCCGTGATGCAGGGCAGTGCGGAGTGCATCGCATACGGAACGGCGGTCAAGGTATCTTAACTTATAAAAGAAAAAGGAGGAGCGTATGAAGCTGGTGATTTTAGAACCGCTGGGTGTGGAACAGGATAAACTGCTGGCGCTGGCGGAAGAAAAACTGCACGACAAAGCGGATGTCACCTATTATGACACAAGAACTACTGATACCGACACACTTGTCATGCGCGCGAAAGAGGCGGATATTCTGACTTTTTCCAATCTGCCCTTTCCCAAGCAGGTACTGGAGCAGTGCCCGAATTTGAAAATGATTTCCGTGGCCTTTACCGGAGTGGATCATGTGGCCATGGAGGAATGCGGCAGACGGGGCATTCTGGTCAGCAACTGTGCGGGATATTCCAACACCGCGGTTTCGGAGCTGGTCTTTGGCCTGGCGCTGAGCCTGTACCGTCATATTCCCTCCTGTGATCAGGCAGTCCGGCAGGGAAAGGATAAGACCGGGCTTGTGGGACTGGAACTGGCGGGTAAAACCTTCGGCGTGGTGGGGCTGGGCGCCATCGGCCGCAGAACCGCTCTGCTGGCGCAGGCCTTCGGGTGCCGGGTCTATGCGTATAACAGGAGCCCAAAACCGATGGAGGGTGTGACGGCGGTGGATCTGGATACCCTGCTTTCCGTATGCGATATTGTGTCCCTACACGTTCCGCTGACGCAGGAAACGAAGGGGATGATCGGCGGACGGGAGCTTGCCCTGATGAAACCGGACGCGATTTTGATCAATACGGCCCGCGGGCCCGTGGTGGACAGTGCTGCGCTGGCGGAGGCGCTGCGGGAAAACCGGCTGGCCGGCGCCGCGGTGGACGTATTTGAGACGGAACCGCCGCTTCCTGTGGATCATCCGCTGCTTTGCTGCCCCAACCTGATCGCCACGCCCCATGTGGCTTTTGCCACGAAGGAAGCGCTCTATCAGAGGGCCTGCATCGCGTTGGACAACATAGCGGCGTATCTGGACGGACACCCACAGAATATCGTGGGGTGACGGCGGCATATAATAAAGGGATAACGCGGTATTGAGGCAGCGCCATGCGAAGAAGAAACCGAAACAATCTTGTCGAGGCTTTGGAACTTCTTCTGCTGGCGCTGCTTTTATGGAATTTCAACAGAATTTATGGGCAGCAGCAGGATCTTCGGCCGGCTGTCGGCATGGCGGAAACGGAAACGGCCGGGACAGAAACGCAGGATGGCGCAAGGGGGGAGACGGATCCGTGGAAAGAAAGGAAAAAGATCTGTCTGTCCTTTGACGACGGACCCGATCCGCGCTATACGCCGCAGCTTTTGGACGGCCTGGCCCAGCGAAAGGTAAAGGCGAGTTTCTTCCTCACCGGGAAAAAAGCGGAAGAATATCCGGAACTGGTAAAACGCCTGCAGGAGGAAGGACATCTGATCGGAAATCATACCTACAGCCACCTGCAGCTTACCCGGAACAATCGGGAACAGTTCAAGCAGGAGCTGGAAAAGACCAACGGGATCATAGAACAGATTACGGGAGAAGAAGTCCTTTTTGTGCGGCCCCCTTACGGATGCTGGGAGAAGTCGCTGGAGGAGGAACTGAACCTGTTTCCGGTGCTCTGGAACGTCGATCCGCTGGACTGGTGCTCCAGCGACGCTTCCCGCATTGTGGAGCGGGTGCTTTCCGGAGCGAAGGAAAACGCCATCATTCTGATGCATGACGAATTTCCCTCCACCGTAACCGCGGCGCTGCGGGTAGTGGATGAATTGCAAAAGGAGGGATATGAGTTCGTGACGGTGGACGAAGTCCTGTTTGAGTGACGAAAATACGCCAAAAGAAAGGCAAAAGGCGGTTGATCGCGGAGAAATTTCCCTTTATAATGAAAGCATATGCAAGGCGCATCGGGCCTGTTTGGGGAGGGAGGAAAGAAGAACGGACAGCGCAGGAAGAAGGAGCAGCTTTGGGATGGCGTCTGTGCTGAAAAAGAACAGTGGACGAAGAAAAACTGAATTATGCTGAGGTGTACGGGAAGGAATACAAGGAAATTCTCAGATACATCCGGAGAATGCGGGGATCAGACTGGGCGGAAGCGGAGGATTTGACCCAACAGGTCTTCGTGATTGCCCTGCAGAAGTGGGATGCGGTGCAGGACAGTGAAAACAGTACCGGATATCTGATGAATATTGCAAAGAACCTGCTGAAAAAGTACGCGAGAGATCAGAAGGCGGCGTGTATGAACCAACCGGAGCTTCTGGAAACTGTGTTTTCGGATCACAGACAGGAGCAGGCGTTGGAGATGACGGAATACTATGTATCCATGAAAAGTGTTGTACCGGACGAACAGGTGGACGCGCTGCGGCTGTATTATGAGGACGGATATACGGCGGAAGAAATCGCCAGGGATTTGGGAATCCAGAAAAGCTGTTTTAAACGGCGGATTGAGAGGATCAAAGAAAAACTCAGAAAGGAGATCCGTTAGCGGCTAGGACAGGAGGGAAAAGGCAGCGTGT
Organism: uncultured Eisenbergiella sp.; assembly: GCA_947630215.1. GTDB lineage: Bacteria > Bacillota > Clostridia > Lachnospirales > Lachnospiraceae > Gallintestinimicrobium. The sequence continues at coordinate 30,053 of CANRGX010000005.1, read as the reverse complement.
AACCTTTGGGAACCATTCCCGGTGGTATTTCAAAACATTGGCAGAGAAAAATGAGAAACGAAGTTTGGGCGCGGGCGCAGAAAGAAAAGAAAAGCTGCGGCTCTTTTTTTTTACATAAATACCATTGACAATGGATAAAAATACTATTGACAGGGGCTTCCGAAAAGGGGAATCCTACTCCATATTTATAGATAAGAAATCCGAATCAAAATGGAGTTGTATCATGAAGAAAAAAGGGGAACCGATCCGGCGGGAGCGTTCTGGCCGGATGCGTCGGATCCGGGAACAGCTCGGCATGACCCAGGACGAGTTTGCGGAGTGGATTGGCGTATCCGCAAAGGCGTATAAGGCGGCGGAGTCTGGCGTAAATAACATTTCTCAGGATTTGCAGGACAAGCTGTACGCCCGGGGCATATCGCCGGAATTTATCATGTACGGCAAGCGCGGCGTTGTGGACGAGGCCTGGCGGGCCGTCCATAAGTGTACCGATATCGATAAGCTCCAGATTTTCTGTCGTCTGGTCAGTGATTTCTGCCGGGATGAGTCCCGTATGCCGGACGGGATCGATTTTGGTATCCTGCTGAGGGCGTTGCAGGAGGGAGAAGTCCAGGAGAAAAGAAGAAAACGCGGATGAATCAGGAAAAGAGAACGGAACCGGGCGAAAGACGCGCCGTGCGGTTCCGTTTTTTGATCGGCAAAACTGTCGGAATAATGTATTGCAATTAGCCATACAATATGGCATAATGAAAAGCAGAAAGGCAGGTGCTTATCATGGCAACGAAAAGCGCAAATGTAACAGCTCGTGTGCAACCTGAAATCAAACGGCAGGCGGAGGCGATTCTGGACAGAATTGGGTTGCCTGTTTCGGTTTTGATTGATACCTTATACCGGCAAATCATTATGACGGGCGGTGTCCCGTATTCCCTCACTGTACCAAATCTGCTCACCAGAGACAGGATGACCGATGAACAATTTCATATAATGATGGAAAATGGTTATCAGCAGGCCAAATCCGGCGACGGACTGTCCGTGGATGAAGCCTTTTCCAAAATCCGTGAGGGAATTTGAGTATGCAGTATGAGGTGAAGCTGACTGCACAGGCAAGATATCCTCTTACAGAGGAAGAACCGTGGCGCACGGAAGGGGTCCATAAAATGCCCGTTAAGAATTTTCTCGTTTACTATCTGGTGGACGAGGAAAAGAAAGTAGTGTGGATTACAGCGGTGATTTATGGACGTAGAGATCAGATTTCGGCATTGCTCGATATGCCGGCTCCCGGGAGGATGTATGGATCTGTTTGAATATATGAGGGAAAACAGGCAGGAGAAGGAAGCGCCCCTGGCCGCCCGGCTGCGTCCGCGCACGCTGGACGAGGTGGTGGGACAGCAGCATATCATCGGGAAGGACAAGCTGTTGTACCGCGCCGTCATGGCGGATAAAATTTCCTCCATTCTTTTTTACGGGCCGCCCGGGACGGGCAAAACCACGCTGGCAAGGGTGATCGCCAATACCACCAGCGCACAGTTTGTCCAGCTCAACGCCACGGTGGCGGGGAAAAAGGATATGGAAGACATGGTGGCGCGGGCGAAAGAACTGCAGGGAATGTACGGCAGGAAGACGATCCTGTTTATCGACGAAATTCACCGCTTCAACAAAGGACAGCAGGATTATCTGCTTCCCTTCGTGGAGGACGGTACGCTGGTGCTGATCGGGGCGACGACGGAAAATCCGTACTTTGAGGTAAACGGAGCCTTACTGTCCCGATCCGTTATTTTTGAACTCTATCCCCTGTCCCAGGAGGATATCCGGGAGCTGATCCGGCGCGCGGTCTGTGACAGGGAGCGCGGAATGGGCGCGTATGAGGCCGTCATCGACAAGGACGCGGAGGCGTTTCTGGCCGATATTGCGGACGGCGATGCCAGACGCGCGCTCAATGCGGTGGAACTGGGGATCCTGACCACGCCGCGCAGCGGGGACGGGAAGATCCATCTCACGCTGGAGGTGGCGCAGGAGTGCATTCAGAAACGGGCCGTCCGCTATGACAAGACCGGGGACAACCATTACGATACGATTTCCGCGTTCATCAAAAGTATGCGGGGATCCGATCCGGACGCCGCCATCTATTATCTGGCCCGGATGCTCTATGCGGGAGAGGATGTCAAATTCATTGCCCGCCGGATCATGATCTGTGCTTCGGAGGATGTGGGAAACGCCGATCCGCAGGCGCTTCAGGTGGCCGTAGCGGCATCCCTGGCAGTGGAGCGCGTGGGAATGCCGGAGGCGCAGATCATCCTGGCCCATGCTGCCGCCTATGTGGCCGGTGCGCCAAAGAGCAACGCGGCGGTCTGTGCCATTTCGGAGGCTATGGCTGAAGTGGAGGCCTCCGGGAATCTTCCGATTCCGCCCCATCTGCAGGACGCGCACTATAAGGGAGCGGCGAAGCTGGGACACGGACTGAATTACAAGTATGCGCACGACTATCCGAATCATTATGTAAACCAACAGTATCTGCCCTATGAGCTGACCGGACGGGAATTTTACCGGCCCTCCGGAAACGGGTATGAGCAAAAGATCAAAGAACATATGCGCAGGCTCAAAGAAGAAGCCAGGGAGGAAAAATGAACAGACCACAGCGGGTGATGATTCTGTCCTTGGACGCGGTGGGGCGGGAGGATCTGGCGTTTCTGCAGACGCTTCCCCATTTTGGCGCGTTTTTTAACCGTGCCGCCCTGTGTTCGCATGTCTGTAGTGTGTATCCTTCGATTACCTATCCGGCCCATACCTCCATTCTTACAGGGAAAATGCCGAAAAACCACGGCGTGATCCACAACACAAAGCTGCAGCCGGACAGGGAACGTCCCGACTGGATCTGCCAGCGCAGATTTATCAAGGGCACTACGATCTGTGACGAGGCGCGCAAGCAGGGGAAAAAGGTGGCGGCTCTGCTGTGGCCCGTGGTGGGGAGGAGCAAAATTCCCTACGCCGTGCCGGAGGTGATGGTGACCAGACGGTGGCAGAACCAGATTCTGGCAAACGCCATGAACGGCCCTGTCCGGTATCAGCTGGATTTGAACCGGCGCTTTGGGCATCTGCGGGACGGCGTCCGGCAGCCGGCGCTGGATCATTTTATACAGGCCAGTGCGTTGTATACGATCCGCAAATACAATCCGGATCTCTTTCTGCTCCATCTGACGGATGTGGATACCAACCGCCATATTTACGGCGTGCACCATGAGAAGGTGACGGAGGCCCTGCGGCGGCACGACCGGCGGCTGGGAGAAATTCTGGAGGCGCTGGCCGAAACCGGAGATATGGAAAAGACGACGGTGATTCTTCTGGGGGATCACTATCAGAAGGACGTGCAAAAGATTGCCTATGTAAACTACGTTCTGGCACAGGAAGGGTTTTTGCGGATCCAAAAGGGCAGGCTGACAGGCTGGGACGCGATAGCCAAAACCTGCGACGGCAGCGCCTACCTGTATCTGAATCAAAGACGGCGGCAGGACAGAGCGTTTCAGGAAAGGCTGTTGGACGTGCTGCGGGAACTGGAAGGCAGGGAGGATTTTGGAATCGCGCATATCTGGGACAGCGCCCAGGCCGCCCTGCTGGGGGCGGATCCTGCCTGTTTTGTGATGCTGGAGGCAAAGCCCGGCTGGTGTTTCCTGGATGAATGGGAATGCCGGACGAAGGAGGTTAGAGAGGAGAAACGCCACGCCGTCCGAGGGGCCCACGGGTATTTGCCGGAGGGTGAGGACTATCAAACCTTTTTTGCGGCAAAGGGCTGTGGGATCCGGCCCGGACAGGTGCAGCGCCCCGTAAGACTCTGGGACGAGGGCGCCACCATCGCGGCCCTCATGGGTCTGGATCTGGGAGAGATCGACGGGAGCGTCATTCAGGAAATTCTACTGTAAAATCCGATGGGTTCAGCGTTTCCTGCTGAATAAATCCCGCAGCAGAGCCAGCATTTTTTCCAGATCGATGGGCTTGGCCAGATGGTCGTTCATACCTGCTTCCAGGGCCCGCTCCCGATCTTCCTCAAAGGCGTTGGCCGTCATGGCGACAATGGGCAGGCTGGCCAGAGCCGGATCCTCCATGGCCCGGATGATGCGGGTGGCCTCGTAGCCGTCCATAATGGGCATCTGAATATCCATCAGAATCAGATCATAGTATCCCGGCCCGGCCTGACGGACCATGTCGCAGGCCTGTTGGCCGTTTTCGGCACATTCCACCAAAAATCCGGCTTCCTGTAACAGTTCGGTGGCAATCTCCCGGTTGAGTTCATTATCTTCGGCCAGAAGGATACGTTTGCCCTGGAAAAGGATTTCTCTGGGCAACGGGGTTTCTTTTTTAGGCACTTCTTTCTCCTGGTGGTTCAGCGTGTATTCCAGGGTCTGATGGAGGTCGGAGGCAAAGAGCGGCTTGCTGATAAAGCCGGTGACGCCGGCCTCGCGGGCTTTTTCTTCAATATCCGTCCAGTCGTAGGCCGACATGAGGATAATGGGGGAATCTTCGCCGGCAATCCGGCGGATTTCCCGGACGGTTTCTATACCGCTCAGCTCCGGCATGGACCAGTCCACAATATAGACCTCGAAGGGATCGGCAAGATCCCCCGCTTCCATGGCGCGCGCGATGGCCTCCCGTCCGGAGAGGGCCCATTCGGCCCGCATTCCGATCTGTCGGAGCATCTTGGATACGCTCTGGCAGCAGACCATATCGTCGTCCACCACCAGTCCCCTCAGATTCTGCAGCTTGGCAATCGGCTTCATTTCCTGATGGGCGGCGCAGAAGCGCAGCTCCAGTTCTACGGTAAAGGTAGTACCCTTTCCGGGCTCACTTTCCACGCGGATGGAACCGCCCATCATATCCACAATGTTTTTGGTGATGGCCATGCCCAGGCCTGTGCCCTGGATGCCGCTGACCGTAGAAGTCTGCTCCCGGGTAAAGGGCTCAAACACGGTTTTGGCAAACTCTGGGCTCATACCGATCCCGGTATCGCTGACCCGGAATTCATAGAGACCGCGTTCCCTGGATGGGGAAGGCTTCTGGGTGACCCGGACGGCTACCGTGCCGCCGGCGGGGGTGAATTTGATGGCATTGGAGGTCAGGTTCAGCAGGATCTGGTTTAACCGCAGCTTGTCGCAGTAAATTTCTTCGTCCGTCACATCCACGGTATCGATGAACAGTTCCATGCGTTTGGCGTGGATGTCGGACTGGATAATATTGCGCAGGCCCTGCAGAATTTCCGCCAGATTTTCCGGACGCTCGGTGATGGTGACCTTGCCGGATTCAATGCGGCTCATGTCCAGCACATCGTTGATCAGGGAAAGCAGATGGCTGGACGCCTGGGCGATCTTCTCCAGGTAGTCCTGTGCCCGCTCCCGGTTGTCCAGATGCGTGTTGGCCAGGGCCGTATAGCCGATGATGGCGTTCATAGGGGTGCGTATATCGTGGGACATACTGTTGAGGAAGGTGGTTTTCGCCTGATTGGCGGCGTCCGCAGCCTGAAGGGCCTGCGTCAGATCCTGCGCCTTGTCCTGCAGTTCCCGGGTGGCCTGATCCACCTTTTTTTCCAGTTCCCGCTGGTTTTTTGTCCGTACCGCCAGCATGGCAAAGGCAAAGAGCAGCAGCAAAAACAGCACGATGCCCAGCACAAAGTAGAGCGGGTTCTGGTAGAGGAACGTGAGAAGATGGATGCGGCTGTCCCGTCCGGCATCGATCTCCCGGTCGATGATGGCGTCGATTTCCGCGTCGGTAAGACTTTCCGCCCCCTTATCCAGCAGGGAGAGAAGATACCGGCCGTTGGGGACGTCGTTTCCCACCGCGTAAGACAGGGAAGCGTTTCCAAAGACGATGGACGCCAGCCGGTTGCGGGCGTCGTTCTGCACGTAGCTTTCAGCGGTATAGGAGTAGAGAATGGTGGAATCGACCTCCCCGTCCAGCACCGCCTGGACGCAGTTGTCCGTGGAAGGAAACCGGATGACCTGGGCGTCCGGATAACGGCTGGCAATCGGAATTGCCATGGCGTCGGCCTGCTCCGTCGCCGCCAGCCTCTTTACCGTCCCGGTAAAGCCATCCAGCGTAAGGCGGGCGTAGTTGGTATGGAAATAGGGAACCGTGATCTTGTAGCCTTCTTCTTCCGCCATATAGTAGTCCCCGATGAAGTCCAGCACCACATCCGCAGCGCCGGAGGCGCGCAGCGCATAGTATTCGTTCCGATCCTTTACGGGAATAAATTCATAGTTCAGATCCAGACGCCTGGCCAGAACGGCAAAAATAGCGGGGATAATCCCCCGGGCCTCCTGGTCGCGGAAGTAGCAGTAGGGGATCCGCTCGGGGTTGATCAGCAGCCGCAGAGGGACGCCGGAAGCGCGGTGTTCCTCCAGAAAGGCCCGTTCTCCGGCGTTCATGATGATGGTGCCGCCCTGATCGGTCGCATAATAGGTTTCATGCAGGGAATCCCGCCAGTTGGGATCGTGCAGATCCATTTCGTTGATGGCGGCGTTGATTTGGGCCATCAGCCCGGTCTTGTCCTTACGGGTACAAATATAGAAGGGACTGGCGCTGAAGGATTCCAGCACCCATTCGTTTTCCAGCAGTCTCAGGCTGCCCGTCACCGCGCCGTCCACCGTTCCGTTCTGCAGGGCGTTTGACAGCTCCTCCTGTTCGGCAAAGTAGACCGGCCGGAAAGAAAAACCGTGTTCGTCCGCGAACTGCTGGAAATTATCGTTTTTGGAATTGTCCTTGATCATCCCTACGGTGATGCCGTCGTAAGTGGAGTAGTCGCCCTCCACAATGGACTGGTTCCCGGATTTTACAGTGAAAATAGTGGAGTTGACGCCGATGGACTGATCGGAGAACAGAAATTCTTCTTCCCGTTCCGGGGTCTTAGAGACGGAAGTGACGATATCGACCTCGCCCCTGCGCAGCAGATCCAGGGCGTCGGCATAGGAACCGTCGTATCCGATATATTCATACGACCAGCCGCCGTGGATGGCAAGACGCTGGAGAAATTCGTAGCCATAGCCGCTTCTGCGGCCGTCTTTTTCTATGACCTGATAGCCGGGAAAAGCAAAATATCCCACCCGGAGCACTTCGGGGGTTTCTTTTTCCGTTCCGGCGGCATACGCGGTAAGGCAGGAGGAGGCCAGCAAAGCGGCCAGCGCCAGGCAGAACAGACGTATTCTTTTCATAGAGCGTTTTCTCCTTTATCTGATAAGCGGGCGAAAAATGTGTCCTGCTTGGGTATCCCACCGGTAGATCCTCTGTGCTTAAAAAAGCGCGGCGGTCAGATATTGATAAATCTCCTGGCTGCGTTTCTGCCAGTTGTCGCAGATGGCGGCCGCCAGAGCGCTGGTGGGGACGTTCAGCTGGATGGAGACCAGCGTTTCCTCCTTGTCTGCGGCGGTCAGAACCGCGCTGTAGCCGCCGCCCGCCGCTTTGTAGTAGCGTCCCTGTACGGAGGCCTCCTCCCGCATTTTCCATCCGTTTTCCTTCAGATACTGGGCCACGTCCGCCTTGATGGCGGCGCTGATGCGGTTCCCAAAATAGGAGAGGGAGTCCTGCCCCTCCTGCGTGATGGAAAGCTGCGTGCGGTTGAACAGCGTCCTGGATCGGATCAGACCGGCCTCCAGCAGCTCATGAATGACCTGCTGCAGCGTGAGATAATTCGTATAATCCTTTTCCAAAATGAAATCGCTGATCTGCGCCGTGGTGAGCGGAAACGAAACCCGGTCCAGAAGGTAGAGCACGATCAGCTTGTAAAGCGTCAGCGGTTCCTGTGCCATGAAAGCTCCTTTGCGTCAGCGGATCAGATCCTTGACGGCCTGCGCCACCACATCGGCCACCTTCGGATCGAAGGCTTCCGGCATGATGTGATCCTCCGAAATTTCGTTCTCCGGCACCACACCGGCAATGGCGATGGCAGCCGCCATCTTCATTTCCTCGGTGATCTGTTTCGCGCGGCCCTCCAGCGCACCTTTGAAAATGCCGGGGAAAGCCACTACATTATTGATCTGGTTGGGGAAATCGCTGCGTCCGGTCCCCACGATCCGGGCGCCGGCCCTTTTGGCCACATCCGGCATGATTTCCGGAACGGGATTGGCCATGGCGAAAACAATGGCGTCGGAGTTCATGGATGCCGCCATTTCCTCGGTCACGATGTTGGGAGCGGAAACGCCGATGAAAATATCCGAACCCACCATGGCGTCCGCCAGCGTGCCGGTCTTATGGGACAGATTGGTGATTTTGGTCATTTCCTGCTGCATCCAATTCAGCTTGGGATCGCCTTCGCAGAGGATGCCGCGGCTGCCGCACAGGACGATGTCCCGGAAGCCGTAATTGAGCAGGAGCTTGGCGATGGCAACGCCAGCGCTGCCCGCGCCGCTGATGACGACGGAGCAGTCCTCTTTTTTCTTCTGAACGATTTTGAGCGCGTTGATGATACCGGCTAAAACGACAATGGCGGTGCCGTGCTGATCGTCGTGGAAGACGGGAATGTTCAGCGTCTCCTTCAGACGGCGTTCGATCTCAAAACAGCGGGGCGCGCTGATATCCTCCAGGTTGATGCCGCCGAAGCCCGGCGCGATCCAGGTTACGGCTTTGATGATCTCCTCGGTGTCCTGGGTGTCCAGGCAGATGGGAACGGCGTTTACGCCGCCAAATTCTTTGAAAAGTACGGCCTTGCCCTCCATGACGGGCATGGCGGCCTCCGGGCCGATGTTGCCCAGGCCCAGGACGGCGGAACCGTCGGAAACCACGGCAATGGTGTTGGCTTTCATGGTATAGGTGTATGCTTTAGAGGTGTCCTGGGCGATGACCTTACAGGGCTCCGCAACGCCGGGGGTGTAGGCGAGTGCCAGATCCTCGCGGGTTTTTACGGGGATTTTGGTGACCGTCTCCAGCTTGCCGGTCAGTTCTTCGTGCAGTTTGAGCGCTTTCTCCTGAATCGTCATAGTTTTTCATACCTGCTTTCTTTCCGTGTGTAATTCAAAAATCCGCCCGCAGGCGCGGGATACTTTTACATCATATAATATTTGACCCGCCGGATCAAGATAAATTAAAAAACCTCTTTCTATTTTTTAAAATGTGTGATATGATACAGCTACATATAAAGGAAAATTTCCAGAATCGGTATGTTCTATCGCAAATCAGACATTGCAATTCCTCTAGTGTTCAGGAAAATACCAGGGAAAACAAGTGAAAAGGAGCAGGAAAGTATGTTGAAAGTGATGAGGGCCAGATATGAATCCCTGGCGGTTCATGATCTGAAAGAAATCGCGAAGGCACGGGGCATTAAAGGCGTTTCTTCCATGAAAAAAGCGGACGTGGTGGAGGCAATGCTTGCTCTGGATGCGGCGGAAGGGGCCCGGAAACTGGAAGAAGGGCCCAAGGCAGGGACGGAAAAAGAGACGCGGGCCGAAAAAGAGACAAGAGTTGAGAAAGAGACACAGGCCGAAAAAGAGACACAGGCCGAAAAAGAGACGCAGGCTGAAAAAGAGACGCAGGCCGGGAAAAAGGCCCCGGACGCGGACAGGCCGGAGGGTAAGTCCCAGGACGCAAGGGGACGTGTCGGAAAGCCCCGGGAGGCGGCAAGGCAGCAGGGGCCAAACCACACCAGGCAGAGAGAGCGCGTCCGGGAAAACGTGCGGGAACGGCCGGCGCAGAGCGCAGGAGGAAAGGAACAGACAGCGCAGGATCCGTCCGTGCGGGAGCAGGCCGCAGCCTATTCCGGCTCGCACCAGGCTTCCCAGAATCCGGAGGGCGGGAAGGCCGTGATGTCCCGCAGCCAGGAGCCGCGCTATTACAGTCCGTACAATAAAGGAACGGCCCCCTCTGCCAACGAGGAGGAGGACAAGTTCCCGGTGGAACTGGACAGCGGCATTACGGTCAGCGGGATTTTAGAAGTCATGGCGGACGGCTACGGTTTTATCCGTTCGGCCAATTATCTGCCCGGGGAGAACGATATTTATGTGGCGCCCAGCCAGATCCGCCGGTTCGGCTTAAAGACCGGGGATATTCTGGAGGGCAATACCCGCATTCGCACGCAGAACGAGAAATTTTCTGCGCTGCTGTACGTAAAAAGCATCAACGGCTACGCGCCGGAGGTGGCCTGCCGCAGACTCAATTTTGAGGACATGACCCCTATTTTCCCGGACAGCAGGCTGAAGCTGGAAAAATACGGTTCTTCTGTGGCCATGCGCATTATGGATTTGCTCAGCCCCATCGGAAAAGGACAGAGGGGCATGATCGTTTCCCCGCCCAAAGCCGGAAAAACTACCTTATTAAAAGAAGTGGCGATGAGCGTGAAACACAATTATCCGGATATGCACCTGATCATTCTTCTGATCGACGAACGGCCGGAGGAAGTCACCGATATGCGCGAGACGGTAGAGGGCCCCAACGTGGAGGTGATCTATTCCACCTTTGACGAGCTGCCGGATCACCATAAGCGGGTGGCGGAAATGGTGGTGGAGCGCGCCCGGCGTCTGGTGGAACATAAACAGGACGTCATGATTCTGTTGGACAGCATTACCCGGCTGGCCCGGGCCTACAACCTGGTGGTACAGCCCAGTGGCCGCACGCTGTCGGGCGGCATCGACCCGGCGGCCCTGCATATGCCCAAACGGTTCTTCGGCGCGGCCCGCAATATGCGCGAGGGCGGAAGTCTGACCATTCTGGCCACGGCGCTGGTGGATACGGGGTCCAAGATGGACGATGTGATCTACGAGGAATTTAAGGGCACCGGCAACATGGAGCTGGTGCTGGATCGCAAGCTGTCCGAGCGCAGGGTATTTCCCGCCATCGACATTCCCAAGACCAGCACGCGCAGGGAGGATCTGCTGCTGACGCATGAGGAAATGGAAGCCATCAACATTGTCCGGCGGGCGCTCAACGTGATGAAATCCGACGAGGCCGCGGACCGGGTGCTGGATCTGTTTGCCAAAACCAGAAACAACGCGGAGTTTGTCCAGTCCGTAAAGAAAATGCGGTTTATTTGAGAAAAGGGCGGGTTTATTTCAGAAAACCCCTTGCATCAAAAAAAAAGCTGTGTTACAATGAGAAAGCTGTTTACAGGTGTCCTGTGAACATATGCCCTCTGGGGCAAACGGATGGGAACAAGCAACTGAAAATGATATAGAATGAGGTGAAAGGACATGAAAGAGGGAATCCATCCTGAGTACTATCAGGCGACCGTTACGTGCAACTGCGGGAATACCTTCGTGACCGGATCGACCAAGCCGGAGATTCACGTGGAAGTGTGTTCCAAGTGCCATTCATTTTACACCGGCCAGCAGAAAGCGGCCCAGGCGCGCGGACGTATTGATAAGTTCAACAGGAAGTACGGCGTAGGAAATTGAGAAGGCGCAAGGTTGAGGTTTCACGAGAATCTCAACCTTGCTTTTTATAAAGAGGTTTTCCATGGCAAAAAAGAAAAGAAAAAAGAGGGCGTACTGCGGTATTGGCGGGCAGGCGGTGCTGGAAGGCGTGATGATGAAAAATCAGGATCGCTACGCGGTGGCCGTCAGAAGGCCCGACGGGCAGATCGAGGTGAAAACGGAGGACTATACCGGTATCTGGGGCAGTCATGCCGTTTCCCGGATTCCGTTTGTGCGCGGCGTGTTCAATTTTGTGGATTCTCTGGTGCTGGGAATGCGCACCCTGACCTGGTCTGCGGATTTTTATGAGGAGGAGGACAACCGGAAGGGGAAGGAGAAAAAGATTGCAGGAGCCTCCGGCGCGCGGGAGAAGTTCGCGACGGGCGCCACAGTGGCTTTTTCGCTGCTGCTGGCGGTGGCGATCTTTGTGGTGCTGCCCTATTTTATCAGTACGCTGTTTGCCTCTTATGTACGCAACGCCTCCCTTCTGGCGATTCTGGAGGGACTTTTGCGCATTGCGATTTTCGTGGGGTATGTGGCGGCCATTTCGGCCATGAAGGATATCCGCAGAGTGTATATGTACCACGGCGCGGAGCATAAGTGTATCAACTGCATTGAACGGGGAAGGGAACTGACGGTGAAAAATGTGCGCAGAAGCTCCCGGCTGCACCGGCGCTGCGGCACCAGCTTCCTTTTGTTCGTCATGCTGGTCAGCGTGATACTGTTTTTGTTTATCCGCCTTTCCAATCCGCTGCTGCGGCTGGTGGTACGGATTTTGCTCATTCCTGTCATTGCGGGCATTTCCTATGAGTTCATCCGGCTGGCGGGCAGAAGCGACGCCTTTCTCGTGCGGCTTCTTTCCGCGCCCGGTATGCTGCTGCAGAAACTGACCACGAAAGAGCCGGACGACGCCATGATCGAAGTGGCCATTGCGTCCGTGGAAGCGGTTTTTGACTGGAAAGCGTATTTGAAGGAAACATTTGGATATGATATAGATGCCTGGGAAGAACAGGAATCCGGCGCGGCACCTGCAGAAGGCGGCGAACCGTCATGACCTATCGGGAACTGTACGACACAGGAAAGCGGACTCTGGCGCGGAAAGGGATCCGGGAAGCGGATCTGGACGCCAGGCTGCTGCTGGAATTTGTCTGTCATACCGGAAGGAACGATTTGCTTGCCCATGGAGAACGTCCTGTTTCCCAGGAACAGACGGCGCGCTATCTGTCTTTGATTCAGGCGCGGGGGGCGCATCGGCCTTTGCAGTATCTGACCGGGGAGCAGTCGTTTATGGGGCTCTCCTTTCTGGTGACCCCGGACGTGCTGATCCCGCGTCAGGATACGGAGATCCTGACGGAGGAGGTCTTAAAAAATCTGCACGACGGGTTTCGGATTCTGGATCTGTGTACGGGATCGGGCTGCATTTTATTGAGTCTGCTGCACTATTCCAACGGCTGTACCGGCGTGGGAACCGACCTGTCCGCCAAAGCGCTGGATGTGGCCAGACAAAATGCGCTGGTCCTGCAGGAGCCAAACGCTGCATTTCTTCAGAGCGACCTGTTTGAAAAGGTGGAAGGGCAGTTTGAGATCATCGTTTCCAATCCTCCCTACATCCGATCCGATGTGATCGGGACGCTGATGGAGGAAGTGCGGCTGCACGAACCGCTGATGGCGCTGGACGGAGGAAGCGACGGGCTTTCCTTCTACCGGCGCATTGTGAAGGAGAGCAGGCGGCACCTCTGCGGAGGCGGGCAGCTTTTTTTGGAAATCGGATACGATCAGAGGGAGGCGGTTACGGCGCTGCTGCGGGAAGCAGGATTTCGGAACGTGACGGCGGTCCCGGATTATGCGGGCCTGGATCGTGTGGTGTACGGAGAATACTGAGAAGCCGGGCGGCCCGGAGGATGAGGAGTATGTTTGATAAGCTGGAGGATCTGCTGATCCGTTATGAAGAAGTGATGGGGGAGCTCAACGGGCCTTCGGTGACGGCCGATCAGGCCCGGTTTCGCGCGCTCATGAAGGAGCAGAGCGATCTGGCTCCCATTGTGGAGGCCTATCGTGCCTATAAAAAATGCGAGCAGGATATCGAAGACGGCACCGCTATGCTGGAGACGGAAAAGGATGGGGAAATGCGCGAGATGCTCAAGGAAGAACTGAGCAGCGCGCGGGAGCAGATCGACGCCCTGGAGAAACAGCTGAAGGTGCTTTTGCTGCCCAAGGATCCCAACGACGATAAGAACGTGATCGTGGAGATCCGCGCCGGCGCGGGCGGGGACGAAGCCGCGCTTTTCGCCGCGCAGATTTACCGTCTCTACGTCCGCTATGCGGAGCGCCAGCACTGGCGCGTGGAGACCATGGACGCAGAGGAAATCGGCATCGGCGGCATGAAATATGTCAGCTTTCTGATTTCCGGTCAGGGGGCCTATTCCCGTCTGAAGTACGAAAGCGGTGTGCACCGGGTCCAGCGCGTGCCGGAGACGGAGAGCGGCGGCCGTATCCATACGTCTACCATCACCGTGGCGATTATGCCGGAGGTGGAGGATTTTGACGTGCAGATCGACATGAACGACTGCCGGTTTGACGTATTTCGGGCGTCCGGAAACGGGGGCCAGTGCGTCAATACCACTGACTCCGCCGTCCGCCTGACCCATATTCCCACGGGAATCGTGATCTCCTGTCAGGATGAAAAGAGCCAGCTTAAGAACAAGGACAAGGCGCTGAAGGTGCTGCGGGCCAAGCTCTACGATCTGGAACAGCAGAAGCGTCACGACGAGGAAGCCCAGCTGAGACGCAGCCAGGTGGGAACCGGGGACCGTTCGGAGAAAATCCGGACCTACAATTTCCCCCAGGGGCGGGTGACCGACCACCGCATCAAGCTGACGCTCTATAAGATCGACGCCATTATGGACGGGGATATTCAGGAACTGGTGGACAATCTCATCGCCGCGGATCAGGCGGCGAAGCTGGCGCGGATGAATCCGGCCGTGTAAGGGCTGTCGAAAGAAAACCGGAGAAAACGGAAGGAAAAGAAAAATGAGACTGCTGTGGAAGGAACTGGAACTGGGGGATCGGGAGCTGATCGAAAGTTATTATGAGAAGGAGCCGGTCCGCAACTGTGAGTTCACCTTTGGCAATAACTATCTGTGGAAGCCGTATTACCCTATTTTCTGGAGCATCGTGGAAGGGAGCCTGGTGTTTGAATCCGGCGAGGGCGGAATGTCTGTCAGCTTTCCCCAGGGGGCGGTCAATCTGAGAAAAACCGTGGACGAGCTGTCCGCATGGTTTGCGCGGGTGGGACGGCCGTTTCAGATGCACCTGGTGAGCCCGGAGCAGTTTCAACGGCTGGAGGCGCTGTATCCCGGACGCTTTCGGATCGATTATGACAGGGATAACGCGGACTATGTGTACGAGCGGGAAAAGCTGTTGCATCTGTCCGGGAAGGAACTGCACGGCAAAAAGAACCATTGCAACAAATTTCAAAAGGAATATCCGGACTGGAGTTATGAGCCCATCACGCCCGAAAATGTGGAAGAATGTCTGGAGATGGCGCGGGAATGGTGGGCGTACAACGATCACCGGGAAGGCGGCGAAAAGGAAGAAGAAATCGCCGTGACCATCCATGGCCTGCGGGAAATGCAGGCGCTGCATCTGACCGGCGGTCTTCTGCGCGCCGGCGGACGGGTGGTGGCCTTTGCACTGGGAGAACCATGTGGAAAGGATATGTTCGTGGTACATTTTGAAAAGGCGCTGGCCGATGTGGACGGGGCCTATTCCATGATCAACCAGCAGTTTGTGGAACACGCCATGGAAGGATATACTTATGTAAACCGGGAAGACGATGCCGGGGCAGAAGGGCTGCGGCAGGCCAAGCTCTCCTATCACCCCGCGTTTCTCATGGAAAAGGGGCTGGTGACGGAAATCCGGCCCGGCAGTTATGCGGAGGAGATGCGGGAAAAGTCCGATCCGCTGGAACTGACCAGGGAAATGCTGCATTTTATTGATGAAAGTCCCACCGCTTTTCACGCCGCCGCCAATGTGGAAAAGCTGCTGCGGGAGGTGGGCTTTGAACGGATGGAACAGATCGGAAAAGAAGGGCTTGTGCCGGGCCGATCCTATTATACCATGCAGAACGGATCCTCTGTGGTGGCGGTGCGTCTTCCGAAGGGAAAGGCGTCCGGTTTCCGCATTGTGGCCAGCCACAGCGATTCCCCCTGCTTTAAGATCAAGGAGCAGCCGGAAATCCGGCTGGAAAACCGCTATGTAAAGCTCAACACCGAAACGTACGGCGGCACGATTTTAAGCACCTGGTTTGATCGGCCCCTTGGCGTGGCGGGCAGAGTGGTGTTCCGGGATCCGGACAGTGGGAATATCGTGCAGAAGCTGGTGGATTTCCGGAAGGATATGCTGGTGATCCCCAGCCTTGCCATTCACTTTAACCGCAAGGTCAACGACGGGCAGGTGCTCAATCCGCAGGAGGATTTGCCGCCCCTGTTCTGCCAGAACCAGGAGCTGACCCTGCGGGAGCTGTGCGCAGGAAATCTGGGGATCCCCCAGGAGGAGATACTGGGAAGCGATCTGTATGTGTATAACCGGGACAAGGGGCGGATCCTGGGGGCGGACAATGCCTTTATCGGCGCGCCGCGTCTGGACGATCTGCAGTGCGTGTTCTCCACCCTGAAGGGATTTTTGGACGGCACGCCGGATTCGTATGTGACGGTTTACGCGCTGTTTGACAACGAGGAGGTAGGGAGCAGCACCCGGCAGGGAGCGGATTCCACGCTGCTTTCGGAAGTGCTGGATATTGTGATGGAGGAACTGGGCATAGATCGCGCGCGGGAAAAAAGGGAGTTTTTGCAAAGCAGCTTCCTTTTGTCGGCGGATAACGGCCACGCGGTGCATCCCAACTATCCCGGGAAGAGCGACGCCGGCTGCCGCCCGTATTTAAACGGCGGGGTGGTGCTCAAGTTCCAGGGCAGCCAGCGCTATGCCACGGACGCCTGTTCCGCCGCGCTGGTGCGCAGTATCTGCCGCCAACACGGCATTGCCCTGCAGGATTTTGCGAACCGGTCGGACATTGCCGGCGGTTCCACGCTGGGCAACATTTCCACGGCGCATGTGTCGATCTCCACGGCGGATATCGGTCTGGCTCAGCTTGCCATGCACTCGGCCTTTGAGACCGGCGGCGTAAAGGACACGTCGGCCATGGCGGATCTGGTCCGGTATTTCATGGAGGGCAGAGAGGGATTCTGCTGAATTTGCTTGCAAGATCCCGCTATAACAGGTATACTGAAAGAAAAAGGGGGTTACAGCATGGAAGACAAAGCCATGAAATTTTACTCAAAGTCGGGGAACAATATTGTCCTGCGCGCCATACCGGGACATTTTGCCACCAGCCATTCCCATATCAACTACTATGTGGATATGACCGGCTTAAAGACCAGAAGCAGCGAGGCCCGTGCCGTGGCCAGGGAGTTTGTGCAGCGTTTTCCCATTGAAACGGCCATCGACACCATCGTCTGCATGGACGGCAGCGAGGTCATCGGCGCCTATCTGGCGGAGGAGCTGGAAAGGGGGAACTTCCCCATCCACAACGCGCACCAGACCGTATATGTGGTGACCCCGGAATTTAATATCAACAATCAGATGATCTTCCGGGATAATCTGGTACATGCCATCCGGGGCAAAAATGTGCTTTTGCTGCTGGCCACCTCCACCACGGGTCTGACCATCAGCCGCAGCATGGAGTGCATCGATTATTACGGCGGCCATGTGCAGCAGATCTGTTCCGTGTTCAGCGCGATCAGCAGTATCAACGGTCACAGGGTGGAGTGCATTTTCACCACGGAGGATGTGCCCGGCTATCAGGCCTATGAAGCCTATGCCTGCCCGTTCTGCAAGAACCGCCAGCGGCTGGACGCCATGGTAAACGGGTACGGGTATTCCAAGCTGTAACGGATTTTCAAGCTGTAACGGTTTTTCAGACGGATCCGCCCGACAGGCGGGAAAACAAAAAAAACAGCCATATCCGGTTTTTTCCGGCTATGGCTGTTTTTAAATTCTGGGAAATATTGGTTTTTCTGTTTTTAGAAGCATTTGCTGCAGGCGGTGTAGCCTCGATCCTTTGCCTCCTGCAGGGAAACTTTTGTTGCTTTTTTGGGATTCATTTTGCCGCAGTTGTTGATGCGGTGATATTTCTTACCTGTGGCGGGCAGCCAGACATCTGATGCAGCCGCAGGAGTGCTTGCCGCCGGAGTCTGGAGAGCGGAACCGGTCTGTGCCACACTTCCGGCCGCAGCGATGCCGGAGGCGGCCAGGGCAGCGGCATAGGTGGGTTCTGCCCAGTACTGCGCGCCGTCAAAGCCTACAAGACCGGCGGCAATGCCGTCAGCCAGCGCGGTCTGATCCGTGGTGTCCAGTGCGATCCATCCCGCATCGGCAAAGGGATTGCCTAAAGCAGCGGCTGTAGTGGAACCCAGAGCCTGTCCGGCGGGCGCCGTCGCCGTTCCAGTAGGATTGGTGCAGGCGCCGGTCTGATCCATCAGATACCAGAGGCTGCCTACCTGAATCCATCCGGTCTGCACGAGACCGTTTTTATCCAGATGATAGATGCTCTGTCCCACCTGAACCCAGGAATCTTTAAGGAAAGAGCCGTCGTCGTTCTGATATTTTACACCCGCCGTATCCTGCACAAATCCGGCGGCATACGCGGACTGCGGAAGGAAAATGAAAGCGAGACACACGGAAATCACTGTGGACAGCAAAATTTTTTTCATGAAGACATCTCCCTTCTTTTTTGAGAAAATAAAAAAACAGGGGCAGTAGGAATCGAACCCACATCGACGGTTTTGGAGACCGCTGTTCTACCTTTGAACTATGCCCCTGTATGGCGCTCCGCTCAGAACCGCCGCAATGTATTATAGCACACCTCTTTTCCCCATTTCAAGATCTATTTTGAACTTTTTGGACGGCGCCGGGACAGGGACAAGGGCGCGAAGATCGTCCTGCGGCCGATAAAGCCTGCAATGCGGGTAACGTAAATCCCTGTAAAAATGCCGATGCTGTCAATTCCCACGTCGCGAGGGGAAGCACACCGGCCCGCGACAAAAGACTGGTGATATTCGTCCAGCGCCGCGAATCCGACGCAGAACGCGCCGGCAAAAAGCACCAGCCAAAATCCCCGCAGCCGGTAGACATACAGCGGGAGGGACACGGAAACGGCCAGCAGGAAATATTCCGTCACATGGGCCAGCTTGCGGACATAGAAGTGAATGTCATTTGTATAAAACGCTATCTGCGCCGCGTTCAGATCCAGATCCAGGGCGCGGTTGGCCGCCGAAATCAGCTTACCGCTGACCAGAAGGCTGAACTGTCCGGACTGCTCCCCAGGCTGTGAGGAGAGCTGAAAAATAAGGTACATCATGCCCAGGGCAGGCAGAAAGGAAAGCGGCTTGAGCAAATAGCGCAGCATTTTTTTCATTGTCAGAAGAAAATATTGCATGGTCAAAATCCTCCGGCCTTCTCTCTATCTTAACCCATTCGGCCGCCCGTCGCAAGGGGCGCGGTCCAAAAACCTTCTTTGTCGGAAAAAATTAAAGAATCCAGTATGCCAATCGGATATTTTATGGTAGAATACTATTGACTATTTTACCTTGCCGGAAAACGGCGTTTCAAATGAGGGCATGGGCATGAGCGAGAAAACAGAACAAAAGAGGCAGCTGATTGTGGAAACGGCGCGGGGAATTTTCGCGAAAAAAGGCTACAAGGATGTGACCATGAAGGACATCGTGGAAGCCTGCGAAATCAGCCGGGGCGGGCTGTATCTGTATTTTAGCAGCGTAAAGGAAGTGTTTGAGGCGGTGCTGGAAGCGGACGAAGCGGAAACGGACGACGTTTTCTCCGGAGGACTGCGGGAGGATTCCACGATAGCCGATGTGCTCATGGTTTTTTTTAAGGCGCAGAAGAAGGAGATTCTGGGTCGGAAGGAAGACCTGACGCTGGCCACCTATGAGTATCATTTTGCCAACGAACTGCCCGTGGAGGAAAATCCGGGCCGCCGGAAGTTTGAGGAGGCCGTGGAGGCGCTGACGCAGCTGTTGGAAGCCGGTATGGAGAATGGGGAGTTTTACGAGATGGAGGCAAGGGCCGCCGCCAACAACATCATGTATGTGCTGGAAGGACTGCGGATCTGCGCCCACACCATCGGAATCACGGAGGAAATGGTGGACGACGAACTGTTCACGCTGGTCAGCGGTATTGTCGTAGAATAAAAGAGAAAAGGAGAACTATGGGAAACGTCAAACGTATCTATGTGGAAAAAAAGCCGGGTTTTGCGGTAAAAGCGCAGGAATTGAAGGAGGATCTGATCAATTACCTGAACATGGGCGGGATTGAAGAAGTGCGTATGTTCATCCGTTACGATGTGGAGAATCTGAGCGGAGAGGTATTTGAGCAGGCGTGCCGCACCGTGTTCTCGGAGCCGCCGGTGGATTTGCTCTACCGGGAAAAGATTGAGATTCCGGAGGACGGGCACGTGTTTTCCGTGGAGTTTCTGCCGGGGCAGTTCGACCAGCGGGCGGATTCCGCCGTGCAGTGCGTGCAGTTTTTAAAGGCCGACGAGCAGCCGGTCATCCGGACTGCCGTGACCTATCTGATCATCGGGAAGCTGACGCAGGAGGAGATGGAGCGGATCAAGGCGTACTGCATCAATCCCGTGGATTCCCGGGAAACCGGCATGGACAAGCCGGATACGTTGATGACGCAGTTCGAGGAGCCTGCGGACGTCAAAATTTTTGAGGGTTTTACGACGCTGCCCCAAAAAGAGCTGCAGGCGCTTTACGATTCCCTGGGACTGGCCATGACGTTTCGGGATTTTTGTCATATCCAGAATTATTTTGCCGGCGAGGAGCACCGGGATCCGTCCATGACGGAGATCCGGGTGTTGGATACATACTGGTCCGACCACTGTCGCCATACCACGTTTTCCACGGAGCTGAAAAATGTGGAGTTTGGGGAAGGGGATTACCGGATGCCGTTTGAGACGACCTATCAGAGCTATCTGGACACCCGGGCGGATCTGTTTGCCGGACGCAAGGACAAGTTTGTCTGCCTGATGGATCTGGCGCTGATGGCCATGCGCAAATTAAAGAGCGAGGGCAGGATAGAGGACATGGAACAGTCCGACGAGATCAACGCCTGCTCCGTGGTGGTGCCGGTTTCTATGGATTACGGCGACGGCCCGGTGACGGAGGAGTGGCTGGTCTTTTTCAAAAATGAAACCCACAATCATCCCACGGAAATCGAACCCTTCGGCGGCGCGGCCACCTGTCTGGGCGGCGCGATCCGGGATCCGCTTTCCGGCCGCGGCTATGTGTATCAGGCGATGCGCGTCACCGGCGCGGCGGATCCCACCGTACCGGTGGCGGATACGCTGAAAGGGAAGCTGTCCCAGAAAAAACTGGTGCGCGGCGCTGCCGCAGGCTATTCTTCCTACGGCAACCAGATCGGGCTGGCCACCGGCTACGTGAAGGAGATCTATCATCCCGACTACGTGGCCAAGCGGATGGAGATCGGCGCGGTAATGGGGGCGGCGCCCCGGCGCAATGTGATTCGGGAAAATTCCGACCCCGGCGATATCATCATTTTGCTGGGCGGCCGGACGGGGCGCGACGGATGCGGCGGCGCCACCGGATCCTCCAAGGTGCATACGGAAAAGAGCATTGAGACCTGCGGCGCGGAGGTACAGAAGGGCAACGCGCCCACGGAGAGAAAGATCCAGCGGCTGTTCCGCCGCACGGAGGTGTCCCGCTTGATCAAAAAATGCAACGATTTCGGGGCCGGCGGCGTGTCCGTGGCCATCGGTGAGCTGGCGGACGGCTTGACGGTGGATTTGGACAAGGTGCCCAAAAAGTACGCGGGTCTGGACGGCACGGAACTGGCAATTTCCGAGTCCCAGGAGCGGATGGCGGTGGTGGTGTCGCCCGAAAAGGCAGAGGAGTTTTTGCATTACGCGGCCGAGGAAAATCTGGAGGCCGTGCCGGTGGCCGTCGTCACAAAAGAGCCCAGGCTGGTGCTGAACTGGCGGGGGAAAAAGGTCGTGGATATTTCCCGGGCCTTTTTGGATACCAACGGCGCGCACCAGGAGACGGACGTCTTTGTGGAGATCCCCAAAAAAGAGGACAATTACCTGACGCGCATCGCAATCCCTGCCGTACAGAAGGCGCTGGAGGAAAAGGATGTGAAACGGGCGTGGCTGACCACGCTGGCGGATTTAAACGTCTGTTCCCAGAAAGGACTTGTGGAGATGTTCGACGCCTCCATCGGCGCGGGCAGCGTGTTCATGCCCTACGGCGGAAAATATCAGCTGACCGAAACCCAGTCCATGATCGCCAAACTGCCGGTTCTGAAAGGAAAGACCGATACCGTAACGATGATGGCTTACGGCTTCGATCCCTATCTTTCCAGCTGGAGCCCGTACCACGGCGCAATTTATGCAGTGACGCAGTCCATGGCGCGAATCGTGGCCTGCGGCGGAGACTTCCGGAAGATTCGGTTCACGTTCCAGGAGTATTTCCGCCGGATGACGCAGGATCCGAAGCGCTGGAGCCAGCCGTTTTCCGCGCTGTTGGGGGCCTATGACGCGCAGCTGGGCTACGGCCTGCCCTCCATCGGCGGTAAGGATTCCATGTCCGGTACCTTCAACGATATTGACGTGCCGCCTACGCTGGTTTCCTTTGCGGTGGACGTGGCCCGGGAGGGCGATGTGATTACGCCGGAGCTGAAAAAACCCGGGAACAAGCTGGTCCGGTTTTCCATTGAAAAGGACGATTATGATGTGCCCGTCTATGAGCAGGTAATGGCGTTATATGATGCCGTGGCCGGTCTGATTCAAAAGAAGGTCATTGTGTCCGCCTATGCACTGGACAGCTACGGAGCCGCCGCCGCCCTTTCCAAGATGGCGTTCGGTAACGGGTTGGGCGTGCGCGTGTCCTCCGATCTGGACGTACGGGATCTGTTTGACAACGGACTGGGCGATCTTGTGGCGGAAGTGCAGGACGGAACGCTGGAGCAGATCGATGTGCCCTATACGCTGTTGGGAGAGGTGACGGCGGACGGAGCCTTTGTGACGGATACGGCGTCGATTTTGCACAGCGAGGCGCTGGCGGTCTGGAAGAAACCGCTGGAAAAGGTCTTCCCCACCAGGGCGGGAAAAGGGACGGAGGCGGTGTCCACCGGACTGTACCGCGCAAAACAGGTGTATGTCTGCCGTCACAAGGTGGCAAAACCCACCGTGTTCATTCCGGTATTCCCCGGTACCAACTGCGAATACGACAGTGCCAAGGCGTTTGAACGGGCCGGAGCGGATGTGGTCACCCGGGTGTTTAAAAACCTGAGCGCGGAAGATATCCGCACCTCTGTGGAGGAGTTTGGAAAAGAGATCGGCAGAGCGCAGATCCTCATGTTCCCCGGCGGTTTTTCCGCAGGCGACGAACCGGACGGATCAGCCAAGTTTTTTGCCACGGCCTTTCGGAATGAAAAGATAAAGGAAGCGGTCATGAAACTGGTGCAGGAGCGGGACGGCCTGTGCCTGGGTATCTGCAACGGCTTCCAGGCGCTGATCAAGCTGGGGCTGGTGCCTTACGGCGAGATTGTGGGGCAGAAGGAGGATTCCCCCACGCTGACGTTCAACACCATCAATCGCCATATTTCCAAAATGGTGTATACCAAGGTGGTTTCCAACAAGTCCCCGTGGCTTGCCGGCGCGCAGCTGGGAAAAACTTATGTAAACCCCGCGTCCCACGGAGAAGGACGTTTTGTGGCGCCTGCCGCATGGCTGGAAAAGCTGTTTGACAACGGACAGGTGGCCACCCAGTACGCGGATTTTGAAGGGCAGATTACCATGGACGAGGAATGGAACATCAACGGCTCCTATGCCGCCATCGAGGGCATTACGTCCCCGGATGGCAGGATTCTGGGCAAAATGGCTCATTCCGAGCGGCGGGATACGGCGGTGGCCATGAACATTTTCGGCGAGCAGGATATGAAGATCTTTGAGTCCGGCGTGCGGTATTTCCTGTAAAAAAGAGGGAAACCCGCGCCCGGCCCAAAAGAAGGCGGCACAGGGAATGAATCGGGAAAATTATCAACGCAGGCTGGAACAGATACTGGCGGCGCTGCCGGATCACGATAGACGGTTGTTTTTGCATAGCTGCTGCGCTCCCTGCAGCAGCTATTGCCTGGAATATCTGCGGCAGTACTTTTCCATAACGGTTTTTTATTACAATCCGAACCTTTCGGTGCCGGAGGAGTACCGGCATCGCCTGGCGGAGCAGGAAAGGCTGATTGGGGTCCTAAACGGGCAGGGAGAGGGCAATCCGATTTCTTTTCGGGAGGGCAGCTATGATCCGGACGTCTTTTTTACCGCGGTAAAAGGACTGGAGGACTGCCCCGAAGGGGGAGAAAGGTGCGCCGTCTGCTATGAGCTGCGCCTGCGGGAAGCGGCGCGTCTGGCAAAGGAGGGCGGCTTTGACTTTTTTACGACCACCCTTTCCATCAGCCCGCTGAAGGACGCGCAGAAGCTCAATGAGATCGGCGGCCGGCTGGCGGAGGAATACGGCGTGCCCTATCTGTATTCCGATTTCAAAAAAAAGGGAGGCTATCAGCGCTCCCTGGAGTTAAGCTGCAGATATGGGCTTTATCGCCAGAATTACTGCGGCTGTGTCTTTTCTCTGAGAGACAGACAGGAAAGCCTGCGGCCGGAACGCTGACTGGTCATAGGTTTTCGGGTTTTTCAAAAGATTCTTTACGGATTCTGTTACAGTCTATTTTTTCCTTTTTTACACTTTTCTATGTTCTATGTTTCTTTTTGTTTTCTGCGAAAAGATTTCACAACAAATCCGGTTTTCAAGAGAGAACATTCGAGGTATAATAAAAGAAAGCAGGTGGTTTTTTGCACACAGCGGAGCAGATGCACCGGCAGGATTTGGAACGCCTGCGGGCACTCCGGTACATGGACGACGATTTTTCCTGTACGGATCCCGATGATATGAATTATGACGAGCTGGTGAAGCGGGCAAGGTATTTTAAGCAGGATGAGGAAGGAGTGAGGCAGATGTGCAAGATGCTGGAGGATATGAGGAATGAAAAAGAAAAAGAAGTCCGTATAGACAATGCACGCTGCATGGTCGAAGACGGAGAACTATCCATAGATAAAATTGCATTATATTCCGGTTTGCCAATTGATGAAGTCAAAAAGCTGGCGGAGCCGGTTATGGTATAGCCTATAAGCTCCGCAGTGTCACCGGCGCGCTGAGCATTACAGTTTTTATCGGACAAATAATAAATTAAAGTTTCATACCATCATCGGCCGGGCGTCACAAAAAGTGACGCCCGGTGCTTTTTGAAAAAAAGAGTTTCCCTGTCTTGATATCGGGCGCCAGATTGACTATACTGAAAGAAAACCGCAGGAACAGGAGTTGTGTGATGAAAAAATTTTTGGATCTCATATCGGAGGAAATGCAGAAGGGGTTTGCGCTGGCGGGCTATGAGGAAGTGCTGGGCCGGGTCACGCCCTCCAACCGTCCGGATCTGTGCGAATATCAGTGCAACGGCGCCATGGCGGGAGCCAAACGTTATCATAAGGCGCCCCTGGTCATCGCGGGAGAGGTGGCGGCCTGCCTTGCAGACAGCGCTGTATTTTCCGAAGTGACCGCCGCAGCGCCCGGCTTTCTCAATCTGAAGCTGAAAACGGGCTTTGTAAAAGACTATGTGAACGGGATGCTTGCGGAGGAGAAGTTCGGTCTGGAAATGCCGGAAAAGCCCCGGAATATTGTGGTGGATTACGGCGGGGCCAATGTGGCCAAGCCTCTGCACGTGGGACATCTGCGCCCGGCCATCATCGGCGAGAGCATCAAACGCATCTGCCGCTACTGCGGCCACACGGTCACCGGGGATGTACACCTGGGGGACTGGGGTACCCAGATGGGGCTGATCTGCATGGAATTGAAAAAACGCTGTCCGGACTTGGTCTATTTTGACGAAAGCTATACCGGAGAGTATCCGAAGGAGTCCCCCTTTACCGTTTCGGATCTGGGGGAGATTTACCCGGCGGCCAGCAAAAGGGCCAAGGAGGATCCGGCCTTTAAGCAGGCGGCGCTGGAGGCCACGGTGAAAATCCAGCAGGGCGTTCCCGGGTATCTGGCGCTCTGGCGGCATATCATGGACGTGTCTCTGCCCGATCTGAAAAAGAACTACGCTGCGCTGGACGTTTCCTTTGACCTGTGGAAAGGCGAGTCCGACGCCAAACCCTTCATTCCCCAAATGGTGGCGGACATGAAGGCCTCCGGCCTGGCCCATGAGAGCGAGGGCGCGCTGGTGGTGGATGTGAAGGAGGAGACGGATACCAAGGAGATCCCGCCCTGCATCATCTTAAAATCTGACGGGGCGTCGCTGTACGCCACCACGGATCTGGCTACGATCAAGGATCGGATGGCAAATCTCCATGCGGACGACATCATTTATCTGGCGGACAAGCGTCAGGAAATGCACTTTCTGCAGGTGTTCCGCACGGCGCGCAGGGCCGGGCTGGTCAAGCCGGAGACCAGGCTGGTGCATATCCCCTTTGGCACCATGAACGGAAAGGACGGAAAGCCCTTTAAGACCCGTGAGGGCGGCGTCATGCACCTGGAGGAACTCATTCGGGAAATCAATGAGGAAATGTATCGAAAGATCGTGGAGAGCCGCCATGAAATAGGTGAGGAGGAAGCCCGGCAGACCGCGCAGGTGGTGGGACTTTCTGCCCTCAAGTACGGCGATCTGTCCAATCAGGCGGGCAAAGACTATATTTTCGATATCGACCGCTTTACTTCTTTTGAGGGGGATACGGGCCCGTACATCCTTTATACCATCGTCCGCATCAAGTCCATCCTGGGCCGCTGCCGTCAGCTGGAATATCTGCCGGAGAAACCGGCTGTCCGGGAAGCGCAGAATGCGCTGGATAAAGATCTGATGATGCAGCTGGCATCCTTTAGCGCCATGATGGAGGACGCCTGCGAAGAACTGGCCCCGAACCGGGTGTGCGCCTATCTATACGATCTGGCCAATGCCTTCAATCGGTTTTACCATGAGACGAAAATTGTCACCGAGCCGGATAAGGAGCGCCGGGACGGCTGGATCTCCCTGATTCTGCTGACGCTTAAGGTGCTGGAAGCCTGTATCGGCGTGCTGGGCTTTTCCGCGCCGGATCGGATGTAAAAAACCTACTGCCGGTCAGGCGTGTAAAACGCACCGGCCGCCGCCGTCCAGCGATCCCGCTGGGTTTCATATTCCCGGTTAAGCCATGCGACAGCTTCCTCCAGTCCCTCGTCGGTCAGGGGGAAGCACTGTCGCTGTTTTTCGGATTCCGGCGTTTTGACAAAACAGAGGGGTTCGGGCCAGAGAACGGTTTCCAGACGGTCCTCCCCTTCTTCTTTTTTTCTTTGGAGCAGGTAACGCATTCCGCGAAAGCTGCCGGTCTGGGCTTCTTTTTTGATAAAATTTAAGTGCAGATCTTTCTTTTCAATCATAACTTTTCCCTTCCAAACAAATATGCAGACGGCACAGGCTTTAAAGAAACAGCGGCACGCCCGCCAGACAGAAGTATCCGGCGGAGAGAATACCGGCCGACAGCAGGGCGGCCCTAAACCAGACGCCGTTTAAAAGCCGGGGCCTTTGGGAAAACAGATAGGCGGCGATCAGGGGAAGGGGCAGCAGATAACGTCCCTGGGCCTGGGAATCGATGAGATAGGAGTTAGCGATGGAAGCCAGCACTCCGCCCAGCATGAGAAGCGCCCCTGCGGCAAATTCCAGCCGATCCCATTTGGCTGGACCGCGAAAGGCAGAAATACCCGCGGACAAAAGCAGGCCGGTATAGAGCAGTCCCATGAGAAGATAATACCACAATCCCGTCTCTCTGTCCTGTATCAGCCCGCAAAAGCTCTTATAGCTCATGGAAAACCACTCCGGATTCTCCCGGAACAGGTCGGACAGCGAAGCGCCCCTTGCGTACATGTGCCAGGAGGAGTTCTGCTCCTCTATGGGCGTGGCCGGGTTTTTGTCATAATCCGCATACCGCAGCGCCATCTCGGTTTTGACCTCCGCCTTGTCGGGCCCGTAATAGGCCAGATCAAAACCGGCGCGGGTGAGCCAGACCGCCGCGCAGACGCCCAGAATGCAGAG
Organism: uncultured Eisenbergiella sp.; assembly: GCA_947630215.1. GTDB lineage: Bacteria > Bacillota > Clostridia > Lachnospirales > Lachnospiraceae > Gallintestinimicrobium. The sequence continues at coordinate 2,469 of CANRGX010000005.1, read as the reverse complement.
ATAATTGCACCAGAGAAGACGGCGCTTTTCCCCCTTTGGCTGCTGCAGAAGCAAAAACAGCAGGACAAAAAAGGTGAGGGCCAGAATGGAAAGGTAGTTCGGTTTTCCCAGTGCGATCATGCCGTAGAGCAGACCCAGCAGCACAATCCCGGCCGCGCGCCGGCGGGTGCGGCCGGATGCAAATATGGTGCGATAGAGCAGGCTGTCCCGATCTGCCAGCAGGAACACCGCCAGAAACGACCAGACGAAATCCAGCGCATCCGCCGTGGTATAAGAAAAGAGATACCAGGCTTGGGCACAGATGCCAAAGGCGGCCATGATCCATTTCTTTTGCCGGATGTGGCGAAGAAACAGGACGGCCATCAGAAGGAAAAGCAACAGATTGGGCACGCGGTAGTAGGGAACGGAGCAGAACAGAAAACGGCTCAGCCGGGCAATCTTACCGGCCAGGAAGAAATACCAGGTGTAGTTTTCCAGTTTGGTATAACCGTACCCGCTGTAGGTGCGGGCCACCTCCGGATCGCGCATATCGGGCGGGAAAAAATGAGTCATGCCGTAGTCCAGGCAGGCTTTCACGTCCCATTCGTCCGGGTGCATTCCCAGATCGGAGAACAGGCCGATGGCGGCCGTGGCCAGCAGGGCGCAAAAAAGCACGGCGCAGGCCGTCAGGGAAAACCAGTCAAAGCGGCCGTCTTTCCCTTTTCGGAAAAAGGAGAGAAAGAAGGCGGACAGCGGCGCAGAAAACCGGACTGCCGCCAGAAGAAGCGCTGTCAGCAAAGCGGAAAGGAAAAAGCGTTCCCGCACCTTTTCCCGGCGAAGCTGCGCAGCGGCTTCCCGCGTACTCTGGGCGAGAGTCTCGCTATCAATCAGAAGTCCGCTGTCGGCATTGACAGGAGTGACGAACAGTTCCTCCCCGGAAAGAGAGAGGGAGGCGTTGACCGGGACAAAGGTATCCAGAATCTGTGCCGCATTCATTTCCAAATAAAGCTGGCCGTTGAGCAGAAAGCCGAAATGGGTAATGCTGTAGACGGCGTCCGTGTTGGAAGGATCGATGCGCAGCATCTTCACCTGATCGGGATCCTGGGGAAGCGCAAACAGAACGATATTGCCCTCCCGACTTCCGTCCGAGCAGCGGTTGGCGGAAAGTTCGCCGTTTTCTCCCCAGAAAAGCTGGGCCGCTATGCCGTCGTCCGCCTGCCGGTAGTACATTTCCACGGTCAGATCCTGGCGGATTTGCCCCCAAAAGACCCAGGGCAGGGAACATAGGAAGAAGATAAGAATGCAGATGACAGGAATCAGCCTGCGCTGTTTTCTTTTCATAAATTCGTTTCCTTTTTTTAGAAGTAAATATAGTATACAACGAGATCCGGTTTTTTCCAACTATATTTCTGCCGGACAGGACAAAAGGTATCCAAAAAGTGAATAAAAGAGAGCTGTCTTTTTGTCTTGCGCCCGGAGAAAAAGGGGAGTATACTGGGACAAAACGGACGGCGCGCTCTCCGGGCGCCGGGGAGGTTCTTTATGAAGAAATTCCTGTTCGCCCTTGCGGCGGTTCTGTTTTTCCTTGCGCCCGCCACAGCGCAGGCGGCTCCGCCGTCCTACGGATCGGGGGAAAGGGAGCAAACGGAAAAGGAGACGCAGCTGGAGCAAATCCGGCAGACGGTACAGGCGCTGCAGCCGCTGACGGACGAAACGGCGGCGCGCATAGCCGGGCACAATGTGAGAGTGCGCAACTACAGCGACGCCGACAGCATGGGCCTGATTTACGTCAGCGAAGGCAGCGGCGTCGTCATGGCGGTAGACGGGAATATGGCGTATATCGTGTCGGCGGCCCACTGTCTGCGGCGTGCCCATACGGTAGTGCAGTTTGCGGACGGGGCAGAGTACGAAGCGTTTCTGGCCTATCTCAATCCGGAAAAAGACGTGGGGTTTTTGCTGGTGCCCTGCGCGCAGCTGTCGCCGGAAACGCGGACAGCCCTTCTGCCCGCGGCCGGAGCGGATGCGGCACAGATTGGGAAAAAGCAGGGCGATCCGCTGTGTATTGTCAACTCGGTCCAGTCGCCCAACGGCCAGGCCGTAGGCGGGGTGCTTGACAGCTTCAGCGTGGTCTATCCCAACAATCCGACCCAGCGGGTACTGCAGTTTCTTTCCACCGTTTCCTATGGTTCCAGCGGGGGCGGCGTCTACAGTCAGGAGGGTGTATGGGTAGGGATCGTTTCCGGCGGGGATACCTACGGCGTCTGCTGGGCGGTTCCCTATGGGGATATTCTTTCCGAGTTCCAGGCATGGCTGGCCGGGCTGGCGCAGCAGGCGGCGGTGGCGGCCTGATAAGGGCCTGATGAGGGTCCGATGAGGGTCTGATAAGGGCGGCAGGGACGGATACAAATTTTTTGAAGTTAGTGTAAAATTATAGTTGGCAAAAATAAAGAGAAGAGGCCGAAACCTCTTCCCAATCGCACAGTTTTACTT